>CAJOIW010000006.1 GCA_905234845.1 uncultured Prevotella sp. | reverse complement strand
CGATCCGCCGCAGCCACACCCGCCCGCATCTCAGCCTCAGCATCCCGAGCCTCAGCCGCCCGAAGCGACCCCCGAGCCGCCCGGCCTGCTGGATCATCTGATGGAGGATAAGGAGCAAAGCCTTCTCCTTTTACTGCTCATCATCCTGATGAAGGACGGCGCGGATATGAACCTGCTCCTCGCGCTGATGTACCTGCTGATCTAGCGGTTCTGTGGCAGCAGCCTGTAAGTATCAGTGCCATTGCGGGGAAGGGCGCGGATCTGCGCCGTGACGCGGCAATCCCCCTGCCGCAATACCGTTTGCGGCAACAGAAAGGAATAGCCCCTGTTTGCGGCATTTCCTCGGCCGTGCTGTAGGTATATCAGCGCTCCTCCGGCATGACGCATCAGTCAACGGTTGAAAAATCTCTTGATTTGTGTATAATGATTATAACACATGCGTTATAATAAATCTACAGGTAAATGGAGATTTTTATGGAATACACCATCACCGAAGTTCAGCCCGTCCGCGCCCTGCTCGTCGAGGTCGATACCGGCGGCTACGACGCCGAGGCGTCGCTCGCCGAGCTGTTTGAGTTGGCCCAGAGCGCCGGCGCCGAGGCGGTCGCATCCATCTCGCAAAAGCTCCAGCGCCTCGACCCCGCCACCTGCGTCGGTTCCGGCAAGCTGGACGAGATCCGCGACTATTGTCAGGCCGAAGAGATCGACCTGATCATTTTCGACCTCGAGCTGTCGCCCGTCCAGATCCGCAACATCGAGCAGGTCACCGACGTACGCGTCATCGACCGCACCATGCTCATCCTCGATATTTTCGCCCTGCGCGCCAAGTCCCGCGAGGGCAAGATACAGGTCGAGCTCGCCCAGCTCAAATACATGATGCCCCGCCTCACCGGCAAGGGCACACAAGATGTCACGAGCCGTGGCCAGAAGCCCGTCACGGTCGGTCGAAATCTTAAAGTCAGCGACTAAATATTTCATTTGTGAAGCATTTTTTTATAAAAATATGCTGCAAAAATACAAAAAATAGGGAAAAACCTATTCGTTTTTAGGGATTTTCCTTATTTTTGCATTGCAATTCATATTATTTTTGCACCGTGAATGAAAATACAAACGAAAAATAAGAAGAAAATGAAAAAGTTTTGGCTTATCCCAGTTCTTTCTGTAGTGGCTTTCACAACAGCCACCGCACAGGACGACGACCTCTACTTCGTACCGAAGAAGACGGCCGAGACCGTTATGCCGACTGCAAAGTCGCCTACTGTAGCCGATGCCCCGACCTACTATTGTGGGAGCAACCGCGATGTGGACGAGTATAATCGTCGCGGACGTTTCCATAGCACCTATCAGCCCATTGGCGAGGGCAACGACATTATCGACTTCGTGGCTGGCGACGGTCTTTATCCCGACTCCACCTACGTGGACACCCTCTTTGCCGCTCCTCAGGCAGACTATTGGGACGAGGGCTTCGACGACGACTATTACTACAGCCGCCGCATGAGCCGTTTCGACGACTACTATGGCTGGTACGACCCCTGGTACTATGGCCGTTGGGGCTATGGCTCCTACTGGCGTGCGGGGCTGGGCTACTATCCCTGGTACGACTCATGGTATTATCCTTGGTATAGCGGCTGGTACGATCCCTGGTACTATGGCTACGGCTGGGGAGGCTGGTATGGCTATCGCAGCTGGTACAGCCCCTGGTATTACGGTTATGGCGGCTATTACCGTCCGTACCACTATACCTATTACACCAGTGGGGTGAGCGGCACGCAGAACCATGGTCACTATAGCTACAATGGCCCTCGTGGCACCAGCAACGGGCGCACCACCACCTTCGGCAACGGACGCTTCGGAGGATCAGCCATCGGTCGCAATAGCAGCACGAGCACGAGCTCCAGCACTCGCTCGAGTAGCACCCGATACGGGACGCACCCCAATAACAGCCCCAACAACTACAGCACTGGAAATTCTGGCGGCAGTCGCTCAAGTAGTCGCTCTACGCCCACCCGTTCCTATACCCCCAGCTCCTCGTCGTCGAGCTCACGTTCGAGCGGCTTCGGCGGAGGGTCGTTCGGCGGCAGCCGTTCCTCTGGCGGAGGGTCGCTCGGCGGTAGCCGTTCCTCTGGTGGCGGTAGCTTCGGAGGCGGTGGCGGTGGTCGCTCAGGTGGCGGCGGCAGCTTCGGCGGCAGACGATAAGAGCGTTGCGCTAATGAAGAATGAATAAATTTAAGTCTTGGGAATAATTTTTACCCACGAATGTCACGGATAAATCGAATTCACGTATGGATGAATATTCTTATCAAATTACACAGATTGAAGAAAATTGCAGCGTAATTTTCATTCGTGGACAAAGAATCACTAAACCCCTTAGAGAATAAAAAAATAGCCAAATAAATTGTAAATCGTAAATTGTAAAATCGTAAATCAGAAAGACATGAAAAAATATCTATTTACCGCTGCACTCCTGCTCGCAGCTATGGCAGGGGCAGCACAGGAGACTTACGAGAACGCTAAAATCGTGGGCGAGGACTTAAACGGAACAGCTCGCTATGTAGGTATGGGTGGTGCGATGGACGCATTAGGGGCTGACATCTCAACCACCGGCACCAACCCCGCAGGCATCGGCCTCTTCCGCCGGTCAGCGGCAAACGTGTCGTTCGGACTCGTCTCACAACAGGACGGTGAGAAATTCGCCGACGGCAAGACTACCAACATGAGCTTCGACCAGGCAGGCTTCGTGTGGGCCGTGCGGACTGGTAACAACAACTTCCTCAACTTCGCGTTCAACTATCACAAGAGCCGTAACTTCGACTACATTCTCTCAGCCGCCGACCGGCTGAACGGAGCCTCGCAGAACAAGCTCACCTACGTGAAGCAGGCAGCTCCGAGGAATAAACCTGGAGAACCATATGATCCTTTGTGTTTACTCTTCCCCACGAACTCAGAGGGAGTGCCCGATCATACCCATCCTTATGCCTCGTGCAACCAGCTCGACTACATGTACGCCGACAACCTCAACTACGATGGCGATGAAAACATGTGGTACTACGACCCTGCATCGGCCTACACGTTCAATCGCGCTCATAAAGGCTACATCGGCGAGTACGACTTCACCTTGGCAGGCAATCACCACGACCGCATCTACTGGGGACTCACCGTGGGAATCCACGATGTGAACTACAAGCACTACGGCGAGTATAGCGAGCAGCTCGACGGCTTCGGCCTTACCGTAGCCGACGACCGCAAAATTGACGGCACAGGTGTCGACATCAAGGCCGGTATCATCTTCCGACCCGTTGAGGCATCACCCTTCCGCATCGGTCTGAGCGTGGCCACACCCACATGGTACGACCTCAACACCACCAACTACACCACCATCAGCGACGGCAGCACCTCTGCATCGAGCAGCGAGTCCTACGACTTCAAGCTCTACACCCCCTGGAAGTTCGGTCTCAGCCTCGGCCACACCGTAGGCAACTTCCTCGCCCTCGGCGCATCGTACGAGTTTGCCGACTACGGCTCGCTTGACACCCGCTACGAGACAGGCGAGTATTGGAACAATTGGGGCGACCACTACACCAGCAGTGCCTCCGACGATGTGATGAACCGCCACACCGAGCAGACCCTCCGAGGCGTGTCCACCTTGAAGCTCGGTGCCGAGTACCGACCCATCCCCGAGCTCGCCCTGCGGGTAGGCTACAACTACGTGTCGCCCATGTACGAGAAAGACGGTTTCAAGGATGGTACACTCCAGACCTTCGGCTCCTACTACAGCTCCGCCACCGACTACACCAACTGGGAGTCCACCAACCGCTTTACCTGCGGCCTCGGCTACAATATAGGACAGCTCTCGCTCGACTTCGCCTATCAGTACTCCGCACAGAATGGCAAGTTCTCACCCTTCATGAGCTACGAGAACGAATACGAAGAATTTAAGGATTACAACAACGTGTGCAATGCCGTCGACGTGAGCAACAAGCGCCATCAGGTACTCTTCACCCTCGGGTATAAGTTCTAAAAAACCACAACCCTACAATCCTACACCCCTCCCCATCCCTCCCCCAAAGGGGAGGGCTTTTTTTCCTCTCCTTCGGGGAGGTTTTTTGTTTTGGTGTCAAATAATGTGGCATTATGCCGAAATATCACAGTGTATCAACATGCGAGTAATTTTTGCTTTTCCATATAGGCGGCTATTATGTAAATTGTTAAAATTAGGGACTCTCAGGCGGGAATTTTAACGTTATAGGAGCGTGCAAAATATATATGGTGGGGTGACAGTCCACTCAAGGTGAATAAATCTTTTAGTGAAAACGTTTTGTAAGGTATTGTGCATGAGCGTATTATGCTCGTTTCTGTGTTCGAGTAGCGAAGTGTGAAAAGCGAAAGATATATCTTTCACTTGTGAAAGGTAAACTTTCGGGTGGTGAAAGGCCGTGTTTCAATGGCCGAAAGTTGGTCTTTTGGAAGGCGAAACATATACCTATCGCAAGATGCGGAGCTCTTACCGATGCTCGAAAGCCATTTTTTCGGCTTTTCACCTCAATTCTTCAATTGTTAAATTGCAAATTGGTCTTTAACAATTGCAGCGGTGAGAGATGCATCTCTCACCGCTGCAATTAAGATAATTTAATATTTCGGATTATTCTTACGGTCGTTACAGTGCCTCGTCGTCGGGACGGGTGATGGTGCGGCGGGCGGAAGGCTTCGCGGGGTGTTTGCCTTTGCGGAGCCATTCGCGTTTGCGGGCCTCGTATTCTTCGTAATGGCGCTCGAGGTAGTTATCGGCCATGATGGGTGCTGATGCTTCCCCCCCAACTGGGGGTATGATGGGGGCTTTTACTTGAACTTGCTGTAGATGACGCTGATGCGGACGGGGTTGTTGGGGTTCGCGCTTCCGCCTACCAGTCGGGTGCTGGTGAGCGACATGTCGTGGTACACGGTGGTCAGCTCGTCATCGGTGTTGCGGTTGATGGTGACGGGGATGATGACGACTTTGTTCCAGTTCTCTGTTGCTGTGCCGGCGGCTCTCTTGGCGGCAAGGGTGCGGATGAGGCTTCCGATGTTGCCGAAGACGTAGCTGTTGGTCTTGCTGTTGTAGGTGGCGAGGAACGAGGTCTTGTAGTTGGCCACTTGCTTGTTGTCGAAGAACGATTGCATCTCGTCGAGGGGTATCATGAGGAGTGTCTGCGGAACATCGAAGATGTAGTCGCTCACGTAGCTGCTGTTGATGCGTTGTAGTTCTACGCGGGCGGTGTTGATGGTGTCGTTGTCGTGGCCTCTGATGATGTCGTCGACGGGGAGGGTCATCTCGGTGAAGATGCCTGCGGGGGTCTTGAGGTAGGTGCAGGTATTGTCGGCGGCAAGGCGGGCGATGGTGGCCTCGTCGTTGACGATGCGGCTTGTCTGCAATACTTCCTCTGTTCCGGCGAACGAGGCGATGCCGTTGGCAAGGGTGTCGGCAGAGAGGTAGCGGAAGTAGACGTTGAGCTGGCTGATGTGGATGTATGCCATGGAGCCCAGACCGCTCTTCGACTCGAAGTAGAATCCTGGTGCGACGCGGTTGATGAAGTTATAGGAGTTTTTGTAGTTTGCGGGGTCTTCGTAGTATTTCCGCATGAGGTAGGTACCGTAGTTGTTATAGGTCGCGCCTTGCTTGTCGGTGTATGGCTCGTTGAGGAGTATGCGGATGTTGGGGGTGTAGCTGGTGGAGTTGCGTGTGTCCTCGGCTACGCTCAGGTCGGTCAGGGTGTAGGTCTTTGTGGTTTTTATGCCGTCGGGGCGTATGTAGCCTTCGCTCATGGGGTTGAAGTCGGAGCGGTAGGGGGTTGTCTCGCTCATGGGGCGGTCCATCTCATAGGCGGTGAGCTTCATGGTGGCGAGTGAGTCGCCGTAGAAGTTGGTGTAGAAGAGGCGTATCTCGCATGAGTCGGCCACGACCTTGCCGTCTATCTTGCTGAGGATGCGGTCGATTTCGGGGAAGGTGTATTCCTCGAGGGTGTTGAACTGTGCCATGAAGTCGGCGGTGATGTAGGCACCTGTCTCGGGGTCGCGTATCTTTCCGAGATAGCCTGTGGTAGTGCGTGAGAGCACGTTTCCGGCTACGATGGATCGGGTGCTCACGTCGAAGGTGTCGGTGGTGACTTGCAGATGGTCCATGTCGTCGGTGAGCGACACGCCGATGCTGTCGGTGGTGTCGTCGCACGAGGGGAGCAGCACGGCGGCTATGCCCGCAAGCAGGAGCGTGCGGAGTGCGGTGCGGAGCGAGATATGTCTTGTCATTTGGATGCGGATGGTTGTTGAAGCGTGGATAATATGCGCCTGTCTGTTAGAACAGCGACTCGTAGAACTCGGTATAGGCTTTCACGTAGCCTTCACCTGGATAGCGGAGCAGGGGCACTTGCTTTTTCTCGGCGTGCTTGATGAGTGTCTTGTTGACTTCTTTGCCAGCCTCTATCACGCCATCGCTGTAGTCGATGGCGAGCTTGCTGAGCTCAAGGTAGTTAAAGGTCTTCTTATAGGGCTTGAGCAGTTCCTCGGTGGCTTCGCGATAGGCCACGCATTGCTTGAAATTGCTGCTGAACGTGTTTTTCAGTTCGTCGGTGAAGATGGAGGTCACCACCTTGCTGTTGGCGAAACACGGCTCCTCGCGGTAGGCTGTCTTGATGTAGAGGGGCACTACGGCACTCATCCATCCCTGACAATGGATGATGTCGGGCGACCAGCGCAACTTCTTCACGGTTTCGAGTACTCCCCGCGCGAAGAAGATGGCGCGCTCGCCGTTGTCGGCGTATTCGGTGCCGCTCTCGTCTTCTGCCATGCGACGCTTCTGGAAGTAGTCCTCGTTGTCGATGAAGTAGACTTGCAGGCGTGCCTGCTGGATGGTGGCCACCTTGATGATGAGCGGGTGGTCGGTGTCGTTGATGATCAGGTTGATGCCTGATAGGCGAATTACCTCGTGCAGCTGTCCGCGACGCTCGTTGATGTTACCCCATTTGGGCATGAACGTGCGTATCTCGCTGCCATTCTCTTGAATCTTACTCGGCAGGTCTTTGCCCATGATCGACAGCTCGGTGTCGGGTACGTACGGGCTTATCTCCTGGTTGATGAATAATATTTTCTTATCCATGTCGGACGGTTTTTAATCTTCTGCGTTGCTGGCGGGCATGATATGTGCTTGCGCCTATTTCCCTGCAAAGTTACAAAAAAAGGCTGAAAGAAGAAAGTCGGAAGACGAAAAACCGCAAAATATTGATAAAAAATGGCATTTTTTAAAACTTATTCTTTCTTATTTAAGAAAAATGTTGTTATTTTGCAGCGCATTTTCAAAAATATTTGATTATCAGATGAAAGTCGTCAGTAAGATAGTTGAGTTGCAGAATGCGCTGTTCGATGAGCGCAAGGCGGGGAAAACCATTGGTCTTGTTCCCACGATGGGCGCGCTTCATGCAGGCCACGCCTCGCTTGTGGAGCGTAGTGTAAAGGAGAACGATGTGACGGTGGTTTCGGTCTTTCTGAACCCCACTCAGTTCAACGACAAGGGCGACCTTGACCGTTACCCTCGCACGCTCGAGGCCGACTGCGCGTTGCTCGAGAAGGTTGGTGCCGACTATGTGCTGGCTCCTTCGGTCGAGGAGATGTATCCTGTGCCCGACACCCGCCAGTTTGAGTTTCCGCCTGTGTCGACCGTGATGGAGGGGGCTAAGCGTCCCGGACACTTCAACGGGGTGTGTCAGGTGGTGAGCCGCCTGTTCTATATCGTCCGTCCCACACGGGCCTATTTTGGCGAGAAAGACTTTCAGCAGATAGCCGTCGTCAAGCAGCTGGTGAGGTATATGGGTGCGGATATCGATATTGTGGAGTGTGCTATCGTGCGTGAGAAGGACGGATTGGCCATGAGCTCGCGCAACACGCTGCTCACGCCCGATGAGCGTGCCATCGCGCCAGCCATCTACAGGGCGCTCAAGGCCAGCGTGACCTATGCCAAGAAGCATACCGTAGCCGAGACGCGCGACCATGTCGTAGAGAAGCTCAATGCGGTTGACGGGCTCGAGGTGGAGTATTTCTCCATCGTCGACGGAGATACGTTGCAGGAGGTTGCCTCGTGGGACGACTCGTCGCACGTTGTCGGTTGCATCACCGTCTATTGTGGCGCAACGCCCATCCGACTCATCGACCATATCTGTTATAAAGCTTAGTGTTTAGCGTACAACCTTTCAGACTATGATGATAGAAGTATTGAAATCGAAGATTCACCGAGTGAAGGTGACCGAGGCCAACATCAACTATGTTGGGAGCATTACCATTGACGAAGACCTGATGGACGCGGCCAACTTGATTGCCGGAGAGAAGGTTCATGTGGTAGACATCAATAACGGTGAGCGCTTTGAGACCTATGTTATCAAGGGTGAGCGGGCATCGGGCACCATTTGTCTCAATGGGGCAGCTGCACGTAAGGTGGTGCCGGGTGACACTGTTATCATTATTTCTTACGCCTTGATGGACTTCGAGGAGGCCAAGATCTTCAAACCCACCGTCATCTTCCCGAAGGACAACCGGTTGTAAGGCTTGTTGAGATACGATGAAGGGGCTTAAAGAATTGTCTTTAAGCCCCTTTCTCATTGTGATGTATGAAGTTGATACGCTTACTCTATCACCTCGAAGCGGCAGTAGGGCACGAGGGCACGGGGTATGCGTATGCCTTCGGGTGTCTGGTTGTTTTCGAGGATGGCTGCCACGATGCGGGGCAGGGCGAGGGCCGAGCCGTTGAGCGTGTGGCAAAGCTCTATCTTCTTGTCCTCTGCGTGACGGTAGCGGCACTTCAAACGGTTGGCCTGATAGGTGTCGAAGTTGCTGACTGACGACACTTCGAGCCAACGGCCTTGCGCCTCGGAATAGACCTCGAAGTCGTAGCAGATGGCTGAGGTGAACGACTGGTCGCCTCCGCAGAGCAGGAGAATGCGATAGGGAAGCTCGAGCTTCTGCAGCAGGTCCTCCACGTGTGTGAGCATCTCCTTGTGACTCTCGCGCGAGTGCTGAGGTGTGTCGATGCGCACAATCTCTATCTTCGAGAACTCGTGCAGACGGTTCAGTCCGCGCACGTTAGCACCGTATGAGCCGGCCTCGCGACGGAAGCACTGGGTGTAGGCGCAGTTCTTTATCGGCAGGTCTTTCTCGTCGATGATCACGTCGCGGTAGATGTTTGTCACGGGAACCTCGGCGGTGGGGATGAGATAAAGGTCGTCAATCTCGCAATGGTACATCTGTCCCTCTTTGTCGGGAAGCTGGCCGGTGCCATAGCCCGAGTCGGCATTCACCACCGTAGGCGGCATAATCTCGGTATATCCGGCTTTGCGGGCCTCGTCGAGGAAGAAGTTGATGAGGGCGCGTTGCAGCTGGGCGCCTTTTCCGATATAGACGGGAAAGCCCGCACCTGTTATCTTCACACCGAGGTCGAAGTCGATGAGGTTGTATTTCTTTGCCAGCTCCCAGTGGGGGAGTGGGTTTTCTACTCCGAGTTGGGGGTTCACCGTCCAGTTGCCGACGGTGTCTTCCGCCGTGCATTCTTTGAGGTTGCTTTTTACCACACGGTTGCTTTCTGCGGTCTTGCCTTCGGGCACCTCGTCGTAGGGAATGTTGGGAATCTGGCAGAGCAGGGCGTTGACCTCTTCCTGGGCTTTGTCCATCGCCTCTTGCAGTTCTTTGTCTTTCTGCTTGAAAGCGGCTACCTGCAGCTTTATTTGCTCGGCCTCGTCGCGCTTGCCCTGCTTCATCAGCTGGCCTATCTGCGCGGCCATCTGCTTGGCTTGCTGCTTGGTGGCGTCGAGCTGCTGCTGAGCTTCCCGACGCTGGCGGTCGGTGGCAACGACTTGTTCGATGGCTTCGCGTGCGCCTTCAAAATGTTTTTTCTCCAATCCGCGAATCACGCGCTCGGTATCTTCTGTAATGAGTTTAAGTGTGAGCATAGTGTGTCTGCTTATTTATTATATAAGGTGCAAAGTTACGAAAAAAAAACTATAGCATGAAATTCTCACGAGAATTTTTGCTGAAAGACCGTCTTTTGGATGAAATTTTTACGAGAATTGATGCCCCGAACGTAAAAAATGGTGTTCGGTAAAAAATTGGCCAGCAAGGCCAACAGCCCATAGCCCAGGGCAACGCCCTGGGTGAATGTGACACACAAATTGCGCCCTGCAAGGGCATAAGCATTTACTCTCAACGCTTTTGCCCTTGGCAGGGCGAATATTATATGCCTACCTTACCCAGAGCGATGCTCTGGGCTGTGTGAGACTGGCCTTGTAGGCCGTTTTTGCAAGCCCCGTTTTTCTGAGTCAGAGATAATTCCTTTGTCTATAGGGCATCTGAGCTAACAAGTCTAAAATTTAGCGGGCACCCCCCCCAAAAAACAACATCCCGAAGCCTGTAAGACTTCAGGATGCTGTCGTTTGATTTGAAAAGTTGTTTACTTGAATGTTAGGCTTCGGCTGCGGGGATAACCGATACGATGCTCTTGTCGCAACGAGTCTTGCGGAACTGAACGGTTCCGTCGACAAGTGCGTAGAGCGTGTCGTCCTTACCCATAGCCACATTTGTTCCGGCATTGTGCTTGGAGCCGCGCTGGCGAACGATGATGTTGCCTGCGACACACTTCTGACCGCCGAAAATCTTAACGCCTAATCTTTGCGAAGCTGATTCGCGTCCGTTCTTAGAACTACCTACACCTTTTTTATGTGCCATAATGTTGTCCTCCTTGCGTTTTACGCGATTACTTGTTTAACTTCAACTTGTGTGAACTGCTGGCGATGGCCGTTCTTTTTGCGATAGCCCTTGCGGCGCTTCTTCTTGAACACGATCACCTTCTCACCCTTTACGAGCGGGTTCAACACTTCTACTACAACTTTCGCACCTTCTACGGTGGGTGCGCCTACCGTGACAGCGCCCTCATTGTCTGTAAGGAGCACTTTGTCATACTCAACAGTCTGGCCTTCCTCGGCATCTTTGATGCGGTTCACGAAGAGTTTCATGCCCTGCTCGACCTTGAACTGCTGACCGTTAATTTCTACAATTGCGTACATTTTATCTAAAAATAAACGGTTTCCGCGAGGCGATGAGCATCGTGCTCATGCTTTCTTGAGCCCCCACGGAGTCAAATCGGGCGCAAAGGTACGAAAATTTCTTGAAACATTCAAATTTTTTTCGTATTTTTGCACCGCAAACGTATCATTTTTATTGAACAAACGTATCATTTTTATTGAACAAACGTATCTTTTTTAGTGAATGAACGATAAGTTTAGCTATTCAGACGAGCGTTTCGCCGATGTGCAGATGCTCAGATACCGGCTCAACGGGCTTGATGAATTGTCGCTTCAGCAGAAGAGATATATCTATTGTCTGGCCGAGGCGACGCTTTGCGGGCGTGACATCACGACCGACCAGTTCGGAAAATACAATCTCCAGATTCGGCAGGCGTTGGAGACCATTTATGAGTGTTATACCGGCGACCGCACGAGCAGCGACTTCCGTGCCTTGGAGGTCTATCTGAAACGCGTGTGGTTTTCCAACGGCATCTATCATCACTATGGGTGTGAAAAGTTCGTGCCGGGTTTCTCGCACGAGTTTTTTATTGAGGCACTTCATGCCGTGAGTGTCACGATGGCCGACGAAGTGCTCGACGTGATGTTCAACCCCGACGTGTTGCCCAAACGGGTGAACAAGGCCGACGGTGAAGACCTTGTGCTGACTTCTGCCTGCAATTTCTACGAGGGTGTCACGCAACGCGAGGTAGAGGACTATTATGCGGCGATGAAGAACGCTGGCGACGAACAACCTCCGTCATACGGATTAAACTCTAAACTCGTCAAACGAAACGGACTGATTGAGGAGGATAAATGGACAGCCGACGGTCTTTATGCACCTGCCATTAAGCGGATAGTCGGTTGGCTCGAAAAGGCGAGTGAGTATGCGGAGAACGAGCAGCAGAAAAAGGTTATCGAATTACTTGTAAAATATTATCAGTCAGGCGACTTACGCGTCTTCGATGAATATTCCATAGAATGGCTGAGAGAGCAGCGCGGACAGGTCGATTTCATCAACGGCTTCATCGAGGTCTATGGCGACCCGTTGGGCTTGAAAGGCTCGTGGGAGGGTATCGTGGAGTATAAGGATTTAGAGGCCACCCGCCGCACACGAACCATCAGCGACAATGCCCAGTGGTTTGAGGACCATTCACCTGTCGACGAGCGGTTTAAGAAGAAAAAGGTGACGGGTGTCGTGGCCAACGTCGTGTGTGCCGCCATGCTCGGTGGCGACGAGTATCCATCGACAGCCATCGGCATCAACCTGCCCAATGCCGACTGGATACGTGCCCGCTATGGCTCGAAGAGTGTCACCATCGGCAATCTGACCGATGCCTACAACAAGGCCGCCCACGGCAACGGCTTCAAAGAAGAGTTTGTCATCGACGCGCCGACACTCACCCTCATCGAGCGCTATGGCGACCTGTGCGACGACCTGCACACCGACCTGCACGAGTGTCTCGGCCATGGAAGCGGTCAGCTGCTGCCCGATACCGGCCCCGATGCGCTCAAGGCATACGGCAACACGATAGAGGAGGCACGTGCCGATCTCTTCGGCCTGTACTATATTGCCGATGAGAAACTCATCGGGCTGGGGCTCCTTCCCGACATGGAGGCGCACCGCTCGCACTATTACACCTATCTGATGAACGGCCTTCTCACACAACTTGTGCGCATTAAGCCCGGCCACCAGATTGAGGAGGCCCACATGCGCAACCGCTCGCTCATCGCCCATTGGGTGGAGGCGCACGCCGACGGAGCCGTCGAGCTGGTCAGGAAAGCGGGAAAGACCTATTTGCAGATAAACGACTATTGCCGTCTGCGCGAGTTGTTCGCCACGCTTCTGGCCGAGGTGCAGCGCATCAAGAGCGAGGGCGACTATGAGGCTGCCCGCCGTTTGGTGGAGACCTATGGCGTGAAAGTAGACGCGACACTCCATCAGGAGATACTGGAGCGATACCAGCGGCTTAACCTTGCACCCTACAAAGGCTTCATCAATCCATGGATGAAACCCGTTTACGACGATAATCATCAACTCATCGACATCGAAGTAGACTATAGTGAGTCCTATGATCATCAGATGTTGCGCTATAGTCGGGATTATGGTTTCCTGTCTTCCATTCGTTCTCAACTTAAAACCATCAAACAGTCGTTTCGTCTGGAGATGAACGGCACTACCTCCCGCTCGATGCGCGAGAAGGGGGTCGGCTACCATCTCAACTGGGGTGTGCCACTGATGCGTTTACAGGCCATGGCAAAGCCCTACGGACATCATAAGGCGCTGGCTGAGGCTTTGTGGGAAGAGGACATACGCGAATGTAAGATCATGGCCACGCTCATCATGCCCCCTTCGCAGATGACCGCCGGGGTTGCCGGTGAATGGATGTCGAAGGTGAAGACACAGGAGATGGCAGAGATGCTCGCGTTCAACCTGGTCCAGCATATCCCCGATGCCGGGCGTCTGGCATTGAGTTGGATAGACACACCGCAGCCATTACACCAGATAGCTGGTTTCCATGTGCTCACACGGTTGTTGCGTAAAGGTGAGATGCGGAAAGAGGCTTTACGTCAACGGCTTTCCCGTCGATGTGAGGAGTTGTTGGGGCAGGGGAGTCTTGGCGTACGCCATGCCGCCATGAACACCCTTTCCGCTCTTGACGGATGATAAGAACATAAAAATAAACAGTTTATTTTTGTTCTGCTCTCATTTTTTTCGTATCTTTGCACGGTTTTAGTCCAGATGATGATAAAAGTAGACGAAGGCGCAAAGCAGAGATTAGACGAATTCCTTGAAAGCAAGAATCACAGGAAGACGCCAGAGCGGTATGCTATTCTTGAAGCGGTGTACAGCATGGACAGGCTTTTCAGCATAGAGGAGTTGGGCGAGAAGCTTGAGAAACGCAAGTTCCGTGTCAGCCGAGCCACACTCTTCACCACCATGCGCCTGTTCACCGAACTGCGTCTTGTTGTCAGACATCGTTTTCAGACCGGCACCAAGTATGAGCCTTGCTATAATCGCGGGAACCGCTGCTATCAAGTCTGCACCGTGTGCGGGAAGGCTCTCGAGATTGACGCGCCTCATCTAAGCGATGCCGTAGAAGAGACTAAGTTCAAACGATTCCGAAAAGACGGATTTGTCCTCTATGTATATGGCATTTGCAGTTCGTGCAAATCAAGGATAACACGCCAGAGCAGGATGCTGGCAAATGAAAAAAAGGTAAAAACAAACAGGAAAACAAAATGAACAGAGGAAAAGCAGACGTGCTCTTAGGTCTCCAGTGGGGCGACGAGGGTAAAGGAAAGGTTGTCGACGTGCTGACACCTCAATACGATGTCGTTGCCCGTTTTCAGGGTGGTCCCAATGCAGGGCACACTCTTGAGTTCGAGGGTCAGAAGTATGTGCTTCGGAGCATCCCGTCGGGTATCTTCCAAGGCGGGAAGGTAAATATTATCGGCAATGGTGTCGTCTTGGCACCCGATCTCTTTATGGCCGAGGCCGAGGACTTGGCACGTAGCGGTCATGAGTTGAAGTCGCGCCTGTATATCTCCAAGAAGGCTCACCTCATTATGCCCACCCATCGCCTGCTCGATGCGGCACAGGAGGCTGCCAAGGGCGCTCACAAGGTTGGCACCACCGGTAAGGGCATCGGCCCGACCTATACCGATAAAGTTTCGCGCAACGGCCTTCGTGTCGGTGATATACTTGAGGGCTTTGAGGAGAAATATGCAGCCCACAGGGCACGCCATCTCGACATGCTGCGCACGTTCGACTTCCCCCTTCCCGCCGATTTTGCCGAGACGGAGCGCCGTTGGATGGAGGGTGTTGCCTACATGCGCCAGTTCCCGCTTGTCGATAGTGATCACGAGATTAACCGCTTGTTGCGCGAGGGCAAGAGTGTGCTCTGCGAAGGAGCACAGGGCACCATGCTCGATGTCGATTTCGGCAGCTATCCTTTCGTCACCTCGTCGAACACCATTTGCGCCGGCGCATGCACAGGTTTGGGCATCGGCCCCAACCGCATCGGGCGTGTCTTTGGCATCATGAAAGCCTATTGCACACGTGTCGGTGCAGGACCATTCCCCACCGAGCTTTTTGATGAAGACGGCCAGCTTATGCGCGACCTCGGACATGAGTACGGAGCCGTCACCGGACGTGAGCGCCGTTGCGGTTGGATCGACCTTGTGGCTCTGCGCTATAGCATCATGGTCAATGGTGTGACCGAGCTCATTATGATGAAGAGCGACGTGCTCGACACCTTCCCCACCATCAAGGCCTGCGTAGCTTATAAGCAGCATGGAGAGGTCATCGACCACTTCCCTTATTCCATTGACGAGGGCATCGAACCGATATATGAGGAACTGCCTGGCTGGCAGACCGACATGACACACGTCACTCGTGAAGAAGACTTCCCTGAGGCGTTCAAGGCCTACATCTCCTTCCTCGAGACTCAGCTCGACACGCCCATTGCCATAGTCTCTCTCGGTCCTGACCGCGAACAGACAATAAGGCTGAAAGAGTAAAAGGTTGAAAAACGACTATGCCCTATGAACTATGAACTATGGACTATGAACTATGGACTATGAACTATGAACTATGAACTATGAATAAACCCAGCATACCCAAAGGAACGCGCGACTTCTCGCCCGTCGAGATGGCCAAGCGCAACTATATCTTCAATACCATCCGTGAGGTCTATGCGCTCTACGGCTTCCAGCAGATAGAGACACCGGCGATGGAAACCCTGCAGACGCTCATGGGCAAATATGGTGAGGAAGGTGATAAACTGTTGTTCAAGATACTCAACTCAGGCGATTGCCTGGCAAAGGTGAGCGATGAGGAACTCATGGCGCGCAATCCGCTCCACCTCTCTGCCCGTATGTGTGAGAAAGGTTTGCGCTACGACCTCACCGTGCCTTTTGCCCGCTACGTCGTCATGCACCGCGAAGAGTTGCAGCTGCCCTTCCGCCGCTATCAGATACAACCCGTATGGCGCGCCGACCGTCCGCAGAAAGGTCGTTATCGTGAGTTCTATCAGTGCGATGCCGACATCGTGGGCAGCGACTCCCTGCTCAACGAGGTTGAGCTCATGCAGATTGTCGATACCGTGTTCCAGCGGTTCGGCATCCGTGTGCAGATAAAGATCAACAACCGCAAGATACTCACCGGTATCGCTGAGGTTATCGGAGCCGCCGACAAGATTGTCAACATCACCGTAGCCATCGACAAGCTCGACAAGATTGGTATCGACAATGTCAACGAGGAGCTGCGCAACGACGGTCTCAGCGAGGAGCAGATAGCAAAGCTGCAACCCATCATCATGCTCTCGGGCACTAACGACGAGAAGCTCGACACCATCGCCAAAGTGCTGGAGCACTCGGAGATTGGCTTGAAAGGTGTTGAGGAAACCCGCTATATCCTTAACGCGCTCAAAGCTCCACTTTCCATGCTTTGCTCTCAAATCGACTTCGACCTCACGCTGGCGCGTGGCTTGAACTATTACACCGGCGCCATCTTCGAGGTGAAGGCGCTCGATGTGCAGATAGGCAGCATTACCGGCGGAGGCCGCTATGACAACCTCACAGGCATTTTCGGTATGCCGGGGCTCTCAGGCGTAGGCATCTCCTTCGGTGCCGACCGTATCTACGATGTGCTCAATACTCTCGACCTCTATCCCGAGACCGTGCTCACCTCCACGCAGCTTCTGTTCATCAACTTCGGTGAGGCTGAGACAGCCTACATCATGCCCCTTGCCGCACAGGCACGCAAGGCAGGCATCGCCACAGAGATTTATCCCGACGCGGTGAAGATGAAGAAGCAGATGAGCTACGCCAACGCCAAGGGTATTCCCTTTGTCGCACTGGCAGGAGAGAATGAGATGAGCAACCGTCAGGTTACTCTCAAGAACATGCAGACAGGTGAGCAGCAGCTCGTCGGTATCGACAACCTTGTCAAAGCATTACTCTCGTAACGACCTTAGTGACTCTAAAGTCTTTAACGATTTTAAAATCCTTAAAAATGAAATAGTATTAACGTTTTAAAACTAAACATCATGAAGAAAAAGTTTATTTGTACCGTTTGCGGTTACATCCACGAGGGCACTGAGGCTCCCGAGCGCTGCCCCATCTGTAAGGCACCTGCTGCCAAGTTTAAGGAACTCGAAGATGAGGGCGACACTCCCACCTTCGCTACTGCTCACGTTCTCGGTGCTGCCCGTAAGGAAGGAGCCGACGAGGAGATGATCAAAGACCTTGAGAACCATTTCTCCGGCGAGTGCGGTGAGGTAGGCATGTATCTTGCCATGAGCCGTCAGGCCGACCGCGAGGGCTATCCCGAGATAGCCGAGGCCTTCAAGCGCTATGCTTTTGAGGAGGCAGAGCACGCCAGCAAGTTCGCTGAGTTGCTCGGCGATGTTCTCGGCAACACCAAGGCCAACCTCGAGGCTCGCATCGCAGCCGAGAAGGGCGCTTGCGAGGACAAGTTCCGCATTGCCAAGAACGCCAAGGCTGCCGGTATGGACGCCACCCACGACACCGTTCACGAAATGGCAAAAGACGAAGCCCGCCACTGCGCCGGCTTCATGGGACTCTACAAGCGTTACTTTAAGTAAAGCCCAACTAAAACCCACCCCCAACCGGGGGTGGGTTTTATTTTGCCCCTTTTCGCCGGTTGCACTCGCGACAGAGCATCTGGCAGTTCTCAACAATTGTGCGGCCACCATCGCGCCACGGTGTGATGTGGTCGCCTTCCATTTCCGCAAACTCGAACTCTATGCCCGCATTCATGCAGTCGGGGTTGGCGCAGCGGTGGTGCTGGCGTTCATAGACCTCCAGTTTGATGTCGTCGGGGAAGGCGCGCAGACTCAGGTCGTGCTCGTCGCGGGTCAGCACGTAGGAGCAGATGCCCTTCTTGTTCTGCACATCGCTGTCGATGATGAGCCGGGCAATCTCCGCGTCGAGTAGTGCCTTGTCTAACACCTGCTCATGGAAGCGGTCGTAGAGCGTTCCCCAGTCAACACCTTTCATGATTTGCTTGCGCTTGCCGATGTCGAACGTCGCGGCCACCCATGTGATGACCGCCGAGAAGTATTGCCACAGCTGTGAGGCGTTCGGGTCGTGCTGGTGCTTGGCCATGTAGCCCTCTATGGTCATCCGGCTTTGTGGTGTGCTCTGGCTGGTGGCAATCCATTTCAGTGCTGTCTCCAGATAGTCCTGCCGTATGGGTGATCCGTTCATCAGATACTTGCCCATGTTATAGGCGGCGCAGTTCGATTTCGAGAAATAGCGTTTGGCGTCGCTCACGAATGGTCCGGCATAGACGGCGTTGCGCAGCTCTTGAGCCGTGAGTCGCTCGCCCGCAATGTTGATGGTCTCAAACCAGTCGAGCTTTTCCTTGTCGTTGCCCGAGCAGACATATACCATCAGCTCATAGTCGAGAATCTGCTTCCGCTCTGCGTCAGTCAGGTTGTGGAAATACTGGAAGTCGTAGGCAAAGTCGCCGTTCACATACTGGCAGATGCTGATGGTGCGCTGCTGTCCGTCCATCACCTCGAAGGGCACGTCGGCGTCCTCGTCGCGTGTTGCCCAGTACATCACGTTCAGCGGAAATCCTTTCTTGATGGTGGTAATCACGGCGGCGCGTTTCTTCTCGTCGTAGATGAACTCGCGCTGATAGGGTGGGCGAATATCCAGACGGCCTCCGAAGCCTCGCACGCCCTGCTCCTCATTGTCCTCGTAACCTTCAGTCAATTCGCGGACAGTAATTTTTTGTAGTTCGATTTGCATAGTTGTTATTTCTATTATTATTCGTAAAGATACCACCAAGGAAGCCCGACGGGCTGTTTAACCCCTGCTAACGGGGGTGTTGTATATGAACCCCGACGGGGTGACAGACCATTCTGTCGCTCTTTCAGAGCTCATATAACCGCTGCCATGAGCAGGGGTTACACCCCTGCCTGTAATCTGTAGCCCATTCTGGGCATTGGTGGTATGATTGCTCTAATCATTTTATTTCTTTTTACGGATGAGAATTCTAAAGTAGGGGCATTTACCATTCACTGATAAATCTTTCTCGTCGTTTCCCTTGCGGAAGCGGATAATCTCGAATTGGTCGGGATTATATTTGTCCAAGAAAGTAATAGGCACTCCCATAGCTCCATCGTAATCGCAGGGAATATCGTTAGTGGCATTCACGTTGATAGCATCATAATTGTCGTACTTCGGATATTCTTCTGGAGAATAAGTGTGATAAAGAATAAGTTCTTCGTGACGCTTCTTGTGGTCAAGATTGGTAAACCAACAAATATTACCCATACTTCTCCATTTCTGTCCAGACTCATCTTGCCAATATCTGGTTGCTCTTGGCTCATAGCTATCAGGTACGGTAAATGCCATATCTCCAGATTTATAACCAAGCCATATTTTGTTTTGCATAATAAGAGGAAAAACTTCCTTGTACGTTATTGCATTTTGGTTACCTATTATCAAAAATTTCTTCTCATATTCCATCAGTTGTGCCACATATTCACGGAATAGCGAAAAGGGTGGGTTAGTGACAACGATGTCGGCCTCTTTCAGTAGCTCGATACATTCACGGCTGCGGAAGTCTCCGTTCTCTTTCAGCACGGAGAGCACATTTTTGTCGTTTTGTATCAGATAGCGCACATCGGCTAAGTCAATGCGCCCGTCACCGTTCATGTCGCTCACCTCTGTTATCTCTACTTTGTAGGCTATTTTCTTTGGCTCTTCGGTAAACTCTCCGAAATCAATCATCAGTTCCGAGCCTTGTACGGGTGAGCCGTTGTAGCAGGTCGCAATGAGTTTCTTCAATCCGAAGGCGTTGAAGTTGTTGGCGAAATACTTGAAGAAATTACTCTCGTAAGGGTCGTCACAGTTGCAGAGGATGGTTTTGCCGCGAAAATGCTGGCGATAGTGGCGCAGTTCGTTTTCAATGTCGGAGAGTTGGGTATAAAACTCGTCCTTTTTGGCTACTTTTGCCTTGTCTAAATTTCTTGTTGCCATAATGCGATTGATAGTGTTCGTTCTTGCATCAACTATCAATCACGCCAAGACGCAAAAAAGGCGTGATGCACCTTATTGCGTTCAGCTTTGAGGCAGCCTCGGATGGAAACCTCAACCCATCTTACAAAGTATGCACCACGCCGAAGCGTGAATGCATTGCTATATGAAGATGAGTAAGGTGCTCCATACCGAGCATCTTATCACATATTATCTCTGTGCGTTGTTATTTCCAATAAGTTTCCGAGGCTTTTGGCTGAACGCGAAATAATAGCGAATGCTTTTTGTTTGTCCGGATTTCTCCCCGAACTGCTTGCAAATTTACAAATTATTTTTGAATTACCGCCATGCTTTTCGCGAAAAACTTGCTTGTTGTGTGGCGTTTGCTGGTGTTTGACGATACGAAAGCTAAGGTTTTACAAAGTAATAGTATATATATTGCCGAGTAAAAGTATATATATTACTTAGTAAAAGTATATATATTACCGAGTAAAATATATACTATTACTTTGTGAAAGTTTAGCTTTCGCATTGCGAAGGCTTAGCGATGGGGTTGTAAGGGCTTAATAGAGGAATCCGAGGAGCCAGAGGGGGATGCGGTTGTCGAGTCCTACCTCGGTGTTGTAGCGGGCATAGACGATGCCGGGCTGGAGGTGCAGTTTGTGCTCGGTGGCGGCGTCGCAGATGCGGAAGCGCCGGTTGCCGTCGACGATGTAGTACGGGCTCTTGCCGTCTTGGTTGACGGTATGGTCTTTCCATAGCGCGTTGACGAAGAAGGTCTCCATGACGTCTTGCTGCTCTACCTGAATGGGGTAGATGGCATACATGAGGTTGGTGTTGTGCATCATCACTTTGGCGGGTTTCTTGGGGAAGTCCTCGCCAGGATGGTAGATGAGGTTGATGAGGCGCGCGTCGGCGAGATACTTGATGTAGTTCATCACAGTGGCACGGCTGGTGGCTATCTCCTGTGCGAGCTGGCTGATGTTGGGGGCTTTGGGGCCTTCCTGTGCGAGAAGGTAAAAAAGCTTCTTGATTTTCGTGAGGTATTTGAGCTCTATCTGCTTGATGAGCAGGATGTCGACCTCGGTCATCATGTTCATGGTCTTGAGCAGGTTCTCGGAGTAGTTGCGATGCTCTTGGAAGAAGGGATAAAAACCGTGGTGGAGATAGTCCTGGAAATATTTGAGGGGGCTGACCTTCGGGAAAATCTGCTTGACGATGTGCTCGTGGTCGTTGAGAATCTCGTCGAGGGTGTAGGGTTGGAAGTTGTTGCCGGTCTTGAGGTTGATGAACTCGCGGAAGGAGAAGCCGCGCAGGTTGTAGGACTTCACGATGCCGCCCAGCTCGGGGTTCTCGTCTTTCAGTCGCATCACGCTTGAGCCGGTGAACACTATCTTGAGCTCGGGGTAGAGGTCGTAGCACTTGCGGAGCTCACGGCTCCAGTCGGGCTGTTTGAACACTTGGTCGACGAGCAGCACGCGCCCGCCTTCTCTGACGAAGTCGGCGGCGTAGTCGGCGATGCCGCGCCCCTGAAAGTAAAAATTGTTCATGTTCACGTAGAGGCACTGGCGGTTGTTCACGCCAAACCGCTCTTTGGCGTATTGCAGGAGGAACGTGGTCTTGCCCACGCCGCGTGTGCCCTTGATGCCGATGAGACGGTCGTTCCAGTCGATCTCGTCCATGAGCCGACGGCGCACGGGGGCGTTGGTGTGCTCTACGAGGTAGGCGTGTGTGCGGTAGAATGCTTCCATATCATTACAACGTTCTATCTGGTTGCAAAAATACGAAATAATTATCAATTATCAATTGTCAATTATCAATTATTTTTTGTATCTTTGCCATCGATATGACACTTCACATCTTTAATCCCGATCACGATCTTGCACTGGCGGCTAACCAGACGCAATACACGGCTCCCCATGCCGGTCGGCAGCTTCGTGCCGACTTGGGGTGGATTCCTGCCTTGTGGGCATCGGCAGGCGACAGGGTGCTCGTGGAGAATGTCGAGGGTGCCAGGGAGCAGGCGCGTCGGGTAGGGCACTATGCGCGGGATGTGGAGTTTGTGACGCTTCGCGACCTGACAACGGTGGAGGTGCCCTTGAGCGTGTCGCCCTGGGGATGGAACCGCACCTTGCGCCATCAGCTGAGGTCGACAGACAATCGGAATATGCTTGTCCCCAGTGATGGGCAGTTGTCGTTCATCCGTCAGGTGAGCTGTCGGAAGTGGGCGGCGACACATCTGCTGCCGCGCATCGTGAAGACGGACGGGCGGCTGGTCGGGAAGGCGGAGTACGTCACCGATCTGGCTTCCGTAGAAGAGCATGGTCTTCCGATGGTCTTGAAGGCTCCCTGGAGCTCGTCGGGGCGAGGGGTCAGATATATTGACGGAGAGCTGACAGAGGCTGGGCGCAACTGGATACGCAACGTTATCGACCAGCAGGGAGGCATCATGGTGGAGCCTTATTATAATAAGGTAAAGGATTTTGGAATGGAGTTCAGTGTCGACGAAGACGGTGTGGTGAACTATCTTGGCTTGTCGCTTTTCGCTACGCGCAACGGAGCTTACCTCGGGAATGTGTTGGCAACGGAAGAGGCGAAACGCGAGGTGCTGACCCGATATGTCGCTTCCGATTTGATTGACGCGCTCATCAGAAAAATCAGCACCGTCATGCGTATGGCGCTAAAAAGAAAATATACAGGGCTTTTCGGGGTCGACATGATGGTTGTACGTCAGGACAACCGCTACATGGTACACCCCTGCGTGGAGCTAAACCTGAGGCGTACGATGGGACATGTGGCACTTGCCCTTACGCCGAAGCCTACCGAGCCACAACGGCTCATGCAGATATACTACGACGGTAACCACTATCATCTGCGTATTTTACAGACGGGAGAGAATTTGTTGAACATAGAAATATAAAGAACCGCCCCCATCTCCGCAAGAGATGGGGGCGCTATGTTAGTTCTTTTCTTGGAAAACATATTATGGTGTCCGCTAAAATTTAAACATGTTAGCCCGGATGTCCTATAGACAAAGGAATTATCTCTGACTCAGAAAAACGAGGCTTGTAGAGGCGGCCAGCAAGGCCAGCCTCACCCAGCCCAGAGCACCGCTCTGGGTAAGGGGAACGGATGACATTCGCCCTGAAAGGGCAAAAGCGTTGAGAGTAAATGCTTTTGCCCTTAGCAGGGCGCAATTTGTGTACCACACTCACCCAGGGCAACGCCCTGGGCTATGGGTTGTTGGCCTTGCAGGCCGATTTTTTACCGGACACCAATAAAAACATATAAAACGCCCCTCCCTTGGGGAGGGGATGGGTTTTATATCCTTATTTGTTCTTCACAATTTGTGCGGTGAAGGACGCTTCTGATACTACATGATCGCCTACGAAGACGTAGCCCTTCATCGATGATACGCCATGGCGCACGGGATGGAGCAGCTCTACACGGAAGAGCAGCGTGTCGCCGGGCACTACTTTCTGACGGAATTTCACTTCCTCGATGCGCATGAAATAGGTTGACCAGCGCTCGGGCTCTTCCACCTGACTCAAGACGAGCAGACCGCCACATTGTGCCATGGCCTCAACTTGAAGCACACCGGGCATGACGGGCTCCTCGGGGAAGTGACCCGTAAAGAACGGCTCGTTGGCGGTGACGTTTTTCACACCGATGATGGTGGTCGGACCGATGGAGATCACCTTGTCGACCAGTTGCATGGGATAGCGGTGGGGCAGCAGCTCACGGATGCGGATATTGTCCATCACGGGCTCTTCGTTGGGGTCGTAGATGGGTGCTTGAATCTCGTGCTTCTTGATTTCCTTGCGCATAAGCCGAGCAAACTTGTTGTTGATGGTGTGACCCGGACGTGTGGCCACGATGCGACCTTTGATGGGCTTGCCAATGAGTGCCAGGTCGCCAACGATGTCGAGCAGCTTGTGGCGGGTGCACTCGTTCTCCCATACGAGCGGCTTGTGCTGTATATAGCCGAGCTCGTTGGCATCGCGATGCTCAACGTTGAGCATGTCGGCCAGCATGTCGAGACGTTCTTGGGTGGTCTGGCGCTCGTAGATGACGATGGCATTGTCCATGTCGCCACCCTTGATGAGACCTGCCTGAAGCAGCGGCTCAATGTCGCGCACGAAGACAAACGTGCGGGCAGCGGCAATCTCGGTCTCAAAGTCTTCCATCTTCTCGAGCGTGGCGAACTGACTGTTGATGAACTTCGACTGGAACGAGCACATGGCTGTCAGCGAGAACTCGTCGTCGGGCAGCAGTGTGATGCACGAGCCACTCTTCTCGTCTTTTATCTCTATCTTCTTGCGGATGATATAAAAATCTTTCGGAGCGTTCTGTATCTCGATGCCCACCTCTCTGATTTTCTCCACATACATGGCAGCCGAGCCGTCGAGGATAGGGAATTCGGGACCGTTGACCTGGATGAGGCAGTTGTCGATGCCGAGGGCATAGAGCGCCGCCATGCCGTGCTCAATGGTTGACACGCGCACATCACCCTGAGCAATAACAGTGCCGCGCTGGGTATCGACCACCTTTTCGGCTACCGCGTCGATGACGGGCTGACCTTCAAGGTCGATGCGCTGGATTTTGTAACCAGTATTCTCAGGTGCGGGGTTGAACGTCACGGTAAGGTTCAAGCCAGTGTGCAAGCCTTTTCCTGAAAGAGAAAAGCTGCTTTTGAGCGTTTTTTGCTTTATGGTTTCCATATTGGTTTACGGTTTATAAACTCCTCTCCCTTGGGGAGGGGAAGGGGTGGGTTCAATATTTTCATTCTTCATTAGCGGAGCGCCTCTTCAGCTCTGCTATCTGCTGGTACATTTCCGGCAGATGACGGAATACGGCAGCCGACTTCATGAAGCCCTTTGCGTCCCATGCGGGTGAGCCGATGATGGTTTGACCAGGCTTCTTCACCGTGTTGGTGATGCCTGCCTGTGCGCCCACATGTGTCTGGTCGGCGACGGTGATGTGTCCGGCTACGCCAACCTGTCCGCCCATCATGCACCACTGGCCAATCTTCGCTGATCCGGCGATACCCGTTTGTGCGGCGATGACAGTGTTCTCGCCCACCTCCACATTGTGAGCCACCTGTATGAGGTTGTCGAGCTTCACGCCTTTTCTAATGTAGGTGCTGCCCATCGTAGAGCGGTCTACACAGGTGTTGGCGCCAATTTCCACATCGTCCTCGATGGTGACAATACCGATTTGCGGAATCTTCTCGAAGCCATTGGGCGTGGGGGCAAAGCCGAAGCCATCGGCACCGATGACCGTGCCCGCATGAATCGTCACGCGATGGCCCAGCACACAGTCGTGATAGATGGTCACGTGGGAATAGATGTGGCAGTCGTCGCCCATCTTCACTCTATCGCCTACAACGGCATGAGCCTCTATCTGGCAGCCGTTACCGATGACAGCCCCTTCGCCCACAACGGCAAACGGCCCGATGTAGCAGCCTTCGCCCACCTGTGCGGTAGCGGCAATGGATGCTTTAGGGTCGACACCCTGCTTGCGGGGCTTCATCGATTCATAGAGCTGCAGCAGACGTGCCACACACTCGTAGGCGTTCTTCACGCGGATGAGCGTAGGCTTTGCCTCGCGCTCCAGCTCCACATCTTCATTGATGAGCACCACCGAAGCCTCCGTGTCGTAGACGTAGTGCATGTATTTCGGATTAGAGAGGAACGTTATCGCTCCCTCTTTTCCCTCTTCAATCTTGGCGAAGCTGTTGACCGTAGCCAGCTCGTTGCCTTCAACGCGCCCGCCAACAAACTCTGCTATTTGCTTTGCTGTAAATTCCATAGTATTCTAATTTTCTGCAAAAATTTTACAAACGAGCGAAAAAGGAGCTTGCTCCAATTTTGCCGAGTGCAGTTAAAGGCAGTGCAAGCCAAATGCAATCGAGCTCGCTCGGATTGCTGAGGTGCAGCCTGCCTTATGCAAATTTTCTGCAAAGGTACAATAATTATTTCATATGGCAAAGTGAAATGTGCTTTTTCTGATTTTTGCCAGTAAAGTGGGTGGTTATTCTTTCAGATCGGTGAAATTGAGTTTGGAAATGTCAAGGGTGGGGGAGCGGTCGATGATGGCTTTCATGGTCACGCTGTCGCCCTTTGTCCACGGAGAATAGATGACACGGCCATCGCTGACGATACCGATGCGCAGGGTAGCCCCAACCCCTCCTAACCTCCCCGAAGGAGAGGGATGGTTTGGAGAAGGTGTGGCTGCCCTTGCACCTTCTTCCTTAGTCATGCTGACGGTAATTTTCTTTCCTGTGGTCTCGGCTTTCAGACGGTACATGGCATAGTCGCCCTTCTGATAGTCGAAGCCGTTGCCGCTGTCTTCATAGAGCCAGCCGATGGCGGTACCGTCGGCAGCAGGGTTGACAAGCAGGGTCAGCGAGTCGGTGCTTAACTCTTCGGTGCTTTGGCAGAGGTTGGCCATAGGCACGATGGCTCCTGGGCGCAAGGCAACGTAGGCTTGATAGTTATCGGCTTGTTCGTTCTCAAAGCTGATGAGGTCCCAGTCGCCCTTTGGCAGCTGTGGGTTCTTCGCCCAGCGGGGAATGATGAGCAGGTCTTGTCCGAGCATGAAGGCTTGGTCTTCACCGCGCAGAGAAGCATCGCGAGTGTCGGCAAAGAAGACGGGCCGCATGATGGGCATTCCGCTCTCAGAGGCTTCGCGAAAGAGCGTGTAGATATAAGGCAACAGGCGATAGCGGCGGTTGATGGCGGTGCGGCAAGCATCCTCAGTCTCTTTTCCCATAGCCCAAGGCTCCTGGTTGACGGTGCCGTCGCAGGAGTGGTTGCGCACGAATGGGAAGTAGACTCCTGTGGCTGTCCAGTGAGCCAAAAGGTCGGGGGTACAGTTGTTAAGGAATCCGCCGATGTCGGGGCCATTGAAGCACTGTCCGGTGAGGCTCATGTTGAGAGTCATGGGGATGCTGAGGCGCATGTGCTCATACGATGACCAGTTGTCGCCCGTCCACGTGGCAGCATAGCGCTGGCCGCCGAGGAAATTGGAGCGTGAGAGCACGAAGGGCCGCTTATCGGGATTGGCTTGCAGGATGCCGTCGCGCGAGGCACGAACCATGTTGAAACCGTATTGATTGTGGTAGCGCAGATGCGGGCCGGGAGCAAGACCGTCGCCACCGTGATGAACGTTGTCCTCAGGCATGGAGCCGTCGGGACCATCGAACACGCTGGGCTCGTTCATGTCGTTCCACACACCATCGACACCTTGTGCCATAAAATCTTTGTAGAGCGTGCCCCACCACTGGCGTACCTCGGGACGCGTGAAATCGGGGAAGTGGCATTTGCCTGGCCAAACGTTGCCTTCAAACACATTGCCGTCCTTGTCTTTTACCCAATAGTCGCGCTCGGTTCCCACCTTGTCGACGAAATAGTTGGGATCGGCTTTCACACCAGGGTCAATCATGTAGACTGACTTCAGGTTCTTGCTGTGCAGATAGTTGTTTACGTCTTTAGGATTAGGAAACTCCCGCTTGTTGAATGTGAAAATGCGATACTCATCCATGTAGTGGATGTCCATCCAGATGACGTCGCAGGGAATCTGCTTCAGCCGCAGGGTGTCGGCAATCTCCTTGACACGCGTGTCGGGATGATAGCTGAAACGGCACTGCTGATAGCCGAGTGACCAGAGCGGTGGCAACTGCATCGTGCCGCTGAGTTGGGCAAGGGTTTTCAATACCTCTTGGGGCGACTCTTTCTCAATAATGACCACGCGGAAAGCGGGACCATCGCTCTCAAAACGTATGGTGCTATCGGTGGTCAGGCGCGACTTCCATGTGTTGTCGCCAATGATACCAAAAGCAGTACCATCCTTACGCACACCGAGGACCCAGGGATGGGTCTGATAGAGTCGCCGGCCACCCTCGGCAGCATAGGCTCCGTTGTCCTTGTTCCAGAAGCCTTCGGTCTCGCCGTTGCGACGCAGATGCCCGAACACCTCGCCCGTTCCGTAGAGGTCGACATCGTCGCCCACATGGATAGCAGCTATACTCTTACCATTCTCAGTGGTGAACTGCGGACGTAGCTGCCAGTCTTGTGGTAGGTTGCCTTGTGGAACCAGCTCGCGCACAAAGATAGGTGAGGGTAAATGTTGCGAGGCATCGAAGCCCTCAGGAATAAACACGGCTACTCCGTCGGTAGTGGTATAGGACTGTTGCGCCTTAGCTGAAGGACCAACAAGGAGCATTGAGGTAATGAAAAATGCTTTTAAAACGTTCATAGTCTTTGTTGTTTTATGATTTAATTTATCATTTTTTATTCTATTCATGGTGATAGGGTTCGCCTTTGATGATGGTACAGGCGCGATAGATTTGCTCAGTGAGGATGGCGCGAACCATCTGATGAGAAAAGGTGAGGCGAGAGAGCGACAACTGTTCGTTGGCTCGTTGATAGACGTCTTGTGAGAATCCGTAAGGACCACCAATGACAAATACCAGTCGTCGGGCGGTGATTTGCTTTGTCGTGAGCCATTCAGCCAGTTCGATGCTACGCAGTTCTTTTCCGTGCTCGTCGAGGAGAACGAGGTAATCGGAGGATTGTAAGTGTCCGAGGATAAGTTGTCCTTCGCGTTGCTTCTGCTGCTCCTCACTGAGATTCTTTGTATTCTTCAGCTCGGGGATTACGGTAATGGCGAAAGGCATGTAGTGCGTTATTCGCTGGGCATAGTCGTCGAGCAATGCCGTAATGTGTTTATTTGTAGTCTTTCCTACAAGTAGCAGTTCAGTCTTCATCGGATTGTAGGTATTCGTTACGGCGTTTAGGATTCATGGGAAACCATCCTTTTTCTACCCGTTTCTTTTGTGCAAACAACTCGCCTATGCCCCAGAGAAATGACGCTCCCGTCACACCAAGCAAGGAGGAAAAGACGACATTTTCGATGAAGAGTGCCGTACAAATGCAGCCGATGCCTGCTACAAGCCATAGCCACCAGTAGCGTGTGCCCCAGTAATATTCTGTCTTGATGACGAGCGGATGGCAAAGACCGATAATCAGAAAGGTTGAAACAGCGATGATGATACCAGTGAAATGCATTGAAAAAGTGTTTATCTTGACGCGCGGAAGCCTTCCATATTACGGTATCTTCGGGTCATGAGTCGGTTATAGATGTTGCGTAGCCACAATCGATGGGTGGCAATGAAGAATAGCCCGATGATAAGTAGGATGATATAGGAAACCGTGTTGCTGAGGAAGGCTTGCAGGACGGAGACAAATATCATGGGTATGATGAAGTTCACCATTTCTGCGGCAAACTGGAAATAGTTGTTCTCCATTCCTCCCTTGCTGATGAACTTTGTGTTCAGTGGAATAGTTTGCTTGTTATAGACAGCCAGCTGAAAGAGTACAAAATACTGAAATCCTGCTGTGAAGACGGCATAAGAAATAAGCATGAGCAGTGTCCACTTACCGCTAAACACGGTAGGAAGCATAAGCAGGAAGGGAAAGAGCAACATAATAGAATAGAAAGCATATTTGGCGCGGAGCAAGCTGAGGATGTTCTCTTTGCGCACCATTAGACAATCGATATAGTTGCCTTCGTTGCACATGACACGCACGAGCATCATCGCGCCATAGATGACATAGTTGTATAGGCACCAGAAATTCGTCATAAATGGAGAGTCGTAGATGTCGGTCAGTGAGATGATAGAACTAAAACCTAATACGATAACGGTGCCGAAAATGAAACCTTTGCGTGGATTCTTATTGCGGAGAATGGTTTTTATCTCCAGAGCGATGTACTGTCCGATCTCGCCATATCCTGAAAGGAAGTTGAATCGGCTGACATGATGCAAATGGGTGGTCTCGGTACGTGAGAGCTCTTTCCAGATGTGGGTATACTGCATCCGCCGATTGACGAGAATGATTATCGTCAGCAATGCAATGACGACAAGCCATGGCCACGGGCTACCATCTGCGAATAGTTTTCCAATGCTCGCATAGTCTTTGAAGAGTGTGCTCATTCCCGCATGTTTACCGATGTAGGCTGGGGCAAAGACAAGGGCATATACACCTAATGGCAGAAGCCACCAAGCTATTGTGTCGTTGATGAGTGTACGGACAACAATATACCATTGGCTATTGAGCAAAATCAATAACCAGAAGAAGACAAGGATGGCTACCGACAACCAAAAGCCATGACTAAACACAACGGCCATAAGCAGGTAGGGAACAAGCATGGCAAACCAAATGAAATTGCTTGAGGTGAAAAGCGATGACGCAATGAACGAGTCGATGCAGGCATAGCGCGGCAAGGGCAATAGCACGTACGGCTTGATAATCTGTGACGGGGTCTGCTGGGCCGTAAAACGGAATAGGAAGTCGAGCGTAAGAATGAAAGGGAAGAGGCCGAAGATAAATTCAACGGAAGTGGTGGTGTCACTGTCGTTGGCTATCAAGGCGAACATCACCGCAAAAAATATAAGGTAGATGATGATAAAAGCGCCGAGAAACCAAATAAGATATTTTGCGGCTTTGTTCTGCTCAAAATTCATGCTGCGCTTTTCGGCCAGTTTACGATGCCGTCGAAGCGTCTTGAAAATCTCGAATAGTGTCATTCTGAATCTGTTTACCTAAGGTCGATAATCTCAGCAGTTGGATAGTCTTTGGCGTTAAAGGTGAAAAGGCTGTTCGGTTGGTTTTTGGCCTTGAAATTGCGAATGTTGATGGTTGACCATGTCTGTCCTTGACGCATTCTTATCAACGATGGAACGTAGGTCTTTTTGTTTATCGTGACATACATCTCCTGAACGCTGCGTTGTTTGTTTTGAGCGGCGAGTTTTACGACATAGTTGCTTCCCTCGTTCTTCACACTTAGTGCGAAGCCACTTTTATACATATTTATAAAGGTATAGGGGTTCATGGCCATCTGCTGTGCTTGAGTGGGAGTGGAGAGGCTTACTTCGTCAGTATTTTTCATATAGCTCCATTGCGTTTTGCCATTGAACCATACAATTGCTTGTGGTGTGCGGGCATGAAACTTGTTGCCCTTGATGTAGACAGTTCCCGACACGCTTCCCGCTTTTGGGCTTGACATGGTGAAATCGGCCTGCGCACCGTCTGCCCGTCCGATGGTCTTTGCCGTCTTGTCGAGAATGGCGCGGGCCTGTGTACTGCTTTGCGCAAAGGTCGTGACGCAAAGAGCACATGTTATGAATAATAAAGCTATCTTTTTCATGTTGAGAATGTACGTTTTATGATTGATAAAGCTATCGTTCTTGGAATTGAATCTATGCGTTTCTCAATTGTTCAAAAATGGCATTTAGCTGACTCTCGTCGGCGATGAGCACATCGCGCGGCTTGCTTCCTTGGGCAGGACCTACGATGCCGGCCTTGTGGAGCGAATCCATCAGTCGTCCGGCGCGGTTGTAGCCGATTTCGAAGTTACGCTGAATCATGCTCGTGGAGCCTTGCTGGGTGTTGACAATAAAGCGTGCGGCTTGTTCGAAGAGAGAGTCGAGTTTTCCAACGCTTCCTCCGCCTCCACCGGCGATAGGTCCGCTTCCGCTTTCCTCGCTGACGGGTTCGGGCAGTTCCATCGGCTCTTGTGGGCCTGGCTGGTCTTCAATGTATTCGTTGATGCGTTCCACCTCCGGTGTGTCGACGAAGGCACATTGTACGCGCACGGGGTCGCCGCCTTGCTTGATGAGCATGTCGCCGCGTCCCACCAGTTGGTCGGCTCCCTTTTGGTCGAGAATGGTTCTTGAATCGATTTGCGACATCACGCGGAAGGCCATGCGGCCAGGGAAGTTGGCCTTGATGGTACCTGTGATGATGTTGGTAGTGGGGCGCTGGGTGGCGATGACCATGTGAATACCCACGGCACGTGCCAGCTGCGCGATGCGGCAGATGGGCCGTTCGATTTCTTTACCTGCGGTCATGATGAGGTCGCCGAACTCATCGATGATGACAACAATGTAGGGCATGTAGTCGTGGCCGTCGGTCAGATTAAGTTGATGGTTGACGTATTTCTGGTTGTATTCCTTGATATTCTTCGCATGCACCATCTTCAGTAAATTGTAGCGCTTATCCATCAGAGCGCAAAGCGCGTTCAGGGTGCGCACCACTTTTGTCACATCGGTGATAATCGGCTCTTCATCGTTTTCGGGCAGGCAAGCCATGAAATGGTCGGCAATACTGGCATAGACGCTGAACTCCACCTTCTTCGGGTCGACAAGCACGAACTTGAGCTCGTTAGGATGCTTCTTGTAGAGCAGTGAGGTGATGATGGCGTTCAGACCTACTGACTTACCTTGTCCGGTAGCACCGGCGACGAGCAAGTGGGGAATCTTTGCGAGATCAGCCATATAGACCTCGTTGGTGATGGTCTTTCCGAGTGCGATAGGCAGTTCCATGGTTGACTCCTGGAACTTGCGTGAGTTGAGAATGCTCTCCATCGACACAATGTTCGGTTTCTTGTTGGGCACTTCTATTCCGATGGTGCCCTTGCCAGGCATGGGCGCAATGATACGTATGCCCAGTGCGGCGAGGCTGAGGGCGATATCGTCTTCGAGGTTTCGTATTCTCGCAATACGCACACCCTCGGCAGGAGTAATCTCGTAGAGTGTAATCGTAGGACCTACGGTACATTTGATTTCGCGGATAGAAACACCAAACGAGCTGAGCACCTCTACGATGCGGTTGTTATTGGCCTTGATTTCCTCCATGTCGACCTCAGGCTTACCGTCGTTATCATATTTCTTCAGCAGGCTGAGAGTGGGGAACTTATATCTGGTAAAAGGCTCCCGAGGATTGATAGGCTTGCTGAGGTCGGTTTCTGCCGCGACTCGCTTGCCATCGGCCTTTTCCTCTTCTTTTCCGCGTCCTACTGTGACGGAGGGTTCATTGCTGGAGGGTTTGGTTGTCGTATTGTCACTTTTGCCTTTCTCTTCTTCGGGATTGTCAAACACAGTAGTGTCAATGACGGTGGCAGGCTCGGGGTCGCGCGGAGTCTCATAGATGTTTTCAGGCTCTTTATTATTGGTGACCGAGAATTTTATCTTGTTCATCAAAAGTCCTGGATTAAGGGTTTTCCTGATGACGGTGATGGTTTCTGCGCTTAGGAAGGTCAGGAATACGATGGCAACCAAAGCCAAGATAGCAGTCAGTCCTGGCGATCCGACAAGGTTTTCGAGATGTTGCACGCAGTAGGCTCCATGATTTCCTCCAGGGTTGAATACTTGATTGCCCATGATGGGGGTGAGAAACTTAGCAAATGTCACAGAACTCCATATCATCACAACGGCCATGCCGAAAAACCATTTGAGCAGATTTATCCTATATGCCCCCATCAATTGCAGAGCTACCAATACCGTGAAAGCCGGAATGAAAAAAGCCGGCAGACCGAAGTTCAGTGTAATCAGCGCATAGGCAATGATAGCTCCAAAGCTGCCGCAGTAGTTTGTAAACTCATGATTCGTGTTCAGCCACTGGCCTGGTCTCATGCCTTCTAATGCGCTTTGATCGGCTTGACCAGTACTGAAATAAGAAATCATTGCGATGATGACATATATGGATAGGGCGAACAAGATGATTCCTAACAGGAAATCGGTTTTTTCGTTGCTGAGAATATTCTGTAACCCAATGGCTTCTTTGATGTTCTTGGACTTCTTATTTGTCTTTTTCTTTACCATTTTTTCTGATATGCTGAAAATTCCATGCAAAAATAATGGAAAAAAATAAGAAACTGCCATATTTTCGCAACTTTTTTCTAATTTTGCACTTTGTTAGATAAAAAATACTCATGTCGAGGCTCATATACAATAAGTACGATAAGCAGAAACTCTCATCACTTCCCGTTGAAACATTCGACGGGAATATTGTGGTAATAACAAATGAGCCAGACGCGCGAAGGGCTGTCCGCTACCTGCTTTCTTGCGATATGCTGGGAGTGGATACGGAGACAAGACCATCGTTTCATCCGGGAAAACAATATAAGGTATCCCTTCTTCAGGTGGCTACACAGAAAGAATGTTTTCTTTTCCGACTGAATAAAATGGGGATGACACCGTCTGTGAAAAAACTGCTTGAGAATGTGAATGTACCTATGATAGGCTTGTCGTGGCATGATGATTTGCTCTCGCTTCGCCGTCGGGAGGAATTCACTCCCGGCAATTTCATCGACCTGCAGAATATTGTCCGTAACATAGGTATTGAAGACCTTGCATTACAGAAAATCTATGCCAATCTTTTCCATAAGAAAATCAACAAGCGTCAGCAGTTGTCTAATTGGGATGCACCTGAACTCAATGAGCGCCAGAGACAATATGCCGCATTAGACGCATGGGCGTGTCTGAGAATATACACAGAGCTTAAACAGTTGGAAAATACAGGTAATTTCCAATTGATAATAGTTGATCCTGTTCCCAGTTCCTCACCAGAAGAGGAAACTTGAGAATTTGAAATTTCTTTATGTCATTTTGTCACTAGAAGGGTTGAAATAATGATACAAGCTGTTTACTTAAAAAAAGGGAAAGATGAAAGTCTCAAGCGTCATCATTCCTGGGTTTTCTCGGGTGCTCTCGCATATATGGATGAGGGCATAAAGGAAGGCGACACGGTTCGTGTGATTTCCGCTGAAGGGGAGTTGCTTGGCGTCGGGCATTTCCAGTTAGGGACCATTGCCGTTCGTATGCTTGCTTTTGAGGACACGGAGATTAACGACGAATTCTGGTTCGACCGCTTGAAGAAGGCTTTGGCCATGCGAAAGGCGGCAGGTATCGCCATGAATGATGACGGGAACACCTTCCGGCTTGTTCATGGTGAAGGCGACCAATTACCTGGATTGGTAGTTGATTGTTATGGTGTGACAGCAGTTATACAGGCACATAGCGTCGGTATGCACGAGGCACGCATGGCTATTTGTAATGCTTTGTTGAGACTTGAAGACTTGCATATTGAGAACATCTTCTACAAGAGTGAAACCACGCTGCCCTACAAGGCTGGCGTAGAGTCGGAGAATGGTTTTCTTGTTGGGGGACATGCCGATGATGTCGCGGTGGAAAACAATTTGAAATTCCATATCGACTGGCTGCGAGGACAGAAGACAGGTTTTTTTGTCGACCAGCGTGACAACCGTTTGCTGCTCGAAAAGTATTCTAAAGGAAAGCGTGTGCTTAACATGTTTTGTTATACTGGCGGTTTCTCGGTATATGCCCTGCGGGGTGGGGCAGAGCTTGTACATTCGGTGGACAGCTCGGAGAAGGCTGTCGATTTGACGCGACAGAATGTGGAACTCAATTTCCCAAACGATGAGCGGCATCAGGCTTATTGCGAAGATGCCTTCCGCTTCCTTGAAAAGACAACGGGCGAATATGATCTCATCGTGCTCGACCCACCCGCTTTTGCCAAGCACCGACATGCCCTTCATAACGCCTTGAAAGGCTATACCCGTCTCAACGCAAAGGGCATAGAGAAGGTAAAACCAGGTGGCATCATCTTCACATTCAGCTGCTCACAGGCAGTCAGCAAGGAGCAATTCCAGGCTGCAGTCTTTACTGCGGCACTGCGTGCACACCGCAATGTGGGCATCCTTCATCAGCTCCATCAGCCAGCCGATCATCCCATCAGCATCTATCATCCCGAAGGCGAATACCTGAAAGGATTAGTCTTATATGTAGAATGACACTGACCAAGCGAGTAGAAGCTTATATTGCCGACTATTGTCTGCTCGACAAGAGCCGTGTGCAGCTCGTCGCCCTCAGCGGTGGCGCTGATAGCGTGTGTCTTCTGCTCTTGCTTGGAGAACTCGGTTATCGTCTTGAGGCTGTCCACTGCAATTTTAAGCTGCGCGGCAAGGAAAGTAATCGCGACGAAGCCTTCTGCCAGGAGTTATGTCAGCGTAAGCAGATACCGTTCCATGTCGTTCATTTTGACACCAGACTCTATGCCCAGACGCATAAAGTTAGCATCGAGATGGCTGCCCGTGCCCTACGCTATCGCTATTTTGAAAAACTGCGCGAGGACTTGGACGCGGAAACCGTATGTGTGGCACATCATGCCGACGATAATGCCGAGACTCTCTTGCTTAATCTTATTCGTGGCACGGGAATTCGTGGGTTGAGTGGTATGCGTCCACGTAACGGGCATATCACACGGCCGTTGCTTTGTCTTCGTCGTAGCGAAATAGTTGATTGGTTGGCGGAACAAGATGAGATATTCATGACCGACACGACGAATCTTGAAGACGTAGCCACTCGCAACCGTATACGCCATCAGCTTATCCCACTGCTCGAAACGTTTAATCCCTCTATCACAGACACCCTTAACCAAACAGCCAGACATCTTTCTCAGTCGGCCGATTTCTGCGATACGGCGTTGGGCAAAATGGTCTCGCGTGTCTTTGACGGTAAGCGCATTAATCTTACCGCCATCGAAGCCACACCTGCGCCCGAGCTCCTGCTTTTTCATCTGCTTCACCCCATGGGCTTTAATGCTTCGCAAATTGCACAGATAAATCAGCAGCTAAATGGTGAGCCAGGGCGAACTTGGCAATCATCCACATACCGGCTTCTTCTTGACAGAGGTTTTCTGGTAGTAGAGCCTATGTCATCTCAGGAAGGCTCCTCGCGATCCTTCAGCCTTTCACTTCCAATTGTTGGGAACTATCGCCTTCCTGACAATAGCGCCCTGACGCTTACTCTCCAACCGCGAATAGAGGCATTCGCTCCCTCGCACCAGCCTTATTGCGCCACGCTGGACGCTGATCAGGTATGTTTCCCTCTTACCATTCGTACCGTCAGGCAAGGCGACCGCTTCCGGCCCTTTGGCATGAAGGGCAGCACACTGCTCAGCGATTTCCTCACCAATAAGAAGATTGACCGTTTTCAAAAGCAACGGCAACTCGTTGTCGAAGATGCACATGGCGAGATTGTTTGGGTGGTAGGGTTGCGCACGGGCGAGCAGTGTCGCGTTACCGACCAGACAACTCGCATCCTGCAGCTCGATTTCACTGAAAATCACGGGTAAAAACAAAAAAAAACTTAATTTCAATGATTTGTGATAAAATAATTTTGCACATTCGGGAAATATTCGTAATTTTGCACCCTGTTTGGAAATAGTATCAAAAAACGAAAATAAAAATTAAGATACCAATGTCGAAAATTTGTCAAATTACAGGAAAGAAGTCACTTGTCGGAAACAATGTGTCTCACTCAAAGCGCCGCACCAAAAGACGCTTTGACGTCAACCTCTTCAACAAGAAGTTTTATTATGTAGAGGAAGACTGCTGGATCAGCCTGAAGGTTAGTGCAGCCGGTCTCCGCATCATCAACCGCATCGGTCTTGACGCAGCTCTTAAGCAGGCTGTTGAGAAAGGTCATGTAGATTGGAAAGACATTAAAGTAATAGGAGAGTAAGCATTATGGCAAACAAAAAAGCAAAAGGCAACCGAGTACAAGTGATACTCGAATGCACAGAAATCAAAAACAGCGGACTCCCCGGAACAAGCCGCTACATCACCACTAAGAATCGCAAGAACACTCCTGAGCGTCTGGAGCTTATGAAGTACAATCCCATCCTCAAGAAGATGACGCTTCACAAGGAGATTAAGTAATAACAATAATCAGAACAATAGAATATGGCAAAGAAAGCGGTTGCTACCCTCCACGAAGGCTCATCTGAGGGTCGCTCATATACAAAAGTTATCAAAATGGTGAAAAGCCCCAAGACCGGAGCTTACATCTTCGATGAGCGCATGGTTCCCAATGACGAAGTTAAGGAATTCTTCAAATAAATCCCTTGAAAGAACTCTGCATTAGCAGATTAAGAATAAAAAGACGGTTGCCTAATAGACACAGGCAACCGTTTTTTGATTGCTTATAGTTATCTCATATAATATGTTGTAAAGTGGATACTTTTCTTATTGTAACGAATGTAATGTAATGTTTTTTAACAATCCGACATTTTATTTTAACGCTGATTTTGAAGAATTTTCGAGTAAGAGGTGTCTTGGATGCATACAGCGCACGTATGCGTGTGCAATTGGCAAGCCCTGTGGAGAAGGGAGGGTAGAGTGAGGAGAGGTGGGAGTGTGCAGTTTTTATTTTGTGAAAGATATATGTTTCGTGTCTGAAAGGTAAGCTTTCACCTTCCGAAAGACCGTCTTTCGCAGGGTAAAAGACGGCCTTTTGCAGGGTGAAACATATATGTTTGGGAATGGAAGAGGAATGAATGGGGGATGGATGGGGAATGAAAGGGTGGAGAAATAGCGTTTTCCGTTTCTAAAACGACAAAAAATCTGACAGAAAGATTTAACATTTCGATGCGCCGAAAATGTTAAATGCTGCAAATTATTATAGGTAGCGTGATGAGCTACGGCGGGTGATGAGGCTGGGAGGTGTTTTGGGCTTACGGCTTTTCAGGCGGATGGGCATGGCGAGGACCAGCTCAGTGAGGTCGGCCTTAGTGTCGTGGGCTTTAATGGCGAAGCCTGCGGAGAGGCCGCCCATTCCAGGTATGGCATACTGCACACCGATGCGCTCATAGACGGGGCGCTCCATGATGGAGGCGTTCTGTCCAAGTTTGCGGTAGAGGTAGGTGCCGATGGACACGTTCATGATAAACCGGCGATAGTAGACCTCGTGTTTGAGAGCGATACCGATTGACCATGGCTTATGAGCGCATTGACGGCTATATTTCTCGTCTATCTCCCGTACACGGCCGGTGTAGCTGACATGGAACAAGTCGAAGCCGAGCCCTGATGCCCATCGGCGCGCATAACGGTACATGAAGTCGAGCTGCGTGGAATAGGTCACGTAGCGGTGAAAGTCGCTTGTGCGATAGTCTTTCTCGCCTGGTGGAGTATTAAATTGGGTGAGCTGCCAGTCTTCATGAAGGGTCTTGCCGCCTATGCCAGCAGTGATTTTAGTAAAAAAGTAAGGACGGAAGGGGGTAGTGGATGGCTTCTGAATGAGATATTCGTAGCTGGGTTCGTAGCTTATTCCTATAGACGGCCCAAGGACGTTTGCTCCCTTGTTGGGCCGATAGAGTGCACCATTGCTATGGTGGTAGAAATCGAGCCCCATGCGCACCCCCCATTTCGGGGCAAAGTGCCACGTGGCATGAAGACCAGCGGTAAAATAGATGAGCCATCGGGAACCAATGAGCTCGTTGTCAATGTTATCGATGTTGTTGTAGATGCGACGGGTGTAGCCGATGCCCGCACCGAGGGTATAGTCGGCACTCCAATGGCGATGGCGGAAAAAGGGTCGGGTGAACGTGGAGTAGAGTGTGGCGATGTCGCCCAAACGGGAGTCGTAGTCAACCTCCTGGGCAAGTCCCCATGCGGGGTCTGGACTACGGTGGAGAGTGACATCGTTGACGGAGTATCGGAAACCGACGCTTAGCGACGGATAGCCGAAATCGGCGTCGAAAGCATTACTGTCGGAGGGCAGGGCGGTATGGTTAAGCTCTGCGGCAAAGGAGATGACGTTTTTTTTCTGAATGAATTTACTGGTATACTTGTCCCAGCTGGCCACCTGCGCGGGTTGAAAGGTGAAGGTATAGCCAATGTGTCGGAGGGAATCTTTACTCCCTTCGCCCTCTTTTGCGCCCGCCAGCAGGGATACTGACAAAGCGATTATAAGGGTAAGGCTTTCCTTCATCTCTCATCTCTCCTCTCTCCTTCAGTAATCAGTTCGCAGCCTCGAACTGGCGCAGGAACTGAACGTCGTTTTCCGAGAACATGCGCAGGTCGGCGACGTGGTATTTCAGATTAGTGATGCGCTCTACACCCAGGCCGAAGGCATAGCCGGTATAGATGCTGCTGTCGATGCCACATGCCTCGAGCACGTTGGGATCGACCATGCCGCATCCAAGAATTTCAACCCATCCTGTGTGCTTGCAGAAACCGCAACCCTTACCACCGCAGATATGGCAGGAGATGTCCATCTCGGCGCTGGGTTCAGTGAAGGGGAAATAGCTTGGGCGCAGGCGTATTTTAGTGTCGGCGCCGAAGAGTTCGCGGGCGAAGGTGAGGAGCACTTGCTTCAGGTCGGTGAACGATACATTCTTGTCGACGTATAGACCCTCTATCTGATGGAAGAAACAGTGTGCCCGTGCGGAGATGGCCTCATTGCGGTAGACACGTCCTGGACAGATAACACGGATCGGGGGCTGGTGGGTCTCCATGTAGTGGCTCTGGTCGTTTGACGTGTGTGAGCGGAGGATGACATTTTTGGCCACGTCGTCGGGGTTGGTCTCTATGAAGAAGGTGTCCTGCATATCGCGGGCGGGGTGATCGGCTGCGAAGTTGAGTTTGGTGAACACGTGCAGGTCGTCGTCAATCTCACTACCCTCGGCAAGCGTGAAGCCCATGCGGTGGAAAATATCCACAATCTGGTTTCTGACGATAGTGAGTGGATGGCGTGTGCCAAGACTAATGGGATAAGCCGAGCGGGTGAGATCGATCTCATCGCCCGATGTCTCCTGGGTGTCTATCTGTTCCTTCAGCTCATTTAGCCGTTGCATGGCCGTCTGCTTGAGTTCGTTGATTCTCATGCCGATGGCCTTCTTCTGGTCGGCTGCCACGTTACGGAAGTCGTTCATCAACTGACTGATCTCACCTTTCTTGCTGAGGTACTTCAATCGAAGGTTTTCCACCTCTTCAGCATTGGAGGCCTTCATCGCTTTCACTTCGCTGAGCAGCGTTTCTATTTTCTGTAAGAGCATAATCTGGATGTTTTGGTTCAAAAAACGTTGCAAAGGTACGAAAAAATGTTGAAAAGCTGAAAGGATGAAAAGTTAAAATGAAAGAGATGGATGAATTTTTAGGAAAAATGTTGTAAAATGAAAATAATGTTGTAATTTTGCAGGAAATTACGAAGCAAGGTATGAAGAAAAGTCGTTATCTGGTTGTTGTCGGACTGGTATTCTTGTTTATGGCAATGGGGATTACTGCGTGTAGAGACAAGAAACCACCAGTAGATGAGACCCCTCAAGTAGATACCACAAAGGTGGATACTACAGAAGTGGACTCCGCCGAAAATGTGATAGAAGAGACTCCGATGCCAAAGGCAGCCGACGAACTTTTTGACGATTTCTTCTTTAACTTTGCAGCCAACAGGAAACTTCAGCGTGAGCGTATACAGTTCCCCCTGCAAGTGGTCTCAGGAGGGAAGACCACACTCATGCAGCCTGGCCAGTGGCAGACCGACCACTTCTTCATGAACCAAGACTTTTATACCCTTATCTTCGACAGTCAGAAGCAGATGGAAATTGTGAAAGACACCACCGTAGGGCATGTTGTTGTAGAGAAAATTAACTTGGGCAGGAAGAGTGTGAAGCAATATGTCTTCGACCGTATCAACGGACAGTGGAGGATGACCTCTATCAACAATGGTGGTGTTTACCAGAACCAGAATGCCTCGTTCCTCAACTTTTACCAGAAGTTTGTCACCGACTCTACTTTCCAGACCGAGAGCATTAATGACCCATTGAAGTTCGTCGGACCTGATCCGGAGACCGATCAGGGTAATGTTGACGGGATTCTCGCCCCTGAGCAGTTTGCCACCTTCGGTCCTGAACTGCCTACAGGCGAGATCTATAACATCATCTACGGACAGAAATACACCAAGACTGACCAGAAAATCTTTGTCATCCGCGGTATTGCCAATGGACTTGAGACACAACTTACCTTCAAGCGTGTGGACGGAAAGTGGAAACTTGTCAAACTGATTATCTGATGAAAGACCTCCGAAACTACAGCCTCCTTCGTCACAACACCTTTGGTATCGACGCACGGTGCAACCGCTTCATAGAGTTTAATAGCGTTGATGAACTGAAGACTGTCATTCCGCAGCTGGAAGAAAAGCGGTACCTTATTCTTGGGGGGGGGAGTAATCTGCTTCTTACCCGCGACTATGAAGGCATCGTATTGCACTCGGCCATCATAGGGTTTAGCGTGATGCAGATGGGGAATGACATCTTTATACGCTGTGGGTCGGGTGAGATATGGGATGATATTGTAGCCTTATCTGTGGAAAATGGGTGGTACGGAGCTGAAAACCTCTCACTCATACCAGGTGAGGTAGGAGCCTCTGCCGTACAAAACATCGGAGCATACGGTGTAGAGATCAAGGATATTATACACAGGATAGAGGCTGTTGATGTGCAGACGGGCGAGGAGGTTGTCTTTTCTAACAGCGATTGCGACTATCGCTATCGGAGCAGTCGTTTCAAGCACGAATGGAAAAACCGCTATGTCATCACATATGTCACCTATCGTCTGTCAAGGATTTTCACACCGCGACTTGAATATGGAAATCTGAGGACTGTTGTCGATGCTGCAGGAGACGGATTAAGCCCGATGCGTTTGCGGCAGTATATTATAGATATACGTAAGGAAAAACTGCCCGACCCATCCGTAGAAGGTAATGCAGGCAGTTTCTTCATGAACCCCGTAGTTCCAGAGAGTCAGTTCAGCGAGTTGCAAAGCGCTTATCCGCAGATACCATGCTGGCCTGTAGACGGTGGGCAAGTGAAAATACCCGCTGGCTGGCTCATAGAGCAGTGCGGCTGGAAAGGCCGTTCGCTTGGGCGTGCCGGTGTGCATAGCCGACAGGCTCTCGTGCTTGTGAATCGTGGAGGTGCTACAGGGAATGAGATAGTAAAATTGTCAGATGCAATTATCTCCGATGTGGAGGAGCATTTCCATATCCGCCTCCAGCCCGAGGTCAATATTGTTTAATTCTCGTTATTTCTTCATGTCGAAGCCGATGCGCACACCATCGTAGTTTTTACTGATTTCGCCGATGGTTTCAAGGGAGGTGTTTCCACTCATCGATGCGATGGCTTGTAACACGGGGAGTATTTTCTTTGACTCAAAGAGCAAGCTCATGCCTCCTAAACTATTTCGCTTCACATAACCGTTGAGCGAGAGTAACAATCCTGACATTTTAACAGCACAGTTTTTCTCATCATAGGTGTATTTGCCACTCATTTTGCGGCCACCAATGACTGCTGCATAAGTGCCGTCTTGGTTGAATTGCACAATGGTGTTCTTGGCATTCAGACCAAGCTTGGCATATTGGTCGGCCAGTTTCTCCTCTACCTGTGTGGCGGCAATCTCGCCTCCAGCACGTGCCAGTGCGCTCTGTGAGGTGAAGGCACATCCTGGTCCTTCATATACCCATGTGCCGATGAGTTGGCGTTGAGTCATTTTGTCAAGGCCGATGACGCTGCTCAGCACACCCGTTATGGCCTCGCCATTGGTGATGGCTCCGAGCACACCCGAAAGCACATCTGTTGTTTGGTTACTTGTGCCGACGCCCGTTCCAAAAGGAGTTCCCATGGTGGTGCATCCCACCATTAGCGCACTTGTGGTCGCAATAATTAGGGTGCGCAATGTTTTTAATGTTTTCATATTCTTACCGGTTTTTGCGTTTATGTTTATGTTTACGTTTATAGGGTTTGCGTTTGTGGATTTTCTTTATCGGTTCGTGGTGGCGTTTCTCTACTTTTTCCTCGTTCTCTTGTTGCTTGGTTTCTTTATATTCTTTTTGTCCCTTTATGGTGAAAGTGTAATGGCTCTCGTTGCCTTGTTGGTCAGTTAATACATAGAGCAGGTGGTAGTCTTTCTCATGATCGATATTGATAATTCCACGTTCACGGTTGATGGTATAAAGGGAGTTGTGTTGAAGTGGAAGCGTTGAGGGAAACCAGGTATAGATGAAAATCTTGTTGTTTGAGAGGAGCTCTTCTTGATCACATGTAAGGTCGGCAAGGGTGTGGTCGGTGATGGAGAAACGTTCCATATTACGGCTGAAAACGAGCTGGTTGTCTACGTAGCATTTGATACTATGCAGTCCCAGTTTGTTGTTAGAGCCTTCCATGTAATCGTATGCATTGATAGAAAAGGCCAGTTTTCCCCATGCCATGTGGGTTCCCCAGTCCTCCTTCGTTGAGGTAACCGCTTTTTGTCGGGTATTCTCTTCATTGACCGAGCTGAAAATATGTGGTGAGGTGTGTCCGTCGAAATGCGAGAGTGTATCTTGAGGATAGACTTTTATGAAATGGAGCACAGGGGGTTGTTTGTCGAGATAGTCAAGTACTATATAGTCGAGAGGGTCAAGACATTCATCTGTTCGGGCATCGCGTAGTTCTAAATGTAGATGTGGCCCCTCAGATGCTCCCGTGTTACCGCTGACAGCAATGAGCTGACCTTTAGCAACCGGTTTTTTTTTCATGTTTTCATGGAGATTGCCAATGAAGCGTTGTAGATGGCAATAAATGCTGACGTAGCCTTCAGGATGTTGAATGAAGAGGGCATTGCCGATATTTGGGTCATTTTCCACTACCTTTGAGATATAACCATCGCCAACAGCGAAGATGCCTTTTCCTTCTTTGCCTTTGGTCTTGATGTCGATGCCTGAGTGAAAATGCTTGGTTCGTGTTTCACCAAAATTTCCAGCTAACAATGCACGAAAATGAAGGGGTGAAGAAAAGAGTGGCTCCGGCAATGCTTTAACGGAGACAATCGTTAGGACAATAATAGCGAGATATCTCAGTCTTTTCAGCATGCTTTGAAGCTCATGTCGAGACCTTTCACGCTATGGGTAAGCGCACCGACAGAAACGTAGTCGACTCCTTGTAGGGCATAATCGCGAATGGTGTCAATGGTGATACCACCAGAGGATTCCGTTTCGTAGCGGTGGGCAATGAGGTCGACGGCTTTCTTCGTGTCGGTAACGCTAAAGTTATCGAGCATGATGCGGTCAACGCCACCATGGCGGAGTACCTGATTTAATTCATCGAAGTTGCGCACTTCTATTTCTATTTTTAGGTCGAGTCCTTTTTCCTTAAGATAGGCGTGGCAACGGTCGATGGCATTTTCTATGCCACCAGCAAAATCGACGTGATTGTCTTTGAGTAGTATCATGTCGAAGAGTCCTATGCGGTGGTTACACCCGCCACCAATCTTCACGGCCTGCTTCTCAAGCATCCGCAAGCCAGGGGTTGTCTTGCGAGTGTCTAAAACACGAGTGCCGGTACCTTCGAGCCGTTTCACATATTTATTAGTGGTAGTGGCAATACCACTCATTCGTTGCATAATGTTGAGCATGAGTCGCTCGGTCTGTAGGAGTGAACGGATGCGGCCACTTACAACCATGGCGATATCGCCCACTTTTACGGGAGTCCCATCTTCGATGAGCACATCAACTTGCATCTCCGAGTCGAAGCGGCGGAATACCTCTTTAGCCACCTCGATTCCTGCAAGGATGCCGTCTTCTTTGATAAGCAGGTGCGAGCGTCCCATCGCGTTTTCGGGAATACAGCAAAGGGTGGTGTGGTCGCCGTCACCGATGTCCTCTGCAAAGGCTAAATCTATAAGTTTGTCGACTAATTCTTCTACGCTAAGCATATTTTTTTATGGTTTTTGAGGGTTAATGATTCGTCTGTCGGGAGCTAGTCGCTTGATTGGAGTTTTCTTGAGGGGGGGTATTTCTTTCTTGTGAATGGGGTATTTTGAGGTGGGTGATGGAGACATTTCCTGTGTGGAAGAATGTGGGGTGGGCGAGGGAATACTTTTCTGTATGGTAGAGTCTGTTCTCTCGGGAATACTTACAGGTGTCTTCGGCTCTATGATGTGCATTCTCACTAGGCGGATATCAGTGAGGAGAGCCATGCGGAGAGTGGTCTTAGAGTCTGTCAAATCGTTGCTTGAAGGGAGAAGGAAAAATCCTCTCACAGCTTTAATGCCGAGCCGTTCGTTGTCGGTGAGGCTGAGCGAATAATGTGAGGTCGAATTGGCGTGGATGATTTGTGTGTCCGTGCTGTCGTTTTTAAAGGTAATCGCGAGCATGGCGATGGCATCGCGAATGCCGTCTTGATAGATAAACTGCGTGTTAAAATCGAGAGTTACACGGTCGCCGGCATGGAAGGTTGTATCGGCTTTGATATTGAAGTCCATGCGGTTGAAAGGAGGATAGGGATTGAGCACGGCGGCAGTCTGTCCCTTCCAGATGCTAGTGGTGTCACCATTAATTGCCATCCCTCCATTTCCTATCTCGCTCAATGACGATCCTTGTGCAACAGCCTCATCGCTCAGTCGGTTGGAAAGCCGTTCATAGATGTCATGCATCTGCTCGGTGTGACGCATATAGTAGGCCATTGAAGAATCAAAGTCTTCCTGAGAAACACCATGCTTGTCGAGGATGGCGGTTTGAAATTTCAACATGATGAGCGCATCGCTTGGGCGCATCTGTGCCAGACCTTGTGCGAGATGGTAGTCATAGAGTATGGCCTCCATCTTATGGGTGGAGATAACGTGCTCTTTCTCTTTTGACCGGCATGCTGCCATGCACATAAACAAGACAATTGCCAGTGCGGTAAGCAGTAGCTTATGTCTCGGACGGTTCCTCATGATTGTCATACTTGTTTTTCCTAAACGAAAAAACTTCGTTGATACTTTCCAAGTCTTTACGGAAAAAAATCAACAGTACCACCACTCCCACGCTGATGCAGGCATCGGCAAAGTTGAACACCGGTGAGAAAAAGATAAACTCTTCACCGCCTACAAACGGCATCCATTGTGGCCATGTGGTTTCGATGATAGGGAAGTAGAACATGTCGACCACTTTGCCATAAAGGAATGGTGCATAGCCTTCGCCAAAAGGAACAAAATGAGCGGGCTCAAATGGGGTGGAAGGACTGAAAATAAGTCCGTAGAACATGGAATCGAAGAGGTTGCCTGCTGCGCCGGCAAGAATGAACGAAAGACAAAAGACATAGCTCTTCCTGTGCTTACGTCCCAACAATTTGTAGACATACCATCCCATGATGGCTATGGCTACGATACGAAACAGACTGAGAGCCAATTTGTTAATGAAGGTCATGCCGTAGGCCATGCCGCTGTTCTCTATGAACTCAATGTAGAACCAATCGGTGATATGGATATGGTTTCCCATACCAATGCACATATTGGTTTTTACTGCAATCTTGATAACCTGGTCTATCAGTAAGACAGCTATGATGAGCAGTATGGCTATCCGTCCTTCCGTGAACAGTTTCCTCTTCGTCATCGCTTGCTTTTAATCTTCGACTCTACGCTAAGGGTAGCATGAGGCACAGCGCGGAGACGTTCCTTCGGTATCAGCTCGCCTGTCATACGATCGATGCCGTAGGTCTTGTTCTCGATGCGTACGAGTGCGGCTTCCAGTCCTTGAATGAATTTCTGTTGGCGGCTGGCCATACGGATAAGTTCTTCTTTCGACTGGGTTAGGCTTCCCTCTTCAAGTGCCTTGTATGTTGGCGATGTATCGTCAACATCGTTGCCGTCTACATTTCTTATCTGGCGCATCATCGTGTTGTAGTCGCGGCGGGCCAGTGATAGTTTGTCATTGATGATGGAGCGGAACTCCTCGAGTTCCTGATCCGAATAACGTGTTTTTTCTGCCATAATCTGTATTCTTATTTATTTGTTAATTCTTATTGATTGTAATATTGATTGAAAAATCGTCGAAATCCACTCTGGTGCCATCATTTTCGGCAATGGTAATATCGATAGCCAGCACTTGCGTTTTAATATAATCTCCATAAGCTTCAATGGCGTCATCGGTCTGTTCGTTTGACCCAATGACAACGCTGATGCGGTCAGTAATCTCAAAGCCACTTTCTTTTCTCAAGTTTTGTATACGGTTAATGAGTTCGCGAGCCATGCCCTCTTTGCGTAGCTCATCATTAAGCTCAACTTCAAGGGCTACGGTAAGGTTGCCTTCGTTTGAAACTAACCATCCTGGAATGTCCTCGCTGATGATTTCCACATCTTCTTTGTCTACAATAACTTCTTGTCCCTCAACCATTAGAGCTATTTGCCCTGTATTTTCAAGTGATGCTATTTGCTCTTGGTCAAGTGTGTTCATCTGGGTGGCGATACCTTTCATGAGTTTACCGAATTTCTTACCCATAGTACGGAAGTTACACTTTACTTTTTTAACGAGTATACTCTGACCTTCAACAAAGTTCAGTTCTTTCACGTTGACCTCATTCTTTATGAGTTCCTTTACGGCCTCAATGTGCTGTCGTTGCTCATCGTTCACCGCGGGAATCATAATTTGCTGTAGTGGTTGACGTACTTTTATGTTGACTTTGCGACGTAGAGCAAGCGTCATGGAGGTAATCTTTTGAGCCATTTCCATTCGGGCTTCAAGTTCCTTGTCGATGAGTTCCTCATTAGCGGTAGGGAACATGTCGAGATGTACACTATCCATTTCACCTCCGAGGTCTTTATAGAGTTCGTCCGTATAGAATGGTGCAAATGGGGCAAGTAGTTTTGCAATGGTCATCAGGCAGGTGTAGAGTGTGTCGTAGGCTGAGCGTTTGTCGTCACTCATCTCCTTACCCCAGAAGCGTTTGCGGTTCAGTCGCACGTACCAGTTTGACAGGTCATCGTTTACGAACTGGTCAATCAGTCGTCCGGCACGTGTGGGGTCGTAGCCGTCCATATCTTCTATGACACGTTTCACCAAAGTGTTCAGACATGAGAGAATCCATCGGTCGATTTCAGGACGCTCAGCTCGTTGCGACCCAATCGTGGCCGACGGGTCATAGCCGTCAACATTGGCGTATAGGGCAAAGAATGAGTAGGTGTTGTAGAGTGTGCCAAAGAGTTTACGACGAACCTCGTCCACGCCTTCTGGATCGAATTTCAGGTTGTCCCAAGGTTCCGAGTTAGTCATCATGTAGAATCGCACAGCATCGCTACCGTATTTTTCTATCATCTCAAACGGATTAATCACATTGCCAACGTGCTTCGACATTTTGTTGCCCTTCGAGTCGAGTACAAGGCCAGTCGAGATAACGTTTTTGAAGGCTACGCTGTCGAATACCATCGTTGCGATAGCATGGAGAGTGAAAAACCAGCCACGTGTCTGGTCTACACCTTCATTGATGAAGTCGGCGGGGAAGGCCAGCCGTTTGTCTATCGCATCGCGGTTTTCGAAGGGGTAGTGTACTTGTGCATAGGGCATAGAGCCAGAGTCGAACCATACGTCGATGAGGTCAGCTTCGCGTTTCATGGGCTTGCCAGTAGGCGAAACCAGTACGATGTGGTCTACGTATGGGCGGTGCAGGTCGATGCGGTCGTAGTTCTCTTGGCTCATATTGCCAGGTACAAAGCCTTTTTCTTTCAGTGGGTTTGTTGTCATTACACCTACTGCGACGGCTTTCTCTATCTCGTCGTAAAGTTCTTCCACCGAACCGATACAGATTTCCTCTCCGTCTTCTGATCGCCAGATAGGTAGTGGTGTGCCCCAGAAGCGCGAGCGCGAGAGGTTCCAGTCGTTAAGGTTCTCAAGCCAGTTTCCGAAACGGCCTGTTCCTGTCGATTCAGGTTGCCAGTTGATGGTCTTGTTCAGTTCGGCCATGCGCTCTTTCTTGGCTGTAGACTTAATAAACCACGAGTCGAGTGGATAGTAGAGCACAGGTTTGTCGGTGCGCCAGCAGTGCGGATAGTTGTGCGTGTGTTTCTCTATCTTAAATACTTTGCCAAGTGCTTTCAGATCCATGCAAATGGAGATGTCGAGCGTCTCGTCTTTCTCGGTGAGCGTGTCGTCATAGGCATTCTTCACGTAGCGGCCTGCAAACTTCAGCCACTCGTCAAGGTTCACGTATTTCTCAACGAAGTCAGCATCGAGGTCTTCCACGTTGAAGTATTTTCCTTCGAGGTCGACAACAGGACGCTCATTGCCTTTTTTGTCGATGAGCACAATAGGGCAGATACCTGCCTTCTTTGCCACGAACGCATCGTCGGCTCCAAAATTTGGGGCGATGTGTACGATGCCTGTACCATCTTCCGTTGTTACATAGTCGCCTTCGATGACGCGGAAGGCATCACCTATGGGACGTATCATCGGCATGAGCTGTTCGTACCGCATGCCTGTGAGATCGGTTCCTTTATATCTTGCAATCACCTTCCAGGGAATCACCTTGTCGCCTTGCTTGTAGGCTGCGAAGTTGGCGTCGCGTCCTTCTTCCTTGAAATAGGCATTGAGTCGTGCCTCGGCCATGACGATGGTCACGGGTTTTGCCGAGTAGGGGTTGAAGGTCTTAACGGCCACGTAGTCAATCTTTGGTCCCACGCAGAGTGCGGAGTTGGCAGCCAGAGTCCAGGGGGTCGTCGTCCATGCGAGGAAGTACCAATCGGCCTTATCTTTAATCTTGAACATAGCTGTGCAGGTGGTGTCCTTCACGTCGCGGTAGCAGCCCGGCTGATTCAGCTCATGGCTTGAGAGTCCGGTTCCTGCAGCGGGAGAATAGGGCTGTATGGTGTAGCCTTTGTAGAGCAGTCCTTGGTCGTAGAGCTGGCGCAGTAGCCACCAAAGCGTCTCAATGTATTTGTTGTCGTAGGTGATGTAGGGATGGTCGAGGTCAACGAAGTAGCCCATTCGCTCGGTCAGCTCACGCCATTCGGCGGTGAACTTCATCACGTTCTCACGACACTTTTGGTTATACTCTTCCGTAGAGATGTATTTGTCACTCTCGCGGTTGTCGATGTCGGCTTTGGTAATGCCCAGCTCTTTCTCTACACCCAGTTCTACGGGCAGTCCGTGTGTGTCCCATCCGGCCTTGCGGTGTACCTGATAGCCGCGCATGGTCTTATAACGATTGAAAGTGTCTTTGATACTGCGAGCCAATACATGGTGGATACCAGGATGACCATTGGCCGACGGAGGTCCTTCGAAGAATACAAACTGCGGCTGTCCCTCGCGCTCGTTAATACTCCGATGGAATACGTCGAGCTGCTCCCATCGTGCCAATATCCTGTTGTTCGTCGCGGTCAAGTCAAGACCGCTGTGCTCTGCAAATCGCTTTGCCATTATTTTGTAGTTTTACCTTATTAAATTATATGTTCACTTTTCGGGTTGCAAAGGTACGAAAAATAAATGAGACCGCAAAAGAAACGTTCGTTTTCTTGTCTTCCGATAACGAAAGATAAACTTTCGTGCCGTGAAGGCTAGTTTCTTGGGTGATGAATGCCGTGGCATGGGATGGAAGTGTTTTGAGTAGATAAAAAGTATTAAAAAAGAAAAAAAGGATGACAGTGATTAGGGGCTGTTCGGCTTTTTATCACTAAATTTGCACGCTTTCAGATAAGCAGGAAAAAAGAAAACAAATAAATAACAATAAAAGCATGAAGAAAATATTGATGGTTTGCACCTTGCTATGCAGCTTTTTGATGGGTGCAAGTGCACAGGAGGAAGAAATCTACAATGAGGTGAAACGGCTGATGACATATTCCGAAAAACAAGCTGCCGACAAGTCGCTTGGTCTGGAAGAGCGGAAGGTGGCTTGTTTCAAGTATGATGCACTCTACTATCTTTTGGAAAAGGGCGGACAGACAGAAGGCTTCACTGTAATTGAGCTTGGCACGCAGGCAAATGCGCTGATTGAGTTTGTGAATCTTTACGTAAAGAAACTGGCCGAGGCAAAGAACAAGAAGGAGCGTGAGTTGGTGATGGCGCGATTCAAGGGTGCCACGACGGGTAACGCGCTGTTCAATGATATGGACAAAGAGATGGTCTATGCCTACATAGATAACCCAGGCTATATCACACAATTTTCTATCGACACGAACTGGGTATCGGCACTCGAAGAGGTAAAAACAAAATAACGGGCTAACAGTTGTCGTCTCTCATATAGTCGACAAAGGCATAGTCGTAAGCGTGGCGGTCATCTTTCCGATGGCAGTCACGCTTAATTTCTTTCCAACTCCCGTAAGGCGGAAAGAAGGTATCGGCATTGTCGGGTGTATCATCTATCTCTGTCAGATACAGACGATCAGCCACTTTCATTGCCTGCGCATAGACCGCCGCGCCGCCTATGATATAGACATCCTCATCGCTCTTGCAATGTTGCAATGCCACCTCAAGCGACGGGAAACTCTCACAACCGGGGAATTCCTTTTTGCTTCGGCTCAGTACGATATTTCTTCTATTAGGAAGTGCGCCTTTGGGTAACGACTCAAAGGTGCGGCGCCCCATGATAATGGTGTGCCCCGTTGTCAGTAGCCGGAAACGCTTTAGGTCGTTGGGCAGCCAGTAAATAAGTTTGTTCTGATAGCCGATAGCTCTGTTGCGGGCTACGGCCGCGATAATGCTAATCATGTTGAAACACTAAATACTTTTACACACTCACTTCTGCCTTGATATGCGGCCAGGGGTCGTAGTTCTCCAATGAGAAATCCTCATAGTTGAAGGCAAACAAATCCTTCACGTCAGGGTTCAGTCGCATCACGGGTAGTTGCCGTGGTGTGCGTGTGAGCTGCAGGCGGGCTTGCTCAAGATGGTTCAGGTAAAGATGGGTGTCGCCGGTGGTATGGATGAACTCTCCTGGACGTAGTCCTGTCACCTGTGCCATCATCAGCAGTAGGAGTGCGTATGATGCGATGTTGAACGGCACACCGAGAAACGTATCAGCCGAGCGCTGGTATAACTGGAGTGATAATTTGCCGTCAGCCACGTAGAATTGGAACATCGTGTGACATGGGGGCAAGGCCATCTTGTTTACCTCAGCCACATTCCAGGCCGAAACTATCATACGGCGCGAGTCTGGGGAATGTTTAATCTGGTCTAGCACTAGCTGAATCTGATCGATAGTCCCGCCTTCATAGTCGGGCCACGAACGCCACTGGTGACCATAGACAGGTCCCAACTCACCGTTCTCATCGGCCCATTCGTTCCAGATGCGCACGCCGCGCTCTTGCAACCAGTGCACGTTTGTGTCACCGCGCAAGAACCAAAGCAGTTCATAGATAATACTCTTCAGATGTAGTTTTTTTGTCGTCAGCAGCGGAAAGCCCTCTTCGAGATTGAAACGCATCTGATTGCCAAACACTGAGAGCGTTCCCGTTCCCGTTCGGTCTTCTTTCTTTGTGCCCTCCGTCAGGATGCGGTCGAGCAGATTGAGATATTGTTTCATATTTTGTTGTAAACTCCTTAACGTTTTAATTTCTGAACTCCTGGGTAGGAATGTGCGTACTCTTGATGCGCCACTCTTTGGGGTAGAGATTGTTGGCGCGGTTCCCAATGTTCTTCGCCAGACCAAGTGGATGCCCCTGATAACTGACGACTATCATACCGCGCGGGGTGTCGGGTGGTAAGACGATGGCCTCGCCCCGCAGATAGGCAATAGCCTGTTCGTAGGAAAGGTCTGCGCAATGGGCAGGTGTCTTGGCGACCTCTCTGTATGCATTAAGAAAATCATTGGGGACAATCTTTAGACGGGAGCATTTTACCTTACCTGTTATCTCACGCTTGAACTGGAAATTGTCGTCGGTGTTGAGCCCTTTCTTCTTCAATACTGCCATGAACAATCCTTCGCCTCGTGTAATGCCGGGAATAAATCGGCAGACAGGATGACTCCCTGTTAGTGGGCCTGTAATGTTCCACTCGCTTTCCACAGGAATTTCTATGGTTTCGGCATCAAGCTCCTTGGCTATCCAAGCCACGTTCTCCTCGTTCTCATGAATGTTGAACGTGCAGGTTGAGTAAATCATTACTCCTCCTGGACGCAGACAGGGCCAGATGTCGGAGACAATCTGCCGCTGCAGTTGTTGGCATCTCTTCACGCTGGCAAGCGACCATTCCTCAATAGCTCTCTCATTTTTGCGAAACATTCCCTCGCCTGAGCAGGGTACATCGCAGAGAATCAGGTCGAACAGGAGCTTCGTCTTTTGGAAATCGTGTGCCGCATTGTTTGTGATATAGGGATTCCCCTCTGGCATCATCCACTTCTGCATGTTCTCACTCAATATCCGAGCGCGCTTTGGCACCGTTTCATTGCTAATCAGCATACTTCCTTCGGGCAGGGCTGACGATAATGCGGTGGATTTTCCACCTGGGGCTGCACAAAGGTCGAGGGCCAATATAGGTGATGATGGGTGGGTGATGGGTGATAATGGAGAGGACAGGAGATGATGGACAACGTGATCTACAAACATCGATGAGGCTTCCTGCACATAGTAGCAGCCTGCGTGAAGCAGAGGATCGAAAGTGAAAGTCGGACGTGATAGCAGATAATAACCCCACCTGCACCATGGCACTTGCTCGCCATCGGCTGGGGCAGTGCCCTTCAGGGGATTCACCCGTATGCTTACAGGCGGCTCCGCTTTCATTCCATCCATCAGTAGCCCGAAGAGGCACTCGCCCATCGCGCTTCTGGTCTCATGCAAAAAATCGTCTGGCAGATTCATGATTTTCCGCTTTTGCCTTGCAAAATTAAAAAAATATTCGCACTTTTGCAACAAAATCGGCAACTCTTTCGTCTAACGGATAGAAAATGCAGATAATTTGAATTTGTGAAACTTAAAAAATCAAAGAAAATGAAACAGTATCTGATAGTATTGAGCCTATTGCTCACGCTCGGGCTTGTTAACGTAGACGCAAGACCTAAGCACCGTCATCATCAGCCGACAACCGTTGTCAGCAAACCGCAGACACCTGTAGTAAGTGATAGTGCAACGGTTAATGACGAAGTTGTTGCCTACTCCGACACTACGGTTGTCGCTCCGTCTGATTTCGACGAAACCGATGCCTCGGATGATGACATCAGTATTAACCCCGATGACTATGACGACCCGTTCTCATGGCTCTCTGCTGTTTCCAAACAAAACAGGGAGAATATCTGGGCCATTGTCGTCATTATAGTTGTCTGCCTCATCTTCGCCTTCCTGTTCCTGCTGCTGCCTGTCATCATTGTCATCATGCTTCTGCGCTACCTCATTAAGCGCCATAACCGCAATGTTGACTTCCGCGAGCAACGTATGGCCGATATGGGAAATGCTTCCGGGCCACCCCCTGCTCCTGGGATGGAAACGAATGAGGTGGCTGCCCGCAATGCTGAGAACGATATGTGGCAGCGCGGTGTCAGAAATACATCTATCGGCGTAGGACTTATGGCACTCTTCTGGATTATGGGAGCCCATGGACTCGTTGGCATAGGTATTCTTGTCGCCTGTCTCGGAGTCGGTCAGATGATTATTGCCCGTACATCGCGGAAGAAAGATTAGTCAGAGAAGATGAAAGGATTGAGCGACCTGGCACTTGTCACTCAAGTGGTAATGTTTCACAACCAGCGGGCTTTCGACCGTCTGGTTGTGAAATATCAGTCGCCTATCCGTCGCTTCTTCCTCAGCCAGACACATGGTGATGAGCAGTTGAGCGATGACCTTGCCCAAGACACTTTTGTCAAAGCCTATGTCAATATTAAGCAGTTTCGTGGGCAGTCGTCGTTTTCCACTTGGCTCTACCGGATAGCCTACAATGTGTTCTACGACCATCACCGTCGCAATAAAGATGTTGGGTGTCGGGTGATGGGGGATGACGGAAAGGAGAACTATTCTTCATCACCCGTCACCCAACATTCATCCCCCCTCCTGTCCTTCGACTTCCATACAGCCCTCGGCCAACTTTCCGATGATGAGCGCACATGTGTCACATTACAGCTTGTCGAAGGTCAGCCCATCGACCGCATCGCCGCCATCACCGGCATGAATGCGGGAACTGTTAAATCGCACCTCTCGCGAGGAAAACACAAACTTGCAACTTATCTAAAGGAAAACGGTTATGAAAGATAATGTGATTAAAGACGAAATGTTGAACATGGAGGACGAGCAGCTCGTCAACCAGTTCTTCGCACAGTTTAAGGAAGCGGAAATTCCCGATAATGGTTTCTCCGATTGTGTCATCAGCCAGATTAAGAGTATGCCGGAGGCAAAAATGGTTGAGACGGGCCATGTCCTTTCTGGAATAACCATAGAGCGTGTTCTCAAGGTACTTTGTGGCGTGGGTTGTATCCTATTATTCATCTATGCCGACGGTTTCAACGTGATGAAGACAGTCTTTTCTCATCTTTTATTACCTATTGGTAGAAAGATATCTCTTGTCGGGGGAGAAGGTGGGGGGCTTTCCCTTGTTCTGCAAGCCTATATTGCCTTCCTCACCCTGTTTGTTATTGCCGCATACAATGTTGTCCTATTAGTGAGGAGCGAAAGACAATAAGATTTTACAGAATTTAATAATTTCGGGGCATTGAAATGTTAACAGGTTCTGTCGACATTTTTCTTAATTCTAGGAGCGGGAAATACCATTTTCCAGCTCTTTCATTTTGTCTAATTGATAAAATTAGTGATAGTTTATTGTCAAACATATATGTTTCACCTCCCGAAAGGCCGTCTTTCGTTGTCTAAAAGATGGCCTTTCGGAAGGTGAAAGCTTATCTTTCAGACGCGAGACATATATCTTTCGCAAAATAAAAATTGCACACGCTCTCTCATCATCTTTCATTCCCCATTTATTAACTTGCCTCCCGCGCTGCACACTCATACGTGAAAAATTTGTGTCTACAATATTTCTTGTTCAAAAAAACGCCGTATTCATGTTAAATGAACACGGCCGTTTGTTAAAAAACATAAAATCAAATTTTGTTTGTAGAGATGTCACGTTGTGGTGTCACGACATTTCTCCTTCTGGCGGTGGGAAAGGGGTATCGTCGTTCATGCGGCTTCCGATTACCTCGCCTCCTTCGCTGACGGGTTTCTTGTTATGTACAGGTTCGTTTTCGAAGCGGGTGAACTGTCCTTTGAAGTCGAGTGTCACGTCGCCAGTGGCTCCTTTACGGTGCTTGGCAATGATGATGAGCGCTTTGCCGCGCATATCCTTTCCATGTTCGTCTTCGTAGATGCGGTAGTATTCGGGCCGGTGTACGAAGAGCACCATGTCGGCATCCTGCTCGATGGCTCCCGACTCGCGCAGGTCACTGAGCTGCGGGCGTTTGCCTTCGCCCTTGTCACCGTTGTCACGAGAGTCAACCTGACGGTTGAGTTGTGAAAGGGCAAGCACAGGGATGTCGAGTTCTTTGGCCAAACCTTTCAGTGAGCGCGAAATCGTGGAAACTTCTTCCTGTCTATTACCGAAACGCATACCGCTGGCGTTCATAAGCTGGAGGTAGTCGATCATGATGAGCTTCACGTCTTTTTCCCGAACTAGGCGGCGTGCCTTAGAGCGCAGTTCGAAGACCGACATGTTGGGTGTATCATCAACGTATAGTGGTGCACCCGTGAGCTTGCGAAGATTGATGTCGAGCCGTTCCCAGTCGTCTTTCGAAAATTGTCCGTTGAGGATTTTCTTGCTGTCAATGGAGCAGACGTTTGACATCAGTCGCTGCACGAGTTGGAGGTTGCTCATTTCAAGCGAGAAGAAGGCTACAGGCAGCTGATGATCGACGGCGATATTCTTGGCAATAGAGAGTGCGAACGAGGTTTTTCCCATGGCAGGTCGGCCTGCGATGATGACAAGGTCGGAGTTCTGCCAGCCGCTGGTGATGTCATCGAGTTTCTCGAAGCCAGAGGGAGTGCCAGTGAGGCCGCCGGTATTTTCGTATGCGGTTTCGATAGCCTTGACGGCTTTTTCGACTACGGGGTCAATCTGGGTGTAGTCTTTTTTCATGTTTTTCTGGCTGAGCTCGAAGAGTTTTCCCTCAGCTTCCTGCATGAGCACGTCAACGTCGGCAGTCTCGTCAAAGGCTCCTTGTTCAATCATTCCGGCGTAGCGGATGAGTTGTCGGGCAAGGAATTTCTTGCGCAGAATGCTGGCGTAGTACTCGATGTTGGCCGATGATGCGACGTGGGATGTGAGGTCTACGATGTAAGGGGCACCGCCAATGGTTTCAAGGTCGCCTTGTGTGCGTAGCTGCTCGGTGACGGTGATGAGGTCGGCAGGGTGCTCCGCCATGTTGAGTGTCTGTATGGCGAGATAGATCTTCTGATGCTTGGGGTCATAGAAAGTCTCGGGCACAAGTATCTCTGACACAACAGAGAAGGCCTCACTATCTATCATGAGCGCGCCAAGAACTATTTTCTCTACGTCGAGGGCTTGTGGCTGAAGATGGCCATAGGTGGTATCGACAGGTGTATTGTTTCGTTTCTTATTATCTGGCATAGTCGCTTTGCTAATGGATAAAAGGTAAAGTTATTCTATTTTTTTCATTTTCATATTAGATCCTCCGCAGTCGATGACTTTCTCTTCTTTATAGACTTTGTAGCGCATGGTGTGGCTGTCACCAAAGTCGGCTGTGATATTGTCGCCGTCGAAGGTTATTGTTCCGTAAGAAGTCTGTCCGCCTGAGGTCTCGGAAATCTTACGCCCGCGAATGTTGACACTAACTTGAAAGCCGTTTTCATCATTATAGACCCAGTTACCTTGTACCCATTTGGGCAGCTTGCTGGGATGCGGATCGTTGGCGTAGGCGTCGTCGCGCGAGGTTTCGGTGGCAGGGGCGTAGTTGTCGTTGCCCAGGTCATCGGCAGTGAACGACTCGTAACAGCTTCTGGTCAACAAGACGACGCCCACAGTTACGATGACAAATATGATGAGCGACTTCAGACAACAAGAGCCCCGAAGTCCTCCAGAGCCTCCCTGCTGAGGGGGCCTTCTTTCCACTCCCCATCCTTGTGGAGGGATAGTAGGCTGGTTTTGTGCAGGCTGGGTAATCCACGCAGGCTCACTTGTTTCCGCACCCGTATTCAGGGAACCCACTTTTCCATCTCTTTCAAGAGAAGAAGATGAATGCGTTGGGGAATCTTCCTTTTCGATTGAGGACTGGTCGGAGCTTTGGGAAACATTGCCACTTTCAAGGGTTACCGTGAACGGATAGGCACAACGTGGACAGACACAAGACAACTCCTCGATACCGGGCTTGACTTCGTCTTCGTATTTAAACCTGCAATGGGGACATTTTAAAATCATAACTTATAGTTCATAACTTATAGTTCATAATCCATAGTCATCTGAAGTATTCGCCTACTATGAACTATGCACTGAATGATACGATAGCTTTACTTACAACACGCCACACCTTTTCTTCGCATTTAGCTGTTCCAACCTCCTGAGTAAGAATCTGACGAGGAAATGGAGGCACGCCGCCGACAACACGGCAGGCAGGTTTCACAAATTGTGACACGCTGATGAGAGCTGTAGCAAGAGCATCGGGAGTGTCAAGCACCTCAAAGGTTCCTGTGATACCATCTTTTGTGGTCAGGCGATACATGCTCTTTCCAATCTGTTCAGATGTGTCGCAGTCAGTGAAGATACCTTCAGCATCGGGAGCGGAAAGGAAGAGTGTAGTTGTGCTTGAAACATGGGGCGTAACATCATTGCAGACGACTTCGCTCTCAATCAAGCCATTTTTCTTTTCTTCTTTCTCTTCCTTTTCTTTCGCCATCTCCTCCTTCTTTTTATTCAACTCTGCTTCAAGCAGGGTTACGCGCTTTTCTAACTGCTTTACACGGGCTTCGAGTTGTGAAAGTTGTCGCCACTCAGGTGTCTCGATGACTTCAGTCGCATCGGGATTGGAGTCGGAAGTCTTGCTTAGAAACTTTGAAAACATAGGCTATCCTCCTATCAAATTGTCGCGGATACTTCCGATAATCGGATAGAAAAACACAGTGTCTTCTATCGAGTCGGAGGCATTGTGGTCACCCTCATTCTTGTTATTGAAGTTCCATCCGTTGATGAGATGATGCTCAAGATCTTTGTTGATAACCTCGCGAAGATGTTGCAAAGCATTGTAGTCAACTAAGAAACGATCGGTCACGCGAATGGCATCGCATAGTTCTGAGAAGAAATCGTTGAACCGTCTGACACTTAACACAATCTCGTGGCGAATATCTGGGTTGTCCATGTCGCTATAGATGAGTTGCTCTTTGCTGGTCATAGAATAGTTACCCTTGATGGTCTGGTCGTAGGCATCAAGCATGTTGTTCAATGTTTTCACGCTTTCGCTGCCTTTTTCATCTCTCATCTGCATCAGTGCGCCGCGACAAGTAATTTGCTTCGGCTCATTGCGTTCCATGATGACAGAGAAACCATCCTCATTGTAGGCTTCACCGTAGACACGTTCGAAGACGGCCTGGGTCAGCAGATTGATCTCACGTTGGGCTCCTACAATGTCGAGCACCTTGCTTCCTGTACCGCTAAACATGAGGCTTCGGGGCTTCTGTAAACCACGATGCTTCATCATGTGAGCCACATAGTAGACAAGAGCAACATAGAAATAGATGAACACAATCTTAAATTGTCCGTCTTCGTTCAGTCGCAGGTTATAGGAGAATACGTCGTTGCCTCCCACTACGCGGTTGTTGATGATCGAGAAGAGGAAAGCATTGATGTCTTCGCTTTTACGGCGCGAGGTGATGTTTTCAAGGATACCGCTCAGTTCGCCGTATTTCTCATCATCAGCATTGAAAAGATGATGGAAATAATCGACATACTTTACCAGCATGGGGTTGGTGTCGCCATGTGGTACTTCGGAGAAACCGTCGCCAAAGAGTACGTTGGCTGCGAAACGGAACGAAGTGAGCATGGTAGGCTGCTTCTCGTTGGCTTCAAACACCACGACATCACTCGATCCGCCACCAATGTCGATACTGGCCACTGTAGAGGCGGAGCCCCGGAACTGGCTGCTACACTTATAGAAATAATAAGGTGCAACTGATTCAGGCATCTGGATGAGATTTTGGTGGTCTGGGATTATCCCAAAGACCCGGCTGACAATACGTTCCCACATCTCTCCAAGTTTGGCAATCTTGCCTACCTTCATGGCCAATGGATAGAACCAGATAAGGCGCGTCTTCGATAAATCGCCATTCTCAAGTAGTACCTTTGTTCGCATGAGTAGGGCTAACTCGGTCAAGTAGGCGGCAATGCGCTTGTCTTGACTCTGTTCAACCATCCATTTCAAGTTCGGAACAATGCGGTTGCCATAGCCGATGCTCTCTTTCTCATAGATGAACGGAATATTTGCGTCGCCCAGCGAGACAATCTGGTCGACATGCTCAGCGTCAAGACGCTCACTTTCGGAGAGTACTGTCCGTTGGGGGAATCCATACTCGCCGCCTATCTCCTTCGGCAGAAACTCTTGCTTCAAGATGACATCGTAGAGAATCTTCGAACCGTTGTAAAGTGTAGCCAGCAAGCGGTCGCGCGACAACGAGTCAATATGGAGTGGCTTGGGCAACTCTGTAGAGGTCATATATTCAATATGGGTGTTCGTCGTTCCGAAGTCAACGGCGAAGGTGAACTGCTCGTGACCATCATAGAAGTCGTTCCATCTCGGACAGACGATGCCTTCTGCAGCCAGTGAGTTGCGGTCATCGGTCAGCACAACACTCATATAATCGAAATTGGATGTCAGCCGATAATAGGTCGAGCCGACACGCTTCTCGGCTTTCAGGCTTCGTTCACGGGCTATCACATCATCATCGGCTACATGATTTTGGTAACCGTTTTGGTAGAATGCCAACGAAAGCCGATAGTTTTCCAAATTGCCAAGTGCACGGTCCACGAGCTGGACATTGTAATGGGGGACAGTCGAAGTGCGCACGAAGGGGAACAGTCCGATGGCAAAAGGTACACTGATAAAATGGCCGAGATTATTCTTGCGATCGTAGGACAAATCGAGATTTACTGCTGCGACATAGGTGCGTTGCAGGGTAATGCAGGCACCGCGTTTCTGTACGGGCAGACGAAGAATGGCTGTAACGGTCTCAACTGCACCGTTCTTGGCATGTTGAAGTTCAAATCGAGGCTTGCCGTTAATAGTTCCCCATAGGTCTTTCACGTCGAAATATTTGAAGAACAACGGTTTAATCGGCAACAAGAAGTCGCAATCGTCGGCCTCACGTGAAGTCTTTACGAGGTTACCGTTGAAGAAACAGTCGCTGTCTACGGCATAGTCGAGTTTGATGATATTAGGTTGCAGGAAATCGTCATCGGTCAACCAAGGATACTGATGGTTGGTTGCTGGTAAGATGCGTTTCTCTGGTGGCAACTGATAGTCATCGGGTGTAATGACGGTAGCGTTGTTCCATGCTCCGGTAATATAGGTGAACGGGTCTGACGGCATGGCATTGAGTTGGTTTTGCAGCACCAGGGGAATCTGTTCGTCTACCTGACGTGAGGGAACCAACATGAAATCGCTCTTCTGAATGGCGGCTTGGATGTCAGCCAGACGGGCTTCAAAGAAGGGCACACCCAAAGCTTGCACACCCTCATCCATTTGTGTGAATGTGGTTTGCAGATATGTTTTTGCGCGTTCTGCGTTTTCTGTATCAAATGCCGAGGGGTTACCTATTTCCGATAAGATGGCGGCTTGCAGAGCCTTGTCGAGCAATGGGAAACAGGTAATGAGATAGGAGTTTACCTCGCCACAGTATTTTTTCAGTTCCGGATAGGCCGTAAAAAGTGAATAGATGTATTTCACGAATTTGGCGTCGCGCTGATATAGTGGTCGCCAAAGGTCAAAGAGTTTCACGTTCTGCTCAACGGGAATGTCGAACATACCTTCCTTTGCATTTGGTGAGGCCATGAACAGGGTTACGGGCGAGGTGCAACCGATGACCTGATTGCCATAGATGAGGAAATAAAGTCGGTCGAGTTTGTCGAAGTTGAATGCTTCCTTGTCTTGATCGAGATACATCTCTATGGTCTCGCTCAGAAGTCGGTGGGCTGAAGACGACTTCAGCTGCTCAAGGCTGGTTGTGCGGTCCCACTGTACAATTTTCATTTGACCGCGCAGTTCTCCGAAGTTGAAGAAGAGTTGTGCAATGTCAAGGGCGTTGGCAACTAACTTCTCGTCCATCGCCTCTCCGCGAAGAGATGCGTGGGCGGCAAGTCGTTTGAAAGCGTTTTTAACAAGGTCCATCTGAGCCAACGGAGAGGGGATGGCCGTACGGGGCTGTTGTGAGAGTCCGCCGTTGGGATCGGAAATCATTTCTATGTCATCGGCATTGTACTGGCTATTTAAAACTATCCAGCCCTCACCTGTTGTCTTGTTGTTGTATGAAAGTATCTTGCTCATTTCAAATCACACTATTGAACTTTTCATCTATTAGTTTGTCTAACACCTCATCAAGCAGGTTCATCAGTTTATAGGCAACGTTGTTCGATGCGTATTTCTGTGTGCGGGTAGCTGTTTGCGACTCTTTGTTTAATGCAGAGAGTAGCGTTTTATAGTCGATGGTCGACTTGAAGAGTCCTGTTTTTGGCGCAATATCGTTCAGTCCCTCACTCAATTTGGTGGTGTCTAGGTTAAACGGTGCAAAGCTACGTTGATTGCCCTTAAGTTCCTTGAGCCACTGACGGTAGCCCACGAAGAAACTGTTAGTCAATGTGGTAAAGAACGAGGTGGTAGTGAAACCGCTCCCAATTTCTGGTTTGTCCTGTGTATATCCTCGTCCGATATCGCTGCGGAACTGATGGGTGAGATACTGGTATGCCAGATAGAATTTCGCCATTTGTTTGTTGACGATGGTGCGTGTCTCGATGCCGAAATCCTTCAGTGTGAGAGTGCGTTTGTCGTTGCTGAGTCCATATTCTTTGAAGATGGGGTTTTGCGCGTTGCCGTCGACAGTAACGAGCATCTCGTCGGGAATCTGCATGAAGTCGAGCACGGCCAGTGCTCCTACATATTCCACTACATGTGCGTCGTTGCGCTGTCCGTTCCCGCCTGGGTCGTTGAAGTATGGATTGCTGGGAACCTCATCGCCGAGGTAATAGCAGGCATTGACTTTCGACATGGGTAGGTCGACACCGTTTTGACGCAATCCCGTCAGGTTGTCGTGATAATAGTAGAGTGCCGACTTAGTCTTCGAGATGAAGTCTGCCCGTGAGATAGGGCTTTTCTCGTCTTGCTGGATGTTGAAGTAGGGTAGCACGGTGAGGGCTCCTATTCTTGCGTCGCGCAGATCACCGCGGTTGTTTATCTGGGCATTCTTGCCTGCGTTACGGATATTCTTCACGATGATGGGATAACCTGCAGCGCCAGTTCCGCCAAAGATGCTTGATACGACGAAGATGCGGTCGTTTTTCTGGAACACGTTGGAGAACTGCCGAAACTCCTCACTCTCCTTGAACTGGTTGAGAGCCACGCTGCCGATGTTAGGACTGCCCACGAATCCAATGTCCATTTTTGTCTCAAGCTGGTCGTTGGAGAACATCATCGAGCACAGGGCCTGGTTTGCCGTGTCGAGTGTCGAGAAGGAGATGAAATCTTTGAATTTTTTCGACTCTATGGCGTTCATGTTAAACAGGAACGTGTCACTGAGGTTCGAGCCGTTGGGCAGAATGTCGCTGAGAGTGGAGATTTTCACCGAGAAGAATCCCTTTCTCACATCCACGTCGTCGCCGTAGAGCGTTTTCCGTGTCTGCTTATACCAGCGCATCAGGTTTTCCGTGCGCTTTAGGTCTTCATTTGCCTGATGTGGGTCAATCACGATAGGCACCACTTCCAGCGGAAGGGGTTGCCCGCTTTCATCTAAAGGATGAACGCCAGCAGCAAATTGCATAATCAGCGGTCTCATCACGCGTGAGCCTGTACCGCCTACAAGAAAAAGAAATAGTCGCATTTATTTAAAAATTGAGGATTCCCCCAGCTCCTCCCAATGAGGTGGGGAGTTGTATCTTCTTGTTAGTTATTGATAAATAATTTCATTTTTATGAACTATTTACTCCTCATTCTATAGAGAGGAGTAGAGAGTTTTTTTTATTCGGGTATTGGTGTGTGTCGGCAGTTGCTGCTCCACCAGCGCATAGAGAACGAGGCGATGATGAACATGACAACCTCGACAAGCATGGCGTAGAGAGCGAAGGTGAGTTGCTGACTTGCGAAGTCGAGGCCGTCGGTGGCAAATTGTCCGTCGAGCCATACGTATGTGACCACAGGTACCAGCACGGCACAGATGCCCAGCACGACCAGCCAGTGATACCATCGGGAGAAACTCACGGAGTTCACCACATAATAGTAGATACCGCCCATCACCCAAGCAGTGGCTACGATGAGTAGAGCCACTATGGTATAGAGCCCTTGATTGAACATCTCGTTGGAAAACTCACGCTCGTAATAGAGCAGTTCGAACACTTGTGCCGAGAAAATCAGCAGCAGCAGTGACACCACTGCTCCTGATATTAATAATATAAACTTGCTTTTCATTCTTTTCAATTATTTTGCGTTGAGAGTTGAGCATTCAACCTTTCAACCATCAATCTTTCATCTTTTCAATTTCAGTTCTATTTCAAAATAGCAAGGCTCGTCCTTAGCATGGCGGGCATAGGCGTCGTAGATGCCTTGCATCAGATATTTCAGTCCGAATGTTGTCTGTGCGAAGCCGGAGGCTGCCGTATTGCGGTCGTCGTCGGTCGACGATTGCGCCACCCATGCGGGCAGTCGGTTCAGCAGTTTGATCTCCATCTCTTCGTTGGTGCGCACCTCACTGCCTTCGAGCACGAAGATGTGGGTGGCATTTTTCAAATATTTTTTCTCTGCCGGTGTGGCATCGTCGCGTCCCACCTTGCGTATCTCCTTGATGGTGAATCCGTCGGCGCTTTCTACCTTGTAGTTCGAAATGTCGGTCAGATAGTCGTCTTCCACCAGTAGTCCGCTCAGGTCTACGGCCAATGCCAGACGGATGTCACCGCTGTCTTTGTCGGGCTTCACACCTTCAATGGCGGTGATGCGGTCGGCCTGTCCTCGCTCGGGCGAGAAACGCCCGCGAATATCCTTGCCCGAAAGCAGGAGCGAATAGTAGGGGTTGTAAATATCGTCGCCTCCGAAGAGCGTCATGTGCTCAAAGCCTCGCAGGCTGGTGAAACGGCTGAACGGGGCATAGTTGGCGTCGGTGGTCAGCCGGTGGATGTTCGCATTCGAGCCTACCACGACGATGTAATAGGGGCGCTGGCCGTTATAGGCTGTTCCGCCCTTTGGCTGGTCGTAGGGATAGTAGGGACCGTTGTATGAGCCCGACAGTTTCACTACGAGCATGGCGCGTCGGCGGGTCTCGTCTTTAAATACGGCCTGTGTCATGCCTTGGGCGTCGGCAAATATCTTCATCGGGTTCACACCGGCCATCTCCCGCGTGGAATATATCATGTCGGTCACCAGCACTGATAGCTCATCGTCACTGGTATTCTCCAAAAGCTCACGAAAAATTCTGCCAAAGTCGGTATAGCTGGCGTCGCCGATGCCCTTTGTCGACTCGAAAATGTTTACACTCCTGACAAACTCGTCGATGCCCTTCGGATAAGGATGCACACCGTCGTTCACCACGAACAGACGGTTATCTTTGCCAGGCAGATTGTTGAGCAGCTGCACTATAGCGGCTTTCAGCGAGCCGTCACCACCGGGTGCATCGTAAGGTAACATCGAGCCCGAGCGTTCCAGATAGAACTTTACGTCGAGCGTCTCCTTGCCGCCAATGCCCACAAATGTGATTTCTTTTGGTGGTCGGCGATGAGCGAATAGGTCGCTGATATATTCCTTCAATTCATCTGTCTCTACGTTACCATCATCGAAAAACTGTTTGAAATGCGCTTTGTTCGCATCCAGGAACTCCACAATCTGTTGCCAGTCGCTGCGGTCAATAGTGGCATCCTCGTCGGCCAGCTCCACCAACAGCCGATTCAGCTCGCGCTGCTTGCCGTTAGTACAACTCCACAACATCATAGCCAGCAAGCATACCAGCAGGCTAAAAACGATACTTGTTTTACTTTTCATCATCAGTAAGACGCAGATTTTGCGAATTTGGTTGCAAAGATTTTACAAACGAGCGCAAAAGGAACTTGCTCCAATTTTGCCGAGTGCAGTTAAATTTTCTGCAAAGGTAAGACAAAACGTAGAGAATACAAAATCTTTTAATTATTTTTATCATTGTACGCGCACGAGAGTAGTTTTTTTATTTGGGGTTTATGGGAGCTGGATGGCCTTTTATCATGTGAAACCTTAGCTTTCGTATCGTGAGGGCTTGTCGTTCGGGCGATGAAAGGGTGTTGGCGGGGGAGATGAAATAATTGGGTGTGGCCCGACCTACCATGAAAAAGGTTGTGCCGACACAATAAAAGTACGGAAAAATCGTTATTTATAACGATGAGACAGAAAATTATTTGTACGCTGATAGGATTGGCGTGCGCTCTTGGCGCGTCTGCCCAATCGTTTACGCTTGTCGGTCGCGTGACCGACGAAAAAATGAATCCTGTGGAGCTGGCTTCAGTGTCGTGCGTAGAGCAGGGTAGGGCCACGCTGACCTCGCTCAAGGGCGAGTATCAGCTGGATTTACAGAGTGCCGACTCGGTAGTCGTTCGCTTCTCCATGCTCGGCTACCGCACGAAAGTGCGTGTGCTGCGGAAACCCCGTGGCAAGCAGACGTTGCAGGTTATTCTCTACGAGGACAGCAAGATGTTGCAGGAGGTGAATGTGACGGGGCAGAAGCGTGGTGGCACGCAGACGCAGAACATTGATGCCGAGGCGTTGAAAGGTCTTCCGTCGGTGACGGGCAACGGTGTGGAGGAGTTGGTGCAGATGCAGGCTGGCGTATCTACCCACTCGGAGCTGTCGTCGCAGTATAACGTGCGCGGCGGAGCATTCGATGAGAATTCCGTATATATAAATAATGTGGAGGTGTTCCGTCCATTCCTTGTTCGGAGTGGTCAGCAGGAGGGCCTTTCCGTCATCAATCCCGACATGGTGGATCGCATCGGCTTCTCCACGGGTGGCTTCGAGGCCCGTTACGGCGACAAAATGTCATCGGCACTCGATATCACGTATAAGAAGCTACGGCCAGGCTTAGGACAGAAGACCGTGGCCGAGGGCAACGTTTCGCTCAGTCTGCTCGGTGCAAGCGGCTATGTGGGGCTCGGCACGAAGAAGTTGTCGTGGCTTAACGGGCTGCGTTACAAAACTAATAGCTATCTACTTGGAACCCTCGAGACAAAAGGTGAGTACAAGCCGTCGTTCCTCGATTACCAGACTTATTTGAGCTATGAGCCGAACACGAAATGGCGTATCGACTTTATAGGAAACATCTCCGACAACATCTATCACTTTGAGCCTCACGACCGCGAGACCACTTTTGGAACGCTGGAGAACGTGAAAGCTTTCCGTGTCTATTTCGACGGAAAGGAGAAAGACCTCTTCCGCACTTTCTTCGGAATGTTCGGCATCACCCATAACCTGAACGAAAAGACATCGCTTTCGCTTATAACATCGGCTTTCCACACCCGCGAGCAGGAGAAGTACGATATTCAGGGACAATACTGGCTGACGCAGACCGAGACAAGCGAGAATCTCGGTGTGGGTACCTATTTCCAGCATGCACGCAATTACCTGAAGGCCAATGTCCAGAGCCTGAAGCTTATGGGCCGTCATCACAACGACCACCACGACTGGGAGGCTGCCGTGACGATGAAACGTGAGCGTATAGAGGAAAACTCGGTGGAATATGAGATGCGCGACTCGGCGGGCTATAGCATTCCGCACACTGGACGCGACCTACAGATGGTCTATACCATGCGCGCTAAAAACCGTCTCGAGGCCAACCGTATAGAGACCTACGTGCAAGACACATGGCGGTTCAGCGGCCGCACAAAGATATATAACCTGGGCGACTCACTCGGCACCACCGAGGAGCGCCGTACGCGTTACACGCTAAACTACGGTGTGCGCATGAGCCACTGGAATTTCAATCGCGAGACCATCGTCAGTCCGCGAGTGGCACTCGCCATCACCCCATCGTGGAACCAGAACCTTATGATGCGCTTTGCGACAGGTCTCTACTATCAAGCCCCGTTCTACAAAGAGCTTCGCGACACTACCACCGTCAGTGGCATCACCTATGCGCAGCTCAATGAGAAAGCGCGCAGTCAGCGGTCTATTCACTTCATCGGAGGTCTCGATTACCACTTCAAGATGAGTGAGCGTAACTTCAAGTTCACGGGTGAAATTTATTACAAGTTGCTTGGTAACCTGATTCCCTACAGCGTGAACAATGTAAAGGTGGTCTACTATGGCGATAATGAGAGTTCGGGACATGCCGCAGGTATCGACCTTAAGCTCTTTGGTGAGTTTGTGCCGGGTACCGATTCGTGGCTTAGCTTCTCGTTCATGAATACCCGTATGAAGTTGGGCGGCAAGAGCATACCGCTACCCACCGACCAGAAATACGCTGTGAACCTCTTCTTCACCGACTATTTCCCCGGCACCACACGTTGGAAGATGTCGCTCAAGCTCGCCTATGCCGACGGTCTGCCCTTTGCCGCGCCACACAAGGAACTCGAGACCAACTCGTTCCGCGCACCGGCATACAAGCGCGTCGACATCGGTATGGCCTATCGCCTCATCAACAACGAGCAACGCGACAAGAAAATGCCGTTCAAGAACATCTGGCTCAGTCTTGATGGACTCAACCTGCTCGGCATCAACAATGTCAACTCCTATTATTGGATAACCGACGTCACCAACCACCAGTATGCAGTGCCCAACTACCTTACTGGCCGACAAATCAATTTCCGAGTGCAGTTCGAATTCTAAACTTTCCTCCTTCTAAAGGGGTGTCTTAAATTTCAATGAAAGAAAGAGAAATACATAAAAGGGCTAACTTGTTCCTTCTCACTTGGAAAGGGGTTAGAGGCGGGTTATTTCTTTTCCTGTATTTCTCATGTTTAACCGTCTTAGCACAACGGCATGAGATATTCAACCCGCGCATCGCCTCATTGCAGGTTATGGCGGGTGATGATTGGCTCACACTGCCTGTCACCATGATTGGTGGCGATCCTATCTACATCGACTTTGACGACAAGACTCACGAGTACCACCGTTATACCTATACGTTGGAACACTGTGAGGCTGACTGGACGACCTCGGAGGAAATCTTCACCAGCGACTTCTGCGAGGGATTTGTCGAAGGGAACACCATTGACGACCTCGAAGAGTCGCTCAATACCAACCAGCTCTATACCCATTATTCATTGCAATTACCCAATCCGAAGTGCCGTTTTAAACTCAGCGGTAACTATCGTGTGACCGTCTACGATGAGAATAACGATAACGAAAAAATGTTCTCGGCTTGCTTCATGGTAGTGGAGCCGTTGATGGGTGTCTCGCTGGCTATGACGACAAATACCGATGGAGATATCAACGGGCGCCATCAGCAGATAGCTATGCAGGTCAGATACGGCAATGTCACCGTCACCGATCCTATGCGCCAACTAACCACCGTTGTCATGCAGAATGGGCGCTGGGACAATGCCGTGTGGAATGCCAAACCGCAATACGTGATGCACGACGGTCTCCGCTGGGATCATTGCCGCGACTACATCTTCGATGGCGGCAACGAATACCGCAAGTTCGAGACACTTGATGTGAACCATACCACGCTCGGGCTTGAGAGAATACGCTGGGATGGGAATGAGTATCATGCCTATGTGTGGACCGACGAGCCGCGTCCCAGTTATGTCTATGACGAGGATGCCAACGGAGCCTTCTATATCCGTAACAGCGATAACATAGAGAACAACCGTATCTCCGAATATCTGCGTGTGCACTTTGCGATGAAGTCGCCACAATTGGACGGGAAGGTTTATGTGAACGGTAATTGGACAAACGACTGGCTAACTCCTGAATACGAGCTTGACTACAATGAGCAGACGAAGTGTTATGAGACAGCTCTCCAGTTGAAGCAGGGTTATTATTCCTATCAATACCTGCTCGTCACGCCCGACGGCAGAACCATGCCCGCACCCACCGAGGGCAATTTCTTCCAGACCGAAAACCAATATCAGGCTCTTGTTTATTATAAGGAGACAGGAGGCCGCACCGATCGGCTCGTAGGCTATGGAGAAATAAGAAGATTAAAGAATTAAAGAAGTTCTGAATAAGGGGTGAAAGAGAGGAAAAAACAAAAGTGAAGAATGTTGAAATTCTTCACTTTTTAATTTTTCTGAGCGGTAAACGGGGCTCGAACCCGCGACCCTCAGCTTGGGAAGCTGATGCTCTGCCAACTGAGCTACTACCGCAAAAAAAGAGCCGATACCCGGACTCGAACCGGGGACCCACGCATTACGAATGCGTTGCTCTACCAACTGAGCCATATCGGCTTGCTTTCTTGCTAAGCGGGTGCAAAGGTAAGAAAAAAAGTGAAAAGTGAAAAGTGAAAAGTGAAAAATGAATAGAAATGTTGTTTTTTTAACATATATTTACCCTTTCATTTCTCTTTTAGAATTTGTATTCCACGAATGCCTCCATGGCTTCGTAGCAGGCGAGACCCAGGTCATCGTAGAGTTTGGCGGTGGCGCGGTTGCGGTCTTCTGCGCGTTGCCAGAACAGGCGCTCGTCCTTGCCGAGGAAGGGTGCGCTTTCCATCTGTGACTGGTGTTTGAGGATGGCATTTCGTTTCTGCCGAAGTTCTTCCGGACTCATGGGCACACACATCTCGATATTTTCTATTTCCCACTCTGCCCATGCGCCGCGGTACATCCACACGCGACAATCGCGGAGCCATGCGGCTTCTGCTTTTTTCTCCTCATCGATGGCTGCCAGCACGGCATCGGTACATTTGCGGTGGGTGCCGTGTGGGTCGGCCAGATCGCCGGCCACGTAAATCTGGTGGGGTTGTATGCGTGTCAACAGCTCGCGCACGATGTTCACGTCTTTTTCGCCCATCGGCAATTTTTCTATCCGTCCACTCTCGTAGAAGGGCAGGTCGAGGAAGTAAACGCGCTCAAGGGGGATGTGGTTATAGCTGCAGGCGGTGCGCGCCTCTCCTCGCCGGATGAGTCCTTTGATGGTCAGAATGTCGCGTGTGTCAAGATCGCTTTCTTTCTTTGACTGCAGGAAACGTTTGATTTCCTGGTATTTTTCTTTGATGACCTTGTCGGCACTGTTGCCGAACAGTTGGTTGAAGCCGTTGATGAAGTGCATGAAGCGTGTCACCTCCTCGTCGCCGACGGCAATGTTCCCACTTGTCTCGTAGGCGATGTGCACCTCGTGGCCTTGACTGACGAGCCGCTGGATGGTTCCGCCCATAGATATGACGTCGTCGTCAGGGTGGGGCGAGAATACTAACACGCGTTTCGGATATGGCTTAGCCCGCTCGGGGCGGTGGGTGTCGTCGGCATTAGGTTTGCCTCCTGGCCATCCGGTAATGGTATGCTGCAAGTCGTTGAAAATCTTGATGTTCGCATTGTAGGCAGAGCCATAGAGGGCAAGCAGTTCACTCAGCCCGTTCTCGTTGTAGTCCTTGTTGGTCAGTTTCAGAATGGGTTTGCCTGTCAGCTGGCAGAGCCATACGAGTGCTGAGCGAACAAGCTTGTCGTCCCACGTGCACGAGGCGACAAGCCAGGGATGTACGATACGTGTGAGCCGAGAAGCCGCCGCAAGGTCGATGACTACATTGGCGTCGTTGTGTGTTTGCAGAAATGTCGCAGGAATGACATCGCTCACGGTACCTTCCACCGTTTGCCTGATTATCTCCGCTTTTCCCTCTCCCCATGCGGTAAGGAAAATCTTACGTGCAGAGAGAATGGTGGCGATGCCCATTGTCAGTGAGCAGGGTGGTACGGGCTCTTTTCTTCCGAAGCTCATAGTCATCTCCTCGCGCGAGGTGGCTCCAGTAAGCATGATACGTGTGGTAGAGGTGAGCGACGAGCCTGGCTCATTGGTCGCGATATTCCCCATGCGTCCGATACCGAGGAGCATGATGTCGAGACCGCCCTCGGCCTTGATGCGCTGCTCATAGAGGCGGCAGTGGTGGTTTACCTCTTCCTGAGCGATGCTGCCGTCGGGTGAGAACACCTGTTCTTCTGGAATGTCGACATGGTTGAGCAGCCGTTCATGCAGTTGGCGGATACTGCGAATGGTGCTGTCAGGCGATAAGGGGAAGTATTCGTAGGCATTAAACACCACTACGTTCTCGAAGCTCAGTCCCTCCTCACGATGCATTCTGATGAGCTCGTCGTAGACAGGCGTGAGCGAGAGTCCTGTGCCTAGTCCGAGCACACACCGTCGCTCTGCCATCCTTGCGAGTCGGATCTCTGCCCCAATCTGCTCTGCAATGTGGCGGGCACCTTCGAGCGATGACGGGAAGATATCGGTTCTTATTTTCTCCATGCGCGTGACCTCAGAGCGGTCGACGGCCGTGCGTGGCTGATAGAACGTCTCGGGAACACTGTTCAGTACAATCTGCGAACTTAAATTCAGTTTCATGATGTTTAGATTTTCATTTGACTATTTGTCTGCAAAGATAGAAAATAATTGTGAAACACAAATAATACTGGCGTTTTTTTTGCTTATGACGCTCGAAAACGGGGTTTGATAATACAAAAGATATGGTTTCGTAACACGGACAACAAGGTTTTACAAAGTAATAGTATATATATTACCGAGTAAAAGTATATATATTACTCAGTAAAAGTATATATATTACCGGGTAAAAGTATATATATTACTTTGTGAAAGACCGTCTTTCGGGTTGTGAGAACTTAACGGTCGTTATGTGAAAGTTGGTCAATGGAGTAAAACAATAATGTAATTATCGTTTATTCCCGTTAAAAAATCTATGATTTTGAATGTGATTGGGGATTTTTTTGTACTTTTGCAGTTCAAAGAAAGACCGCGTGTCAGAAAAAACGGACAGCAAGGGAACAAATATTATAACAAAATAACGTATTGAAATGAAACAGACGATTTTGGTAACTGGCGGGACGGGGTTCATCGGCTCGCACACGACGGTAGAACTGCAGCAGGCAGGCTACGACGTGGTGATTGTAGACAATCTGTCGAATTCGAAGATTGAGGTGCTCGATGGTATTGAGCAGATTACGGGTGTGCGCCCGGCGTTTGAGCAGGTGGACCTGCAGGACAAGGAGGCTACCGAGGAGGTGTTCCGCAAGCATCCTGGCATTGCGGGTATCATTCACTTTGCCGCATCGAAGGCAGTGGGCGAGAGTGTGGAGAAGCCGCTGATGTACTACCGCAACAACATCACCTCGCTCATCAATCTTCTTGAGTTCATGCCAAAATATGGTGTGAAGGGCATCATCTTCTCATCGTCGTGCACGGTTTATGGACAGCCATCGGAGGAGAATCTGCCTGTGACCGAGGAGGCACCCATACAAAAGGCGCTTTCGCCATACGGCAACACGAAGCAGATTAACGAGGAGATTATCCAGGACTATATTCATTCGGGTGCTCCCGTGAAGTCGATTATCCTTCGCTACTTCAATCCCATCGGGGCGCATCCCTCGGCACTCATCGGCGAACTGCCCATCGGTGTGCCCATGAATCTTATTCCGTTTGTGACACAGACCGCTATTGGTGTACGCAAGCAGCTTAAGATTTTCGGCAACGACTACAATACGCCCGACGGTACGTGCATACGCGACTATATTTATGTAGTAGACTTGGCAAAAGCGCATGTAAAGGCCATGACGCGTGTGCTCGACGAGGACAGTGACAGTGTGGAGATTTTCAACATCGGAACAGGACGTGGACTCTCCACACTGGAAGTGGTGGAGGGCTTCGAGCGCGCGACGGGCGTGAAACTCAACTGGGAGTATGCTCCGCGTCGCGAGGGCGACATCGAGAAAGTGTGGGGTAACGTTGACAAGGCTAACAAAGTGTTAGGCTGGAAAGCCGACACACCTGTCGATGAGGTGCTTGCCAGCGCATGGAAATGGCAGAAGAAATTGCGTGAAGACGGTATCATGTAACCTCTCCCCATCCCTCCCCAAGGAGAGGGGGAAGTTGAAATGTTGAAAAGTTCAAATATTGAAATAATGAACAGTGGAAATATTGACATCCGTGAACTGAATATGCGGATAGAACAACAAAGCGGTTTTGTGACGGATTTGTTGACGGGCATGAACCGCGTCATCGTGGGACAGCGACATCTGATTGATTCGCTGCTGATAGCTCTTTTAAGTGATGGCCACATTCTGCTTGAGGGTGTGCCGGGATTAGCAAAGACTTTAGCCATCAAGACTCTCTCGGACTTGATATCGGGCGAGTTCTCTCGTATACAGTTCACGCCCGACCTGTTGCCTGCCGACGTGGTGGGCACGCTCATCTATTCGCAGAAGGACGAGCGATTCTCGGTGAAGCGCGGACCAGTGTTTGCCAACTTTGTGCTGGCCGACGAGATTAACCGTGCACCGGCAAAGGTGCAGAGCGCATTGTTGGAGGCAATGGAAGAACATCAGGTGACTATTGGTGAAGAGTCATTTGCTCTGCCGCGTCCGTTTATGGTAATGGCTACGCAGAACCCCATAGAGCAGGAAGGAACGTATGAGTTACCTGAGGCCCAGGTAGACCGCTTCATGATGAAGGTGGTAGTGGGCTATCCGACTCTGGAGGAGGAGAAAGCGATTATCCGTGAGAATATCGGCAAGGGCGGACTGCCTAAGGTGTCGGCAGTGACGACGGCAGAGGAAATTTTGCGTGCCCGCGAGGTTGTGGGCGATGTCTATTTGGATGAGAAGATAGAGCAGTATATTGCCGACCTCGTGTTTGCCTCGCGCTATCCCGAGCGCTATGGTCTTCGTGAGTTGAAAGAGCTGATTTCCTTTGGCGGTTCACCGCGTGCAAGCATCAATCTGGCGAAGGCCGCGCGTGCATACGCCTTTGTGAAGCATCGTGGCTATGTCGTGCCCGAGGATGTTCGTGCTGTGGCTCACGACGTGATGCGCCACCGTATAGGCATCTCCTACGAGGCAGAGGCGAATAATGTGACTGGCGAGGAAATCGTATCGAAAATTATAAATAAGGTCGAAGTGCCTTGACGATGGAGGCTACAGAGCTACTGAGGAAAGTTCGGCGCATAGAGATAAAGACTCGTGGGTTGAGCCGTAACTTGTTTGCTGGTGAATACCATTCGGCATTCAAGGGGCGCGGCATGGCTTTCTCTGAGGTGCGTGAATATCAGGTGGGCGACGATGTGCGCGATATCGACTGGAATGTGACGGCACGTTTTCACCGTCCGTACGTGAAAGTATTTGAGGAGGAGCGCGAGTTGACGCTGATGTTGCTCATCGACGTCAGCGGATCGCTTGACTTCGGTACACGTGGGCAGATGAAAGGCGAGATGGTGACAGAGATAGCCGCTACGTTGGCTTTCTCAGCCTTGCAGAACAACGACAAGGTGGGTGTCATTTTCTTCTCCGACCATATAGAAAAGTTCATTCCTCCGAAGAAAGGTCGCCAGCATATCCTTCGAATCATCCGCGAAATGCTCGACTTCAAGGCAGAGAGCAGGCGGACGGATGTGGGTGCGGCGATGGAATATTTCTCCCGTATGATGAAACGCCGCTGCATGGCTTTTGTGCTGAGTGACTTCTACGGAAGAAAAGGCTTTGAGCATGAACTGCAGATAGCGAGCCGGAAGCACGATGTTGTGGCCGTACAAGTCTATGATGAATTGGCAAAGAGTCTTCCCGATGTGGGGCTGATGAAGGTTGTTGATGCTGAGACCGGACATGAGATGTATATCGACACAAGTTCGGCTAAATTGCGGAAAGCCCATGGAGATTATTTCCGTGAACGGCAGGAAGACCTTAGAGCATTGTTTGCCAAATGTGACGTCGATTGGACATCGGTGGCCACTCATGAGGATTATGTCAAATCGCTACTTGGATTGTTTAAGATGAGAAGGAGTTAACGAGGATAATGAGGAAACTGTTAATAGCACTTATCACTTATCACCTATCACTTATCACTTCTTTGGCTCAGGTGCAAGTGGAGGCGCGTATCGACTCGGTGCAGATGTTCATCGGCCAGCAGGCGCATCTGACGATTGACGTTACTGCAGACAAGGGTGCACGAGTGGAGTTCCCCAAATTGTCAGCCCGGCAATACTTGGTGCCAGGGGTGGAGGTGGTGGAAGTGTCGAAAAACGACACTTCCGAAATCGACGGTAAACAGAAAATCACAAGGGTGATTACGGTTACAAGTTTTGACAAACAACTCTATGCTATTCCTGGCATGACCATCAAAGTAAATGGAAAGCCGTATAAGGGTAATCAGTTGGCTTTGAAGGTGTTAACGTTGGATGTTGATACCCTCCATCCAGAACAGTTCTTCCCACCTAAGGACGTGCAGGATAATCCCTTCCTCTGGAGCGAATGGACACCGTTAATCTGGTTGAGCCTGTTGATGCTTGTGCTTTGCGCGTTGGTTTTCTATCTGTTTACGAGAGTGAAGAAAAACAAACCGATTATCAAGCGTATTCGTACTGTCAAACGATTGCCTGCCCATCAGAAGGCACTGGACGATATTAAGCGGCTGAAAGCTGAGAACATGGTCTCTTCGGAGGATCAGAAGACTTATTATACACGGCTGACTGATACGTTGCGACACTATATAGAAGAGCGTTTCGGATTCAGTGCAATGGAGATGACGACCAATGAGATTATCGAGCATTTGCAGCAGGCTGGTGACAAGGTAATGATTGACGAACTGCGCGAGTTGTTCCAGACGGCTGACCTCGTTAAGTTTGCCAAGCATTCGGCCCTCATCAATGAGAATGACATGAATCTGGTCAATGCAATTAACTTCATCGATCAGACAAAACAGGATAAACTGCCGGTAGAAGAGAAGATAGTTCCACAGGTCAGCGAAGAAGAAAAGAAGGCACAGGATACCCGACGGTTTATAAAGTTGATTATCGGCTGTCTTCTTCTTGTTGTATTTGCCATTCTGATTTATATAGTCTATCGCATTTGGTATTTATTATTCTGAAAGGGTTAGAAATTGGAATTTGCAAATAAAGAATATTTTCTCTTATCGCTTTTGCTGATACCCTATATTTGGTGGTATTTCAGATATAGAAAACGTCGTGAGCCTACCCTTAGGATGAGTGACACGTTTGCCTATCAGAAAGCACCAAAAAGCTGGAGGATGCGCATCATGAATCTGCCGTTTCTACTCCGGTGTCTTGTGTTCTTGATGGTGTTGGCTGTTTTAGCACGTCCGCAGACACGCAATTCATGGGATAACAAGACGGTGGAGGGTATCGATATCATGATGGCTATGGACGTTTCGACTTCCATGCTCACGCAAGACCTGAAACCCAACAGGCTTGATGCTGCCAAGTCGGTCGCTCGTGAGTTTATTTCCGATCGCGAGAACGACAATATCGGTCTTACCATTTTTGCAGGAGAAGCCTTTACGCAATGTCCGATGACCAATGACCATGCCTCGTTGCTCAGCTTATTGCAAAATGTGAGAACCGATATCGCCGCACGAGGGCTGATCTCTAATGGAACGGCCATTGGTATGGGGTTGGCTAACGCTGTTTCGAGGTTGAAAGAGTCGAAGGCAAAAAGCAAAGTCGTCATACTGCTCACCGACGGCAGCAATAATATGGGTGATATCTCGCCGATGACCAGCGCTCAGATAGCCAAGAGCCTTGGTATCAGGGTCTATACAATAGGTGTAGGCACAAACGGAGTGGCACGCTTTCCGATGAGCGTAGGTGGAACAACGCAGTATGTCAACATTCCAAGTGAGATAGATACGAAAACCCTAACCGATATTGCCGCCGCCACTGACGGACAGTTCTATCGTGCAACCAACAATAGTGAGCTGAAGCAGATTTACAAGGATATCGACAAGTTGGAGAAAACAAAGATGAATGTCAAGAAATTCTCCAAGCGCTACGAGGCTTACCAACCGTTTGCTGTGGCCGCCCTGTTGTTACTTCTTGCAGAGATAGTGCTGCGTTTCACCCTGCTAAGGAGATTGCCATAGGGAAGTTGAAAAGTTGAATGTAGGAACGCGGTATGCCGCGTTAAGTTAATAATAGAGAAATGTTCAGATTTGAATCGCCCGAATATCTTTGGCTGTTGCTTGCCATTCCACTTATTGCCGGCTGGCGATATGTCAGCCATCGGCAGCAACTGGCAAAGTTGCAGAAGCTTGGACAGCGTCCGTTGCTCGGATCGCTCATGCCCGGTGTGTCAAAATGGCGACCTGTCATAAAGTTTTCCCTTTTACTGGCGGCATTGTCGCTCATCATCATCATGCTTGCCCGGCCACAGACAGGTGCAAAAATATCGAATGAAAAGCGAAATGGCATAGAGACCATCATCGCTCTCGACATCAGTAATTCCATGTTGGCCAAGGATGTCTCGCCGTCGCGGTTGGAAAAAAGCAAGATGCTTGTGGAAAACCTTATCGATCATTTCACAAACGATAAGATAGGACTCGTTGTCTTTGCCGGTGATGCCTTTGTGCAGTTGCCCATTACCAGCGATTATGTCTCTGCGAAGATGTTTCTTCAGAACATTTCTCCTTCGCTCATCGCCACGCAAGGAACCGACATTGCCGAAGCACTTAATCTATGCCAAAGCAGCTTTACACAGCAGGAGAAGGTAGGACGTGCTATTATCGTCATTACCGATGGCGAAGACCACGAGGGTGGGGCGATAGAAGCAGCGAAAGAGGCAAGAAAGAAAGGCATGAATGTCTTTATTTTAGGCATAGGTAGCACAAACGGGGCACCGATTCCTGTCGGTGAAGGCGAATACTTAAAGGATGCGACAGGGCAGACCGTTATGACAGCCCTCAACGAAAGCATGTGTCGTGAAATAGCCGAGGCAGGCCGTGGAGTTTACATTCATGTAGACAATACTGGCGACGCACAGGAAAAACTCAATGCAGAACTTTCGAAGTTGCAGAAAGGTGAGACTCAGCGAGTAGTATATAGCGAATATGAAGAGCAGTTCCCTGCATTTGCCATTCTTGTACTCATCTTACTCATTATAGAGATTTGTGTATTGGAGTCGAAAAATCATAAAATAAATCTCTCAGACTTGTTCTCAAGACTGAAGAAAGAAAAGTAAAAAATGGATTATAAGATATTACTTCGAGTGGTATTGATTCTCGTCACTTATCACTTCTCACTGGTTACGTCTTTGGCACAGAGCGACCGCGACTGCATTCGTAAGGGCAACCGCCTTTATCGTTGGCAGGAATATGGAAAGGCGGAGGCGGAATACCGTAAGGCTCTCTCGCAAAATGGGCAGAATGCCCAAGCCCATTATAATCTTGGCTGTGCCTTGCTTATGCAGCAGAAGGACTCGGCTGCCGTTGAGCAGTTTCAGCAGGCTGGGCGTATTGAGACGAATAAGCTCAGACGGTCGCAGGCTTTCCATAATATTGGAGTCGTCTGCCAAAACCACCAGATGTATAGCGAGGCCATTGAAGCCTACAAGGAAAGTCTGCGAAACAATCCCGCCGATAATGAGACACGTTATAATCTTGCTTTGTGCCAGCAGTTGGAGAAAAAACAACCAAAGAACAAGCAGAATAACAATCAGAACGATAAAAACGACAAAAATAAAGACAAGAAAGACAATCAGCAACAGAATAAGGACAAACAGCAGAATAAGCAAGAGGACAAGAATCCTCCTGAAAATAAGCCTCAGGAAATGAGCAAGGAGAATGCCGAGCAACTGCTCAACGCCGTGACTCAGCAAGAAAAGCAGACGCAGCAACGACTGAAGAAAGCCATGCAACAGCCACGCTCAAAGCACTTGCAAAAAAACTGGTAAATAACCTCATCTCTTATCTAAAATGAATTATAAGATATTTCTTCGAGTGGTATTGATACTTATCACCTATCACCTATCACTTATCACTTCTCCAGCGCAGGGTATCAGTGTCAGTGCACCTACACATGTCCAGACTGGAGAAAATTTCCGGGTAGAATATCACATCGAAACACAGGACGTTTCTGATTTCAAGTCCGGCTTGCAGAATAATGAATGGGTAGAGGTTATTGCCGGACCGTCAACATCGAAAAGGGCTTCCATTCAAATGGTGAATGGACACATGAGCAACAACTCTTCTGTTACTTATACCTATATTCTCTATGCGCAGAAGGGCGGTACAGTAACGCTTCCTGCAGCTCATGCACGTGTTGGGAGCAAGACGCTTTCATCGAAGCCTGTGAAAGTTACGATAAGCGGCTCTGCGTCCCATCCCAACAACGCTCCGCAAATGCACCAAGACCGATCAGGTGAACAGGAAATGCGCCCATCGGGTTCTCCCATATCAGGCAACGACCTGTTCATCAAGGTTAGTGCCAACAAACAGCGTGTTCACGAGCAAGAGCCGGTTTTACTTACCTATAAAGTCTTTACCCTTGTCGACCTCATACAACTTGAGGGGAAAATGCCCGACCTGACAGGCTTCCATACGCAAGAGGTGGAACTTCCACAGCAGAAGAGTTTCCATATGGAGACGCTCAATGGAAGAAACTACAAGTGTGTTACGTGGAAGCAGTATGTGATGTATCCGCAGATGACAGGCAAACTCGATGTTCCCAGTATCATGTTTACGGGTACTGTTGTCCAGCGCAATCGTTCGGTCGACCCCTTCGAATCCTTTTTCAACGGTGGTTCCGACTATACAGAGGTGAAGCGTGAGATTAAGGCTCCAGGCATAACACTTCAGGTAGACCCGCTTCCGCAACGTCCGAAGGATTTCTCCGGTGGGGTAGGGCGGTTCAATATCTCTGCGAAGTCTGATCGGCAGGAGGTCAAGGCGGGCGAGCCTGTAACCATTCACGTTGTCATCGAGGGAGAAGGTAACTTAAAACTGCTTAAAGAGCCTGTTCTCAACCTTCCTCGCGATTTCGACAAATACGACCCGAAGACGACTGACAACACCCGTCTTACCCTCAATGGTGTTGAGGGTAGCATGGCTTATGACTTCCTCGTCGTTCCCCGCCATCAGGGAAGTTATACGATAGACCCTGTCCAGCTCGTCTACTACGACACGGGTGCCAATGCCTACAAGACCATTCAGACCAGTCCCATCACTCTTAAAGTTAGGCCGGGAGACTCTAAAGGTGCTGTGGGAGTGGATAGTGACGAGTCCATTAGGCAAGATATCTATCCTATTAAAACTAATGAGACCAGAAGTTCTTCTCTCTCTACTCTCCACTCTCCCCTTTATTGGTTGCTCACGGGTATTCTGTTGTGTGCGTTCATTGCCGTACCTATCGTCTTTTCCAAGCGGGCTGCACGAAATGCCGACCTTGTTCAACTGAAAGGACGGCGGGCCCGCAAGGTAGCTGCCAAGCGGTTGAAGAAAGCTTCGCGGTTGATGTCAGAAGGTCGGCACGACGCCTTTTACGATGAGGTGTTGCGTGCCCTTTGGGGATATATGAGCGACAAGCTGAACATACCTGTGGAGAAGCTTTCGACTGAGAATATCAATGCCGAGCTCTCAGCTCATCAGGTCGATGAGGCCACCACGAGGCAGTTTATCGGTGCTTTGGACGAGTGCGAGTTTGAGCGCTATGCCCCTGGCGACCCGGCAGGCAATATGAGCAAGACGTTCGAGGCGGCACGGTCGGCCATTCTCAAGATAGAGGAGACTATCTTGGTCTTCCTGCTGCTTCTCTCACCTTGCTTGGGTGCGTTCGCAAGCTCTGCCGACAAGCAAATTGCCGACTCCGCCTACTTGAAGGGCAACTATCAGCAGGCTGCCGTCGCGTATGAGAAATTGCTGCAGAACGAGAAGAATGCCGACATCTACTATAATCTCGGCAATACATACTACCGCTCTGGGAATATTGGCAAGGCCATTCTTGCTTACGAGCGGTCATTGCGGCTTAGCCCTGATGCCGACACGCGTTTCAACTTGCAATTCGTCCGTCGCAAGACCATCGACCAGTTGCCTGAGTCTTCCGAGATGTTCTTTGTCACAGCCTACAAGACCGTCCGGCGTAGCCTTTCCTCCGATGCGTGGGCTGTCTGTGCCCTTTGCGCTCTTGCCATAGCCTTGCTACTTCAGCTCGTCTATTTGTTCTCCCCCCGGTTGGGTGTTCGTCGGGTGGCATTCTTTGGAGCCATAGCCGCTATTGTCATTTTCCTGCTTGCCTTATTCTTCGCCTGGCAGCAGAAACGATATGTGGAGAGCAACGACGAGGCTATTGTCATGCCGGCCACCATACAGGCGATGCGCACCCCTGCGACCGATGCCGCCACCGCCTTCTCACTCCATGAAGGCACGAAGGTCCGCATCCTCGACCGCACCATGGCCGACTGGCGGCAGATACGTCTTTCCGACGGCCGAGAGGCATGGGTCAAGACAAAGCAGATAGAAGAGATATGATTTTGCGCTTTGCTAATGAATAATGAAGAGTGAATAATGAGCTATGAACTGATAACCGACATCGACCGCACGGTACTTGCGTGGTTTAATGGTAGCAGCTCGCTGTTTCTTGACCAGCTGGTCTGTGGTCTTACCTCTCCATGGACGTGGATACCGCTTTATCTTGTACTATTGTGGCTTGTCATCAAGAATAGCGAGACAACGCAGCAGATGATGCTCATTATCGGCATCGCCGTCTTGTGTCTGTTGCTTTCCGATGGTGTCACCGATGGTATCGTAAAACCACTTGTGAAGCGATGGCGTCCGATCTACGACCCTGCCGTGCGCGACACCATTGATGCCGTGCCAGGTGTTGTCGAGACGCGCTACGGCTTCTTCTCAGCCCATGCCGCCAACACGTTCTCTATAGCTCTGTATCTGTGTCTGATAGTGCGAAACCGCACCTTTACGCTGACAGTGATGGCATGGTCGCTCATCAACTGTTATACACGTCTTTATCTCGGAGTTCATTATCCGGGTGATGTCCTCGTAGGACTATGCTGGGGCGCAATCGTGGGAACAGGCTGTTGGCTGCTCTACCGACACCTCTCTCGCAAGTTCTCACCTGAGATACGTTACGTTTCCTCACAATACACCTCTACCGGCTATGGGCTTTCCGACATCAGTGTGGTGGTACTCGTATTCACACTTGTCTTGGGCTATGCTGTCATCAGGGCAGTAGTGATTCCCCTGTAATAAAGAATGAAGAGTGAGAATGCTCAGTCTATCGTCTGAACTCCTTGAACTCCCGAACTCCTTGAACTCCCGAACTCCTTGAACTCCCGAACTCCTTGAACTCCCGAACTCCTTGAACTATGAACGATATACAAATTGCCGATTACGATTACGAGCTGCCCGACGGGCGCATAGCCAAATACCCGCTACCGAGGCGCGACCAGAGCAAGTTACTTGTCTACAACAAGGGCGAGATTAGTGAGGATTGCTTTGCCAATATCGCCGATCACCTGCCTGGCGACGCGTTGATGGTGTTCAACAATACGAAGGTCATTCAGGCCCGGCTCCATTTCCGCAAAGAGACCGGTGCCCTCATCGAGATATTCCTGCTTGAGCCCGTCGATCCTGCCGACTATGAGCAAGCCTTTGGCCAGACGCAGACGTGCCAGTGGAACTGTCTCGTGGGAAACTTGAAGAAATGGAAAGAAGGAACCCTCCAAGTCTCCCTCCCGCATTCTTCGTTCCTTTTGCGTGCCGCCAAGGTTAGCCCCACCGCCGACGGCTACGTCATAGCCTTCACATGGGACGGCGGACTCACCTTCTCCGATATTGTCGAGCAGATCGGCCAGTTGCCCATTCCGCCCTATCTCCATCGTGCGACGGAGGAAAGCGACAAGACCACCTACCAGACCGTATACTCGAAAATCGACGGCAGCGTGGCCGCACCCACCGCAGGCCTGCATTTCACCCCCGAGGTGCTTGCCTCGATTGACCGCAAGGGCATCCACCGTGAGGAGCTTACTCTGCATGTCGGTGCCGGAACGTTCAAGCCCGTGAAGACCGCGGGCATCGCCGCTCACGACATGCACACTGAGCACATCAGCGTGCGACGGCAGACTATAGAACAGCTGCTCGACCACCAGTGCCGCGCCATAGCCGTAGGCACTACCTCCGTCCGCACCCTCGAAAGCCTCTACTACATCGGAGCCAGACTCTTCGCGGGGCAGCCCTTCAGTAGCCATGTCGACCAGTGGGAGCCCTACCAGACCGGCTATGCCGCCACACCCGCGCAGAGTCTCGAGGCCATTCTCCGTTACCTCGACGCGCAGGATCTCGATACCTTGCACGCCTCTACGCAGATCATCATCGTCCCGGGCTATACCTACAAATATGTACGTGCACTCGTCACCAACTTCCACCAGCCCCGCAGCACACTGCTGTTGCTCGTCAGCGCCTTTGTCGGTGACGACTGGCGCGCCATCTACCGCTATGCCCTCAGCCACGACTTTCGCTTCCTCAGCTACGGCGATTCCTCGCTGTTGATACCCTAACCACCCGAAATACTTGTTATTTTGTTAATATGTCTATGAATTAACATTTCCGACTGTTAAAATTTAACATTCAAAGTGGTGTGAGAATGCCATCGTTGCAAAATTTTTCCCTTGTGGTCGGAAATAACGCAATTTTGAGCAATTTTTCTGATTTTTGCTAACTCGCTGGGAATAAACCAAATAGGTCTTATAGGACTTATAAGACTTATGAGCCGTATCACGAAAGGTATATGTTTCGCTTGCGAGAGCTAAGCTTTCGTCATCCGAAAGACCGTCTTTCGCACTCCCAAACGCCGTGTTTTACCACCCGAAACATATACCTTTCGCAGTCCGACCATACTTTCAACTCAACTTTTCTCCTCTCCTTCGGGGAGGTCGGGAGGGGTTTCAACTTTCAATGTCCGAAAGATATATGTCTCATTCGCGTAGAATGCCAAAAAAGCCAACAAAAATTTCCACATTCTCTCCTCCCTGAAGTTAACGTTTTGAACATAAAAATTGTTATTTTGTTAATGTGTCTCAATATCGTCATTATGTCAGAAAATCTCCCCCATGTCATTCTGTGAGTGGTTTTTCATAAAAACATTTGCAGGTTAGAAATAAAATAGGGTCTATGTTGATTTGAGTGGGTAATCAATAATATGTTTTCGATAAAAGTAGTATATTTGCAGTCATGGATACAAACATGCTTTTCTCTATTGGTT
>CAJOIW010000005.1:68962-86404 GCA_905234845.1 uncultured Prevotella sp. | reverse complement strand
TGGATTTATAATTTGAATCCGTAAAATGGGTAGATAAATCCGTAAATCGTGTAGGTGCGGTTTACGGATTTCTTCGTAATTTTGCAGTCGAAATAAACCAATAATCATTTTAGGATTATGGCAAAGATTGCATTAGGAACCTGGGCCTGGGGTGCAGGAGCATTTGGAGGTGACACGGTGTTCGGCTCGAAGACCGACGTGGAAACACTGAAGCCAGTGTTCGAGGCTGCCATGAAGGCAGGGCTGAACCTGTGGGACACGGCCACAGCCTACGGCATGGGCGAATCGGAACGCATACTGGGCACACTGGCAAAGGGCTACAACCGTGCGGACGTGGAGATTTCCCAGATTGCGGAGATTTACGAAAACTCGGTGGAGAAGATGGCGCTGGCCTCGATGGAGCGCATGGGGCTGGACTACATCGACATCTACTGGATTCACAACCCGATGGATGTGGAGCGATGGACACCCGGACTGATTCCCCTGCTGAAGTCGGGTAAGGTGAAGCGTGTAGGCGTGTCAAACCATAACATTGCAGAGATTCGTCGTGCCAACGAGATTCTGGGCGAGGCAGGGTTCAAAGTGTCGGCCGTACAGAATCACTTCTCGCTGCTCTACCGCTCGTCGGAAAAGGGTGGTGTGCTCGACTATTGCAAGGAGCATGGCATTGAGTTCTGGGCCTACATGGTGCTGGAGCAGGGTGCCCTCTCGGGAAAATACAACAAGGAGAATCCGCTGCCTGCTGAGAGCGACCGCGGACAGAAGTACAACCCCGTGCTGCCGCAGTTGGAGGCACTGACGAATGAGATGACGGCCATCGGCAAGAACTATGGTGCCACATGCTCACAGATCGGCATCGCCTGGGCTATCGCTAAAGGCACGCTGCCCATCGTAGGAGCCACGAAGGTGCACCACGTTGTCGAGGCTGCCGAGGCCGCGAAGATTCAACTGAAGGCCGAAGAGGTGAGCCGCTTAGAACAGTTGGCCGACGCCACCGGCATCGACACGCGCGGAGGTTGGGAACATAGCATGGAGTGAGGATAATAATTTAAGTATTAAGAATTGAAAGTTAAAGTATTATTGCTGGCTCTTATGTTTGCAGCGAATGGTTTTGCTCAGGGGGTGATTGATGTGCATAGTCATATCATCACGCCTGAGTTTATGTCGGCCCTGGAGGGCGAGGGCCGGCTGATGGACGAAGGGTTCCCTCTGCCCAAGTACGACGTGGAGAAGCATCTGCAGTGGATGGACGAGGCCGGTGTGCCGACTTCGGTGCTGACGCTGGCAGCGCCTCAGCCTGGGGATAAGGCTGTTATTCGCCAATGTAATGAGATGGCCGCCCGCATCAAAAGCGAACACCCCGGGCGCTTCCTGTTTTGTGCGGCTCTGCCTCTGCCCGATGTCGATGCGGCGATAAGGGAGGCGGTCTATGCCCTCGATACGCTGAAGGCCGACGGCATCAAGCTGGCAACAAACGTACAGGGGCAGTATCTCGGTGCGCCAGAGTTAGATACGCTGTTTGCTGTGCTGAATGAGCATCGGGCTGTAGTAATCCTTCATCCACACTGCCCTGAGCCTGTGAACCGTCAAGTGATGCAGCAGACACCGCTTGCCATGCAGGAATATCTCTCGGAGACCACCCGCGCCGTTACGAACATGATTAGTCGTAATGTACTGGCTCGCTATCCGAATGTGAAGGTGGTGGTGCCCCATTGCGGGGCCTATCTGCCACTGGCCATCCCACGCATGAAGTCGCTGACTCCCGTGATGCGGGCGAACAAGATGGTAGGTGAGATTGACTGGGAGGCTAATCTTGCTGCATTGTATTACGACTTGGCGGGTGCCCACTCGCCCGAGGTCATCCGCATGATGCTCACCATCACCACACCCGACCATCTGCTCTATGGGTCAGACTATCCCTATGTGGCTCCGCAGGTGCTCATGCAGAGCTTGGCAAGGATGAGGCAATATCTGACCGACGAGCCCGACCTTGCCCCATACAAAGAGATGATATTGCACGAGAACGCAAGGGAGCTTATGGCTATGGTCCCCACGGCCCCCCATACTGCCCCCGAGGGGGCTGAAAGGGGGACCGTAGGTCTTCTATGCCGCATTGCTGAGATAGAGGTCTATCCACAGTATCTCAGCGAATACCTTTCCTTTGCCAATGAGGTCGACCGTCTCAGCATAGAGCGCGAGCCGGGCGTGGTCTGTCTATTCCCCATGCAGAGCGCCGACGACTCCACACTCATCCGTATCCTCGAGATCTATGCCTCAGAGGAAGCCTACCAGCAGCACCTCAAGACCGACCACTTCCTGCGCTACAAGCAGGGCACGTTGCACATGGTGAAAAGTCTGAAGCTGCCCACGATGCGGCCACTCGACCCCGAGACGATGAAATTGATATTCAAAAAACAGAGATAACGTTAACGATAACGTTAACGATAACTTTTTCAACCTTTCTAATCGTTTCTTTAGTACGCTTTGCTTGCGAAGTAATCGTTTCTTTAGTACGCTTTGCTTGCAAAGAATTCTCAATTCTCATTTTTCAACCTGTATGCTAAACAATCCTAAATTTATATGGGGTGTGACTTGGCATTGAGCAAAAATGAGTATCTTTGTCGCAAGCTTAATAAACAAAGAAATACGACTGACATGGAGAATAATGGTGTTGGGCGTTATCTCAAAGAAAACGTAAAACCAAACTATGACAAGTTTCCCCGGGTGGAAGTGCCGGAAAGTGCAGGCCAATGTCTGCGAGGCTGGCCGGCCATCATGGAGAAAATCGGCTCTTTAGTACGCTTCGCTTGCGAAGAAACCGGCTCTTTGGCAGGAAGTGCGCAGACCACGGTGGTCTTCGAGTGCTATCAGGGCGTTCACGACGACGAGGTGCTTCAGGCCATCCGCGAGGCGTGGCCCGAGGCAGCAATCTTCTTGTCGGCCGACGCGATGAAGACCGAGGCCGAACTGTTCTCAATATTAAAAGACGACATTACCGACGACCGCGTGTTCGGCTACCTGACGCGCCACACGATGGAGGTCTATTTCGACCAGCAGAAGACCGACGACCTCTGCCGCCGCATCGGCGACAGCAAGGCGCAGGTGAAGGTGGTCTACGGCGTGGGAGCATCCTACGTGTGTCGGCAGGCCGACCAAGTGGTCTACCTCGACATGGCCCGCTGGGAGATACAGATGCGCTTCCGTCGCAACGAGGTGTCGAACGTGGGATTCAACAATGCGCAGGCCAGCGCGTCGGCCCAGTACAAGCAGGGATTCTTCGTAGACTGGCGCATCCTGGACCGATGGAAAAAACACCTGTTTGCCACACGGCACATCGACTGGTTCCTCGACACCAATGTGCCCTTCGACCCCAAGCTCATCTCGGCCGACACCTTCTTCGCCGGACTCTCGGCAGCAGCCTGCCGACCCTTCCGCGTGGTGCCCTACTTCGATGCCGGCGTGTGGGGCGGACAATGGATGAAAGAGGTGTGCGGGCTCGACCCCGACGCGCTCAACTATGCCTGGTGCTTCGACTGTGTGCCCGAAGAGAACAGCCTATATCTGGGTTTCGCCGACACCCATTTCGAGCTGCCCTCCATCAATCTCGTCTTCACCCATCCCGTGGCGCTGCTCGGCGATAACGTGTACGGACGGTTTGGCGACGAGTTCCCCATCCGCTTCGACTTCCTCGACACCATGCAGGGCGGAAACCTCAGCCTGCAGGTACACCCGCTCATCGAGTATATCCAGGAGAAGTTCGGCATGCACTACACGCAGGAAGAAAGCTACTACATCCTCGATGCAGCCGACGACGCCCACGTCTATCTCGGCGTGAAGGCCGGCATCGACCCCGACGAGATGATTGATGCCCTTCGACGCGCCCAGCAGACCGGCACGTTCGATGCTGAGAAATACGTGGGATGCTACCCTGTGAAGCCGCACGACCATGTGCTCATCCCGCCTGGAACCATCCACTGCTCGGGACGCAACAGCATGGTGCTCGAGGTGAGCGCCACGCCTTATATCTTCACCTTCAAGCTTTGGGACTGGGGACGCGTAGACCTTGACGGACGGCCGCGCCCCATCAACATCGAGCACGGCAAGAACGTCATTCAGTGGAACCGCACCGAGGAGTGGGTGCGTCGCGAAGGCATCAACGACATCCACGCCGTGGCCGCTGGCGACGGGTGGCGCGAGGAGCACACCGGCCTGCACAAGCGCGAGTTCATCGAGACGCGCCGCCACTGGTTCACCAAGCCTGTGCTGCATCATACCGACGGCGGAGTGAACGTGCTCAACCTTGTGCAGGGTCGCGAAGCCATCGTGGAGAGCCCCACCGGAGCCTTCGAGCCCTTCGTGGTCCACTATGCCGAAACCTTCATCGTGCCCGCTGCCGTAGGCGACTACACCATCCGACCCTACGGTGAGTCGCTGGGACAGGAGTGTGCCACACTGAAAGCATTCGTCAGAAAAGGGTGAAAAATTAAAAAGGTGAAAAAGTGAAAAGTTGAAAAAACTGAAAACTTTTATGAAAGACTACATCGACCGGATGACCGAGAACCAGGCCCGACAGTTCCGCGCCGCCGTGCTGAACATTGTCAGCCAGATACCCCGAGGGCAGGTGACCACCTACGGTCACATTGCCACGCTGGCCGAATGGCCGAGTCACTCGCGCATGGTCGGTCGGACGTTGCGTTACGCCCCCGAGGCCCCCGACCTGCCCTGCCACCGCGTGGTGAACGCCGTCGGGCGCACCGCCCCCGGATGGAGCCGCCAACGCACGCTGCTCGAGGCAGAGGGTGTGAGGTTCAAACCGAACGGACATGTCGACATGTCGCGTCATCTATGGGAACATTTTGATTAAGCCAGATGAGCGGAACAAAGCTTACGGTTTACAGTTTTTTTATGGTTGAACCCCTCCTAACCTCCCCGAAGGAGCGGAACCCAACTCCCTCCCCTTGGGGGAGGGCTGGGGAGGGGTATGAAATTCAACCGCTGTATGAGAATGTTTTATAAGTATCTGGCAATCTGCTCGGCGATTTCCTGAGCTTGCAGGCCATAGCTGCCGACAGTGGTGTTGCCGACGGGTATGCGGACGGTGGTACGGCCGGGTATGCGGGTGCTAAGGATGACCACATAGTCGTCGGGGGCGTAAGGGATGCCCTGATTCTTTGCTGCCACGCTGGTCACATCGCTCAGGTGGAACTCCTCGCCACAGACAATCATCACATTCTTCGAGGGATAGAAAAGAATTAGCGATGACAGCTCATTGCCTTTCGTGACATTGAGCACGGCCACGTCCTCGGGCTCACCGTATGCCCGTTCAGCCTCGTTGATGCTTGCGTATATTTTCTGTCCAAGGTTTTCGGGCTGCAGTGTCTTGTCACGTCGGATGAAATAAGTGGCGAGAGGAACGACAGGCACAAGCAGCAGTAAGGTCGGTCCGAACATCACCGCAAATGCAATGACGGCCATCACCCAGTGCACGTTGAGAACGATTTTGCTTTTCATCATGCAACAATTCTATTGATTTCGATTGCAAAAATACGGAATTATGTTCGGAAAACCTCAAATATAATTTGGTTTTTCACTCACTTTATCGTACCTTTGCACGCAGAATCTAAAAATTAAATACTATGGAGAATCAATTGTTTTTCGACATCTGTGGCTGGGTGGCAAGTATTGGCCTTATTCTGGGTTATATGCCTCAGGCCATCCGCACCATGCGTACCCGCAAGACTGATGATATTGCCTTGCCTACATTTCTGATGATTGGTATTGGTGGCATCTGCTTCATGATACAGGGCTGGATGCTGGGACGTGAGGGTATCTTCCTGTTCATCACTAATTTCATCACCACCGTGTGCAGTGCCATCATCTTCGGCATCAAGATTTACAACGACTACATCAAGAAAAATTGAAGGCTAAACCTCTCCCATCCCCCCCAAAAAAGGGAGGGGACCACGTGCAGTAGAGACGTCACAGTGTGGCGTCTCTACAAGGGGGAGGTTTAACCGTAAACTACTCCCCGACTACGATCGCGTCTTTTTTCTTGATGAAGAGATTATCGTGGGCGGTGGTCAGGATATAGTAGTCGGCATCCTCCTCAAACGTATCGGCTATGATGGTGCCCTTCTTCACGGTTGTGAAGAGCGGATGCTTGGCGGCGTCCTCATAGCTTTCGGTATAGATGGGTGTGGTGGTAGAGGCTGCCACAAGACGAGGGCTACCGTCACCCTTGTACCAGTTCTGGCTGCCCACATATTTACTGTAAGCCCAGCCAGTAGTCTTACCCACGCTTACTTTTGTCCAGTTGCCGCTTTTTCCGCGCAGCACACCCTGACCGAGTCCGTGGGAGAACATATAGAGTTTCTTCAGCACCCGCGCCTTGCTCGACGGGCGCTCCCTGACATTCACAAAACCGTCGTCGCTGACGGCATAGACTACGGTAAACACTTCTTGCGACCACATGGTGGCACCAATGGCCAGCGTGGCGATAATCATCAGTATTCGTTTCATATCCTTTTCCTATTGGTTTGTTTATATCCCTTGATGTGAAAGACCACCTCTCGCAGAAAATTCCCTAGGGAATTTCTTCCAAAAGACCGCCTTTCGCACTAAATTCCCTAGGGAATTTTTTTCTAAAAGGTTGCCTTTTGTCAAGTGCCCCATCCTCAACGGCTCTTTAACTGTCTTCTTATCAGCTCTTCGACGACCGTTGGGAAGTGGCGCATCTCTAACTGGTGCTCTTTCTCGGCAATGTCGTCAACGGTGTCGGTCGGCTCAATGGCGCAGCGGAACTGTGCGATGATGTCGCCGCCGTCGCATACGGGTGTGACATAGTGAACGGTCATGCCCGTCTCCGTCTCGCCCGCAGCCTTCACTGCCTCGTGCACGTGGTGTCCCCACATGCCTTTCCCTCCGAACTTGGGCAGTAGGGCAGGGTGGAGGTTGACGATGCGGCGCGGGAAGGCATCGATGAGATAGTCGGGAACGAGTGGCAGGAATCCTGCCAAGACAACGAAGTCGATGTCGTGGTTGCGTAGCAGCGGCAACATCATATCTGGGTCGTGCAGGTTGGCCTTGTTGGCTACCGTCGTCTCCACGCCCAGCCGCTCGGCCCTCGTCAGTGCGAAGGCATCGGCACGGTTGCTCACAACAAGCACCACCCGAGCCAGCTCCGACTCCTGGAAATGGCGAATGAGATTCTCGCAGTTTGTCCCTCCGCCTGATACAAATACGGCAATCTTAGTCATACGTGTGGCAAAGTTACGATAAAGTGAGTGAAAAACCAAATTTTATTTAAGTTTTTCCTGTCGTGAGTAATTTGGGCGAAACCAGAGTTATTTTTTTCGGTTTTCCTACTTTTGTTTCAGAAAAAAACAGTACTTTTGCAGCAAGAAGAAAAGTAATGATATGATAGACCGTCAGACAGTAGAACGCATTAAGGCCGCGGCTAACATCGTGGACGTGGTATCGGAGTTCGTCACGCTGCGCAAGGCAGGGTCGAACTACAAGGGGCTGTGTCCGTTCCACGACGAGAAGACCCCATCGTTCTTTGTCTCGCCCTCACGTGGCACATGCCACTGTTTCGGGTGCGGCAAGGGCGGCACCCCTGTGGGCTTCATCATGGAGCACGAGCAGATGACCTATCCCGAGGCGTTGCGTTGGTTGGCACGGAAATATCATATTGAGATAAAGGAGCGTGAGCTGACTGACGAGGAACGGCGTGAGCAGAGTGAGCGCGAGTCGATGTTCATCGTCAACGAGTGGGCTCTCAATTATTTTGAGGACATCCTGCGCAACCATCCCGACGGCATGGCCATTGGTATGCAGTATTTCCGCTCGCGCGGTTTTCGCGACGATATCATCAAGAAATTCCAATTGGGCTTTGACCTGCCCGATGTGCGTGCATTGGGACGTGCTGCCCTTCAGAAAGGGTATAAAGAGGAGTTCCTGCTGAAGACAGGAATTTGTTACAAGAACGATCGCGGCGACCTTATCGACCGCTATGCCGGACGTGTCATCTTCCCTTGGATAGGTGTGAGCGGAAAGGTGGTGGGCTTCGGAGGCCGAAAGCTCGACGCGGCCACCAAGGGCGTGCAGCAGAAATATGTGAACTCGCCCGATAGCGACATCTATCACAAGGATCATGAGCTTTACGGCATCTATCAGGCGAAGAAAGCTATTGCCAAGGAAGACCGTGTCTATATGGTAGAGGGCTATACCGATGTCATCTCCATGCACCAGTGTGGCATTGAGAATGTGGTGGCCAACTCGGGAACAGCGCTCTCCGTACACCAGATTCATACCCTCCACCGTTTCACCTCGAACATCACTTTGCTCTACGACGGTGATGCTGCCGGCATACACGCCGCTCTCAGGGGTACCGACATGTTGCTCTCCGAGGGCATGAACCTGAAGGTGCTGCTCTTACCCGACGGCGACGACCCAGACTCGTTCGCACGTAAGCATACCGCTGCCGATTTCCGCAAGTATATTGAGGAACATCAGACCGACTTCATTCAGTTTAAGACCGACCTGCTGCTGCGCGACGAGCGCGACCCGCTGAAACGCTCCGAGGCCATCAACAGCATCGTGGAGAGTATCTCGAAGATACAAAATCAGATACTCCGCGACACCTATATCCATGACTGCTCCGTGCGCATGGGCATTGCCGAGAGCACACTCATCAATCAGATGAACCGTTTTATCAGAGGCACACGTGAGGAAGAGCAGAAGGCCGTGCGGCGTGAACAGGAGCAACAGGCCCTCAATCCCCAACCCGCAACCCCCATCACCCATACGACGCCTCTCGAGCAGGCGAAGAAGGTGGAGCGGCTCATGGCTGAGCTTATCGTAAGGGAAGGAGAGAAAGTTCTCTTCGATGATGTGGAAGACGATGAGGGCAACCATTTTCCGCTCACCGTGGCGCAATATATCGACCATACACTGCGTGCCGACGGACTCAGTTTCCAGAACCAGACCTTCAACCAGATACTCGCCGAGGCTGTAGCCCATGCTGGCGAGCCGGGATTTAAGGCCGAGGCCTATTTTATCGACCATCACGACATCAATATCAGTCAGGCCGCCACACAGCTCAGTAACGACCGCTACCAGTTCATCAGTCAGCCTGTTGATGTCAATGAGGACATGGACGAGAAGGAACGTCAGCGAATGCGTCAGGAAGAGCAAGACCGGCTGCGCGAGAAGACTGAACACCTCATACGAGATTTCCAGATGGACTATCTCGACCATCGCATCAAGACACTTCAGCAAGAGATAGCCCAATCGTCGTCGCAACCTGAGCGTATGCGTCAGCTGATGGAAGAGTTCCAGACGGTGCAGCGCTTACGCGGAGCTTTAGCCAAAAAACTCGGCAATAATATCATGTTATAAGCCACCATTTCCCTTTCTTGGGAAGAGGATAGAGGGGGGAGAAGGAACTTACAAAATCGGAGAGAGAAGTCGGGTGATGGATTCCCAGAGACGGAGGAAGAACGGACGGATGCCGTGCTGTGGCAGTTCGCTCATCAGTACACAGTGTTCCTGATCATCGAGGAACACTTTTTTCATGCGTAGAGCCATCGTCTCGTCGTAGAAAAACACGTTGGCTTCAAAATTGTTGTCGAACGAGCGGAAGTCGATATTGGTTGAGCCACATGTGGAGAGGCTGTCGTCGGCCACCAATAGCTTGGAATGGTTGAAGCCTGCCTCATAGAGATATACCTTGACACCTGCTTCCAAGGCATCCTCCAGAAAGGAACGTCCTGCCCACTGCACGAGTTTGGCGTCGGCTTTCTTCGGCACCATCAGCCGCACGTCGATACCCGCTAGTGCAGCGGTGCGCATGGCGAAGAGTACGGGTTCGGTGGGAAGAAAATAAGGTGTCTCCATGTAAACGTACTGCTTGGCTTCGAGAAGTATGCGCACATAGCCCTGCATGATGTCGGGCCAGGGGGAGACAGGACTTGAGCCGACCACCTGGGCGAGCATAAGAGATGGACTAGGAGCAGATGACAAGGGGTGGGAGGATAGTTTTGTTCCTTGTACCTTATCACTGTTCTCTTGATCCTCACCCCGTGCTCCTCGTTCCTTCGGATAGTATTTCCCGCCAGTAATGAGTGTACGGTCGACAAAATACCAGTCGATGAGGAAAGCCCGCTGTACGGCATAGACAATGCCTCCTCGCAGACAGAGATGGGTGTCGCGCCATGCCTGGTGGCGGGTACCTTTCACATAGCGCAGGGCGATGTTCATGCCGCCGATGAAGGCGGTGGTGCCATCGATGACGCAGAGCTTGCGGTGGTTGCGGTAGTTCACTTTCCCAGTGAAGGCGGGGAACCTTACGGGCATGAAAGCCTGCACCTCCACACCGCCCTCGCGCATCCGTTCAAAGAAACGGCTTCTCACGTTCCAGCATCCCACGTCGTCGTAAATCACGCGCACCTCCACGCCTTGCTGGGCCTTGGCGATGAGGGCATCGGCGAAGAGCCGCCCTAAGGCATCGTCGGCAAAGATATAGGTGCAGAGGTGGATATGGTGGCGTGCGCCGGCAATGGCTTTCAGCAAGGCAGGGAAAAAATCATAGCCGTCGGTATAGATGTCGGCCTCATTATCTTTGAAGGGGAGTGACAGGCTTTGGTTGGTGAAAAGCTGGATGAGTGATTTGTGGTTGGCTGGCAGCTTTAGGTCTTTTTGCTCAACAAACTCGAGCATCGATTGTCGCGTCAGCTGGTCGAGGCTTTGCTGGCTGATATAGCGTTCCTTGCGGGTGTTACGGCCAAAGAAGAAATAGATGATGATGCCAATTGCTGGCAGGAAGACAAGCACCAGCAGCCACGCCGTGGTCTTCACGGGTGGTTGGTTGTCGAAGAGTACTTTTATAATGGCGCCGACGACCACCAAACCATAGATCAAGAGAACCAGCCAGTGAACGTAGATCATTTGAATTTAGCCAACTTATGGGTTTGCAGGGAGAGCCGCCATTGTGGATGTTGCTTAATGTAGTCGATGCATTGGTCGACGACCTTGCGATTTTTTTCAGCGTCACCCGTGTCGCAGGGTTGCAGGAAGCGGTGCTGTGCGTCAACACCGTAGTCGCACACCTTGTCGGCGGTGGTGAAGACAATCTTCAGTTCATCGCATCGGGTGATGAGGGGCTTGCACTTGGGCGAGAGTGTCACCCAGTCGATGTCTTCAGGCAGGGGGCGTGTGCCATTGGTCTCGATGGCCACGTAGTAGCCGTATCGGTGGAGTGCTTCGATAAGCCCAGTGTCGACCTGAAGACTCGGCTCACCGCCAGTGAGGACAAGAAGGCCACCTCGGACGAGTTCTTTACATCTCTCAGCTATTTGCTCCGCCGTCATTTCCGTATAGTCATTGTGGAGGGTGTCGCAGAAGGGACATGAGAGATTGCATCCGCTCAAGCGGACGAATACCGCAGGGCGCCCCGTATGGTATCCCTCGCCTTGCAGCGAATAGAAAATCTCGTTTACCTTATAGTCCTTCATCTCTCATTCTTCATCCCTCTCATAAATGGCTACGTTGCCCACGCTTTCCTGAACGCGGGTCTTGTAGCACTGGGGTATCTGCTCGGTTATCCACCGCGCAATGTTCTCGGCTGTGGGATTGAATGGCAGCACATTGTTCAAATCCTGATGGTCGAGTTGCTCTTCCACGATGCGCTTCACGTGGCCGAAGTCCACGACCATGCCCTCGGTGTTTAGTTCCTTGGCACGGCAATAGACGGTAATAAACCAGTTGTGCCCGTGCGTTGTCGTACACTTACTTTCGTAGGAGAGTTTCAGCTTGTGACTTGCCGAGATTTCAAAAGTTTTCTCTATGTAATACATCTTTTCCTAATTTGTCGCAAATGTACATAAAAATCTTGAATTATTAGCCAGTCTGAATAAAGAATTAAGTTTTCTTTAGAGGAATGTTACAAAAAAACCAGGGATATGCAAAAGGAAAACTTGTTTTTATGATTGTTTCCGTGTTTTCTTTTTATTGACATTTTCGTTTGCAAGCCCAATGAGCAAAAATTTCAACGCCAAAGTTTTTGTGTTCTGCCCGTTTTTTTGTAACTTCGCCGCCGTGAACCATACATTGAACGTGGGTGGCAGGCTCATCGAGTTATCCTCACCGATAGTGATGGGCATCTTGAACGCCACGCCCGACTCCTTCTTCGCAGGCAGTCGTCGGCAGACGGATCGGGAGATAGCCATACGGGCACAGCAGATTGTGGCCGAGGGTGGCGTAATTATTGATGTGGGAGGCTACTCTACCCGTCCAGGAGCTGGAGAAGTCAGTGTGGAAGAGGAACTGCGACGGTTACAACTGGCTCTTGAGGTGGTGCACCGTGAGGTGCCCGAAGCCATCATTTCGGTAGACACTTTCCGTCCAGAGGTGGCGCGTCGGTGTGTGGAACAGTGGGGAGCTCACATCGTGAACGATGTATTGCCTTCAGAGGAGATGTTTCGTGAGGTGGCACGGCTGGGCGTACCCTATGTGCTGACCTCGCGTGCGGCTACGACAACAGAGATGCTGCGAGCACTGGCCCGTGATGTGAACATGCTGCACAGCCTCGGGCAGAAAGACATCATCATAGACCCAGGCTTCGGCTTCGGCAAGACTGTGGAGGAAAACTACGACATCATGGCACGGCTGGAACAACTGCAATGCCTCGAACAGCCCGTGCTGGTGGGTGTCTCGCGCAAGTCGATGATATGGAAGACATTAGGCACCACCCCCGACGAGGCGCTGACGGGCACCATCGCCCTCCATGCTGTCGCCCTGCAGAAAGGCGCCTCCATCCTTCGCGTTCACGATGTGCACGAAGCCGTGGAGACCATCAGAATAATGGAAAAGTTAAAACATTGACATCATGTTTACACTTGGAATAAAAGACATCATCGACATCGTGCTCGTGGCACTGATGCTCTACTACAGCTATCGGCTGATGAAAGAAAGCCGATCGCTCAACGTGTTCATCGGCATCCTGGTCTTTGTGCTGGTGTGGCTCTTCGTGAGTCAAATATTGGAGATGAAGTTGTTGGGGTCGATCATGGACAAACTCGTCAGCGTGGGTGTCATCGGCCTTATCGTGCTCTTTCACGACGAGATTCGCAAATTCCTCTACACGCTCGGAGCACACCAGCGGTTCCGTCGCATCACACGGTTCTTTCGCCGTGATCGTGGAGAGGGAGGCAGCGGTACTCGTGAGGCCATCATGCCTATCGTGATGGCCTGTATGGATATGTCGCGCAATCGCACAGGTGCACTCATCGTGATGCAGCGCACGGCCCCGCTCGACGACATCGTGGAGACGGGCGACATCATCGACGCACGCATCAACCAGCGGCTCATTCAAAACATTTTTTTCAAGAACTCTCCACTCCATGACGGAGCCATGGTCATCGCCCAAGAGCGTATCAAAGCCGCCGGTTGCATCCTGCCAGTGAGCCACGACCTCGACATCCCGAAAGAGCTCGGTCTGCGCCACCGTGCCGCACTGGGCATCTCACAGGACAGCGACGCCATTGCCATCGTGGTGTCGGAAGAGACTGGCCGCATCTCGGCAGCCATTGGCGGCGAGTTCCGCCTGCGCCTCTCTGCCGAGGAGCTTGAGAGCCTGCTGACAAAGGAAATGGAGTAAAATTATGTTAAAAAATATACCAAATTGTTTTTTTCCCGTTTGAAATATGTAATTTTACCGCTTAATAGAACAAAAAACCATATTTAACCATGAAGAAAACTTTACTTTTATTGCCATTGCTGGCAGTGTTTGTCGGCAATGTGTTTGCCCAGAGCTATCAGGCAAAGACCGATACCATCTGGGGACGTAACTCTATGCAGGAGTGCGACGGAAAACCCACCACATTGTCTTGGGATCTGAAGAGTTTTGAGAATGTGGTGCAGAAGATTCCACTCTACAACTACAACATGATGAACGGTAACACCCATCTGGTCTATTACATCCGTATGCCAGAAGGACACAACCGCGCCGACATCACGCTCACCACTCCAACAGGGAAAACGCTCGACTGCGACTTTGCTCTTATCGACCCGCTTAATGGCGATACCTTACAGCATCACCGGCTGGTGGCGCCAGAGGCAGGTAAGCAGCAGACCATTGAGCTCATGCCCGATATCAATATCGAGAGAGACGGGTGGTTCCGCTTCGACCTCGACATCCCCGACTTGATGAGTAGCGTGAACCGTGTGGAATACATCGTGTTCCAGCGCGAGTCGCGTAACATTGTCACCACGCCGCGCATCTACTCCGCACTTGCCACCTACCTCAACGGATGGAACTCTACCGATCCCAAGGCCCCCTCAGGTCAGGCCTACGACATGTGCTACGTGGAGGTCTATGTACCCGAGGAGTACGATATTCTCTCTACCTACTATTCCACGATGAATGTGGTTGGCGGATATATGGGCATACAGACCGCCATCCATCAAGACAAAAACAACTACGGCGCTGTGGACTATCGTGGCGAATACCAGCATAATCTCATCTTCTCCATGTGGGATGCTCCTGGCATGGATACCGACAAAGACCCCAACCTTCCGGACTATTTGAAATCGGGCGCTTTGGACAGCGACCCCGACGTTGAGGTCGAGCGCTTCGGCGCAGAAGGAACCGGCGTGAAAACCATGAAGACGTATGGCTACGGCGGTAAGTGGTGGAAACCCGGACACTGGGTACAAATGCTCTGCACGGCACGCCCTGAGGAGGTTGATGTGACGCTTGAGGATGGTAGTATCATCAAATACTACAACACGCTTGTCACCGCATGGTATAAGATGGCCGACGACCCTGCATGGGGTTATCTCGCCACACTGCGCAGAAGCGGTATCTGCAATTATTTCGACGGTTGGGGCTCGTTCCTTGAGAACTGGAACTCATGGGGTGGACAGCATACCCGCCACATGTATATGCGCAATGGCTATATGCGCTCGCTGGCCTCGCATAAATGGTATCACCGCAACAAGATAACAACGGGTTACTATTACGATCCCAAGCGTCTTTATTCCAATCAACGCGACCGCCGTCTCGACTTCGACTTCGGTGTGAGCGAGGATCCTGAGACCGAGGGAGCATTCTTCATGCGGGCTGGTGGCTACTTCACTGTCAGCGACGGCATAAACCGAACGCTCACCGTTCCTCTCAACAACGATGGCATTGCTGTAGACACCATCAACACCGTGCGTCTGCTCAACCGTGTGAACCAGGCTATCATCAAGGACAAGGCCAAGGAGATTCAGTCCAAGATAAGTAAGGCCAACACTACCACGAAGCGCAAAGAGCTGGCTAAGGCAATTCTCGCCACTGCCGACCATTTCAATGGCTATACCTCGGAGGATATGCAGGAGCTGAAGGAAGCTTATGGCGACGGTGAGACGGTCGATGTTAACAAGTTGCGCACTGCGATGCTCAACCTTGGCAGGAATTGCATGCCACTGAAATATGGCGTGGTGGACAGTAAACTTCATATTTGCTCGTTCCATGCCTATCAGCTCTGTAACTTGAGCGGACAGGGTGTGGTAACTGCCACCGAGGTGGATGGTGTGAAGACCCTCAAAGCCATGTCGGCGACAGTGGAAAACGCCACCGATGCTGCCAAGGAAGAGGTAAAGGTGACCGACCCCAACGCCAACTGGCTGTTGCTCCACTACGAGGATAACGATACTTATTATCTTTATAACATCGGTCAGAAGAAATATCTCGACCTGAGTAAGCCGGGGTTGTTGGGCGATGAGCCGATGACGGTGACCGTGAGTGCTACCAGAGTCGATGGACGGTTGGGATTCTCCTTCAAGCAGAGTGATAAGAACCTGATAACCCAGCCCACATCTGCCGTCGCCACTGTCACCGCAGGATCGGCTACAACCGCAAATTCTCTCTTCGAGTTGCGCGACAACTATGCTATGACACCTGCTGAGACTGACGTAAAGGCTCAGTTCGAGTTCATTGAAGCCATGACCGATTTGCAGAACACGATAAAGGTTGTGCCCCAACATCTTGCATTGCCCGATGGTGTGGTGGGAAGTTTCAAAAATCCTGAGGAGAAGGAAGAGCTGAGAACACTCTACAACAACGGTAACGTGGCTACAGCCGATGCAGCAAGGGTTATCTCACTGCTTACCACCTCGGAGCGCACAGACTTCGATCCAGAGAACACGTTGTATAAACTGCGCGTCTCCAGTGGTCCGTACGCCACACGCAAGCCCTATGTCACGCTTAACGCAGACCTGAAGTATTCTATCTTGTCTGCCGATGGCGAACCCGACCAGATATTCACCATCAAGAGGGTTGCACCGGCCAGCAATCCAGGCATGGCTAAGGTTGCTGCTGACGTGACGGGCGGCTATCAGCTGATAACGCAAGGCCGCGGCATCAAGGAGGTCGGTGAAACAACGGGTGTTGCCATCGAGTCGGTTCCTGCCGAGGAGGCTGCTCCGCTTTATTTCACAGACCAAGGTGTCTACCAATTCTCCATCGGTGGAAGCGAAAACGGTGCTACCTCGATAACCACCTCTGCGAAGAATCTACTTGTTGGATCAGCCAAATCTGCTTCTGCGCAATGGTATCTGGAGGCTGCACAAGATTTTGTCGTCAGCACCAACGCGACGGGCTTTGTGGAGAATGGTCTGTATGTCGACTTCGACGTCGTGCTGCCTGAGGGACTTGAGGCCTACATCGTAGAGGGTGTGACGGCTAACAATGTCCTCAAGACCAAGAAGTTGGAACTCAACCGCATTCCTGCTCACACGCCAATGATTCTCAAGGGTAGTGCAGATACGACCTATACGCTTAATATCTTCCCCGCCAGTGGCACACCGCCGACAGAGAACATCCTTCATGGCACTCTGCTGAAGCAGGAAGGCATGACCGCCAACAGCTATCTGATGCTCGACTTGAGCGGTAGTGATCCTGTCTTCCGTCAGGTAGGAGCAACGGAGATTACCGATAACAATGCCATCTATCTCGTGAAAGAAGGTCAGGTTCCTGAGGCAGAAACCCTTGCCATCGACCTTATCGCAACGGGAATCGAAGGCATCAGCAACGATGGCTCTACGCTTAAGGGCAATGCCGTCTATGATGTTCAAGGTCGTAAGGTAACGAAGACGACCAAGGGCATCGTCATTGAGAACGGCAAGAAATCGGTGAAGCGGTAATCCGCAGGTAATCATCATTTTTGTAGAGACGTCACCATGTGGCGTCTCTACTTTTTTCGCAGTTTTTTTTCGATATTATTGCTGTCCGCTAAAAGTGCCGAAGGCACGGTAGAATACAGACGGGGGTGTTAACCCCCGGAATATGTCACATCAACTATTATTGGTGTCCGCTAAAATTTAAACTTGTTAGCCCGGATGTCCTATAGACAAAAGGGATTATCTCTGACTCAGAAAAACGGGGCTTGCAATAAACGG
>CAJOIW010000005.1:0-68870 GCA_905234845.1 uncultured Prevotella sp. | reverse complement strand
CTTACTGGGCGCAATTTGTGTACCACAATCACCCAGGGCGTTGCCCTGGGCTATGGGTTGTTGGCCTTGCAGGCTGTTTTTTACCGGACAGCAATAAAATATATCTAACCCATCATAAATACAGGGCTACAAAGGAATCGCTCTGAACTTTACCGGACAGCAATATTTGAGAAACGTAGAAGGCGGTCCTCCGAATCTCGGAGGGCCGCCTTCTTATGTGGGCGACAAATTTCGATTGTCAGTCTATTTCCTCGTCGGCCTCGTAGCCGCCCATCTCGCGAATGGCATTCTTCAACATGGTGTACTGCTGATAGAGGTGATTCACGGGTTCCTCGTCTTGGGTGTAGTCGTGCATGGGCGACTTGAGGAAGAATGAGAGGAACCGCTGTGTGCCATACCGCCCGGCCCGCATGGCAAGGTCGCTGAGCAGACAGAGGTCAAGGCAGAGCGGTGCGGCGAGGATGCTGTCACGACAGAGGAAATTGATTTTTATCTGCATAGGATAGCCCATCCATCCGAAGATGTCGATGTTGTCCCAGCCCTCTTTGTTGTCGTTGCGCGGTGGATAGTAGTTGATGCGCACCTTATGATAGTACTGGGTGTCTTCGGCGTTGCCGTGTCCGTAGAGGTCGGGCTGTATGTTGGGCTTGAGAATGGTCTCGAGCGTCGAGAGTTTCGACACCTCTTTGGTGCGGAAGTTGGCGGGCTCGTCGAGCACCAGTCCGTCGCGGTTGCCGAGGATATTGGTGGAAAACCATCCGTTGAGTCCCAGACAGCGTGTGCCGATGATGGGCGCGAATCCGCTCTTGACGAGTGTCTGCCCAGTCTTGAAGTCTTTTCCTGCGATGGGCACGCGCTGTTGTTCGGCCAGCTGCCACATGGCGGGAATGTCGACCGTGGTGTTGGGAGCGCCCATGATGAAGGGGGCACCCTCGGCGAGTGCGGCATAAGCGTAGCACATGGAGGGAGCCACATGCTCGCGGTCGTCGGCACGCATAGCAGCCTCAAGGTCTTCCAGCCGATAGTGCACCCGTTCGTCTACAGGAACATAGATCTCTGTCGATGCGGCCCAGAGCACCACGATGCGGCTGCAGCCGTGCTGCTCTTTGAACGAGCGGATGTCCTCGCGCAGCATCTCTGCCATCTCCCAACGTGTAGGCAGACCCCCACCTTGGGGTGAGACCTTCACATTGTCGCCGTCGAGCCGCTTGGCATAGTTCTTGTCGAAGGCTGCCGGCATGGGTTTGATGGCCTCCAGCTCATCGCGCACGGGAAGGATGTCTTTCTCTTTCAGTACCTCGGCATACATGGCCGACTGGAATGCGTTTTGCGGATAGACGTCCCAACAGCCGAAGACAATGTCGTCGAGCTTGGCGAGCGGAACGATATCGGCATAATGCAGATACTTTTTCTGCTCGCCGCGACCAATGCGTATCTTGTCGTATTGCGTCATCGACCCTACGGGTTTGGCCAAGCCTTTTCGGGTCATGAGCACGCCTGTCATGAAAGTTGTGGCCACTGCACCGCAGCCTACAACCATGATTCCTAATTTACCCTCTGCGGGCAACACGTTGTTGTTTGTCATTTTAATAGATTTGCTTTGCAAAATTCTTAAAAAAACTTTAGATAATCGAATTTTTAACGATAAATATTGTTACGATAGTTTAATTTAAGTAAACTTATGCTACTTTCAAATCGTAATTTTTTTGTCGTTTTCGCTCAAAAACAGCCTTTTTATTTAGAATCAGTCTTTATCGGGAAATCATGCTAAAAATAACTTTTATGTCCTATTTTCGCCCGTTTCATCGATGTTTTTTCGTCTCTTGTGTGCGAAAGATATATGTTTCGGGTTGCGAAAGACGGTCTTTTGCAACCTGAAAGACGGTCTTTCGCATGGCGAAAGCTTACCTTTCGGACGTGAAACATATATCTTTCGCGAGAAGCCTATAAGCCCTGTCAATTTCACACAACCTATAAGGCTTATTTTCAACGAGTTAGATATTTCCCTTATTTTTACATCATTTGCCGTGTTAGGCTGTTTGTTTCGGAAAAAACGAAAATCTGCGTTTTCTACAGTGTCGGATATTTGTCCGGTAAGGTCGGTTTGCTTACAGTTTGCAATTGTAGCGTAGCCTTTTGTCGCAGCGTATGACAAGATATTTCTTTGCCTCTTTCGGCATTTATGATTATTTTTTATTATCTTTGCAACAGAAAAGTATAGAATCAACAAAAAATGAATACAAAACGCCTTTTGTTTTTCTTCAGTTGCTTGTCGTTTGCCGTGTGTGTGGCAAAGGCCAGTAAGACAGCTGATGAGCCATTCGTGAACTATGTGGAGCCGCGTGTCGGTACGGCTCATTGTCGCTATTTCCATTTTGCCCCGGGCGCACTGCCCTACGGCATGGCCAAGCCTGGCCCCTCGACCAACGGCCACCTCGGTAACAAGGACGGCTGGGAGGCTACGGGCTACGACTACCGCGACACCTCGATAGAGGGTTTCCCCTGTGTGCACGAGTTTCAGGTGGGCGGCATCACGCTCATGCCCACGTGCGGCGGTGCGCTGCCCGTCACGGTTCCCGGCTTGCCCACCGACACCGAGCGACGCGGCTACCGGTCGGCCTTTAGTCACGACGACGAGGTGGTGATGCCCGGCTACTACGCTGTGATGCTGCGCGACTACGGCATCCGGGCCGAGGTGACCGCTACCGAGCGCGTGGCTTTCGAGCGTTTCACCTTCCCGCAGAACCAGCATAGCCGCATTCTTTTCAACATCGGAAGCCGCATGGGGGAGAGCGGGGCGGTGAAAGACGCATCGGTAGAGCTGCGCCCCGACGGCACCATCGAGGGATGGGTCATCACCCTGCCCGAATATGTGAAGAAATACCAGCCCGGTGCCGAGGTGCCCATCTACTTCTCGGCCGTCGTTGATAAGCGTCCGATGGTATGCGGGACGTTCAATGGTGCCGACCTGCACGTGGGCATGAAGAAGGCTACGGGCATCGGAGCTGGACTCTATCTGGAGTTTGCCACGACTGAGGGCGAGGCCGTCACGGCGAAGGTGGGCGTCTCCTATACATCTGTTGAAAATGCCCGATTTAATCGGGAAAAAGAGGCGCGGACCCTCTCGTTCGATAAAGCCAAGAAACGTGCGCTTCAGCTTTGGGAGGAACAGCTCGGGCGCATCAAGGTGACGACCGGGAACCGTGCCGACAAAGTGAAATTCTACACCGGACTGTATCATGCCCTGCTCGGTCGCGGTGTGTGCAGCGACTGGAACGGCGCCTATCCGAAGCACGACGGCACCGTCGGACAGATTCCCATGAAGAACGGCCGCCCGTCATTCCGGCTCTACAACACCGATGCCATGTGGGGCGGACAGTGGAATCTGACGCAGGTGTGGGCGATGGCCTACCCCGAACATCTGTCCGACTTCATCAGTTCCCACCTCCAAGTCTATAAGGACTGCGGCTGGCTGGGCGACGGACTCGCCAACTCGCGTTTCGTCTCGGGCGTGGGCACCAACCAGCTCTCGCTCATGATCGGCGCCGCCTATCAGTGCGGCATACGCGACTTCGACATCGACCTGGCCTATGAGGCCTGTCGCAAGAACGAGCTCGAGGGCAACAACCGCCCCCTCGGCGCAGGAAAGTCCGACACCGACGAGTTTGTGAAATATGGTTATGTGCCTCATGCCGAGGCTGGCAGCGGACCCGACGAGACGTTCATGTTCTCGGCCTCCCACACGCTGGAATATGCTTTTTCGGCCTATGCCGTGGCACAACTGGCACAGCAGCTTGGCCATCAGGACGATTATCAGCAGCTCATCTCACTCTCGAAAGCATGGGAACGACTCTACGACGACCAGCTGAATTTTGTGCGGCCAAAGTTAAAAAACGGCCATTTCATCGAGAATTTTGACCCCATGCAGGTGTGGCGCGGATTCCAGGAAGGCAATGCCTGGCAGTACACTTTCTATGCTCCCCACGATGCCGAGTCGCTCGTGGCCAAGGTGGGTGCCGAGACGTTCAATGCCCGGCTCGACAGCATCTTCACGCTTTCGCAACCGAAAATCTTCAGTGGCGGCACCGAGGTGGGGGCCTTCGCCGGACTGCGCACGCTCTACAACCAGGGCAACCAGCCCTGCCTGCACATCTCGTGGATGTTCAACGAGGCCGGCCGACCTTCGCTTACGCAAAAATGGGTGCGGGCCATACTCGACGAGTTCTATGGCACTGAGGGCATCCACGGCTACGGCTACGGACAAGACGAAGACCAGGGACAGCTGGGTGCCTGGTATGTCATCTCGTCTATTGGGCTCTTCGACGTGAAAGGCCTCACCGCCCAGCAGCCGTCGTTCGGCATCGGCTCGCCGTTGTTCGACGAGGTGACCATCCGGCTCAACCGCAAATATTATAAAGGTCGCACGTTCACCATCAAAACGCACGGCAACTCGAAGCAAAGCGTCTACGTGCAAGACCGCCAGCTCAACGGCCGGCCATACCATTCCACCCGCATCCCGTTTGCCGACTTTGCCCGCGGCGGCACCCTCGACATGACACTCGGCACCACACCGAGGAATGAATATTAAAATAAAAACATAAGAAAAAATGAAAGATTCGATTAAAAGGGCGCAGCTCAAAGAAATCAACTACAAAGACATGAGATTTAATCCCTTCAACCTCATCGGAGCTGAATGGATGCTGGTGACTGCGGGAAACGAGCAGTCGGGTTGTAACACGATGACAGCCTCGTGGGGACATCTGGGATGCCTGTGGGGACACAACGACCCTACGGCCGTGATCTACCTGCGCCCGTCGCGCTATACCAAGGAGTTCGTCGACCGTGAGAACTACTTCACGCTTTGCGTCATGGATGCCTCGTTCAAGAAACAGATGGCCTATCTGGGTAGCGTGTCGGGTCGCGACGAGGATAAGATTGCCAAGACCGGACTCACGCCCGTCTATGCCGACGGCTCTGTCTATTTCGCAGAGGCCAAGCTGGTGCTGATTTGCAAGAAACTTTACCAGTCGGAGCTGCAGGAGAGCGGGTTCCTCTATCCAGACACCATCGACGCGAACTACCCCCAGCGCGACTACCACACCATGTACGTGGGGAAAATAGAGAAAGTGTTGGTCAGGGATGACGAATATCTGAAATTATTGCTGTCCGGTAAAAAATCGGCCTGCAAGGCCAACAACCCATAGCCCTGGGCAACGCCCTGGGTGAGTGTGGTACACAAATTGCGCCCAGTAAGGGCAAAAGCATTTACTCTCAACGCTTTTGCCCTTTCAGGGCGTAGTTTCTTTATTGTCCGAACCCAGGGCGTTGCCCTGGGCTGTGAGCGTATTGGCCTTGCAGGCCGATGTTTGCAAGCCTCGTTTTTCTGAGTCAGAGATAATTCCTTTGTCTATAGGACATCCAGGCTAACATGTTTAAATTTTAGCGGACACCTATAATCTGAAATAGATAACTCACATTTCATACAATATTCTCGATTTATGCGATACAATATTTATAGGCAGTATATATTTTACAAGAAATGAGGGTTGTGATATATCACAACCCTCATAAACACTTTCTCAAATTATATTATTCAACCTTCGAAAGTGATTTTTCCATTAATCACAGCCTGTTGTGATTTGTCTTTACAATCTGAATTGTCGCTTCCTTGATATACTTCCATCGTAACATTTTCAAATATCAAAATAAGTCGTTTCTCGCCGGTTCTTTCTTCCTTGTAAGAGTCGAAAATAACTTTCCCTTTAGCTTTATCTCTCCAAGTGTATGTTTTTTGGCCATCAGCATAGCCATGGGTTGTTAGATTTATCCCAGAATATTCACGATAATAAATATAGTTATTGAAATCATAAAGATACTTAGGGTCATTACTATCGGTTCGCATAGACTTCACTGACTGGTAGAATTCCAAGACATCACCTTTCTTGGCAGTTTTAGGGTCAAACCATTTTAACTTAAAATCACCGTCAAGCGTTTTGTCTACAGCCTGGTCATTCATTCCGTACGAATCTAATTCCAATGGAACATTTTGGGCATTAATACTGAGCTTAACACCATTAAAATAGCCATCATATACATCATCCTCAAACATGCTAAAATAATTATCTATGGTAGTCTTTTTTAAATCTTTCATACCATACAAATACCAGTCACATCCATAATAATAAGGCTTTCCATTGAACTTAAAGGAATACTGGTTTATCTCATCTGTAGCTCGATCGCCCTCATGTTTTTTCATAAACTCTTGCATTTCAGCATCAGCAACTTTGACAGTCGTTACAATAAAGCCAAGGAATTCCAAGGACATGGTTTTACCATCTATGCTCACAATACGAAAAGGAAATGTCATGTCATCATCCGTGTCATCATCATCTAAAATACCTAAATCTACCGATGTTGTCATATAGATGTAATCACCCTTCTGATACCACGTTCCTGTGCTCACAGTATAACCATCATCGTCTTCATAATAGGAAGCTTCTACATAAGTACCATCCTTTTTGAATTGAACGTATCCCTCACCTTCTTCGTCATCTACGCCCCAACCCGACAGCGAAAAGTCTTTCCATGTTCCTACGATGTCTGAATTAATTCCACCATCGTGATCGTCATCATCGCTAACGCATGAGGCGAGCGAGAATGGTAAGGTGGCAACTAATGCCACCATTACCAAATAAAAATATTTTTTAATCATCATATTAGAACTTATAAGCCAAACCTACGCCGAATACTATTTGGTTGAAATCGCTGATGATTTGATACTTTGCTTCTGCATTTATCACAAGGTTCTTAGTCAGGTCGTACTGAATGCCGCCTCCTAAATTGGCACCAAAGTGGCCTTCGGAAGAAGAGTCTGAGAAATCTTCATCATCTTCAGAAACAGCACCAGACCATTTAGCCCATTCTGTATCATAATCACCAAAATCATCAAAGTCAATAGAATAGTCAAACTTCCAATTTGTATAGGAGAGACCTGCAAGTGGATATACCTTGAGCTTCTCGCCAATGGGGAAAAGATAGTGAAGGTTAAGGTTCACATCCCACATGGACAGGTCATCCTTCTTTAAGAAATAGTCACCAGAGAGTTCTGCACGGATAGCATCTGTGAAGTTGTATTGTCCCTTGACACCGATACCAATGTTTTTAATCTCAGTACCATACGAAAGGTTAACCCCCACAGCCTTATCACCTTTTTGGGCAAATGTGTTTACACAAAACATAGCGAAAATCGCAATTGTCAAATACTTTTTCATTTTTCTTACATTTAAAAGTTAATAATAAGTTTATTTAAATCGGGACAAAGGTAATGGTTTACCCTTTTAAGGCAATCATCCATTTCGTCCATTTGAGTAATAGTCCGGTTTACCGAGAGTTGAGACAATAAAAAAACGTGGACTAATAACTTCGTCTACGTTTCGGAGGTATCGCCAATAACCTATTGTCACTTTTCCAAGAGAAAAGATAAACCAAAGAATAGCCTAATAAAATCAGCGTTTTAAGCAGTATGCCAGAGTTTGAAAGATGAGGCTTTTTTCTCTTATTTGGCTTATTTTTATCTAATTTTTGTTACTTATTTGTTACTTTCCTTTGTCGAGTAACAAAAAATGCTTATCTTTGCAGCGGTAACAAATCAATAACGGTATTATGGCAAAGAAAAAACAACCCAAGAAAGCCAAAGAACCTATTAAGATCAGGTTTAAGCAGTTGGCGAATGGAAATCAAAGCATCTATCTTGACACCTACAAAGACGGCAAACGACAATATGAGTTTCTAAAGCTCTACATTGTGCCAGAGATAGATGAGGCTACAAGGCAACAGAACCAAAACACCCTTCAGGCAGCAACAGCCATAAAGTCGCAACGGCTTATTGATATGGCAAACGATGAGGCTGGAATAACAAAAGCGTCTCAACGCTCTAAGATGCTACTTATTGATTGGATGAGGTATTACAGCGACCACAAGAAAAAGACGGGCCAGAGTGATGCCTTCAGCAAGCAGATAGATAAGGCAATAAGACACCTTGTTTTGTACAAAGGCGATAAGGTGACAATGAAAGACGTTGACAAGGCTTATTGTTTGGGCTTTATTGACTACCTGAACGGCTTGCAGATGGCAAACGTGACAACTGCAGGTTACTTTAGATGCCTTAATTGTGCCTTGAATATGGCAGTTAAAGAAGAGATTTTGCCATATAACCCAATTACGAAGATAAGCAGTGACCAGAGAATTAAGATACCCGAAAGCACAAGGGAATACTTAACCGTTGATGAGGTTAAAACGCTGATAGCCTCCGATTGCATCAACGAAGCAACTAAAAGGGCTTATCTATTCAGTTGCTTTTGTGGCTTGAGATATAGCGATATTAAGGCTTTAACGTGGGGTGATGTGCTTTTGGATGGTGAGCAATACAGGGTTAAAATTGTGATGGTAAAGACACAAAAGACCCTCTATTTGCCACTATCTAAGGAGGCTTTAAGATGGATGCCGGAGCGTGGCAATGCAAAGGACACTGATAAGGTTTTCAACCTTCCGAGCCAATGTTACTTAAACGTGGTATTAAGAACGTGGGCAGCAAATAGCGGACTCTCAAAGCACGTCACGTTTCACACTGCCAGACACACGTTTGCAACGCTTGAACTTACAGCAGGTGCGGAGCTTTACACCGTCTCGAAGTTGTTAGGACACACACAGGTAAAGACAACACAGATTTACGCAAAGATTATCGATAAGAAAAAGGATGAGGCAGTAAACCAGTTAAGCAGGCTGTTTGAATAATCGTATAAAGGGGGTACACCCCCCCCTTTAACGCTTTTCAAGATGTGGTGTGACCTTGCACCGAGATTTTTTAATTTTTCAATTTTGAGCAAATGAAAAAACTTAGATTTACCAATTTTGAGACGGGCGAAGAAAGCCTCGTTGAGGCGAGCGATGTTATTGCATCCAACTTTATAAAGCGTGATTGGCTACAAGATGCTGGAACAGCAAGCAAGGTAGGCGCAGTAATAGAAGCCCTTACAGCAGCCGCAAATTTGCTTGATGAGATTTCCCACAAAGACGTTAAGCCAACAAGTAGGATTGCCGGACTATTTGCCGCCCAAGCAATCCAACTTAAACAACAAATAGACACATTGGAAAGTTTGATACAATAAGCAATTCACAAGCATGGATAAGACGATAACACAGACTATAGCAGAATACACAAACGAGGTTTTAGGCTCGCTTGATAACCTTTCTTTCTTCACGGATGAGGAAACAAGGGGGATTGCATTTCGCTATATGGATATATTGCAAGATTGGGGCGATATAAGGAACCCGCAAAACGTGATTGAGAAGGATTTGTTGGAGGTATGCTCCAAGCCAGAGGAAATGCAACAATACTTTGCCCTGATGCTTTCCCAAATGCCAAAGTGCAGCATCTTAAACAAGTATGATGAGCGATTAGAACGCTATAAAGAAAGGTTTGGCAGAGAGTTAGCAGAGCAAGCAGAAAACCTTATCGAATGGCTTACGCTTGAACTTGACGGCTTGATGCATCAATTACTAAAGGTTGGCAAAAAGTACGGATTAACAAACCCCTACGAAGAAGAATGGCTAAACGAGTTAAGAGGTACGTTTGAGCAGACAGACACCAAGAAGGAAGTATGCGAGCACACGGAACAAAAGCCGACCAGAAGAAGAGGCAGACCAACAGAGACCTTTAAAGACAAGATGAATGATGATGAGGACGGAAGCAAGTTGCAAAAGATTCATGTTTTAATGAAAGGCAAAAAGGGGAAAGATGCCGTTTTGGTTTTGTTGGCATGTGTCTTGAAAGGTTGGATGGATAGACCCACTTACACCCAGGTAAAAAATGAGTTTGGGGATATTGGCAGCAAGACGGGTTTTAACAGATACTTTGCGGAGTCAATGTTCACAGTCGAGGAAATAAAGGGGGCTAAAAACAGATTAGATTAAGCAGTAACACACTTGCAGAGTTGCTTATAATGCACTTTAATTGTCACTTGAAAACAGACAATTAAGGTGCATTTTCTTTTTTGCTTTAACTGTTTTTAATAGGGTAATTTTGCACCGTGATTTCGAAGGTGAACCGAGGACAGCAAGCCTCAACCCGCCAGAGGAGTGAGCAGGGCAATAGGTGTACTTGCTGACATAGGTTGCCCGACTTAATCAAACTCTTTTAGAAACATGGAAGAAAAGATTTTGGCAGAACTTGAAGCTATTAAGCGTTACAGCCTATTGGCAGCAAAGACGGTGCTTAACCTTGAAGATGTGGCATTACTCACAGGACTGAGTAAGAGTCACCTTTACAAACTCACTTGCACCCGTCAGATACCCCACTACAAGCAGAACGGCAAGCAACTCTACTTTGACCGTGCAGAGGTTGAGGCATGGATGAAGCAGAACCGCGTTACAACCCAGACGGAAGCAGAGCAAAAGGCGATTGCCTACGCGGTCACAGGAAAGAAAGGAGGGCAATAATGAGAAAGGGAAGAAAGAAAGCCTCACCGATAGACCAGGAAAGGCTATTGACAAGCAGCGATGCCGCCAAAGCGATTTATCATTATTTCGAAAGCAACCCCGGCAACAATGCAAAGAAATGTGCAGCAGATTTGGGCTATAATATAAGCCGCGTTTATGACAATATAAAGAAACTCTATAATGCCGACTTGTTAACAAAGCGTGAGGAAAAGCACAACGGACACACAACGGCTTATTATAGCGCGGTTGATGTGTCGGCAAGCTCAATGAAAGATAACAGCGTACAAAGCACCATGGACTACAAAAAAGAAGATGACAACAGGCTTTGCGGTTTGTTCCAATACAAAAGTTTTAATAAGACTCTTGAGGAAAGCCGAGAGTTAGCCGACCCTTTGCCATTGTGGAAAACATTTTGGTATGAGGGCGAAATTTGTTGCTTATTCGGTGATACGGGTACAAGTAAAAGCACTTTAGCGGTACAGATTGCAAGGGAGATTGCAAAAGAAAAAAAAGTCTTGTATTTTGACTTTGAGCTCACAGAAAAACAAGTTGAAATGCGTTATAAAGACAGCGAAGGAAATCCTTTTGAATTTCCCGACAACCTGATACGTGGTGACGTTGATTTTAACCAAGTAGAATTAAAGAACTTTGAGACGCTACTTGTTGACGGCATAGAAAAAGATGCTTTGGATCTGGGAGTTGATACTATTATTGTTGACAATTTGACGTGGCTTTGTGCTAACATGGAAGATGGCGATTTAGCCGGAAAGTTAATGATGAAACTTATAAGGATGAAGAAACGGCATAACTGGAGCATCTTAGTAATGGCACACACACCGAAAAAGGAAACAATAAGGCCAATTTCTACTAATGATTTGGCAGGCAGTAAGCGAGTGCTTAATTTCCTCGATTCTGCGTTTGCAATAGGCTTTTCAGCATGGGGCGTGGATATACGCTATATTAAGCAGATAAAAGCCAGATACGGGCGTATAATGTACGGTGCAGATAACGTGATAAGTGCAGAGGTTAAGAAAGATGGGGCTTTACTCTATTTTGAGGAAATAGGTAACGCCAAAGAAGCCGACCACATGAAAGCACGAACCATAAAACCGAAACACGATGCAGAGGTTAAGACAGAGCCAAAAGCCGACATGATGGCAAGACAACTCTTTACAAAACTTCTAAGCGGAGGAAAATCTCTAACAAATGGCGAACTTGAGCAGCAAGCAGGATTGACCCACAGCACGTTTAACAACCGATTGAAGAAAGCAAAGGACATGGGTATAATAAGCCTCAACAAAGAAACGTCTTGTTATAGTTTAACCTCAACTTAGGCACATGGTACAACTTAGTACAGATTAGTTTAATTTTGTACTAACTTGCACTTTGATGTTTAAGTACAAAAACAACCCCCTTTATATATATAAATATATAAGGGGTTTTGTTGTACTAACATAGAAGCATGTTTTTTGTGTCAATGTAGCAGTACAAAAGTTGTACTAAGATTATGGCGTTAGCACAATGCCGACAATATGAGCGAAGCGAATGCCGAACCCCAAACAAAGAACATAAACAACGAGCGAAAGCGAGTGACAAATTTTTGTTTGGTAATTTTTCCCGATTATGCCAACTTTTCCGAAAGTTTGCTTTTTTCTGTGATGGTATAGCAATAACTTTGCCGTGAATTTTTAACATAAATAGATTATGGCAAAAACAAATGAACTACCCAAGAGCATCGTTATTCAGCGAGAACTTGAAGAGGCTGATCAGGCTTTCAGAGCCAAAGTAAGACGTTTACAAAACGCTTACAACTCACTCAGGCAGATGGAAGATTTGCCCGATTTGCCAGAACTTCGACAAATAACCGAGGCGTGGCTTTCTGCGTATATCATCGGACAATGCAGGAAGATTGAAAGCGCAACACACCTAACAGCGGTTACAAGGGAACAGATGGCAGAGGAGTGGAGAAAGATTAAGAAGGCTGCAAGCCTACATATTAACTTCATACAAGCATTTGTGAGGGAAAACCCAGATGCAAGGATTGTCTATGATGAGCAGATACGAAACTACTATGTTACAAACATTGTCGAAATTGTAGATGAAAAGGCACGAAAGCAGATACCAGAGGCAGCGCAAGAACACTTTAACCGTCTAATGGCAGCAAAAGAAGCCATTACAGAGTTAAGGGAGTTTGAGGATGCCAACGACATTAACCCCCACCACCTTGCAGATTTGTTTGCAATGGCTGAAGATGTTACACGGTATGCAGTAAGCTTTACTGATGGGGTGATGATTACAACCGACCCAAAGATGAAGGAGGCAATGACCAAATACGGCAACCGACCCAAATTATTTTTATAACACAAACACAAAAAGACATGACAGGAAGTTTTTTAGCAATGCTCGACGATGAGCAGTTGGCACGTCTCGACCAGACAGAAAGAGAGTTGTTAATGAGTTTGTCTGAAAAGGTGCATGGCAGACAGGACCAGGCACACCAAGCGGCAAGCGACTTTGTTAAACAAAGAGTTGCTAAACTCAGAGCCGAAAACGAAAGGGATGCTAATTATCAACAGCAGATTGAAGCAACCTTTTGCTAAGGCAAGTAACTAACAGGAGGCTTTTGTTGCTCGATGTAGCAACGAGAGCCTCCACAAAACAAGATGTGGATATGATAGTCAGAAAAAGACGTATAAGCAGTAATGCAAAAGAAGTATCTGTACAAGTTAGTTACGGACTGCCAGATATAAAAGCCATGTTGCAAGGCTATTTTCTGAGGTTTGAGGAAGCAGGAGGACAAGTGTTGGCTACAACAGTACCACACCAAGAGCAGGATTTAATTTATTATTTTCGTCACTCGACCTTCAGTAACTACCCCGAAAACCTTGCAGAACCGCTTTCTAAATGGGCTTTTGTGCAAGGCGTGAAAGCCGGATATATTTTGCAGTCTGAATTAAACAAAGGGGTGTATTTTCTTTCGGATATTTTGGGGAAGCGACCAGGCAGACCAAGAAAGAAGGAGGAATAATGAGCCGACCTTCACACGCGCGCGCACGATGAAAGCCGACTTGTCACAAAGAGATTTCAAAAAATAAACTCAAAAATTCGATAATCGGGATTTTATTTGTACCTTTGCACCCAGAAAAGCAAAAGAAAAGCCCACTAATGAGCCATAAAAAGCCATTTTGTTACTGTTTTGTTACCCACTTTCATAACAAAGTGGGCTTTTTGTTTATATATCAATCAGTTACAAGTTTTTCAATAAGTTATCGCCAAACACCTTGCATTCATATACGAGTAAAAGCCCACGCAAATGCGTGAGCGTTTAACTTTTACTCTTGAATGCTTCTTTAATTTTTGGCGAAATTTCCGAAACAAGAATAAAGCTAACGCTTTTTTATCTTAATGTCTTCTGTCTGTTTTGTTACATAGGCACGTCATTTTATGATTTCACGCCACAAAGATACAAAAAATCTACTTCTTTCGCAAGAAATATGAATTTTTATTTAGTTGTGTGAAATTTTGAATCAAAAAGAGCATTCGTGATTCACAAGAAAAGTAATGATATTGTTATTGCCACAAGATCACCCCGAGGGGTGGCAGATTACAGGCAGGTGGTGGAGTGCAGCGAAGCAAACGGAACCCCTGCAAGCAGGTAGCCAACAAAATAAACCCCGAAGGGGTGACAGAAGTAATCATTGGTGTTTCTGTCACCCCTTCGGGGTTTATAATATCACCATCACATAGCAGGGGTTCCGCTATGCTTCACCACCTGCCTGTATTCTTACGCCCCTTTGGGGCTTACGCTTCATTATCAAAAACAACCAGAAAGTGTGTCGCCATTACCCATGTCATCATGTCGGGATGAGGCGACCTTTGGCCCAGAACCATTCGTTCCAAATAAAAAAGAGCAACAAGTTGTTGCTCTTCTTCCTTTTTCAGTCGGGATGAGGCGACTCGAACGCCCGACCCCTACGTCCCGAACGTAGTGCGCTACCAACTGCGCTACATCCCGAAAGCCAACCACACGAGTGTGGAAAGCGGATGCAAAGGTACGGCAAAAAAGTTATACTGACAAATTTTTTAAAGAAAAAGTAAGCAAAGCGCATGGGAAATGGTGTTTTTTCGGGCTTCATCAAATTTTTTTGCGGAAAAATTTGCAGGACTGACAAATTTACCGTAACTTTGCACCCGCTTACGAAAGGAAGTGCGAACAATATGGTGCCTTAGCTCAGTTGGTAGAGCATCGGACTGAAAATCCGTGTGTCCCCGGTTCGATTCCTGGAGGTACCACTCCTCCTTTCATTAGCCCGATGATGGAATTTTCCTGAGTCGGGTTTTCTTTTTGTTTTTTACCAACCATTTTGACCATTAAGTCCTATTTCCTCTTAATAATGTGGAAATGCTCTTATTATTGTTCCTATTTTTATGATTTTAGGAACAATATGATGCTATTTATTCGTTCCGTTGGTTGATAAGATTTACTGGTGAGTCCTGATTTTGCATAAATTTCTTGGTAGTACGGGAGTTCAGGCGATACTAAGGAAAGGTTTGTGGTGACGAGAGGTTAGAATATGGGGTAATAGAGATTGTTCCTGACGGAAACGTCTGCTTGTCCGTCGGCATGCAGTCCGATACGTGTGGGTGCATCGCTGGTGAGTGTTATGGTGTCGAAGAGTCGGGTACCTACAAACACCTGAATCGTCTTTGCGCGTCTTTCTATGCGCAGCTGCTGAGAGGCCTCAAAGTCGCGTGTGGTTTTGAGCTGGTAGACTAATCGGTTGTTGAGTCGCGGATCGCGATTGATGAGCCGGAGTGCTGTGGTCTTAACGGCAGGGAAGGTGACGCGCTGCCAAGCTCGGTGGTTGCTTTCGGCGTTGTTGTAGGAGATGGATTTCCATCGGTCGTTATCGTCGCTATCAAGGTATTCGAGTGTCATTTGTGCTGCCATGTCATCGTTGTAAGCTCGCTGGGCAGCCTCTTTGAGCGATAGCTCACGGGCGTAGGTGTCGTTATCGGCATCGAGATGTGGATACCACACCTCACTCACGTAGGTTGGTGAGCTGAAGCGGTATTGTTTCTCAAAGCTGTCGGTGTACTTGATGTCAGGATAATGCACGTCGGTATAGGTGAGCGGATGTGTGGCGCGTGTGGTTTTTCCTTTACGGCAGTATTCACTGATGAGTTGTCGGTTATTGGCGTCGATGGTTATCTTGACGAAGTTTCTCGCATCTTGATAAGCGGCATAAACACCATAATTGCCGCGGTCGGGCGTGCGGTTGTCGAAGCAGACGGAGAACTCGTAGTTGTTGGCTGCCGAGCCTTTCATCCATGCTCCTGTGGTAAGTACCAGTCCGCGTTGATTAGCAGTAAGTCCTTGCCAGCCGCTGAAGCCCCCTCCGATTCCTCCCCCTGAGGGAGAGAACTCGTCCCATCCCTCGTTGAACGACAGATAGTCAATATGATAGCGCTGTGCTGCCTGCTGGATCAGCTGCCGCAGATTCGTGGGGGCAGGCTGGTTGTCTACCACTTTCACATGGTTTTTCCATACGTTTAATAGGGTATGGTTCTTCTCTATGCGCCAAACCTCGGCGGGGGCGTTTTCTGAGAGGCGTGCGGTAGCCTCGAGCAGATAGCTGTCGGCCTCGGGAATGCTGTCGACGGACGTTCCCTCGTATTGTGGACGGGCGGGTACTGGACGGGCGGGAGTGTTGTGCCCACTGATACCATCGACCGTCAGTTGGTCGTTGACGAAATGTATGCGGTCGATGAATTGGTGGCGTTGGAAACCTTCGTTTGCCATATATGACAGCCACCATTGCCAGCCGTTTGGTCCGCGTACGATGTTGGGCTGTCCGGGTGTGAGGAGCAGCGGGCCATCGGTGAAGGGACATGGCTGCTCCGATGTGTCGTAGAGTGCCAGGGCCACCAACCGGCCTTTCTCCTTGCTGATGGTGAACTCGTTGACGCCAGTATGTATCCAGTCGGCAGGAATGGTAATCAGACTGTAAACCCCACCCCTCCCCCAGTGGGGGGAGTCGGAGGGGGCTTCAATAGTATGACCATTCAGGCTGATGCTGACACCACCGCGTTGTGCGAATTTCAGGCGGAGGTCGGTGGGGTGTAGCTCATCGTCGACGGTGAACCTGATGGTGTCGGCATTGAGGTCGATGGCGTTGTAGCCCTTGCTGCCATAGCGCATCAGGTCGGTGAACGTGTTCTCGAGCAGCTCGGTCTGCGGGCTCACCACCGGCCACGGATACTTCCCGCCGGGGTTAAACCCCATCGGACTGTCGGCCTCGCACACGCCCAGTCGGTAGTTGCCATACTCTGCGGCGGTGTGGTTGGCGTTGTACATCATGTAGTAGCGACCGTGATATTTGATGACAAACGGCCCTTCGGCCACGCGGTTGTCCATCGTCTCCCATGTGCCGGGTTGCGACGAGAACTGCTGCTGCGCCTCTCCCGCAAACGAGAAATCGGGGTTCATGGGGCGGGCCCAGATGGTGTTGCCGTCGGTGAATTTCACCATATAGAGGTAGTGTCGGCCGTCTTCGTCGCAGAACACCTGCGGGTCGATGCGGTTTTCCATCCACTGGTCGTCGCGCACCTCGGTGAACGGGCCTTCGATGTGTGGCGATGTGGCATGAACGATGTGAACGATATGGCGGTCTTTGCCCCAGTAGTTTGCCGAGAACAGCAGGTGGAACAGTCCGCCGCTATAGATGATGTCGTCGGAGTGTACCTGGTTGTTGCCTGCGCCAGTGCCTTTGTTGTAGTCGGTATCGAAGTCGTAGACGTGCTTGCGTTCATCCCAGTGAGTGAGGTCGCTGCTGATGAAGAAGTCGCCCATTGTAGCCACACCGCCCATATAGTATTTTCCGCCGTAGCGGATGACGCCGGCATCGGCAACACCGCGCAACACCGGATTGACATAGGTCTGGGCAGTTACTATACCACTGTTTACGAATAGTAAACTCTGTAATAACAAAAATTTTATCTTACTCATCATATCATGGTATTTAAAGTTCTAAACTTTGGGAAGAATGGTGTCGGTGAAGTGAATGAGTTTATTTTACAATCTTCTTGCCGTCTTTAATAAAGATTCCTGGCGGTAGGTTGTCTGTATTATCGTGGGCAACGATTCGGCCATCGAGTGAATAGATTTTCTTCTGGGTGCTGGGGTAGTATGTGACTTCGTTGATGCCGTCGGTTAATAGCCGACAGTTATTGCTGTACAGGTTGAACTCATGCAGATTGGCGTTGCCGGTGTCACACTCTACATACAAACGTATTTTGGTGGCAGGTACTTTGAAGTCGGCATAGGAATACCCTGCTATGGGACATTCTTTCATGTCCATCACGTCTATCCAATTGTTACGAACCAAGATGTTATTCCATTTTCCCACTTCGTCCCATACCATAACTTTCCATCTGTCCACATGTGCTCCCGATCCATCCTGCCAGATGCAGGCTCCCGAGAGATTGACAGGAGTCCTGTAATACTTTGACAGGTCGAAATAGATGTTCAACTTCTTTGTATTGACACCGCACCCTTCTGACGTGTCGCCGTCCCAAAGTCTGAAGCGTGCGTCGGCGCTGATACCTCCGTCAGAGAGCCAGGTGTGCTCATTAGCCACATTCTCCATCTTGTTGACCTTAACCTCACAGTTCTCTTCACTCATTGTGGCGTCATTGGTGACAAAGAATTCTCTCGCATCATAGGGCTGCACAGTGAATTGACAGTCTCTGAAGACCACATTATCGGCATGGCGCACGAAGAAGCCGACAGCAGGCAGCGTGCCCCACATGTCGCATTCCGGATACCATCCGCTGTACTCTCCTGGCGTGGAGGGAATTTCTTGGATACCTCCGGTGAAGGTCATCTCGAGGTTGTCGAATGTGATATTGCTCACTCTCATCCTACGTCCTCCGCTATGAGTACCCGAGACGATAGTGCCGTAATTGAAACGGTTGTTCTTCGCCTTGACATTCTTCACGAGTATATTGTTGATTTTCCCATAGCGCTTAGCACCGCCCCATGAGGTTTTGCCTCGGTTTCCACAGATGATGAAGAAAGGCGTTCCGCAGTTGTCCATCGTGATGTCACGGAATTCAATGTTCTCTATTTCAGCGCCGTCGACAGCCTCTACCGCTATTCCGCACAGGTTCACGTCCTGCATGGTTATATCATGGAAGAGCATCCGTTTGAAACCTCCGTAGCTCATCGTTCCGAACTTGATGCCATTGGCTCGTCCCGACTTGTTGATGTGGCAGTTGCGCACAGTGACGTCCTCGACTCCCCGTGCCGTTCCGCTTTTCGGGCAAATGGCATCGTCGTCGGTGTAGAACGTACAGTCTTCAATCAAAACCTTATGACAGTCGCAAATGTCGATACCGTCTCTGTTGGCAATAATATTCGCGTCGATATCCACATTTCTCATTGTGAAATTATCGGTGTCCATCGGAACAACGTTCCACATCGCCCCGTCTTTCAACAGCAGATGATCGACCATTACCTTATTACACATCACCATGAACAGGGGAATAGGCCTGTCGGTTTCGGTGATGGAGAAACCCTCGAAGGCGGGAGCATGACCATTGCCGTCGATAGTTCCCGGACCGGTTATGCGAAGGTTTTCCGCCTTATATGCGAAGATAAAGGCCCTGGCGTCTTTAGTGGAGCTACCCCATCCGGGAAAGTTGTCAGTGTCTACGGTCTGATAAGGAAAGTCGTCTTTGTTGCCCGTGCACTTGATGGTCGTGTTCTCGTCTATCTTAAAAGTCATGTTCGACTTCAGGTAAATAGTCTTTGTCAGGTATGTCTTTCCGCCAGAGAGCAGTACGACGCCCCCGTTGCTTGCTTGGGCACAATCGTCGATAGCAGCCTGTATGGCATCTGTGTCGTCCGTCGTGCCGTCGCCTATCGCGCCATAGGTTCTCACATCATACACCACCGGATTAGTGGGAAATGCAGGCTCTTCTGGCAATGTCGGGCTCACCTGTGCCGACAGGCAAACCGGAAGAACGGCAATCCATAAAAGAAGACTAAATCTTTTCATAAATATGTTTCGTTAATAGCAATATTATATTCAAGTGCAAAGTTACGAAAAAACGAGTGAAATGCCAAATATAATTTGAACGTTTCCGAGTGCTAAGTAAGTTCGCGACTTTTGTCGCAAAGTTACGAAAAAAACGGAATTTATTCTTTTTCCTTTTTAGAATTCTACGTATGGTTTGAGTCGTGCAATGTCTTGTGGCGTGAAGTCGGGCAGTAGGCTGAGGTCGTCGAGGCTTTTGAGGGGGCCTTTGAGTCGTCGGTAGTCGGTGATAGCACGTGCCTGATAGAAGTTGAGATAGGGATGTTGCTTCAGTTGGTTGAGCGTGAGCTTATTCAGGTTAAGGCGTTTCACTTGATTGCTGTTCACCGTGAAATAGGGCAGGGCTTCCTCGGGAAAGTTCTCTATCTCGAGCAGTTGCTCCGCACTGACGAATCCTCCGAGCCGTCGGCGGTAACGGTCAATCTCGCGAGCATAGTAGCGGCCAATGCCGGGTACCTTACGCAGTTGTGCGGTGTCGGCGGTGTTGAGGCTGATGTGCTCGGTAGGTTTCAGCTTGACGGGATACATCACGGTGTCGCGCGAAGCTGTCTGCTCAGTGGCGATGACCTCGGCGGCAGGGCGGAAGTCACCCTCGATTCGGATGTAGGGCTCCAGTCGGCGGTAGTCGTCAACGGTTAGCCCATAGAGTCGTGCGAAGTCGGACGGCTGACGGTAGACACCTCCCCGTGCACGGTATTTATAGATGTTTTTTACTTGCCAGGGTTTCAGTCCCAGGCGGAGCAGTTGGGTGCTGTCTGCCGTGTTCGGGTCAAAGGGAAACAACTCATGTCGTACGCCACCCTCACTATAATAATACTGATGCGGTGGATAGTTTCCACGATTGTGCTGGCGGGCGTAATAGCGGGAGGTTACTGGCGACATGGTAGGCACAGTACTATCTTCCGAGGTTAGCCCGCCAGAGGTTTTGTTCTCTCCTCCGCTGAAGAGGAAAAAGGCAGAAAGCACAACGGCAACGGCCAAAAGTAGTACGATGATGACACGGCGGTCGGACTTTGGAAGATAGAAAAACTCCTTGAACATCATATCACGTTCAGTTGGTCGAGGAATATTACCACGATGGCGATGGGGCAGATGAAGCGCACGGCAAAAAGGTAGACATGGAACAGTCGGCCTCGAAGTGTCCCCCAGTTAGTGAACTCGTCGCGCACGATTTGTCGCGGAACATACCATCCGAGCAGCAGACAGGTAAGAAGACCCCCGATGGGTAACAGAAGCTGGCCTGAGATGAAGTCGAACCAGTCGAAAAGTGACTTTCCTGCGATGTGGAGCCATTCGGTCTTGCCAAGAGAGAGCGAGCAGAAGATACCGAAGACGATGCAGATGACGGTCACTAGTGTTGATCCCCACTTGCGCGAGGTTTTGAATTCCTCGGTGAAGAAGGCCGTGTTCACCTCATGGAGTGAGATGAGCGAGGTGATGGCTGCCAGAGAGAGGAGCGTGTAGAAGAGTAGTGAGACTATATAGCCCACGACGGGAACCGACGTGAAGGCTTGTTGGAACATGTTAGGCAGGGTGATGAAGATGAGCGACGGTCCTGAGTCGGGTTGTACGCCTACGGAGAATGCTGCGGGGAAGATCATCAGTCCGGCGAGCACGGCGATAAACGTGTCGACAAGGGAGATCTCCACGGCGGAGCGTAGCAGGTTGGTCTGTCGGGAGAAGTAGCTGGCATAGGTGCAGATGCAACCCATGCCGATGGATAGCGAGTAGAACGACTGTCCGAGCGCACCAAGGAACACACTGGAGTCTACTTTCGAGAAATCGGGCTTAAAGAGGAAGTTGATGCCCTTGCCAGCTCCTGGCAACAGACAAGAGGCCACCACAATGATGATTAGCAGCACGAAGAGCGTGGGCATCATCATCTTCGAAGCGCGTTCGATGCCGCCGCGTATGCCATGAATGATGATGAAATGAGAAATCAGCAGAATGACCGCAGTCCAGAACAATGGGCGCAGCGGGTCTTGTGAGAATTGCTCAAAGTAGGAGGCGATATAGGTCGGGTCGCCTTTTAATTCGCCCATAAGAGAGGCATAGATGTATTGCAGGCACCAGCCCGAGACGACGGCATAGTAACCCGAGATAAGAAACCCCGTGAGTACGCCTAAATAGCCGACTTTGGAGAGAAGTCTGGAGAGTCGGGTGCGCCGCGATGAGACAATCTTCTCGTAAGCCCGCACGGTATTGGCGGCTCCGTGACGGCCGATGATGAACTCGCTCACCATACAGGGGATACCGAGCAGTAGCACGCAGGCCACATAAATCAGAATGAAGGCTGCCCCGCCGTTCTGCCCCGTCATATAAGGAAACCGCCACACATTGCCAAGCCCTACGGCCGAGCCGGCGGTGGCAAGGATAATGCCTATCTTACTTCCAAAATTCGCTCTCTCTTCTGACATAGTTCTTTATTTATAAGGAGTTACATGGAGTTCAAGGAGTTATAGGAAGTTAGCGGTCTTCGACCGCCGAAGTTAATGAGCCTGTAGCTCATGGAAGTTAACGGACATTACTTCTGCTGTAAAACATTTGTCCGATACCCCAACAGGCTGGAAGCCTGTTAACTCCCGATAACTACTGTTAACTCCTTCCTTTTACTCTTTATAGAGTATAAAAACTCCTGCAAAATTATAAATTTTTCGGCACACAAACGAGAAAACCGTAAGTTATTTTGTATTTTTCTTGTCAGATTGGCAAAATGGCCGTATCTTTGTATCCGTCAATGAACGAAGCAAAAGGAATAAATAACATGAAATATAGAAAAATGTTGACCATCGGGTTGCTGTTGGCATTGACTGGCTGCACCAATGATGCCTACGATACAGGTGACGGGGAATACTCCTACCTGCGGGCCGACTTTGCCGAGGTGCACACTATCGATGCGCAGACCATCGACCATGCCACGACAGATGATGGCACGACGCTTCACTTCGCCCCCCACGTCACTGCCAAGTGGGCGGAGAAAGCCGATACGCTCTATCGCGCCCTCATCTATTATCACGATGGCACTGCAACTGGAGAGAAAACAGTGGAAAGCATTGCCGTGAACCGTGTGCCCGTGCTTCGACCCGTTGTCGAAGAAGAGTTTGAGGGAGAAAAGAAAACCGATCCAGTAGACCTTGAGAGCGTCTGGCTCAGCACGAACGGGAAATACCTTAATCTCTCACTATTGTTGAAGACTGGTAAGGCCGATGACCCCGAGGCCATACAGAGCATTGGTTTGATAAAATCAGAAAACGAAGAGACGATAACCCTGCACCTGCTCCACGATCAGGGCACGGTTCCGCAATACTACACCTCGCGGCTCTATCTCAGCATTCCTGTCACCGATGACTTAAGGGGCAAACCCTTGTGTCTTGTGATGAACACCTATGAGAAAGAAATAGAGAAACTTATAGTTTTTTAGTTTCCCCCCCGAAATACAAAAACCGGCTGATAAGCAGTATTCCCACTCCAACCAATCCCATCACTTACCTATCACGTGGTAAACAACAACCCTTCACAATGCGAAAGCCAAGGTTTCATCAAGTAATAGTATATATATTACCGAGTAAAAGTATATATATTACCGAGTAAAAGTATATATATTACTCAGTAAAAGTATATATATTACCGAGTAAAATATATACTATTACTTTATGGGGGCTTAGCTTTCATAACACGAAAGCTAAGCCCCCATAAGCTAAAAGCTCTGGTTTTCCTTCTTACAATTGTTTACTGACTGTATAGGTGCCGGCCTGGTAGTCTTTGCTCTCGGTCTCGCCGGGCAGCGTGACCGTAGCCGTAGCACCTTTCGGCACGGTGAAGGTCCACGTCCAGCGGTCGCTCTCGTAGCGCCAGCTGCTCTTGATGAGTCCGGCAGCCGAGTTGTATTCTGCCGTGACGTGTCCGAGCCGTTTGTCGGGCACGGGCTGCATGATGATATGGCGGAATCCGGGCACAGCCGGGTCGGCAGCGATGCCGGCCACGCGCTCCCATATCCATTGGCATACGGCGCCGTAGGCATAGTGGTTGAACGAGTTCATGCCCTGCGGCCCCATGCCTTTTTCGACCATGTAGCTGTTCCAGCGTTCCCAGATGGTGGTAGCGCCGTTGTCGATGGAGTAGAGCCACGACGGATTCTTGCGTTGGAAGAGCAGCTCATAGGCGATGTCGGCCATGCCGTTCTGCGTGAGCGTCTCCATGAGAATCGACGTGCCGAGGAATCCCGTCTGCAGACAGTTGTCGTGGTCGACGAAGTTCTGGCGCAAGCGTGCCACCATCTGCTCGCGTGCCGTGCCCTCCACCAGATTGTTCATCAGGGCGAAGAGGGCAGGCGTCTGCATGGTGTTCAGGATTTCGGTCTTGAACGTGCCGTCGGCATTGAGGAAGTTCTCCTTCAGGAAAGCCTTGGCGCGGGCGGCCATCGACAGGTAGCGGTCGGCGTTGCGATTGGTGGCACGGGCCATGTCGGCCATCATCTGGGCATCGATGAGCCAGTAGGATGCGCTCAGGTAGTTCCAGTAGCTGACGGCCTCGGGCTTCGGCCGGCCATTCTCGAAGGCACGTCCGCTGCAGCTCTCGAGAGGCTCGTAGCTGAGCCAGTCGGCCCACTGGTAGTTGCCGTTCTCGCCGAGCAGGCTGTTGTGGTCGTATTGTGTTTCGTCGACGTGGTTCATGAATCGGTTCATCGACTCCCAGCTCTCGTCGATGATATCGGTGTCGGCAAACTGCTTCCACACGGTCCAGGGCACGATGATGCCGGCGTCGGCCCAGCCCAGTCGCATCTTCTCGTCGCCATACTGTGCCAGCGGAGCCACGCCCGGATAGCCGCCGAGCTCGCCCTGCGTGTCGCGCACGTCGCGCATCCACTTGCGGAAGAAGTGGTCGGTGTTGGCGAAGAACGTTCCGGTGGCGGTGAACACCTGCGTGTCGGCCATCCAGCCGAGTCGCTCGTTGCGCTGCGGACAGTCGGTGGGCACAGAGAGATAGTTAGAGCGCTGTCCCCAGATGGTGTTCGAGATGAGTTTGTTGACGAGCTCATGGCCTGTGGTGATGGTGCCCGTTTCAAGACGCTCGGCTATCGACGTGACGGGAACCGAGCTGATCTTCTTGATGTGCACCTCGTCGGTGGCCGTGATAGAGACAAAGCGATAGCCGAAGAAGGTGCAGTGAGGGCGATAGGTCTCGTAGTCGTCGGCTCCGGCGAAGATATATTCCAGCCTGATGCCCTTCTCCCACATGCGCAGGTTTTCGCGATGGACGCTGCCTTCAGGACCGTCCATGCCACGGCTGCGAGCACCATTGCCGTCGTTGAGCAGCTCGCCGGGCAGACACGTCAGCTGTGTACCGGCAGGAGCCTTAAAGACGAACGCGGGAACGGCAGCGCAGTTCTGTCCGAAGTCGACGACAAGCGTCTCGCCTTTCCTGACCGTAATCTCGGCACCCGGGGCAAACTCCTGAGCAATGACCACCTTGCCAAACTCGTTCTCGCGCTCGCCCTGCGTGCCCTTCCATGTGTAGGCCTTCACGGGCGAGAGGGTGAGGTCGGTGCGCAGATAGATCTCGGCACCGTCTGAGGGCAGGATGTCGCCGTTGAACTCGTTGTTCACTTCGGGCACCGACAGTTTCTCGGCTGTCAGGAATCCCTGCGGCTCGCGGGCATCGTAGCGTTCGCCGTCGAAGATAGCGGCATGCTTCACTGGTCCGGCAATGCCCGCACGCCAAGTGTCGGTGTCGGTGCCGTAGTATTTCGTCGTGCCGTCGGCGAAAGTCAACTGCAGCACTCCGCGGAAGGCGCACTTGCGACCAATCATGCCGTCGTGGTCCCACGGCGTGACAATCTTATCGGCCCACCAGCCCGGCGTCACCTGTACGGCCAGCTGGTTTTCCGCACCAACGTTGGTGTTAAAATAGCGAGTGATGTCATAGGTGAACGACCGTTTCGTCTTCTCGGGATGGGTGAAGCCCGGTTTGAGGACTTCCTGCCCTACGAGATGGCCATTGACATAAAGCTCGTAAACGCCAAGTCCGGCAGTCATCCATTTGGCCGACTTCACCTTGGTCTGATTGGTCACGGTAGAGAGGAACCAGCTGGCACCGTCGGCAGCACGTTCCTTCTCGCTGTTGTTGATACGTCCCTCCACAACAGGGGCATTGGCTGCCGATATCCATTTCGACACGTTCCATGCCGAAGCGTCGAGAGCTATGGTACGTTGTTCTGCCTGCAAGGTGACCTTCTGGCTACACCCCATACTGGTAATGACGGCCATTGCGACCGCAATGTTCACGAAAAGCTTAACGGTTGTTTTCATCTTAAATAAACTATTTTTCTGAGTAACTTTTTCTTGCCGGCACGACATTCCCATGTATCGTGTCGGCAAAGTTACAAAGTTTTTCTAAAAGATGACCTTTGTTTTTTGACAAAAGACATTGAATATGTGGCTGACTCGATTTTTATAACTTCAGCGAGAGCTTCTCGAGCATGTCGCGAGTCATCGCATCAAGGTCATAGCGGGGCTGCCAGTCCCATTCGGCACGGGCGCAGGAGTCGTCGAGTCTGTCGGGCCACGAGTCGGCTATCGACTGTTTCAGCGGGTCGACGTCGTACACCATCTCGAAGTCGGGACGGTAGCGGCGAATGGCCTCGTAGATGGTCTCGGGTGCGAAGCTCATGGCCGCGATGTTGAACGAGTTGCGGTGGACAAGTCGCGCGGGGTCGGCCTCCATGAGCGAGATGGCGGCATGCAGTGCGTCGGGCATATACATCATGTCGAGCATGGTTCCCTCGCGAAGCGGACAGACGAATGTCTCGCCACGCACGGCCGAGTAGTAAATGTCGACGGCATAGTCGGTCGTTCCCCCGCCCGGTGGGGTGACGTAGGAGATGAGTCCGGGGAATCGCACTGAGCGCGTGTCGACACCGTATTTGTGGAAATAATAGTCGGACAGCAGTTCGGTGGTCACCTTCGACACACCGTAGATGGTCAGTGGGCGCTGGATGGTATCTTGCGGTGTGGGGTTGTGCGGGGTTGACGGGCCAAACGAACCTATCGAACTGGGAGTGAACACGGCGCACTTGTTCTCGCGGGCCACCTCGAGGATGTTCCACAGTCCGTCGATGCCGATGCGCCAGGCCAGCTGCGGCTTTCGCTCGGCAACCACCGAGAGCAGCGCAGCCAGGTTGTAAATGGTGTCGATGTTGTGAGTTTTTACGGCATCGGCAATCTGCTGACCGTTGGTAACGTCGGCCAAGGCCGAGGGACCGCCGTCGCGCAACTCTCCCTGAGGCTCAGCGCCGGGTATATAGCCTGCCACAACATGTTCGTTACCGTATATCTTCCTTAACTCTCGGGTCAGCTCAGAACCAATCTGCCCTGTGGAACCAATGACCAAAATATTCTTCATTTCCTATATTAGAAATTTAAAATGCTCTATTTCCAAACATGCAAAAGTACAAACTATTCACGATACATCCAAACTTTCTGCAAGAAAAAACGAGGTGGGAGAAAAAAATATACATAATTTGGATATTTCAGAAAAAAATATTTACTTTGCAGAAAATTTAGTTGCACTCGGCAAAATCGGAGCAAGTTCCTTTTGCGCTCGTTTGCAAAATCTTTGCAGAAAATTTAGCTGCACTCGGCAAAATCGGAGCAAGCTCCTTTTGCGCTCGTTTGCAAAATCTTTGCAGAAAAATTCTAATATATAATATCTATTACCTATGTACGGAAAAATGAAGGAACATCTCAGCCAGACGCTGGCCGAGATTCGTGAAGCAGGACTTTACAAGGAAGAGCGCCTCATCGAGACCCCGCAGCGGGCCGCCATCGAGGTGAAGGGACAGGAAGTGCTCAACTTCTGTGCCAACAACTATCTTGGTTTGAGCGACAACCCGCGCGTCATCGAGGCATCGAAGCGCATGATGGACCGCCGCGGCTACGGCATGTCGTCGGTGCGTTTCATCTGCGGAACGCAGGATATCCACAAAGAGCTCGAGGCCGCCATCAGCGACTACTTCAAGACCGAAGACACCATACTCTACGCCGCATGCTTCGATGCCAACGGCGGCGTGTTCGAGCCGTTGCTCACCGATGAGGACGCCATCATCTCTGATGCGCTGAACCATGCCTCTATCATCGACGGCGTGCGTCTGTGCAAGGCCAAGCGCTACCGCTATGCCAATGCCGACATGGCCGACCTGGAGCGTTGCCTGCAGGAGGCACAGGCCCAGCGATTCCGCATCATCGTCACCGACGGCGTCTTCTCCATGGACGGCAACGTGGCTCCCGTTGACAAGATATGCGACCTGGCCGAGAAATACGATGCCCTGGTGATGGTCGACGAGAGCCACTCGGCAGGTGTCGTCGGACAGACCGGCCACGGCGTGAGCGAGTTCTTCAACACCTACGGACGAGTAGACATCTACACCGGCACGCTCGGCAAGGCCTTCGGCGGTGCCCTCGGCGGATTCACCACCGGCCGCAAGGAGATTATCGACCTGCTGCGCCAGCGTTCACGCCCCTATCTGTTCAGCAACTCGCTGGCTCCCTGCATCATCGGTGCCTCGCTCGAGGTGTTCAAGATGCTCAAGGAGAGCGACGAGCTGCACGACCGACTGGTGGAGAACGTCAACTACTTCCGCGACAAGATGATGGCTGCCGGATTCGACATCAAGCCCACGCAGAGCGCCATCTGCGCCGTCATGCTCTACGACGCCAAGCTCTCGCAGGTCTATGCCGCCAAGATGCAGGAAGAGGGCATCTACGTCACCGGTTTCTACTATCCCGTCGTGCCGAAGGAACAGGCCCGCATCCGCGTACAGCTCTCGGCCGGCCACACCCGCGACCAGCTCGACAAGGCCATCGCCGCCTTCATCAAAGTGGGTCGCGAACTCGGCGTGCTGAAGTGACAAGATGCCCGATGTGGAACATCGCCGCAAGATAAAAAACTTAAATCCGGACGGAAAGTTTAAAACTCTCCATCCGGATTTTTTCCTATCCTTACTTCAGCACGTTAATTATGCCGTGGCATTGCGTGTAGGTGGAGTTTTCGTGCTTCACCCATACGTGACCGTGTTCCTGGTCTACCTTCACCACCTCGTAGCCTGGTTCGTACTTGTCGATAGAAATACAGCTCACCTTGTCGCCCACCTTGAACTTCTGGTTAATCGGCAACAGCGTGCACTCGCCCTTCGTGACTGACTCAAGACGGTTGGCGAATACGCTCACCAACAGCTTGTCGCCGCTGACCTGCATGATTCGGCCGAACTTCTTGTCGCCGTCTTTATTGTAGGCCACCTGTGCGCCGGGCATGAAAGTGCCTTTTTTGAGCACGTTGAACGAGCCAGCCTTCAGTTGCTCGCCCTTCTGCTTCTCGGCCAGTTTTTCCGACTCAGGGTTTCCGGGCCAGCCCCAGCTGTCGTCGAGGAAGCACACCACGGGTTCGGTGGGGTTGGATGCGTCGATCACGATGGCTCGCATCATTTTGTGATATTTGTCGTGGGTGAGCAGGATGTCGCCTTTCTTAGCCTTGGCGTTTTTGTCGAGCGGGATGATGAGTGCGTTGGGCACTTCGATGTGCTTGCCATACTCGTCGATGACGGTCTTTTCGGCTCCAGGCTCGGCGATGGTCGTGTCGTACCAGATCATCGACTTCTTCTCAAATCCCTCGCCTCTTTCCACCAGGTCGAAGTAGTGCATCTGGCATGACAGGGCCTGTTGTCCGGGCTCGGCCTGAATGTTGATACCTTGCGGGAAATTCCATGCCCACACCTTCGGGTCGGCGTTGTGCTGCGCCATGGTTGTGGTCGAGAAGGCGCACATGGCAATGATTGCCATTACCGTTGTCTTGATACTTTGTTTCATGTTATTTCTGAATTTTAAAGATGAGTTATTGTCGTTTTTATCTTGTCAGATAGTCAGTATAGTTGCCGATGAACTTAGTTTATTGGTCGCAAAGGTAAGCATTATTTCCGTAAGTAGTCGGTCGCGTGTCTTAAAAATGTTTAAATCGGGGTGGAAATTTTTAACAGTTTCTGCGTGGGCAAGTGATTTTTTGCAAAGAAAGCATAATGTCTGCAAATATGGATCGTAAATCGCTTAATTTCAAGCATTAAGAATTGCGCCCATTTTTGCAGATTTTTGATTTTTAACTTCGATATTTGCAGATTATCACCCATTTTGTCCCCTATCTGTCCCCCGAGATAGTCGAAAATAGCCGAGGGGCAAAAGAATCTCATTTAAGGTGTAAATACAGGCGTATTATTGACTTTTAATTTGTTCATCAATTAATGGAATATGTACTTTTGCCGTAGGATAGTTGCCCTTATTTATCATATCTACAAAATCTGCCTTTGAGGTTCCATTCTTATTGGAATAATAATGAATATGAGGAACGGAACCTTGTTTACCAGACTCTTTACCTTTTAACCCTTGGAAAGTTCTAATGAATGCATGCCATTGAATTCCATTATCTAATATCTGAACATATATTACTTTGGATTCATTTATCAATGACCTTAATTGCCCCTCAGACAACGACTCTCCTCCAACTCTATGCAAAATATCATTATCATCGACATAAGCAAAATTTGGAAGATCTTCTTTTTTTAAATTTTTTGGAGTACCTTCAAATCGATAAGAACTGAACTTGTAGCCTAATTTTTCTCCGTGTAAAAAAATGGCCCCTAATTGATTGATGTCTAAAGATAATCCTTTCCAAATTTTCTCCTGTTCTTTTTTCTTCAAATCATTTTCTAATAAAGTATAGATTTCTTTAGGTAGCACCACTTTTTCTAAATTTGCTAATTGCTTTTTGGCTAATTCAAAAGATTGACGGCTAACAATTCTTACAATAGAATCCATTGGAAGAAAACTAAAAAGTTTAAAAGCCAAACCAGAAATAATCGGTGCAATTGAATATGAATGAAATTTGAGGATATATTCCTTAAAACTCACATTAGTTACGTCATTCATCGTATTTGCAATAATGGTTTGACCATCCTCTGTTTTATAGATTTTTTGTGCCATATGTACTACTATTTATATATTATACACTAATTAATATCCTTACGACAAATATAATTTATCTTAGTCAAAAATCAGAATTATCTTATTTTTACAATATTCATATACAATCTATTATCGAACTGCTTTTCCATTTTTCAACAAACCAACACCGTTACATTTATTACAAATTTCTTTTTTGTATCTTCCAGTATCTGTTTCTATTATCTCATAATGCCGTATCACACCATTTCCTTTACAGCATGGACACGGACTACAGCCTTCAAGTTCTTTTTCCAAAGCCCTTTTATAACTTACTCTTGCGAATAAAGCACACTGACTAGAGTCTCCATTATAACGAGTTATACAATCAAGATAATTGTGATACGCTATTAATGCTTGGGATGAGAACTGTTTTCTAAATCCATGACATTCAGGACATGTTTCAATTCCGTTATCATCAAAAGCGACACTATCACCCTTCCAACTTCCACGTCCGCCACATTTCGGACATGTTGTATATGGCCCCCAATCTCTTACAGATGAAGAGTCATGAACTGACGAGCAATTATTACCAATATTCTTTGCATAATTATTATTTGAAGTATTACCTCCGTTTAATTTCATTACCCCCCAAACAACGACAACTACAACTAAAATAACAAGTCCTAGAATATCAAATATTCCCCATGTTGATGATGAATGTTCTGCATACCATCTTCCGTGATCTTCTGGAGATGCGTATAATAATAATGTGAACAATGACAAAAATATTGCATACAAATACTTCATAATATCTAAATTTAATTGAAATTATGTTCTTTATAATAAGTTATATCTCTTTTCCAATTGAGCACTTAAACTTAATGAAATATTCAATCTCTCTTTTCCCCTTCCATCTTATCAATAAACGTCTCATAAATGAGAGGATAAGCATCACTCGCATTGAAAGTAACATCTGGACGCAGAAGAGATTGCATATCGTTGGTAAACTCGGCATCCTCCATCTTCTCCTGCATGTTATTGACAAACTGCTTGTAAGATGGAGCCCTGTCAACCACAAACTCCATATATTTCTAGTAGCACAGAAGGGCTCTATCTTCAATCCACTTTTGTAATGTCATACTGGGTAATTTTGGTGCAAATATAATAAAAAAAATATTACCTTTGTACTGTTTTTTGCCTAAAATCACACTGTTTTATAGATTTTTATCTCCAAATTCGTATTTTTATCGAATTTGGAAGCAAAATACACGCATATAACTCTAAATATGAGATATGATTGCCGTCCATAAGAAAAGAGAAGCTAATTATTCTGTTTGATAGCACAACCCTTTGGTTTAGTTTATACCCATATTAAATATCTATAACCTAAACTAAACCTTAATGCAACAATGTGCAAAAATCTGCAAATGTGAATAAATGTAAAAATCCTGACGGAAAAATTAACAATTTCTGTCAGGATTTTTTTGCGTTTTAGGCGAGTGAAACATATATGTTTCGGAAAAAAGGATGAGAGATGAGGGATGAAGGATGAGAGTGTTTTTGCGAAAGATATATGTTTGGGGGTGCAAAAGACCGTGTTTTGGAGTGCAAAACATGGTCTTTTGGAGGGTAAAAGCTTAGCTTTCGCACCCTGAAACATATAGCTTTCAGGGATGAGGGATGGAAGGCTACGGGGGGGCGAGCTTTGCTCGGGATGGAGATGAGGGATGAGAGTTTGGTTAACTGACTGAAAGATAATGGATTAGGCAAAAATGCGGAAAGTGGCAAAAAACGGCTGTTTTTGAGTGCGCGGGAGGAGTTGGTGGATTTTTTTCGAAATATGAGGTTAAAAGAAAATCGGCAATCGTTAAAAAGTGTAAACATGGAAGGGTGTCTGCGACCGGTTTCGCATAAAATTTGGCACATTCGGAAGAAAACCGTATCTTTGCACTCTGTAATTTCACAAAAGAGAGGACTAAACGTATGAAGATAGCAATCATAGGTGCGGGAGCCATGGGCGGCGCGTTTGCCGACGGGCTGCTGCTGTGCGGCGGAACCGATGTGCCCGGCATCGGCTCGGCGGCCGACATCGTGGTGGCAAACCCCACAGAGGGTAAGCTCGCGCGGTTTAAGGAGAAAGGTGCGCGTGTCAGCACCAGCAACATCGAGGCAGCACGCGAGGCCGACCTTGTGGTGCTGGCCGTGAAGCCGTGGCTCGTGGAGCAGGTGAGACGCGAGATTGAGCCGGCCGTCGCCGGCCGTCGGGTGATACTCGTCAGCTTTGCCGCAGGCGTATCGCTGCCGGGTGTCATCACCGTGATTCCCAACATTGCCATTGCGCTGCGGCAGTCGATGACGTTCATCGCCTCGGCCGACGTGCCGGAAGACGACGTGCGCGTGGTGCAGACGCTGTTCGACCGGCTCGGTCAGACGCGTGTCGTCGGCGAGAAACAGCTCAGGGCCGGCACCCTGCTGGCGTCGTGCGGCATCGCCTATGCCATGCGCTACATCCGTGCGGCATCGGAGGGCGGCGTGGAGATAGGCTTCCGTGCCGACGAGGCTAAGGACATCGTGCTGCAGACGGTGAGGGGAGCCGTCGCGCTGCTGCAGGCCACGGGCGAGCATCCCGAGCAGGCCATCGACCGCGTGACCACGCCCGGCGGCATCACCATCCGCGGACTGAATGCCATGGAGCAGGCAGGTTTCACGAAGGCTGTCGTTGAAGGACTGAAAATTTGAAATAACTATAGTAGTTAACAGGAGTTATCTGAAGTTAACAGGTCTTCGACCTGAGGAGTTAACGGACTGTTGGGACGCGGCGTGCCGCGTTAATCGGTTGAAAATTGAAAATGATTCGTTCCTTAACTCCCGAAAGGTATAACTCCTAAGATGTTAAAATAAAATTTAATGAACAGAATAGTTGTAAAAGTAGGCTCTAACGTGCTGAATCGCGCCGACGGTAAGCTCGACGTGACGCGCATGTCGGCCATCGTCGACCAGATAGCCTGGCTGCGTCAGCAGGGACACGAGGTGATACTCGTCACGAGCGGCGCCGTGGCCTGCGGCCGCAGTGAGCTCCACACCGACCACTCGCTCGACTCCGTCGAACAGCGGCAGCTCTTCTCGGCCATCGGACAGGTGAAGCTCGTGGGACTCTACTACGACCTTTTCCGCGAATACCACATCCAGGTGGGTCAGGTGCTCACCATGAAGGAGAACTTCGAGCCCGGCGAGCAATACGAGAACCAGCAGGCCTGTATGCGCGTGATGCTCGAGAACGGCGTGCTGCCTGTGGTCAACGAGAACGACACCGTCTGCGTGACCGAGCTTATGTTTACCGACAACGACGAGCTCTCGGGACTCATCGCCCGCATGATGAAGGCCGACGCCCTCATCCTGCTCACCAATGTCGACGGCATCTTCACCGCTGCCCCCGACCAGCCCGATGCCCGTCTCATACGCGTCGTGCACCCCGACGACGACCTTGCCCAACACATCGACAGCCACCACAGCAGCAACGGCCGCGGCGGCATGGTCTCGAAGTACAACACGGCCCGCGCGGTCGCCGCCGAAGGCATACGCGTCATCATCGCCAACGGCACACGCCCCGACATCCTGCCCTCGCTGTTGCAAAACGCCGACAACACGCCGCACACGGAGTTTGTGAATTGAGACATAGCATCAGGAGTTAAGGAGTTAAGACGACAGTTCAACTTTTCAACCTTTTAAATAAATGGAATTGAAAGAAATATTTTTACAGGTAAAGGCGGCAAGCCGCACCATCGCCACGTTGACCGACGACCGGCGCAACGAGGTGCTGCGGGCTGTGGCCGACGAGATAGAGCATCAGCACGACCGGTTGCTGCAGGCGAATGCCGACGACCTGAAACAGATGGACCGCAGCAATCCGCTCTACGACCGGCTGCAGCTCACCCCCGACCGGCTTGCTGGCATTGCGGCCGACATGCGCAACGTGGCCACGCTGCCGTCGCCGCTGGGCTTCACGACGAAAGAGCGCACGCTGCCCAATGGGTTGCGGCTGCGACGCGTGTCGGTGCCGTTCGGCGTTATCGGTGTCATCTACGAGGCCCGGCCCAACGTCACCTTCGACGTGTTCTCGCTGTGTTTCAAGAGTGGCAATGCCTGTATCTTGAAAGGCGGGCGCGATGCCGAGTGCTCCAACCGTGAGGCGGTGGCGCTCATTCACGAGGTGTTGCGGCGCTTCGGTGTCGACGACCATGCAGTGGCTCTGCTGCCCTCTACCCATGAGGCTACGGCCGAACTGCTGAACGCGGTGGGCGACGTCGACCTCTGCATTCCGCGGGGTGGCAAGCGGCTCATCGACTTTGTGCGCACGACGGCCCGCGTGCCCGTCATCGAGACCGGCGCAGGCGTGGTGCACACCTATTTCGATAAAGACGGCGACCTCGCCATGGGACAGGCCATCGTCTGCAATGCCAAGACGCGCCGCGTGTCGGTGTGCAACGCGCTCGACTGCCTCATCGTGCATCGGTCGCGTCTGGCCGACCTGCCCGCATTGTTGGCTCCGCTCGCCGAAAAAGAGGTGGTGCTCTATGCCGACGATGCGGCCTTCGACGTTTTAGCCGGCCATTATCCTGCCGCGCTGCTTTGCCACGCCGACGACGAGACGTTCGGCACCGAGTTTATGGCCTACAAGATGGCCGTGCGCACTGTGGCCGACATGGATGAGGCTTTGGCCCACATCGCCGCCTACAGCTCGAAGCACAGCGAGAGCATCGTCACCGACAACGCCGAGACAGCCCGGCGGTTTCAGCAGCAGGTCGATGCGGCATGCGTCTACTGGAATGCGCCCACATCGTTCACCGACGGCGCACAGTTCGGGTTGGGTGCCGAAATCGGAATCTCTACGCAGAAGCTCGGGCCGCGCGGACCGATGGGCCTTGAGGAAATCACTACCTACAAATGGCTTATCGACGGCAACGGCCAGACAAGAGCGTAATGTTTTAATGCATAATTCATAATGCATAATGCATAATAGGCTGGCGCACGCGGCACAATTACTCATTACTCATTATTCATTCGCGAAGCGTGGTGCATCGGGAGAGTTTCGTCTTAACTCCTTAACTCCTTAACTTCTTTACTCCTATATAATATTATTCATAATGATGGCAAAAATGGAATGACGATGGCGCGTTTGTGATTATTTTTTTGTAATTTTGCACCAACAATTATATAACATACAGTACATTCAAAAAATAGAATATGGACGAACAACTGAAACAGATTGGCGAGCGGTTGCGCGGACTGCGCGACGTGCTCGACATTCCCGTCGACGAGATGGCTGCAACCATCGGCATCGACGTGGAGAAGTATGAACGAATAGAACGCGGCGAGGTCGACATCACCATCTCTAACCTGATGAAGATTGCAAAGAAATATGGTGTGAGTGCCGAAGAGCTGATGTTTGCCGAGGCTCCGAAGATGCGGTCTTACTCCGTCACTCGCAAAGGTCAGGGACTGAGCGTTGAGCGCACGAAAGCCTACAAATATCAGAGTCTGGTGAGCGGATTCGTGGGTCACAAGGCCGACGTGTTCATCGTCACCGTCGAGCCCAAGCCCGAGGCCCACAAGTTCTATAAGAATACCCATGCAGGACAGGAATTCAACATGGTGCTCGAAGGCTCGATGGAACTCTACATCGGCGGCAAGACCATCACGCTGGAAGAGGGCGACAGCATTTATTTCGACTCCACGCAACCACATGGCATGAAGGCCGTCGGCGACAAGGCCGTCAGGTTTCTGGCATTCACAGTAGAATAGAAAGCAATATGGTAGAACGATTTTTACGACAGACTCATTTCGAGTCGGTGGAAGACTATAACAAACATCTGGAGTTCATCGTTCCCGAGAACTTCAATTTTGCCTACGACGTGATGGACGTCTGGGCCGAGGAGCAGCCCGACAAGGTGGCGCTCATCTGGACCAACGACCAGGGCGCCGAGGTGTTCTCGACGTTTGCCGACCTGAAGCGCGAGAGCGACCAGGCCGCAGCCTATCTCGGACAGCTCGGCATCGGACATGGCGACATGGTGATGCTCATCCTCAAGCGCCGCTACGAGTGGTGGATCGCGATGCTCGCCCTCCACAAGCTCGGCGCCGTGGTCATACCCGCCACCCATATGCTGACCAAGCACGACATTGTCTATCGCAACCAACGCGCCAGCGTGAAAGCCATCGTCTGCGTAGGCGAGGAATATGTGCTCGGCGAGATACAGAAAGCCATACCCGAGAGTCCCACGCTCGAGACGCTCATCTCCGTTGGTCCGATTGTTCCCGAGGGTTTCCACGACTGGCATCGCGAGATTGCCGATGCACCCGCTTTTGTCCGTCCGCACCATGTGAACAGCAACGACGACACCATGCTGATGTACTTCACCAGCGGCACCAGCGGCGAGCCGAAGATGGTGGCTCACGACTTCCTCTATGCCCTCGGCCACCTCACGACAGGCGTGTTCTGGCACAACCTCAGCCCCGACAGCATCCACCTCACCGTGGCCGACACGGGATGGGGCAAGGCCGTCTGGGGCAAGTTCTACGGACAGTGGTTTGCCGGAGCAGCCGTGTTCGTCTTCGACCACGAGAAGTTCAACGCTGACACGCTGCTGCGACAGATTGAGAAATACAAAGTGACCTCGTTCTGTGCTCCGCCCACCATCTACCGTTTCATGATTCGCGAAGACCTCTCGCACTACGACCTCTCTTCGCTACGCTATTGCACCACCGCAGGCGAGGCACTCAACCCCGCCGTGTTCGACAAGTTCAAGGAGAAGACCGGCATACAGATGATGGAAGGCTTCGGACAGACCGAGACCACGATGACGCTGGGCACCATGCCCTGGATGATGCCCAAGCCGGGCTCGATGGGCATACCCAATGCGCAATACAACATCGACCTTGTGAAACCCGACGGCACCCGCTGCGAAGACGGTGAGAAAGGCGAGATTGTGGTGCGCATAGGCGACCGCAAGCCCATCGGCCTGTTCAAAGAGTATTATCGCGACGAGGCGCTTACCCGTGAGGCCTGGCACGACGGACTCTACCACACGGGCGACGTGGCCTGGCGCGACGAAGACGGCTACTACTGGTTCGAAGGACGCATCGACGACGTCATCAAGTCGTCGGGCTATCGCATCGGACCGTTCGAGGTAGAGTCGGCACTGATGACCCATCCGGCTGTCGTGGAGTGCGCCATCACCGGTGTGCCCGACGACATCCGCGGCATGGTGGTCAAGGCCACCGTGGTGCTGGGACGAGAGTGGAAAGACCGTGCCGGCGACGAACTGATCAAGGAACTGCAGAACCACGTCAAGCACGAGACGGCGCCCTATAAGTATCCGCGCATCATCGAGTTTGTCGATGAGCTTCCCAAGACCATCAGCGGCAAGATACGCCGCGTAGAAATCCGCGAGAAAGACAAGAAAGAAAGTTGAAAAGTTGAAAGGTTGAAAAGTTGAAAAAATAAATTGTAAATATAAAAGATGAGAACATTTTTTCATGTAGAAGATATCGGCAACCTGCAAGAGGCTGTCAAGGAAGCTCTTGAGGTGAAGGCCAATCGTTATGCCTATCAGCATCTGGGCAAGAATAAGACGTTGTTGATGATTTTCTTCAACAACTCGTTGCGCACCCGTCTCTCCACACAGAAGGCAGCCATGAACCTGGGCATGAACGTCATCGTGCTCGACGTGAACGCCGGCGCGTGGAAGCTCGAGACCGAGCGCGGCGTCATCATGGACGGCGACAAGAGCGAGCACCTGCTCGAGGCCATTCCCGTGATGGCCAGCTATTGCGACATCATTGCCGTGCGGTCGTTTGCCGCACTCCAAGACCGCGACTACGACTATGCCGAGACCGTCGTCCGCCAGTTTGTCGAACACAGTGGCAAGCCCGTCGTAGCCATGGAGACCGCCACCGTGCATCCGCTGCAAGCCTTCGCCGACCTCATCACGATAGAAGAGCATCGTGAGACGGACCGCCCGAAGGTCGTCCTCACCTGGGCCCCTCACTGTCGTGCGCTGCCGCAGGCTGTGCCCAACTCGTTTGCCGAATGGATGCGTGCCGCCGATGTCGATCTCGTCGTTACTCACCCTGAAGGCTACGAACTCGACCCGCGTTTCGTCGGCAATGCCCGTGTGGAGTACAACCAGATGAAAGCCCTCGAAGGTGCCGACTTCGTCTATGCCAAGAACTGGAGCTGTCCGGGCGTGACGAACCCCGCCGACTACGGCCGCATCCTCTCGCAAGACATGTCGTGGACCATCGACGACAGTCACATGGCCGTCACCAACAACGGCCACTTCATGCACTGTCTGCCCGTGCGGCGCGGCCTCATCGTCAGCGACGACGTCATAGAAAGCCCGCGCTCGCTCGTCATCCCCGAGGCTGCCAACCGCGAAATCTCCGCCCAAGTGGTGCTCAAGCGCGTGCTGGAAAGTCTCTGACAGTTGCAAAAGGTAAGCCTTTAAAGAAAATTCCCTAGGGAATTTCAGCTGAAAGATAAGCTTTCGCACGAAATTCCCTAGGGAATTTTTGCTGTACTATTTCCTAACGTACACGTCGGCTTTAGGAAAGCGGCTGAGAATGGCAGCCTTTTCCTCCTCCGTCATCTTGCCACTGATTACAAAACGGTCGATAACCATGTCGTCCATCCATTCGGGCAACACCACTTTGTTAGTGAAAGAGAGTGACAGCCGTTTGATATGCTTCAGACGGGAGAGAACCTCGGGAACTTCCTGCACGCTGATATCGATGCTGCCCCAGTTTTCGTCCTTCTTTTTCATCTCTTCAAGAATCTCGTCGTCGTTTTTGGGCACGTTGACAAACCATCCGACCTTCGGCATGAGGGCGCCGCTGTCAGCGTCAACCTCTGCTCCAACGATGCCGGCCCATAGGAGCAGTGACGTTTCTTTGGTGACGGTTCCGTCAACCGGATTTACTTGCTGGTATTTCATCTCAGTTCGCACCATCTCTGAGGTCAGCGACCAGGTATGTGGAAGCTTGTCGTAAGTCTTTCCGTCCTTGTCGGGAAAGAACTTCAGCAGCCATCCGTCCATCTCTGTCGGTTTATCAGGACTGCATCCTCCGCCTTTCAGATTGTCGACACGTTTTTTCTTGACGATGCCCTGCCAGAAAGCCTGTCGTGGCTGTCCCTCGGCTGCACTGACAAACTCGGCAAGGATTGGCTCCAGTTCGCTTACCCATGCAGTGAGGCCGTATTTCTTCAGCTGTCTTATTTTCTTCAACACCTTTCTCCAGTCGTCGGGTGTGCCTTTGAGGGTGATGTTCGGAATACCGCACGACACGTAGATGGCAATATATTTGAAATACGACTTCATACTCTCCATCAGTGTGACCCTCGAGGCAATCTGCTCGTTCACACCGCTCGTGGAGAAGTCGGATGTAATTACGTCGGCAATGCCGTCTTTCGTGTACTTCTTGATTAAGGCTGTGAAATCGGTAGTCAGTTGTGTCCAGTCGGCACATGGTGACAGCAGGTCATGACTTGACTGTACCACAAGATCCATCTTTCTCTCGTGGCTCACCAACAGGCTTCGCATTTCTTCGGCATGTTCGTTGACATAGCGGGCAAACCCTTGACTGATGACCATCCACACCACATCGGGTGTGAGTACCAGTGGTCGGTGGTCGGCATAGGCATTGACGGCGCTTTTCCACAAACCATAGGAACATAGCGAGTCAGCTGCGAAACTGTTGGCCACTACCTTGAGCGTATCGCGTAGAACGGGAGTGTCGTTGTCGGTCAGGATGGCCTGAGCGCGTTGATCCCCGCTGACGGTATAAATAAATCTCTTCGGTGCAGGCAGATTCTCGTCGACGACGAAAGTAATGCTTCCAGCCGTTTTGTTTATGATTTTCGAATTCTTACTCCGAGCTTGCACAACAGTTGCTGCTGTGCATAGCAATGCGATAAATAGTACTTTTTTCATGGTTTTCACTTTACTCATTATTCATTATTCATTAGCGAAGCGCCTATCGCTTCTTTACAGCAGTTCGGGTAGCTCGAAGAGTCGGTTGCTGTTGCTGCCTTTGATGAGGATGTAGTATCCGCTGACGGGCTCTTCGCGTAGGGCGGCTTTCACTTCGTCGACGTTGGCAAACTTGCGATAGTGGCATTTGATGTCGGCAAAGTTTTCGCCGACGAGCCATACCTTGTCGAGATTCATCTTGCGCAGGGTGTTCACCATGCGACGATGCTCCTCGTCGGAGACGTCGCCCAACTCGCTCATCTGTCCCAGGATGGCCATCTTCGGATCGACCTCCATCCGCTCAAAGTTGTCGAGTGCGGCCGCCATCGAGGTAGGGTTGGCGTTGTAGGCATCTACGATGAGGCGGTTGTTGGTGGTCACGGTCAGCTGCGAGCGGTTGTTGGTGGGCTGATAGTTTTCGAGGGCGTGGCAGATTTGCTCGGGTGCCACGTCGAAATTGATACCTACGGCGATGGCTGCCAGTGCGTTGTCGAGGTTGTAGCTGCCGATGAGGTGGGTCTTCACGGTGTGCCACGTAGGATCGTCGTTGAGTGGCTTGTGCCAGCGGAACTCGAGGAAGGGTGCGCAGGCTGTGATCTCGCCGTAGATGCAGTCTTCGGCATTCTCAGGACTGGTGCTGTAGGGTGTCACCCAGACATTTTCGGGCAGGATGGAGAGCAGGTAGCTGTTGTCGGCATTGAGGAAGACAAGACTTTCGTCGCGCGAAGCGAGAAAGTCGTAGAGCTCGCCCTTGGTGCGCACCACACCTTCGAACGAGCCGAAACCCTGCAGGTGGGCTCGGCCTACGTTGGTGATGAGTCCGCAGGTGGGCTCGGCTGTCTCGGCCAGTGTCTTGATGTCGCCGGGGTGGCTGGCTCCCATCTCGATGACGGCAATCTCGTGTTCCTTTGTCAGTCGGAAGAGCGTCTTCGGCACACCCACGTCGTTGTTGAAGTTGCCCTGCGTGCAGAGCACTCGATATTTCTCGGAGAGCACGGCGTTGATGAGTTCTTTCGTGGTGGTCTTGCCATTGGTGCCAGTGATGCCCACAACGGGAATCTGAAACTGCCGACGGTGTTCGCGGGCCAGATCTTTGAAGGCCTGCAGCACGTTATCAACAAGCAGATAGCGGTCGTCCTTCACCACGCTACGGTCGTCGACCACGGCATAGGCACAACCTTTGTCGAGTGCTGATGCCGCATACTGGTTGCCGTCAAAATTATCGCCCTTGAGTGCGAAGAAAATACTGTTGGTCGGGCATGCGCGGCTGTCGGTGGTAATCTGCGGATGCCGCAGGTAAATCTCATATAACTCTTTTGTCGTCATAAAAGTGGTGATGGGTGATGGGTGGTGGGTGTTGTTATTTTTAGTTTGTTGCGCAGTGGATTGGCATACATCGTGAGGAGGCGTTCGCGGAGGAATGCCTCATCTTTATCGGAGATGTCAATTTTGTCAATCTGGCCGTTGAGGTATTCTTCGAAGCGTTGTTTGTCGGCGGAAGTGTAGTGGCTGGCATGGGTGTCAGTGTTATTGAGCAGGTCGTCGGCGATGTAATTGTTGGGATAGAGCTGGTAGTTGGCGTGTATCTCGCGGTCAAGGTGACGGGCAAGGGCAGTATAGAATTCGGTGTTTGGCAGATTTCCGAGTTCGTCAATCCATTGGTTGACGGGTGTACCGCAATGGTAATGCACACGTCCCTTATAGCCGAGAATGCCGATGCGCATATTGTCAAGGTCGTCTTGTCGGCTTTTCTTATAGGCGGGGTTGTCGCGCTTGAGTTGGAATTCCTGTGCCTTGAGATAGTCGCAGGGATCGTATTCGTAGCTGATGGTGAGGGGGATGATGTTGAGTTCGCGCAGCCGGTCGGCGGGTTGCTGCTCGTCGCTGCCCATGGCGAGCATCTTGAGTACAGCCTCTTGTGTCTGGTCGCTGCTGTCTTTGGCGCGGCCTTCGCGTTGGGCAATCCAGATATTCTCTTTCTTCTCGTTCACGGCATAGTGGATGTAGCGACTCATGTGCTTACTGGCAAGGAGGGTCTCGCGGGGTGAGAGGCCTCGACGCACGATAAAAGCTTTGTTCATGCGTACTATTCGGCGTATCCAAGGGTAGATGAGTAGGTTGTCGCCGATGCCTATCTCTACGGTGGTGGGGTAGTGGAGGTCAACGAGCATGACATCGAGCAGGGCTGGGTCAAGCACGATGTCTCGATGGTTGGATATGAAAGTGAATCTTGGACTCACCTCCAACCCCTTCCCGAGGGAGGGGGACAGTTTGCGGTTTATGGTTGTCGGGGAATGGGTGATGGTTGTGTCGTCGAGGGTGCAGCCGTCGGTGTGCTTGCGGATGATATAGTGTACTACAGGGCGCATGAAGCGTTTCTGAAATCCGAGCGGAGTCTTCACTCCAATGAACGATAACCGCAGCAGACCTTTTAGCAGGGGTTTCGGCATCCAAGGCACATAGCTTCGGATCAGCGTGAGGAAATGCCTGTCGGTGAGCAGCTCGTTGAAGGCCTGCCGCACTTCTCCATCCTCATAGGGCCGGATGTCGTCGAATTCCTTTGATGTGGTGTTATCGTCTCTCATCGTCTCTGCCAACACTAAAATTGGTTTTCCACTATCTCTGTAAGAACGTTTTTGATGTCGAGTCCTGCGGCTCGCACCTGTTGGGGAATGAAGCTGGTGGGGGTCATTCCGGGTGTGGTGTTAATTTCGAGCATGTAGATTTTGTCGCTGCCGTCAGGCTCTTTTGTAACGATGTAGTCGATGCGGATGATGCCGTTGCAGCGCAGGATGTCGTAAATGCGACTGGTCTGTTCCTGCAAGGCGAGAGTGAGTTCTGGTGAGATGCGTGCGGGGGTGATTTCCTGCACTTGTCCGTTGTATTTCGCGTCGTAGTCGAAGAATTCGTTGTTGGTAACGACTTCGGTGACGGGGAAAACCACCGATTTCTCACGTGTCTTGTAGCAGCCTACAGTGACCTCAGTCCCGTCGAGATAATGCTCTATCATTACCTCGTTGCACTCCATGAAGGCATTACGCAGGGCAGGAGCGAGCTGGTCGGCGTTCTTTACCTTGGATACACCGAAACTGGAGCCGTCGGCAGCAGGCTTTACGAAGTAGGGCATTCCGATACGGGCCTCGATCTCCTCTTCTGTGTATTTGTCTTCCTCTCCCCGTCTCAGTAGAATACTTTCGGCCACGTTGATGCCGTAGGAACGGAGGTAGTTGTTAAGAACATACTTGTCGAACGTCATGGCCTCTACAAGCACGCCGCTGGTGGAGTAAGGGATGTGGAGCAGTTCAAAGTAGCCCTGCATGATGCCATTTTCACCGGGTGTGCCGTGGATGGTGATATAAGCATAGTCGAAGACAATGGCCTTGCCGTCAAAGACGAAAGAGAAATCGTTGCGGTCGATGGGAACCGTGATGCCGTTGTCGAGGTTGACGTGCCAGTCTTGGTTTTTCACGTCAACGATATAGACGTTGTAGCGCTCCTTGTCGAAAAACGAGTAGAGTCCTTGTGCCGAACGTAACGAGACATCGTGTTCAGAGGAATCGCCTCCGCAAACGATGGCTATGTTTTTTTTCAGTTGTTTCATCTTTTTCTATATTATTTTCCGATATAATTATTTGTGGTCATTATTCATTATTCTTTGAAGGGGTCATCGGCAGTACCTTTGATGTAGCCCCGCCACTTTTTGAGGAGTGCATCGAGGTCATCGGGCAGGGGAGAGGTGAAGTCCATCTGCTGGCCAGTTGTGGGATGGACGAATCCGAGTGTCTGGGCATGCAGTGCCTGACGTGGACAAAGGCGGAAGCAGTTCTGAATGAATGCCTTATAGGTCGACGACCGTTGTCCGCGAAGTATCTCGGTACCGCCATAGGTCTCGTCGCAGAAGAGCGGATGACCGATTTGTTTCATGTGAGCACGTATCTGATGGGTGCGCCCAGTCTCCAGTCGACATTCTATGAGCGTGGTATAACCGAAACGCTCTACAATACGCCAATGGGTGACGGCGGGCTTGCCTATTTCCGAGTCGGGTGGCAGCACGGTCATGCGTAACCGGTTGCGTGGGTCACGGGCAATGTTGCCCTCAATTCGTCCCTCGTCTTCGAGGAAGTTCGCCCACACCAAAGCAAGGTACGACCGATGGGTGGTCTTGTTGTAGAACTGCTTTCCGAGATTCGATTTAGCCTCAGGTGTTTTTGCCACGACGAGCAGTCCGGTGGTGTCTTTGTCGATGCGGTGGACAAGACCTACCTCGGGGTCATTGGCATCGAACGTCGGCAGGTTGCGTAGGTGCCATGCGACGGCATTGATAAGCGTTCCGTGGAAGTTTCCCGCTCCTGGATGTACCACCATGCCAGCGGCTTTATTGACTACTATGAGCTGGTCGTCCTCATAGACAATGTCGAGCGGAATATCCTCCGGTTCAATAGTGGTGTCGTGTCGTGGCCGGCCAAGCATCAATGTGACGATATCGCCAGGACGCACTTTGTAGTTCGACTTTACGGGCTGTCCGTTCACATGAATCGACCCTGCGTCGGCGGCTTTCTGTATACGGCTGCGCGACGAGTGTTGCAGTTTCTCCTGCATATACTTATCTACGCGGAGCTTCGCTTGCCCTGGGTCAACCTCGAAGCGGAAGTGCTCGTAGAGCTGTTCGTCGTCGGTGGTCTCTATATCGTCGATGACAATGTCCTCGTCAATCATGCTATTCCGTAGGTGATGCAGGTGCTGCTGGTTCTGGCGATCTGCCGATAGGCTCAACCGTAGCCTCGGGTGCACTCTCCTCGGGTTCATCGCCGCCAGAAGGCTCGTCAAGAGGCTCTTCAGGTGTTTGCGTTCTTTGTTTCAGTTTCTCGAGGTCGTCCTTGTAATCCTCATAGCCGAAGTTGGCATGGTCAACATACTGCACCTCATCATTGATGTCGCGCTGACCGTTGCCCACCTGTACGACTACAGAGTCTTCCACTGAGATGGGGTCGCCAGCAACGGCATGTTTGCCATTCACGAGCACACCATAGACCCAGTCTTTCTCGCCAGGGATGAATTGAGGCATAGCCACCTTGAATCCCAATCCCTCAAGCTTAGCCAAAGCCTCGCGCAACGAGCTGTTGTCGATGATGTCGGGCAAAGGCATAGTGGGCACATGGGATGCGTTCACGGTGACAAAGACGGTTCTTCCAGGTTTCACGATGTTGCCTGCGCCAGGTGTCTGTTCAAGAATCACATCGGGCGGCAGTGACTTCACGTAGCCCGTATCGGTCACCTCAATGTCCAGTCCGGCATCGTCGAGGATGCGCTTCGCATCGCTGAAGAGTTTGTGTTTCACGTTGGGAACCTCGGTCGATTGACCGTGATGCGTATAATAGTCCAACCCATACCTGATTCCCAGGGCAATGAGCACTGTCAGGGCACCGACAGCCAAGAGGTTGCCCCAGAGATAGGGTCCGAAGAGTTTTTTGAGGAGTATTGACTTTTTCATTTTTCGTATTTACAAATCGAAATTCACTGCAAAGATAATGTAAAATTTTGAGTAAGCGAAGGAAAAATGTTTTTTTTTGGTTTTCTTGAGTCAAAGAATTAAGTCCAGAAGTCAAATGGACTGACTTCTGGACTTAATTTTTTAGGGTTGCGATGTGGCTATAGCGCTTTCTTGATGGCGGGCAGGATGAGCGACTCCATCACTTTGTAGCCTTCAAGATTGGGATGTACGTGTTCTGGAGTGTAGCGGGTGTCCATGCGTGTGCCGTCGGCCGAGAGCATCGCGTTGAAATAGTTTACGAAAGGAATCTTGTGAGCCTTGGCATAGGCTTCCACTCGGGCGTTGAGGTGGCGTATCTTTGCCATGGCGTCGGTGATCTCCGGTCGCCAGGGGAAGGCGCCTGCTGGCAGACATGAGGTGAGGATGACCTTGATTTTGTTGGCGCGTGCCAGCTCGACCATAGAGACGACGTTGCCGAAGGTCTGGTCTTCGTCGTACTTGCCCGTGTTTTCTGCGATGTCGTTGGTGCCGTAGTTAATGACAACGAGGCGCGGCTTCAGGTCGATGACGTCTTGGCGGAAGCGCAGTAGGAACTGGTAGGAGGTCTGTCCGCTGATGCCGCGGCCGATGAAGCCGTTGTCGGTAAAGAACTCACGATGCTGGGCGACCCATCCTTCGGTAATGCTGTTGCCCATGAATACAACGCGCTTCTCGCCCTTCTTGGGCAGGCCCAGGTCGGCATTCTCTTTAGCGTAGCGCTGATAGTTGGCGAAGTCGTGGCGCTGGGCGTCGGCTTCGGTTGTCATAAACAGACACATGGCTGTCATGGCGATGAACATAATAAAGCAGTTTCTCATAATCTATAATTTTTACTTGTTATTAAATTTGTAAATTATTTCTTGATGCTGTAGCTAACTTTCATCTGGATGTAAGGCTTCACGTCGTCATGCAATTTCATATATACGTGTCGGTGTCCGCTTTCTCTCACTCTGCCCCAGATGGGTAAGTTGGCACCTGCGCTTAGTTCCATTGACATTTCCTTGGTGGCCTGCCAGTTGGCATAGAGTCCCACACGTTCAGAAAGAAGACTGTAGAGCGCTTTTTGGGGAAGCTGTTCGTTCTTGGGACGGAAATATATTTTGTCGGATACCAGTTCTGTGCCGAGGGCGAATTTGATTTTGGGCGTGACTTTGTAATAGAGGTAGTCGTTCAGCTCCATCATGCTCACGCTCCAGTGGTTGTCGAAATCATGGCGGTAGATAATCAGCGGATAAAGTGGCCACGACAGAGAACCGTACAAGTAGATGGCACCCACGGCGAGGTAGGTGTCGGGTTTACGGATGAGATGTATCATCGTGCCAAACACGCCCGACATATTCTCATAGCCATGTTCCGAAAAGTTGGGTGCTGTGGTTGCCAGGAAGGAGATGGGCTTGCCATGTTCCTTGCTGCCCAGCATAATGTTTAAGAGGGCTGACACAGTGACTCCGTAGTTGTGATGTTCGTCGGGAATGTCGAACATGGGTGTCCCATCCCAAGTGGTTTGCAGTTGTGTGGTGCTGAAGTTGTAGAAGGGCGCGACTGAGATGGTTCCGGCAAGACCTGACACTAAATTGACGTTCGATTTTACTTTTACATTCATGCCATGTGTCATGTTTCCTTCAGCGATGTTGTCGCCGTGCTTTGTGTCCCACGTGTAGTCAGTGTTGGCTACACCGTCTACGGTAGCTGAGATGCTGAATTTCTCTTTAGGGTTGCTGATGCTAACTTGTGCACGAGCGGACACGGCAAACAGTACGAGTAAAGAAAACAGTATCTTTTTCATTTTTGCACAAATCTCTATGTTTATTTTAGGATTTATTAGTTTCTATGGTCGGCTCTCTCCCTCTATGTACTGTTCGAGGAAGAGGTGCTCTCCGTCGAACACGGCGTAGGTGAACTGGGTGATCCAGTCGCCGAGGATGAGCATGCGGGCCTTTCGCGAGAGCATGAGGTCGAGCTCGATGTGGCGGTGTCCGTAGAGATAGTAGTCTACGTCGGGGTGATTGGTCATATACTGTTTAGTGAAAGCCACGAGTGGCTCATGCTCCTCGCCTTTGTAGGCAGGCTGTTCATTTTCTTTATGCTTCTCGTAGCTGTGGCGGGCCCAGTTGAGTCCGAACGCCATGCCCCAGCGCGGGTGTACGGCATTGAGCAGTCGCTGGCATGTGCGGTTGTGGAACATCCAGCGCAGCAGTTTGAATTGTCGGCTGTCGTCGCCCAGTCCGTCGCCGTGGGCAAGGTAGAATATCTTATCGTATATCTCGGTTGTGAGTGGCTGGCGGTGAAGGATGACGCCGCACTCACGCTCCAGATAGCCGTAGGTCCAGATGTCGTGGTTGCCTGTGAAGTAGTGCACCTCGACTCCCATGTCGGTCAGCTCGGAGAGTTTTCCGAGAAAGCGGGTGTAGCCTTTTGGCACCACGTAGCGATACTCGTTCCAGAAGTCGAACATGTCGCCGAGCAGATACACGGCTGCGGCCTTTTCCTTGATGTTGTCAAGGAAGCGCACAAGTCTTCTCTCGTGCATCCGGCGATGCTGAATGGCCAGTGAGCCAAGGTGCGCGTCGGAAAGAAAATAAACAGCTTTCATTAATTGATAGTTGATAATTGATAGTTGATAGTTATGATTGCTTTTGTTAATAGAGTCCTAATTTCAGCTTTTTCGTTTTAATGATGCTGGTAAGAATTTTTATTATCTCATCGTTATCTTCTGTCATAGAGTCGAATTGATATTTCGTAATATAATTTCCAACACATAGTTTTTCTAACCAAAACCGCGTTTCGTCAGCTTCTTTCAGTGCAATATTGAGTTTGTTAATCCAGTCGGCAGGGCTTTGTGCGTTTTGGCTTTCGACTACATTGGCACCGATGCTTGTTCCACTTCGCAAAATTTGTTTCGATAAGATGTATTCGCGTTTCTGTTCTGTCAAATATTTGTAAAGTCTGATAATGCGATTGGTATAGGCATCAGCTTTCTGTCGGATAATGCTATAATACTTTTTCATAGGGCTGTCATATAGCTAAAGAAATTATAACTGTCAACTGTCAATTGTCAACTATCAATTCCTCAGTCAAATCCTAGCTCTATGCGGGCTTCTTCGCTCATCATGCTCTGGTCCCAGGCAGGCTCGAAGACGAGGTTCACGTTGGTGTCTTTCACGCCTTCTACGCTCTCCACCTTCGTGCGCACGTCCTCAAGGATGAAGTCGGCTGCGGGACAGGAGGGGGCAGTGAAGGTCATGTCGATGTCCACATGGCCGTCGTCCTGTACGTCTATTTTGTAAATCATGCCGAGCTCCCAGATGCTTACGGGAATCTCGGGGTCGTAGACAGTCTTCAGCACGTCTACGATGCGCTCTTCTATGCGAGTTTTCTCATCCGATAACATATTTGCTTCCGGGTATTAGTGAAATCAGTTTTGTGGTAATGGCTGCGCAGATGAATGTGAGCACGGCAATGGCCGGGATGGCCAGGCCGACGGGCAGGGTGGGGTTGGCCGCGTTGCCGCCGATAATCCATGCTGCGATGGGAGCGAGGAAGAACATGTGCATCAGGTACATGCCGAAGGAGAGTTTCGAGAGCGAGGTGATCAGGGCAGGGGCTTTCTGCTGCTTGATGGCAGAGCCGAGCACGAATGCGCCGAAGGCTGCCAGTAGTACGTTGGGTGTGCAGAATTCCCACGACCACTCAAGCATCGGGGTCTCAATGAGCTGGCCGGGTGTGCCTTTCCACCAGAAGCTCCATGCCGTGAATACGGCACCTACAATGAAGCATGTGGCCCCGATGCGGATGCGCTTGGCCTGCGGCCAGTCGATGTGCCGGTGGATATAATGAGCCAGCACGAGATAGCCCAGATAGCCTGAGCAATACCAGAAGGCGGAATATTCGTTCCAGAAACACTCGCCCCATAGCTCGGGCGTGACAAACCGCCGCAGCCAGGGCATCAGTGTGGTGAAAGCGAAGATGTAGATGAAGATGCGCTCCTCCTTGGCCGATGCCTTTTCGAGCCACGGAGAAACCACGGGCATGATGAGGTAGAGGCTGATGAGCGGATACATGAACCACAGGTGGCCCGCCATCGATGGGAAATTGAACGGCAGCAGCTTCAGGTCGGCCATCGACTGCTCCCACGTCATCGCACCCCATGCCAGCGGCAGGAATGTGTAGAGCAGCAGGAAGCAGACGAAAGGTGGCAGAATGCGCATGAACCTGCGGCGGTAGAACTGCGTCATGGTCTGTCCGGGCTTGAGCGGAACAAGCAGGAAGGCCGACATGATCATGAACAGCGGCACGGCCGTACGGCTCACACCGCCGTCCCAGAAGGCTACCCAGAAACGGTTCTGCTCATTGGCCAGCATCGACATGTTACCAGCCAGCCCCGAAGAGTCAGCGCCATAGAAATTCTCGCTTGCGTGTACCAGCATCACCATCAAGCAAGCCACCACGCGGATATAGTCTACAAATACGATTCGCTGTTTCATCAATACATGAAATAGTTTCAAGTTGCAAAGATACGATTAAGTGAGCAGAATACAAAACAAATAATGCTTTTTTTGTTTAGTATTCTCGAACCGATGGAGCAGCGAGAGTCGTCAAGCTTGCTTGAACGACCGAGTCGCGACAGAGGTCGGCGAAGCCAACGAGAGTGTCTTCGGCGGTATCGTCAGTACGGGTTAAATGATGTTAACGGCCGTGGTGAGAGGTATAGGTTTCGCAGTTCGAAGTGTTAAAGCGTGACGGGCGTTTTAACATTCGTGAAAAGGTGGCTGCAAGGCGAGAATGTTCGTCTGATTTGTGAATTTCGTGGTAGTCGCTTCCTCTTTCACTCTCCTTCATTTCCGAAAGGTATATGTTTCGGGTGGCGAAAGGCCGTTTTTTACCTTCCGAAAGACCGTCTTTCGGAAGGCGAAAGCTTACCTTTCAGCGGTGAGACATATATCTTTCGCTGATGAACAATGAAGAATGGGAAATGAATAACGGCTTGGCTGCCTTGCAACATGTTGGCTGACAGCGGTTTACAAAACATGCCGCAGGGTGGCATATCTCCTGTCGAATGGGAGACGATGCCACCCCGCGTGTTTCGTGCGCTCCTGCGTGTTAAAATTCCCGTCCCCGCAGCGCGCGTTTTTAACATTTATAGACAACGCATCCTTGAACTCGGGATGGTTCTATGCGCTTATATGGAAAGTTTCTTTCCTCGATAGATGTAGATGCCTTTTTGTGTGGGCCTGCCGTTGAGGCGGCGACCGCTGAGGTCGTACCAGGCATCGTCGTTCACAGACGGGGATTGCTGTGGCTCTGCGCTGCCAAGGCTGAGGCCTGTAGTCTCGTCGGGCGCGATGGTGACGGGTACGCCAGGCATGACCAACGAGTAGAGCTTATCGCCCCATTCGTTCTCACCGACCACTGCGATAGGCTGCCCGTTGGCGGTATAGGTACGGTAAGGGGGATCAGAACCGAGCATAAAGTAGAGCGTCTCTCCCTCGCCCACATAGTAGAAGTGGCCACGCTCGTCTTCAAAATAGTTTCCCACGATTTCGGGAAATTCTTCCTCGCTCTCAGCATAATACCACGGTTGGAACCATAGTCGCTCGTCCACCGTGACGGGCCATCCGCGCACGGCCTGTCCCTTGACGTCGCTGCCGTTGATGCCTCCGAACTTGCAGGCGTTGGTGTAGTAGTTGAGCAAGGCCTTGCCATCGTTGTTGCCGATGATGGCACCGGCTGCCTTCACACCGTCAACGCCTGCCATGAACTGGTTGGTAAGGCAGTGAGTCACCGAGCCGCCACTGCAATTATCACCGACGACACCGCCTACTTTGCTTGTTGCATCGGTACAAACGATGGTACCCATGCTGACGCCTGTCACCTGGCCATAGTTACGGCTTACACAGCCTCCCATGTCACCGGCTCCTTCCACTTGGCCATAGAAATAGCCATAGACAGACCCCGCATCCTTGTTATTGCCTACTATACCGCCCACAGAGGGGGTAAAGGAGAAAGATGCGACAGATGACGGGCCTTTCACCGTGGCCCAACACTCACCGTCTGCGAATCCATTGTTGTAGCCAACAATTCCTCCCACGCATTGGGTGCCGCTAATGGTTACCTGTCCGTCTTCGGGAATGCGGCAATTAGACACTCGGCCATAGTTATTGGCCACTATGCCGCCGGCTATACTGCCGCTCAGCGATGAGTTGCCTGAGAGCGTGACACCTTGAACGGTGCCGTTTTCGCTCACAAAGCCGAACAGTCCTGCATAATTCTCATCGGTGGTATAGCTGACATTTCGGAAAGCATAGACCAGGCCGTCGTAATATCCGGAAAATGTTTGCGGGTTGTTTTTGTTGCCTACGGGCGTGAACGTTTTGCCCTCATAGTCGAGGTCGGCTGTCTGGCGGAAGTACATGTCGCTTTGGTTGTAGCCCATATAGACAAGTTTGGCCAGCATGTCGAAATCGTCGGTCGATGAGATGAGGAAGGGTTCAAGCTGGGTGCCCTCGCCCTCCCAGGCATGGGTGATGGTGAATGTGCCCTTGCGTGAGCCGCCGTAGTCGTTGATACCCCATATAGTGATGGGATATTCGCCCTCGTCCTTGTAGCCGTCGGGGTTTACGTCGGTCATGAAGTCTTCGCCTTCCTTCAGGTATTTGCCGGCCTTGGCGTCCCATATTTTCATCTCGGGATGTTGCACCTCGCCGTTGAAGCGGACCGTCTGGTCGGCGGTCACATTGATGTTGTTTTTCAGATAATTGATGTCGGTACTTATCTTAGATGCGATTGCCACATCCCACTCGGGCATGATGAAACGCCACAGTTCTTCCTCAAGATGGCGGATGCGGATGTTGTCGTGCCCTTTGGCCACGGCATCAAACTCCCACATCTTTCCTTCAGCCACCGAGCCGAAGGTATGCAGTTCGGAGAACTCCACGGGACTACCCGCCTTAAAATAGTCGGTGCCGTCGCGGCTGACGGTAGGCTGGGTGATGAGTGTTCCGCCATCGTAGGTGGTGGCGAAGCGCAGCGTGTGGACTCTCTCGGTCTGTCCGTCGGCATTGTAACCCGTAGATGATTCACTCGCTCCGATGCCGTTGATTGACGCTCCAGTGACATAGCAGTTTCTCACAACCCCTCCAGCTATCGTGCCCACAATTCCACCGGCATAATGCGTGCCTACGATATTGCCAAAGTTCCAGCAATTTTCCACAGTGCCCCTATTATAACCCACAATGCCTCCTAACTGGTAAGTCCAGGTGTCGCCTTTGGTCACCGTGGCGCGGTTCGTACAGCCGATAATCGCGGAATTGGCCCTAACGATACCCGCAATGCCGCCAAAAGAATCAAAGTCGCCCTGATTGGCTATAATGGTAACACCTTCTTCCGTATGGCAATTGACAATAGTACAACCTTCTCTAACCCAGCCTGCGATACCGCCAACAATGCATTTTCCGGCTATCGTACTGTTTTCTCCGAGCGTAAGGTTCTTAATAGTTGCTCCTTCCGTTGCGCCGAAAAGACCAACATAGAGTCTATTAGTAGAAAAATATTTTATGTTAGTTACACCTCGAATGGTTTTTTCATTCCCGTCGAAGGTTCCGCTAAACCTTCGTACGTTACCCGAGTTATCATAAATATTCCCTCCTACGGGAAGATACTCCTGCCCGTCGAAGTCGAGATCGTTGTCCAACCGCAAAAACTTGCCGCTGTAAGTGTTTCCCCCGTTCACATCGTTGGCCAATTGGCGCATGTGACTGGTTGTTTTAATAATGTACGGGTCGGCCTCGTTTCCTGAGCCACCGCCAAAACTACTGTCGGCCCACACTGAAGTAGGCATGGTGAGGAGCACCGCCGCTGCGACGAGCGTCCCCCAGAATGTCTGCTTGTTCATAAATAAGTGTAAAGATATTAAAAAATAAAAGATCTCTATCTTTCGGGGTGCAAAGGTACGAAAAAAAATCCACATATCAATCAGAATGTGGAAAGTTTTTCAAAAAATACAAATATCGGCTCTCTCGGCTTTTCTTGGCATTTCCCCGGCTTTCCCTATCGGCTCTCCTATGTGGCATTAGAGACGGCCCTGCTCGTTGTAGGAGTAGTATTGCCCGTCGGTGACGATGATGTGGTCGAGGAAGTAGATGCGCATGGTTTCGCAGGCCGCTCGGACGCGCTTGGTAAGCTGATCGTCATCTCTGCTGGGGTGGATGTTGCCCGAGGGATGGTTGTGGCAGAGGGCCACCACCGTAGCATTGGCGAGTATAGCCTCGCGCATGATGATGCGCACGTCGACGGCGGTCTCGGTGATGCCGCCGTGTGAGAGCTTCACGGCACGGATGAGTTTGTAGTGCTGGTTCATGAGCAGCACCCATGCCTCCTCTACGTCGAGGTCCTGCATCTGCGGGCGCATGTAGTTGTATATGGCAGTGGCCGATCCCATGTCGGGGCGTTGCTCGGCCTGCTCGCGCTGCCGCCGCTTCCCCAGCTCACAGGCAGCTAGAATGGTGATGGCCTTGGCCTCACCGATGCCATTATATTCACATAATTCGCGGATGGATTTCTTGCCAAGTGTATTAAGGTTGTCTTTGCAGTCGTGTAATATCTGCTGCATCAATTCTACGGCCGTCACGCCTGGTCTCCCTGATCCGATGAGAATTGCCAACAGCTCGGCGTTCGATAATGCCTCCGCACCCAAATCGCGCAGTTTTTCGCGCGGTTGGTTGTCACTCGCCCATTGGGCTATGGTTAATTTCTCACTCATTTGTAGAAGTTTTTTTCGTAGGCGGTGAACTCGTCTTGGCCTCTGACGATGCGGCGCCACCATGCCTGAAGGAAGCCACAGCCATAGCCCATGAGCTGTACGAAGGCGGCAGGCACGGAGAGCAGGCCGACACGGAGGCTACGATTCTTGATACTTGAGTCGACGAAGATGAGAAGCGAGTAGAGCAGCAGGGGGCTGAGCGCGATAAGTGATAAGTAATAATTGAAAAGTAAAGCGAGCAGGGCAGCCAGAATGCAGACAGCCACGCCGATGGTGAAGACGGCGGGCAGCAGGTGGACCAGCTTCAGCGTGCCAGGATGCCGCTTGGTGAGGTTGATGCGGGCGATGCCGCTATTGAATACCTGCCGCCAGAATTTCTTGAGGTCGGTGCGGCGCTTGTGCCATACCCATGCCTCGGGGATGAGTCGCGTCTGATAGCCGGCCTCGACAATGCGATAGGAGAAATCGATGTCCTCGCCGAAACGCATCTTTGAGAATCCGCCTAACTTCTGGTACACATCGCGGCGGATACCCATATTGAATGAACGAGGGTAGAACTTGTCGAGAGCCTTGCGCTTTGCCCGTGAACTGTTCGATGTTCCACCTCGTATGCCGCCAGTGGTGAAGAACGACGTCATGGAGTAGCTAATGGCCTTCTGTGTTGGTGTGAACGATGGGTGGGCGCGGTCAGGTCCGCCAAAAGCGGCAATATCGAGCTCTTGGGAGGGTAGACTTTTTATATATCCTGTAGGCAGCACAACATCGCTGTCTAATATAATAAGGTATTCGCCCCGGGCACGCTCGGCTCCGTAGTTGCGGCTCTGCCCCGGACCGCTATTCGGCTTGTAGTAATAATGCAAGTCGAGGATGTCTGCATAACGCTTGCAGACATCCTCGCATTTCTGTGTCGACCCGTCTTCCACGACGATGACCTCAAAGTCCTTCTCGGTCTGTGCGGTCAGGCTTTGCAGCAACTCGTCCACCTCGTCGGGACGGTTGTAGACGGGAACAATGACGGAATAGTTCACGGTTCTTACTCTTTCACGCGCTGCAGATAGCTGCCGTCGCGCGTGTCGACGAGCACGAGCTCGCCTTCCTCGATGAAGAGGGGCACACGAATCTCCACACCAGTCTCCAACGTGGCAGGCTTCAGCGTGTTCGTGGCGGTGTCGCCCTTTATGCCCGGCTCAGAGTGAGTCACGCGCAGGGTGGTCTTCACGGGCATCTCAGCATAGAGGATGGTGTTGGTGTCGGCATCGCTGACCACTTCTACCACGTCGCCTTCCTTCATATACTGCACGCCAGTGATGAGATCCTTGGCAATGGGAATCTGGTCGAAGGTCTCCTGGTTCATGAAGATGTAGTCCTCACCCTCGAGATAGAGATACTGGTAGGGGCGACGCTCCACGCGCACGTCCTCAAGAGCCTCTCCAATGTTGAAACGCTTTTCCAGCACACGGCCGCTGACAACGTCTTTCAGTGTGGTGCGCATGATGGTGTTACCTTTTCCTGGCTTCACGTGCAGGAAGTCGATGCAAAAATAGAGCTTGCCGTCCATGCGGATGCAGGTGCCCTTCTTGATGTCTTGTGACTTGATCATAATCTTTTATCTTTAGTTTTTTATCATTTTCATGATTTTCCGACCGCAAAGGTACGACATTTTTATAAAAAACGTTTATTTTTCTTCCAAAAAATCGCACAATTCTTTGTTATTTCGAAAATTATGCGTAATTTTGCAGCCCGAAATCCTATTTTTTGACCGAAAGAATCTGTTTTGACAGAGAGGAAAAGGAGCAAAAGCAGAATATAAATAATAAAAATAAATAAGATAGATTATGAAGAGAACATTCCAGCCGCACAACCGCCGCCGCGTGAACAAGCATGGCTTCCGCGAGCGCATGGCAACGAAGAACGGCCGTCGCGTATTGGCTTCGCGTCGCGCCAAAGGTCGTAAGAAACTGACTGTTTCTGACGAGCACCACGGAAAATAATCATTTTTCCGCGCATTGCCGCCGGGCTAACGCCCCGACAGCAAAAAGAGGATAGGACTTTCAAGAAGGCTATCCTCTTTTTTGTTTTTTTGTGATAATAAATTTGGAAGCCCGGCCGCATTTCGCTATCTTTGTATGCGGTTTTTAATCGTCAGCGTAAACAATAATTAGTAAACGGAACACATGAAACGATTTGTTTTGACTTTATTGACTGCCGTGCTTGTGCTGCATGGCATGGCCGGCGCCAGACTGACGGGCACAGATACCGACACGCTGCGTGTGCTGGCCATCGGCAACAGCTTCTCCGAGGATGCCGTTGAGCAATACCTCTACGAACTGGCCAAGGAGAGCGGCGTGGAACTGATTATCGGTAATGCCTACCGTGGCGGGCAGGGGCTGGAGTCGCACTGGCGTGAGGTGCGTAGCGGCAACAGCACGTTCGCCTACAGGAAGATTGTCGGCGGCACGAAGACGGATACAAAGGACCAGGGTCTGCGCACGATTATTGCCGACGAGCCGTGGGACGTGATTACGTTGCAGCAGGTGAGTCAGGACTCGGGACGGCCTGAGACCTACGAGCCCTTCCTCGGCTATCTCATCGGCTATGTGCGGGCCTTGGCGACCAACCCGAACATGAAGCTGGGTTTCCATCAGACATGGGCTTATGCGAAGGACTCCACCCACGGAGGTTTTGTCCACTATGGAAGAGACCAAATGGTCATGTACACGGCCATCGTCGATGCCGTCGGCAAGGCTGTAGCCGCTCATGCCGAGCTGTCGTTCGTCGTTCCTTCGGGCACTGCCATCCAGAATGCCCGCACCACTGCTCTTGGCGACAACCTTACCCGCGATGGCTATCATCTCGACTATGGCGTAGGCCGCTATATCGCCGCCTGCACATGGCTCGAGGCTGTGACAGGCAAGACGGCTGTGGGGCGGAAGTTCCGCCCGCAGGGCACAGACGAAAAGCGGGCTGCCCTTTGTCAGCAGGCAGCCCACGATGCGATGGTCAGTCTGGGGGAAACGTTGTCTCCCTCGCTCTATTAACCCAGAATCTTATTCCGGGAACATACCACATTATCCGTTAGTATCAGTCGTTTCCTGTTGTGGCTCTTCCACATCGACGCTGACACTATCGGCTGGTATGTCTTTGTAAATCTCAATCGGTCCACCATAGAGGCAGGGTGCCACTTCGATGTGGTGGGTCCGCTTGCATCCCACAAGGCCTAATACGGCAAGCAGGGCAAGAAGCATTCTTTTGATAGCGGTTTTCATAATTGTTCAACTAATTCTTTAGTGTCGCGGGCGATGACGAGTTCTTCGTCGGTGGGTATAACCCATACCTGTACGCGTGAGTCGGGGGTAGAGATCAGACGCTCCTTGCCGCGACAGTTGTTGGCTTCGGCATCCATCTTCACGCCGAGGAACTCCAGGCCTGAGCAAGCCTCGAGGCGGGTACCGACCTGGTTCTCGCCTACACCGGCTGTCCATACGATGACGTCGAGCCCACCCATGGCTGCGGCGTAGGCACCGATGTATTTCTTGATGCGGTAGTTATACATGTCGAGAGCGAGCTGTGCACGTTCGTTGCCTTCGGCGGCGGCGCTCTCAATCTCGCGCATGTCGCTGGAGATGCCTGTGATGCCGAGCACGCCGCTCTGCTTGTTGAGGAAGTCGGCCATCTCCTGCGGCTGCATGCCGGTCTTCTGCATGAGGTAGGTAACGGCCGAGGGGTCGATGTCGCCGCAGCGCGAACCCATCATGACGCCGGCCAGCGGGGTGAGGCCCATCGAGGTGTCAATGACTTTGCCGTCTTTGATGGCGGCCACCGATGCGCCGTTGCCGATGTGGCAGGTGACAATCTTAAGGTCTTTGATGTCGCGACCCATCAGCTTGGCCACGCGGTGCGACACGTAGCGGTGGCTGGTGCCGTGGAAACCGTAGCGGCGAACGTGCCACTTCTTGTAGAACTCGTAGGGCACGGCATAGAGATAGGCATAGGCCGGCATGGTGGCGTGGAACGCATTGTCGAAGACGGTCACCTGTGGCACGTCGGGCATGAGGTTGTTCACGGCGCGAATGCCACGAAGGTGTCCGGCGTTGTGTACGGGAGCGAGGTCGCACAGACTCTCGATACCGTCCTCTACTTCTTTCGTCACGATGCAGCTTTTCTCGAAGAGGTCGCCGCCCTGCACGATGCGGTGGCCTACGGCATCGATCTCGTCGAGGCTCTTGATGGCTCCGTATTCATCGCTGAGCAGGGTTTGGAACACGAAGTTCACGCCCTCCTTGTGGTTGGGCATGTCGTGCATGAGCATTTTCTTCTCGCCATTGGGCAAGGTGAGTTTTAGGAAAGCCTCGTCGAGGCCGATACGCTCTACACCTCCTTGTGCGAGCACGCGCTCGTCATCCATATTGTAGAGTTTGTACTTGATGGAAGATGAGCCACAATTCAATACTAATATTTTCATAACTTTATAATTTTTTCATTTAGAAGACATGGCCTGGCAGGCGGTGATGGCTACCATGTAGTAGATGTCGTCGACGGAGCATCCGCGTGAGAGGTCGTTCACGGGGCGTGCGATGCCTTGGAGGATAGGTCCGATGGCAATGGTGTCTCCGAGTCGTTGCACGAGTTTGTAGGCAATGTTCCCCACTTCGAGGTTGGGCACAACGAGTACGTTGGCGCGTCCGGCGATGTGGCTGCCAGGAGCTTTCTTTTGTCCAACTGACGGCACGAGCGCGGCATCGGCCTGTAGCTCGCCATCGATTTTCAGGGTGGGGTCGAGCTTTTGCGCCTTACGGGTGGCGTCTACGACTTTGTCCACTACTTCGTGATTGGCGCTGCCCTTGGTGGAGAAACTGAGCATGGCCACGTAGGGCTCTTCAAAGCCTGCCACCGAGCGGGCGGTCTGTGCGGTGCAGACGGCAATCTGTGCCAGCTGGTCGGCATCGGGCATGGGGGTCACGGCTACGTCGCCCATTACGAGGATGCCGTCTTCGCCATATTGCGGCTGCTTGGTGACGAGAAGCATGGCTCCGCTGACGCAGGTGATGCCTGGTGCGCATTTGATAATCTGCAGTGCGGGGCGCAGCGTCTCGGCTGTGGTGGATAGTGCACCGGAGATCTGACCGTCGGCACCCTCGGTTTTGATGATTATACACCCCAGGTAGAGCGGGTTCTTCACCAGCTCGCGGGTCTGCTCAATGGTCATGCCCTTGTTCTTGCGCAGCTCGCAGAGCAACTGGGCATACTCCTCGCTCTTCTCGCAGTTCTCGGGGTCGATGAGTGTGGCCTTGTCGATGTGTTTCAATCCCAATCGATTGGCCAGGTCGTGAATCTTGTGCGGGTTGCCAATGAGGATGAGGTCGGCCACTTCGTCAGCCAGTACGCGATCGGCAGCCGTGAGTGTGCGCTCCTCCTCGGCTTCAGGCAGCACGATGCGCTGACGGTTGGCCTTTGCGCGTGCCACGATTTGTTGTAGTAAATCCATAGTTATCTGGTTATGATTTGAAGTTATGTGTGCAAAGGTAGTGCAAACCGAGCGAAAAACCAAATTTTTATTTGAGTTTTTCCTAGGTGCAGCCTACCTTCGCCAATTTATAGGCAAAGGTACAAATAAGTGAGCAGAATACAAAACAAAATCCACTTTTTTGTTTTATTCTCGAACGATAGTACCTTCGATATTAGTCAAAGGTAATGCTTTTTTTGTTTTCTGCAAATGCAAAGCTGTTTTTTTGTTCTGGAGCAAACAAAAAGAATTGGTCTGTCAAAGTTTATCTATTAAAAATACAAAACAACTTATTCTGTCAGACAAAATAAGTTGTTTTGTGTATTACTAATCTCCCAACAGGCTTTGGAGCGCTTCGACAAACTGGTCGGCCTCGTTGATGGTAAGGCAAAGCGGTGGCAGAAGGCGCAGGGTGTGTGTGCCCGAGCAGCCGGTGAAGATATGGTAATCGGTGATGAGCCGCGAACGCACGTCTTTCTGCGGAATGGCGAGGTCGATGCCTATCATCAGTCCGCGACCGCGCACGTCGGTGATGGAATGGAGTTTTAGGTTTTTGACTCTCTCCATGAGGTGTTCGCCGGTGGTGCGGGCGTTCTCAATAAGTTTTTCATTCTCCATGACGTCGAGCGTGGCAAGGGCAGCGGCACAGGCCAGATGGTTGCCGCCAAAGGTGGTGCCGAGCTGGCCATATTCTGCTTTGAACTGTGGTGCGATGAGCAGGGCTCCCATCGGGAAACCGTTGGCGATGCCCTTGGCTATGGTGATGAGGTCGGGGCGGATGCCGAGCCATTGATGAGCGAAGAACCGTCCGCTGCGTCCGTAGCCGCATTGTATCTCGTCGCAGATGAGCACCGCGCCGTGTTGTTTGCAGGCTTCGGCAAGTCCTTGGGCAAACTCGGGTGTGGCCATGCGGATGCCGCCCACGCCTTGTATGCATTCAAGGATAACGGCGCAAACATCGCCTTTTTCCAGTTCCTTCTGCCAGGCTTGCAGGTCGTTCAGCGGCAGGTAGGTGACGTGTCCGTTCTGGTTGATGGGTGCGATAATCTTCGGGTTTTGCGTAGCTTCCACGGCCAGCGAGGTGCGTCCGTGAAAGGCTTTCTCTGCCGAGAGGATGCGTGTGCGACCTGTATGAAACGATGCCAGCTTCAGGGCGTTCTCGTTAGCCTCGGCTCCACTATTGATGAGGAAGAGTCGATAGTCGTCGTAGCCGCTGATGCGACCGAGACGCTCAGCCAGCTCTGTCTGAAGCTTATTGACGACAGAGTTGGAGTAGAACCCAATCTTCTGCAACTGGTCGGTCACTTTTTCTATATAGTGCGGATGACTGTGGCCTATTGAGATGACTGCATGCCCGCCATAGAGGTCGAGGTATTCCTGTCCTTGGTCGTCCCACACGTGGCAGCCTTGTCCGCGGACAATGTTGATGGGGAAGAGAGGATAAACGTCGTATAAGTTCATATCTGTTTAGAATGCTGATGCTTTGAGTTTCAATCCTGTTGTCTCGTCGATGCCGAACATGAGGTTCATATTTTGTACGGCTTGTCCCACGGCTCCTTTGAGCAGGTTGTCGATGCAGGAAGTGATGAGAATTTTGTTGTCGAAGAGGTCTGCGTGTACGAGGCATTTGTTCGTGTTCACCACCTGTTTCATGTCTACGGATTTATCGCTGTAGTGGGTGAAGGCGGCATTGCGGTAGAAGTCTTTGTAGGCAGCAGCGATGTCGCAACCTACAGGAGTCTTGACCTTGACGACAGCCGTGGCAAAGATGCCTCGGGCAAACGGGCCGCGATAGGGGATGAAGTCGAGCGCAGGTTCGTCTTTCCCTCCTATGGCGGGGTAGCCTTGCAACTGGTTCAGACTCTGATAGATCTCGGCCAGATGCTGATGGGTAAAGGGTTTGTATATGCTCAGATTGTCGTTTCGCCACGAGAAGTGCGTGGTGGGGCCGGGCTTCTGTCCTGCGCCGGTGGAGCCTGTGATGGCGTTCACGCTGACATCTTCGGTAATCAGCTGCAGTTTAGCCGCAGGCAACAGGGCCAGCTGGATGGCTGTGGCAAAGCAGCCGGGGTTGGCCACGTGGCGGGCCTGGGCAATGGCTGGCTTGTTGATTTCGGGCAGACCGTAGACGTAGTCGTGGTCGCCTTTGATTCTGAAGTCTTGGGCCAGGTCGATGATTCTCACGTGGTCGGGTATGGTGTGCTCCTTCAGAAAGGCTTCGCTCTTGCCATGACCGAAGCAGAAGAAGAGCAGGTCGATGTCGTCGAAAGGCATGCCGGAAGTGAACCGCATGTCGGTGTCGCCGTACAGGCCTTCGTGGACGTCGGTAAGAAGATTGCCGGCATTGCTCTCGCTGTGAACGAAGCGAATGTCGGCCTGCGGGTGGTTCAGGAGCAGGCGGATGAGTTCGCCTGCCGTATATCCTGCACCACCGAGAATACCTATTTTTATCATATTTGTTTCATTTCTTTCCCGGTATAATCAGCCAGAGAATCGGGTAGAGGATGATTCCGCTGAAGGCCGTGAAGAAGGTGAGTACTGCGTAGAGCACCCTTACGATGGTGGGGTCTACGTCGAAATATTCAGCAATGCCGCCGCAAACGCCGGCGAGTACGCGTTCATCGGAACGCAAGAGTCTTTTGTCAACCATAATTCTTTTCTCCTTTTTAAGTTATCGTTTTGTCTGTTAGACGCGGAAACGGTTGAATAGGTTGCAAAGATAATGTTTTTTTTATCGTTCCTCGTCGGGATGGATGCCGTAGTAGACGCGCAGCGGAGTGCTGCTGACCTTGATGAATCCCTTGGCTTCTTCGCTGGTCCAGCCGTGCTGCATCTCGCCATATTCGCCGAGTTTCGACTTGAGCAGGTCGTCTTTCGAATCGACGCCGACGGTCTCGAAGCCCAGCGGGCGCAGACGCAGGATGGCGGTGCCGTTGACGTTGCGCTGCGACGAGGTGAGCATGGCCTCGATGTCGGGCATGACCGGCTCCAGATACTGGCTCTCGTGGAGGAACATGCCATACCAGTTGGCTATCTGGTCTTTCCAATACTGCTGCCATTTCGACAGGGTGTACTTCTCCAGCAGACGGTGGGCTTCGATGATGAGCTTGGGCGCGGCGGCCTCGAAGCCCACGCGGCCCTTGATGCCGATGATGGTGTCGCCCACGTTGCAGTCGCGTCCGATGCCGTAGGCGGCGCCTATCTCCTCAATCTTCTGGATGGCGGCCACCTTGTCGGAGAATGTCTCGCCGTTCACAGCAGCGATCTCGCCTTTCTCAAAGGTGATTCGCAGCTCGCTCTCATCGTTCTTGGTCACATGCTTGAGATAGGCTTCCTCGGGCAACCCCTGAGCCGAGTCGAGCAGTTCGCCACCGCAGATGCTGGTGCCCCAGATGCCTACGTTGTAGGAATATTTCAGTTTGGTGAAGTCGGCCGAGAAGCCATGTGCGTTGAGGTAGTCCACCTCCTCCTGCCGCGAGAGTTTCTTGTCGCGGGTGAGGGTGATAATTTCCACGCCCGGTGCCATGACGAGGAAGGTCATGTCGAAACGTATCTGGTCGTTGCCGGCACCGGTAGAGCCGTGGGCGATGGCGTCGGCGCCTATCTCATTGGCATATCGGGCGATGGCGATGGCCTGGAAGATGCGCTCGCTGCTCACCGAGATGGGGTAGCAGTTGTTGCGGAGCACGTTGCCGAAAATCATGTATTTCAGTGATTTCTCGTAATATTCTTGTGTCACGTCGAGCGTCACATACTTCACTGCGCCCAGCTTGTAGGCATTCTCTTCGTTGGTCTTCAACTGCTCGGGACTGAATCCGCCGGTGTTGGCACAGGCGGCATATACCTCGTAGCCCATTTCTTTTGCAAGGTACATCACGGTGTAGCTTGTGTCTAAACCGCCACTGAAGGCGACCACAACTTTCTTTTTCTCCATATTGTTTGTGTTTTTAATCTCTTAATTCAGAACTGTGTATAGGCTTTCCTTCCATTCTTGCTATCCTGTCCAACACCTCTTGTGGAATCTTTGCGGGCAGATGTTCCTCGGGGTCGAAGAGCATGGCTGTGCAGATGCAGTAACGGCGCCCGGTGCGGCGCAGAATGTCGACATTGCAGCAGCCCTCACAGCCTTTCCAGAACGCCTCGTCGTCGGTCAGGTCGGCGAAGGTCACGGGCAGATAGCCCAGCCGGGTGTTCATCGACATCACGGCGGCACCGCTCGTAAGCGAGAAAATCTTGGCGTGAGGCCAGCGTGTGCGGGCCAGCGAGAAGGTCAGGTCTTTGATGCGCTTGGCCAGACCTCGGCCGCGATAGTCGGGATGTACGATGAGGCCGCTCGTGGTGACGTATTTTTTGTTTTCCCACGTCTCAATGTAGCTGAAGCCTGCGAAACGGTCGCCGTCGAGGGCGATGACGGCCTTGGCCTCGCGGATGCGCTTGGCCAGGTATTCGTGGGTACGCTTGGCGATGCCACTGCCGCGAACCTTGGCGGCCTCTTCGATGGTTTTGAGAATGGTGTCGACATATTTCTCGTGTTCCTCATCGGCAACGATTACCTGTATCTCGTCTGATGTTCCCATGTTCAATCTTTTTACTTGTTTACTTTTTTCGTCACAATGGTATGAGGATGATCATATACTTTCCTTCGCTTCTCTCATCTCTGGTATCACCCGTTCCAGACTGCTGATGACTTCCTGCGGTGTGCGGCCCTGACGGATGACGATAAAGATGGTATCGTCGCCGGCTATGGTGCCGAGAATCTCGGGAATGTCGCTGTTGTCGATGTTGTAGGCTATCGAGCTCGCATAGCCCGGTCGTGTCTTGATGACACCCATGTTGCCCGAAAAGTTAATGCTCACGAATCCTGGTATGCGTAGCATCTCTGTGGCGAGCTGGTTGCCGTGGACCCGCTTATACATGGTCTCGTTGGGCAGCACATACACATATCTCCCGCCCATCGTCGCGGCCTTGGCCACCTTCAGCTGTTTCATGTCGCGGCTCAGCGTGGCCTGGGTGACGGCGATGCCCTCCTTCGCCAAGGCAGTCAGCACTTCCTCCTGACTACCCATCTGGCGGCTCGAAATGAGCATCTTTAATACTTCTAAACGATTGCCCTTGTTATTCATTATTTTGTATCTTTATTCACTTTTGCGCCGCAAAATTACAAAATAATGAATAAATAACCAAATAAAAATGCAATTATTTGTTTTTTTACTCGCCGTGATACTGACCGATGAAGAGAATGGCGCCAGTGGCGCGCTCGGTGATAAGATAAAGGAACGGGCGGTCGGCGTGGAAAACAAACTCGTCATATTTCCTTGATTTTCCCATATAGCCCACTATAACCTGCTCGTCTAATGTGACGGCTGCGGCGCGGGTGCCCTCCTCATTGACCTCTATCTTCGCTTTCTGCAACATTTTTGAGATGCAGATCCGTGCTTTGGATCCATAAGCGGAAACATCGGCCATGCGGCTGAAGTCGGCTTTGTCCTCGTTGAATGCAGTCGGGATGCCCAGCTGGCACAGCAGCTCGTTCAGGTGCAGGTGCACCTCGGTCTCGAAGCGTGGTATCTTCACATCGACCCTGGCTCTGCGAAACTGTTGCTGGAGTTGCTGAAGTGTCTGGGAGGAGAGCTTCGACAACAGGTTGGCAATGGTCTTCCCCTTGTCGGGAAGGAGCAGGGTCATGTCGTACCGCACTTCACCATTATAGGGTAGCCGCAAGGCGGCATAGCCCTTCTGTGCAGCATAGGCGAACAGGTCTTTTTTGTGCATCATGGGTAACTTCTTGCGCGTGCCGTTCTCTGAGGTGAAGGTCTCGTCTTTTGTGTCTTTTTTCTCAAAGGGGTCTTCCCATTTGCTGTCAAAAAATACTGCATTCAACCCGAACAGTAGCATGTTCGGCTCGGTGGAGTCGGCCATCTTGTGTATCATGCCGTCGGTCTGACGGGCACACCAGTCGTTCACCTCCCGCACGGCCTTCGAGTCGGTGAAGTCCATGTTGCGCACCAGAGCCCCATAGTTGTCGGTGGCCTGTTGCAGAAATGGTTGCATCAGTTGAAAATTGTTGTTTGCGAACAGCGCGTTGGCCATCAGAAAACGCGAGCCCACCCTGCTGTCAGTAAAGTAGGGAATCATTTTCTGGTAGAAACTGTCGGTTTCCTCAGGTACAGCACCCAGCAGTCGGTTCAGTTCTTTCTGCGTTTGGTCGGCTGCGCCGTCGTTGGTCAAACTCAGCAGGCAGGCAATGCTCAACGGCGAGAATATCGTGCTTTGCTGTTTGGGAAGCCTGCTCATCAGGCGCAGCGCCAGGTCGCCGACGTGCTCGATAATCTGCTTGTCGGCGGCGGTTAGAGCCACCATGCGACGTTCCTTCCTCGGGGAGACGCGTATATCCTCGTCGAGCTCGATTATCATATCTTGGCTCACTTTTACGGTCTTTTCCTTATAGCCGAAATAGCTTACCTTGATTTCGCTGTCCACGCTGGGAACCGTGAGCGTGAAGCAACCGTTTATGTCCGTAATCGCACCGTATTTAGAGCGTTCGTCGACAGTTTCACCAGTACTTCTGACAGTTTCTACCAACACACCGATAAGGGGTTCCTTATTTGGCTCGTCAACCACCTTTCCTGTTATCTGCACTTGGGCTTGCATCAGCTGAAACGAGAACAGCAGATACGAAAATATTACGATAATCCTTCTCATCTCGATATAAATATTATAAGGTAATTATTGCATGGTTTAATCTTCTGCAAAGATAGTGAGTTTTTAGAAATAGGCAAGAGAAGAGGAGAAATTAGAGAAAGATATTACATTTATTAACAATTTCCGGTTCCCTTTTAACGTCAAATTTGAAGATTTTTCGGGAAAAAATATCGTGGATGCAAATTTCTTACGTATGCGTGTGCAATTTCTCGACCCCGTCTCCTGTCCCATAAACAGAGGGAAAGTGTAGGGATGCGGCGCACCGAATATGCTAAGTGTGCAAGTTTTATTTTGCGAAAGATATATGTCTCACTTCCGAAAGCTAAGCTCTCGCCTCCCGAAAGACCGTCTTTCGGAGTGTAAAACATGGCCTTTCGCACCCCGAAACATATATGTCTGGCAAGAGAGAACTACGAATTTAACGAATGAAACGAATGAAACGGGTGGAAAAATGGCATTCTCGCACTCTAGAATGAAGGTGAAAGTCGACAGAAACCGTTAACATTTTAGACTCGGATTTTGCAATAGTTAACAAAAATAACATTGCCCATAGTGCATGATAGGGTTGATGCGCTGAAGGGGCAATCCCCCGTGTTTATGCACTATGGACTATGAATGGTGTGGCTTCTGAGCAGGCGGTCAGTCTCTGCCGCCAAAAATGCGGAGCAGGTAGATGAACAGATTGATGAAGTCGAGGTAGAGCGACAGGGCACCCATCAGCGCAATCTTCTGCGCACCCTCGTCTGCAAACTCCTGCATGGCAAGCATTTGCTTAATCTTCTGCGTGTCCCAGGCGGTCAGGCCCACGAACACAAGCACGCCGGCATAGCTGACGATGAGGTCGAGCATGGGGCTGTGCATAAACAGGTTCACCAGTGAGGCGATGATGAGGCCGATGAGCGCCATAAACGCTATCTTACCCATCTTCGAAAGGTCGCTCTTCGTGAAATAGCCGTAAAGGGCCATCGCGGCGAATGTGCCGGCTGTGATGAAAAATACTTTGGTGATGACTGCCGTCGAGAAGGCCGCGAAGATATAAGACAGAGTGGCACCGTTGACCACGGAGTAGAGGATGAACAGCAGTGTGGCCGTGGTAAGCGACAGACGGTTGATGGCTGCCGACACGGTGAACACCAAAGCCAGCTCTGCGATAATCAGACCCCAGAATACCAGACGGTTTCCGTAGATGAGCGCCAGCAGATTCTCAGAATGGGCCACGCCGTAGGCAGTGACTCCCGAAATGGCCAGCGCCAGCGTCATCCATACATACACCTTACGCATCAGCGCGGGGAAAGCCAGCGAAAGCGAACCCTCCTGCTGACGGACAACTTTCTCAAATTCGTTGATTTCCATAGTCTCTTTTAATTTTTATATGAATAAATCTCTTGCCTGTAAGTCGTTCAGACTGTCGGCAAAGTTACTACTTTTTCTTGATGTAGCAAAGGATGTGCCAATTTTTTATGCCACGCAAGTGCACAAATGGACAAATGGTCAGTTGTAACGGTTTCAGAGCCCTGTCAGCACTTTTTACTCGCACGCGCGTGTGATTTATTATATTTAATAAGGTATACTCCCTATTTTTAAATCATCTTTTAGTGAATAATTGTTAAATATTCATCTTTTTCGATTTTTCTCCAGCAATTATTTTGCTGTTCGTTAAATTTGTAGTACCTTTGCATCCGCTTTCGCGCATTTTTTTGCGTGTTGGCTTTTGAGAGAGTTCTTTGAGATTATTTCATAAAACAGACAAGTAGTACAAGAAGCGG
>CAJOIW010000004.1 GCA_905234845.1 uncultured Prevotella sp. | reverse complement strand
AAGACCAAGTAACTGATTGGCTTTTATTTCTGCTTCTTTTATCAATAGCTTTTCTGGCGAATTAATATGTGCTTTGGCATCTGAAAGCATTTCGTTCATAGCCGCAACAAGCAAACCAGCACTACCTGTAGCAAAATCCCATACATAACTATTACGGTTAACATGGGCAAGACGTACCAAGAGAGTGGCAACATAGGAGGGGGTGAGAACAACATCGTTGAGCTTATCTTGTGTAAAGCCAAGCCAGTTGTACATTTCATTGAAAAGTCGACCAGTAAAATCTGTAGATAGTCCTATTTTATAATAGATGCCAAGATCATCAATCACCTTACAGAATACACGTTTAAGTTGACTTTCGCCATTAATTGGACGATTAATATTATCTGTTGTAAGTGTATTCTGTAGCGTACGGACAATAAGGGCTTGCTTGTCATTAGGAATACTCTTTTCTGCAAGAAAGGCTTCAATTTTACGTACGATTATATCGCCGTCTCGGTTACGCTGCTCTGTGCTAGATTTGAGATCGTTTTTTTCCAAAGGTTTAACTTTTCCTGGTATACCAAGCGTTGCAATAATGGTGGCTGCAACAAGGTAAACTCGTCCGCTCTCAGAAATACCCTTTTCGTTCTGGTAAATATCGTTGTTTAGTTTTACAAGACTGATGTTTATTTCTTGCTCGCGGCGTTGTTTGAGTTTGTCAAGTTCATCAGGGCTAAGACTTAAATTACGTACCTGTGCAATAAATGCTTCGAAATGTTTTGGCGAGAGAAAAGAAAGATCAGTATAATCGTTAATACGCTGTCCGATACCGAAATTGTCTTTTCCCACATAATATACACCAAGTTCATAATGCAGTTCGGCTGTGTCGGTGTCGCGATAACCAGTAATACCAATTGCAATAATGTGCTCGTATGTTGTATAATGCAACAGAGCGTTGGCATAGTGTACGGCACCATTGACAGCATATTGACTAATATTCTTATAATCAGGCTGTCCTTTTGCGTTACGATTTGCTACTTGGCCCTCGTTATCACATTTCACTAATTTGTCCTTGTAGCCTTTGTATTCAATTAGAACAGGCCACCATTCACCTTGAGAGTCTTGTAATAGCAAATTACAATCAGGGCGATTACCTCCAGAGCCGCCTTGTTTTGATTCATACTCATGCAGGGCATTTTTTATTTCTTCATTTGGAGCATCTTGCTCTATGAAGTATTTTAATTTATATTGCTTAAGCCAACCATTGGCCAAGTCTGCAATTTGAGGTTCTACTGATTGTGCCATTATTATCGTCACTTTATATGTTTAATCCCTAACCAAAAAGTCTACTGTCACATTTACCTTTAATGTAGAAACGGCAACACTCCGTTTCACATTTACGCCAATGAGAGAATCCTTAACGTTTGATGCCAGAAAATCTGTAGCAAGATTCTTTTGCATTCCATTTCCTACAATTGATTATGGTACAAAGATAATCATTTTGTTTCAAACACCATGATATATTAAGCAAAAGATACCTTTTATAGGCATAAAAATGATAAATACAATATTATTTCAACAAATTTACCAGCTCAAAAAGTCAACAAGATAGTTTTATAAGTCGTAGTTTCAGAGTGGATTTTGAAACTGAAACAGGTAGTATTTACGGCAAATACTGGTTGTTTCAGGTACAAATACGAGGTGTATCTGGTACGAATACTGTGCGAGCTCCCCCTCTGCAACCCCTCCTAACAAAACCCATCCCCATCCCGAGCAACCCCTCCCGACCTCCCCGAAGGAGAGGAGAACGCCCCCCCGTTGCCCATTCCCGCTGACGCGCCTACCCGTAGCCTTTCCCCCCAAGGGGAGGGCGTTGCATGCAGTAGAGACGTCACAATGTGGCGTCTCTACAACGGGGAGGTTAGGAGGGGTTTTTCCTCCCCTCCCCTAATGGGGGGAGTCGGAGGGGGCTGTTCGGAGGGGTTTCTCCCTCCCCTTGGGAGAGGGTTGGGGAGACGTTTTATTTGAATGTTATCGACTTGATAATGCTGTCAACGTAGCCTTTTGCCTCTTCTTCCTTATCTTTGTTGCACTTCAGGCTGCCGGACACACCTATTTTGTCTTCCTTCATCACGACGAAGTGCATGTTTACCGAACCGTCTTCTTTCACAAATTTGGCGGTCAGCGTCTTGCCGTCGATATTGGAGTCTTCCATCTTGGCATCCTTCATCAGTACTGAGGCGTAGTTGTCGAGATAGGTCTTCAGCTCGCTGATGGCCGGTCCCATGTCGTTGTAAGTGGCATCGAGGGCAATGGAGCCGTCCTCATTGCCTGCGTTGATCATCTCATCGCTGGAATAGGTCTCCTTCAGTGCCTCGGGATAGGTCAGCGTGAAGTTCGCACCTTCGAACTTGGTACCCTTTACCTCGGTTGCGGGAGCATCTTTGCCGTTGTCACCTTCAGCGGGTGCGGCGCTCTTGTTTCCACAGGCAGCAAGAATCATGGCAAATGCTGCGATAGCCATTAAAACACTTTTTTTCATATGCTTTTCTCTTTTGCGGGCTCTGCTGATGATGTTCTTGGCTTCCTCAGTGGCAGAACCCGTTTCCACTGTGTCAGCCTTTTTATGATATTATCGTCTACAAAAATAGTTATAATGTTTGTATTGACCAAATATTAGGGTAGGTTTTTTCATGATGAACCCCTCCTAACCTCCCCGAAGGAGAGGAACATAACTCCCTCCCCTTGGGGGAAGGCTACGGGAGGGGCGAGCTCCGCTCGGGATGGGGATGGGGAGGGGTTTAGGGCTGAGGGTGGATTATCTCTTCCGGCCAGTTGACAAGGAAGAGTTGCTGGGTAGCACGGGTGAAAGCGGTATAGAGCCAGTGGAAATATTCTTCGGTCATCATGTCGGCAGTGATATAGCCCTGATCGAGATAGACATGCGCCCACTGTCCGCCCTGCGCCTTGTGGCAGGTAACGGCATAGCCATACTTCACTTGCAAGGCATTATAGTAGGGGTCTTCCTTCAACAGTCTGAGTCGTTCTTGTTTATTGCGAATATGGGCATAGTCTTCCATGACGGCCTCGTAGAGCTGGCTTGTCTGCTCGCGGGTAAGGGCAGGTGCCTCCGCCTGGAGCGAGTCGAGACAGGTGGTAAGGGTCAACTCCACGTCGTCATAATCGGGGAAGCGTAACGTAAGGTCGGCAAAGCGGAAGCCGTATAGGTCACGATAGTTGCGCACACGCACAACGACCGCACGGTCGCCATTGGCGATGAAGGAAAAATTAATTGGGTGAGGGGTGGTGGGTGATGGGTCTTGATGTGTAGGGCTCAGGTATTTATTCTTCACCACAAGCAACTGGTCGCCACGGGTAAGTTCCTCCTCACGGTCGAGGATTGTATTGCGGATACCATTGTTGAAGATGTTGGCGCGTTTATTCGAGCGTGTCACCACCATTGTCTCGTCCATGCCTACCTCGCGATAACTCTGTGCGATGCTGTCGACGAGTTCGTCGCCTCGCACCACGTGAATGTCGGCAAAGCCCTTCAACCGAAGCTGAAAACCTCCATGAAGGTTTCTGATGGCCGTCGCATTCCACAGGATGCCCGACATGGCTGCCTGGCGGAGCACCTCGTCGAGCCTGCTCGCATAGACTTTCAGCCCATAGCCCTCCATCCATCCTACGCTCAAGGCCGGTGACTCACTCTCGCCAACAGGAGGCAGCTGAGCCGCGTCGCCGATGAGCAACATGGCACAATGATGGCCATTGTAAACATATTGCACGAGGTCGTCGAGCAGCCGACCACTTCCGAAGGCCCAGCCTTCCCCCAACCCCCTCCCACTGGAGGGGGAGAGGGGAGAGTAATTCCCGTCGTTGGCTATCATCGAGGCCTCGTCGACAAAGAAGAGGGCATGGTGCAGGGGATTGTCGCTCAGATTGAAGTCGCCCGCGAACGCTTTTTGCCGGTAAATCTTGCGGTGAATGGTATGGGCGGGTTGTCCGGCATTCAACGAAAAAACCTTTGCCGCCCTACCTGTCGGTGCCATGAGCTGTACCTTCTGCCCGAGCCGCACCAGAGTTTTGACGAAAGTAGCAGCAAGCAATGTCTTGCCCGTTCCTGCCGCACCACATAGCAGCATCACCTTCCTCTCCGAGCGGTCGGCCAGAAACTCGGCAAATGTCTGCATCGCCTCCAGCTGATCACCCGTAGGCTCGTATTCAAAAGACCTCCGCAACAGGCCAATAAACTCATCTCTGCTCATAATATACATAAGGAGTTCAGGAGTTCAAGGAGTTCAAGGACGATACAGGAACCTCTCCCCATCCCTCCCCCAAGGGGAGGGGGCTTTATGAACTCCGATAGCGCAAATCGAACACAGAGAAAGCTTGTTTCCTATGTTGAGATGCAGCTTATCTTATGCAAAGATAACGCTAATAGAAATAAATATCCCTGCCTATTAATTATTTTTAACATAGTCCCTGAAACAAAATCATACTTTTATTCGTCTAATTAGGAGAAAGTATTTTTACAACACATCATCACTATGAATTTTAAGCCTATGGGTGCCGCACGTCGCGCCATCACACTTTGTTTTTTCCTGCTGACAACGATGGTTGTCTCAGCACAGTCGACTATTATTAAAGGTGAGCTTCTCGACTCACTGACTCGCGAGGGAGAGCCCTACGCCACTGTGCGTGTCTATAAGCAGTCGAACGAGAAGCAGGCCGTGGCCATGTCGGTGACCGACTTAGACGGACGGTTCAGCCAGCCCGTGAAGGGAAAGGGCGCGTTTGTCGTCATATTCAGCTCGGTGGGCAAAGGCACGCTTCGGCGCAACGTGACGCTGGGTGGTGAGGCTGAGATCAATCTGGGCACTTTGCTCATGCGCGACGACACCGAGATGCTCAAAGGCGTGGAAGTAGTGGCACAGGCACCGCTGGTGAAGATGGAGACCGACAAGATGTCGTACAATGTCAGCGACGATGTAGACTCGAAATCGTCGACCGTGCTCGACATGCTACGCAAGGTACCGATGGTCAGCGTCGACGGACAAGACAATATCACCGTGAATGGCTCGAGCTCGTTCAAGGTCTATGTTGACGGCAAGCCAAACCCCATGCTCAGCAGCAATCCCTCACAGATATTCAAGGCCATGCCCGCCTCGATGGTGAAAAGCATTGAGGTGGTGACCAACCCAGGAGCCAAATACGATGCCGAGGGTGCAGCCGGCGTGCTCAACATCATCACACAGCGAGCCGCCGACGGCAGCTCACAAGCCAACATGAACGGCTACAACGGCTCGGTGCAGCTGCAGGCTGCTAATCGTGGTTTCGGTGGCGGCGGCTCTGTGAATGTGCAACAAGGCAAGCTCTCGATTGGCACTAACCTCTTCTTCAGATATCAGAATCTGAAAGGAACTGAAGTGGAAATGGATCGTGTGCAGCATGCCACACCAAGCGATATCCACACCGTCATGACCACCGATGGCAGAGTGAAAAGCCAGTTCAACATGGGTAGCCTGTCGTTTAACTACGATATCGACTCGCTTTCCACCATAGGCGGCTCGGCCAGTATCATGTTCGGCAACAATAACAACCGCCTTAACGGTCGCAACACCATGTCCGGCGGTTTCTATGGAGAGGGATTTGGCTACGGTACCAGCAACAACAGCAAAAACCGTTTTGAGTCGATAAATGCCAGTCTTGACTATCAGCGGTTCTTCAATGCCGACCGCACACGCTCAATCACGCTGAGCTACCTCTTCAACATCAGTCCCAACCGCAGCAAAACAGAGAACCATTATGAATTGGGGAATGGAGCTTGGGTGAAAGGTGATGAAGACATGCCAGACCTTTCCAGCTTCCTTTCCGACAATAACACCACCACGCAGGAGCACACCTTTCAAGTAGACTACACCACCCCCATCGGTAAAGGCCAGACCCTCAGCACGGGCGGAAAATTCATCGGACGCATCAACTCATCGAACTCGAAATACTATATTGCCGGAACCGATGACTGGCAGCTCGTTGATGACCGTGCCATGAAATACCGCCACTTGAACGACATCGCCGCAGGCTATGCCGAGTATGCGGGAACATTCGGAAAGGTGGGCACCAAGGCTGGTCTGCGCTACGAGCACACCTGGCAGCGTGTGAAATACCTGGTCGGCGAAGGAAACGACTTCCATACCGACTACGGCAATCTTGTGCCGTCGGCAAGCATCAGCTACAACTTCGCACCCACGCAGAATATCGGTCTGACCTATAACATGCGTATCTCGCGACCCAGCATCTCCTACCTCAACCCCTATCACGACAAGACCGACCCCACCGCCATCAGCTATGGTAACAGCGACCTCGACGTGGAGAAATCGCATAACATCGGACTCGTTATCAACTCGTTCACCCCGAAGCTTATGGTGAACCTAAATCTGCGGCAGAGCTTCTCCAACAACGGCATCGCACAATACTCGTTCTACGAGAATAATATCCTTCACAGCACCTACGGCAACGTGGTGCACAGTAGCATTACCTCCGCCAACCTCTACATGAACTGGGCTTTGGCTAAGGCCACACGCGTCATCTTCAACGGAGGCGTGGGCTACAACGACCTGCACAGCCAGCAGTTAGGCGCAAGCAGTCACGGATGGACGGGCAACGCCATGCTCGGCCTGCAGCAGACCCTGCCCTGGCAGCTCAAGCTCAGCATGAACCTCATGGCCAACACCAAGTCGTATGAGCTGCAAGGATGGCGGAGCGGTTTCAGCGGATGCTTCGGCAGCCTCACCAAGCAACTGCTCGATGAGAAGCTCAACGTATCAGTCTTCGGCTTTACCGGTCTGCGCAGTGGCGGGAAACTCGTCTTCGACAACTATAGTCACAGCCCCGAGTTTACCAACCAGCAGAAGATAAAAGTGCCCGTAGCCCTGTGCGGCATACAGCTTACCTATAACTTCGGAAACATGAAGAAACAGATGCGCCAGCACCAGTCGAAGATTAGTAACGACTTCATGGAAGACAAGAACGACTCACAACAAACCACCACGCCCACAGGTACAGGCATGGGAATGGGAATGTAAGAAGTGATAAGGCGCTGCGCTAATGAAAAGTGAAAAGTGAAAAATTATTCATTGTTCATTATTCATTAGCGAAGCGATTGCTTCACCTCCGAATACTTTAAAAACTATGAACTATAACCAGCTCAACCGCCACGAACGCGACGAGCGACTGCACTTTGATGCCCGCGAGCACGTCTATACGATAGACGGACAGGTGTTCCGCTCAGTCACCACCATCGTAGAAGACCAGTTTGAGAAATTCGATGCCGACTACTGGGCAGAGAAGAAAGCGCTCGACCTCGGGCTCACCCCCGATGAGATCAAAGCCCAGTGGGCGCACAAGGGCGAGATAGCCCGCACCCTCGGCACACAGATGCACGAGAAGATTGAACGCTACTACCTCGGACTGCCTTCTTCCCCTCCCCCCCAGGGGGGAAGACTACGGGCGGGCGAACCCTCCCCCTCGGGGGAGCTAGAGGGGGGCCAGGGGGGCCTTGATGAGACCTATCAGCTCTTCCTCCGCTTCACCCGACAATACCATCTCACACCCTACCGCACCGAGTGGGCTATCTTCGACGAGGACAGCCGCGTCGCAGGAACACTCGACTTCCTCGACCTGCAAGACGGCGTGTTTACCATCTACGACTGGAAGCGCAGTAACAAGATTCTCTACCAAGGTCAGCCCGACACCGTCAGCCGCTTCGGCAAGACAGCACTCCAGCCCATCGGCCACATCCCCGACACCACCTACTGGCACTACGCCCTGCAGGTAAGCATTTACCGCTACATCCTTGAGAAAAACTACCACATCCGTACTGCCGCAGGCCGCCTGGCCATCTTCCATCCCGACTACGGCCGCCCACACGTCGTCGAAGTGCCCTACCTCCGCGAGGAAGCCATCGCCGTGCTGCAACATCGCAAATAGTCACCCATAGACACTAAACACTAAACGCTAAACACCAAACACTAAACCACTGATAGCCAGCCGACATTCAACAGTCGGCACCTACTAAAAAAATGTCATTTTAGGCTACAAAACAAGAGAAACACTGCCTAAAATCTAACCACACGACTACATTTTCATCCTAACTTTGCACCCACATTTATCCGTCACGCCAACAAATGTGGGCTAAGGATTGTATTATTTCAAACTTTAATTTATCAAATTGCAAAACAAAAAAATGAAGATGAAAATGAATTTACGAATCAATCTCAAGAAGCGGCTTTTCCTTGCTGCTTTTGTCTCTCTCCTGTCCGCTCAGATGTGGGCAGATCAAGGTTATGCTGTTTTCGACAGCGAAAATAATACGCTTACATTTTATTATGGAGAACCTGTTGGCGAAGAAAACGTGGATTATTATGATATTGAAATTGCATCAGGCCAATACTACCCTAAGTGGAGGGTATCTTCTATCTACAATAACGTAACGACAATCGTATTTGATGACACGTTTAAAGCAGCTCGCCCGTCAAGCTTGCTTAATTGGTTTTACGGCTTTTCTAAATTAACAACCATTAGAGGTATTGAAAACCTGAATACTTCAAACGTGACCACTATGGGCGGCATGTTTTATGGTTGCAGCGGTCTGACTGAGCTTGATGTAACTGGCTTCGACACCTCCAAAGTGACCAGTATGAATGCAATGTTCATGAGTTGCAGCGGTATGACCGAGCTTGACGTAACTAACTTCGACACCTCCAACGTGACTAATATGAGTTGTATGTTTGCGGATTGTAGCGGCCTGACGGAACTTGACGTAACCGGTTTCGATACCTCCAACGTGACCGACATGAGTGCAATGTTCATGAGTTGCAGCGGTCTGACGAAGCTCAACGTAACCGGTCTCAACAACTCTAAAGTAACCAGAATGCACTCTATATTTTCGGGGTGCAAAAGTCTGACGGAACTTGACCTCACTGGCTTCAACACCCCGAAAGTGACCGACATGAGCTTCATCTTCTACAACAGCAGCGGCCTAACGGAGCTTGACCTATCAAACTTTGACACCTCCAACGTGACCACCATGGAAAGCATGTTCAACGGCTGCAAAAGCTTACAAGAGCTTGACGTAACCAGTTTTAATACATCAAAAGTGAGAAATATGTCCACCATGTTCCAGAGTTGCTACAACCTGAGGGTGCTCGACATAACTGGCTTTGACACCTCCAACGTGACTACCATGAGCACTATGTTCAATGGGTGCGGTCTGACGACACTCAACCTATCCAATTTCAATACCTCCAATGTAACCCACATGAATGGAATGTTCAGCTCAACTGCATTGCAAAAACTTGACTTATCAAGCTTCGATACCTCAAAAGTAACCGAAATGTCCAGCATGTTCTATGCCAGTCGTATAACCAGTGTCACTTTCGGTAAAGAATTTATGATTCAACCGACAGCCAAAACGAAATTTATGCTTTATGCTAGTCGTCTCCGGTATATTGACTTCTATGCCAGCGATGACACCGATGCAATCACTTCCGTGGACTTGAAAGATTTATCAAATATGTTCTATGGAGTACCCGCCACCGCGGTCATCTATCTGCCACATGGCAGTCAGAAAGTTACCGATGTTGATAATGTGGTGTATTCCTATGATGGTGATGAGAACGACTTGAGGTGTTATAGTTATTATTCTGAGGACAAGGTCGATATTGAGCTGCCACGGGACTTCAGAGTCAACATCGCCAGATATCTACGCGCAATATCAACTGACTATGGATCTGTCATCCTACCCTATGATTTCACCTCAGATTATAGAGTACAAGCCTACACTCTCGATGAGGAGCACACGAAGACAATGTATTTCCGAAATGCCGAGAACGTACCCGCCCACACCCCATTTGTTTTCAAGAAACTTACAGGCAAAACGGCTTATTTTACGATGACCGACGACTCTTTTAACTATGGCATCACCGTCTATGCTACGCGCGACACTGAACTGGAAGGTCCATACGAGCAGAATACCAACCTAAGCGGCTGGACCGCCAAGGGCTATTACGTTCGTCAGATCATAAACGACTACGACGACGGCTTGTATTTCATTAAAAACGACAAGTTCTGCCGTGCCAGCGGTCAGGAACTTGTGTTCCCGCCACACCGCGTCACCTTCCACGGCGCATGGACAAACGGTGACGGTAATGCCAAAGACTTCTTCGATATTGAGACTCTTGGTGAGAACGAAGTTATTACCGCCATCGAGGCTGCCGAGGTGAGGGAGACCACAGCTAACGCCCAAGCCATCTACGACACTGCTGGCCGACGAATTACCAGCTTGCAGAAAGGCGTGAACATCGTCCGCATGAACAACGGAACAACCAAAAAAATTATTATCAAATAAAAACAAAAGAAAAACATGGAAAAGAAAACATATCAAACACCCAGTATAGAAATAATAACCTGTAAGACACGCCCGCTTATGGATGGTTTCTCAATGCCAAAAGACCCCGACCCCGGCGGTACGGGATTCATTGAGATTGACGCAAAAACGGGTTTGTGGGATGACAACGACGATGAATTCGACTTTCCGTCGTTTTCCTTGTGGGAATAAAAAAACGTTAACAACGATTGTTTACGACTTATGGCAACAAAGAGCAACGACGCAAGAAACGCGTTCTATGAGGAGATGAGGCGGAAGCGCCAGTTTGAGCTTGCACAGAGATGTCTCTTTGCCGTGCTCTTCATCGCCAGTATCTTGACTGTGTGTGCAATCCTCTACCTGTATATTCTGTAAGACACGACACACGCTATCCTTCAATGTTTCAAGAGTTTTAAATGTTTTTTAAAAGTGGATTTAATGGTGGTTATGATTATTATAAGCCATTGGGATTTAACACCGTAAGTCAGTCATTTTTATGTTTCAGGATAGCATTTGCGGAGGAGGGGCTGTGATAGTTCCTCTTCCGCTTTTATTGATATTTCGGACACATGGCTCTGACTTTTTTATTCTGCACGTGATTTTTTAAGACAAGCTCTTGGAGAACTTTTTGGACTAAGTTTCTGCTGAATGGATTTTTTATATTACCTTTGCATAAGATAAGCTGCATCTCAACATAGAAAACAAGCTTCCTCTGTGTTCGATTTGCATTATCTTTGCATAAGATAAGCTGCATCTCAACATAGAAAACAAGCTTCCTCTGTGTTCGATTTGCATTACCTTTGCAAAAAATTAAAGATAAAAAATTGAAAGAATTGACAAAAACAAAAATGGATAGAAAAAAAGTAAAGGTTTTCTTCTGTTGTTTTTTGCTGTTGGGCTTTACCATCCTGACAAGTATGTCGTGCTCAAGAAAAGAGTCACCATCGACAAGTACAGCCCCACAGCGCCCATCGTCCACATACGGAAAGCTAAACAACCATTTGAGCACCTTGAATCTGCAGAAAAATCTGCCTGAGCATCGGCTCAACGAGATAAAGGGCGACATCAGTTTTAGTCAGGATAATTATTTCGAGGCGCAGAAATACTATCGACGGGCCATTAACGACAGGAATATCCGCGACAGTCTGGATGTGATGATGAGGCTGGAGCTGATGCTCATGCTGTCGTTCGACCGCATGGGAGATTATTCATTAATTGCCCATTCCATCGAGGATTTTGAGGCTTCAGCAAAAAAGGTGGACGACTCGATCTATCTGGCTACCGTGCCGTTTTTCAAGGGAAAGATAGCTTACTATCAAGGTGACACAGAGAAAGGCTATGCACTGATGAAAAAAGCCATTGAAATGATGAGACTAACCAAAGGCAACGAGAAAGACGACTACCTGATGTATTTCTACAACAGCGCCTTGAAGATGCTGCAAAAGGACAGGATGCCGAAGCGGGCTATCGCCTTACTGAAGGATATGGAGAAAATGTTCAGCTATCCACATAGGGATTCGGGTTCTATAGCTTTTCCCTATGATACATACCTGAAAGAATATTACGGATGTCGGGCCATTACGCTCCAGCACATTGGGCATGAGGAGGAGGCCGCAGCTTACTACAATAAATTCCTCGCCTTGTCGCAGGTTTATATCTTCGACTTCAACTGCATAGAGTCGTATCTGTTTGAGAAAAAACTCTACGACGACATTATCCGTTTTGGTAACTTACGCCTTGACTTTCTTGTCGCTTCCGGTGACACGCTCAACAGCAATACGATGCCGCTCTACAGGCTGATGGCAAAAGCTTATACCGAGAAGGGGCTCTACAAGGAGGCGATAACCTGCTACAACCTGATGGACAAAGCCAATGATGAACTTATACGCATGGGAGAGCTGAGTGCCATCGACGAGATTTCTGACAATTACACTACCCATATTGCCGCACTCGACAAGCAGCGTCAGGAACACAAATTCAAACTGATCAATATCCTCATCATTGTGGGCATTATCATCATCATGGCTGCACTGACAGCTATCAGGGCTACTCAATATAACAGAATCATCAGGCGGAAAAACCTCTCACTGGTAAAGACCATCGACGAGCTGATGAAAGCCCGAAAGAGCCAGAATGAGGGAAGAGAGGAAAAGGGAGAGTGGGAAGAGGAAGACCATACCACCAATCCACCTGTCACGGAGGATCTGCGACGGAAGTCAATGGAGAGTATCACCGACTATCACGAGCGGAAGACCTTTGCCCGCATGAACCGCGACATCATCGAGAAAAAGCTTTATCTCGATCCGAACCTCTCGCGCGCGACATTGTTAGAGAAATACAATATCCCGCGAAACAATTTCTCACCAATGTTTCAGAAATTCACAGGAACATCCTATACAAAATACATCAATAACCTGCGACTTGAGGAGGCTGCGAGGATGCTGAAGGAACAGCCGAACTTCACCATTGAGTCGATTGCAATGGATAGCGGCATCTCATCTGTCGCCACACTCTACAGGCTCTTTTCGCTACGATATGGCATGACTCCCGCAGAGTACCGCCAGACGGTGCTGTTGTCTGAGGCCATGAGGAACGAGGACATCGAGGATGATATCGAAGAGAATGCGTAATCTCGAATTCTAAAAAATCTTAATTCCACGACGAACGATATATCTCTCACTTCTAGAAATGTTAATACGCCTATTCCCTTTTAACATTCCCAAAATAGGTGTTTAGTACTCTGAGATTCGTGTTTTGCGGCTCTTTGCCTCCTCTTCTCGTCACTTTCTCGCCTGAAACATGTATGTTTCGGGTTGCAAAAGACCACGTTTCACCATGCGAAAGACGGTCTTTCGCACCATGAAACACGGTCTTTCAGAAGTGAAAGGTCTATCTCTCATCGGACGAAGGAGAAAGAACAAGAGAAGAAACCGCACTAAGGCGCTGACCGACAATGAGTTAAAACAGCTTACGCACAATCGCTTTTTTCGGTAGGCATGGGATAAGTGTCCACCGCCTGGATTTCGTGCGATTGTGCGTGTTAAAATTGTCGCGCCCTCGCAATGTGTTTTTAACGTTTGATTTTCGATTTTTCTGTTTTTTTTTTTGGCTGAATGGGGAAAAACTCGTAATTTTGCATGATTTCTGCAACATTAAAGTTACCTGTTTTTATTTCTAAACGTACACGACAATCTTAAATATGAAAAAACTGATAGCCTTTTTGGCGGCTGTGGTGGCTACGACAACGGCCATGTCGCAAAGCATCCCCGACGTGAAAGCCAATATAGAGATTCTGCCCGCCTCCTACTGGAACCACAATGCAGAATGGACTGCAGAAGTGTGCGTCATCAACTCGGGACTGAACTACTACGACGGCAATAACCGCAGATACTACAACCAAGTGTGGGGCGCACCGGAGAAAGACTTCCGCAACAACGAGTGGTATATGGTGGCCTACTCCACCACCAACACCAACGAGGAGTGGACCACCGAGGCGGCTCCCTTCTGCGACAGCTATTATGCCGGGCAGTTCGGGCGCGAAGGCTTCGTATGGGCCGAGGAGAGTATCATGGCCGACATCTACCTGCGCCGTACGTTCACCACCACACAGGAACTCGACGGCGATGTCTATCTGGCTTGCGGCCACGACGACGCTCCCGCTGAATGGTATATCAACGGTGTGCTCGTAAAAACCATCGATGACCACTGGAAGCCCGAGGAATACGTCAAACTGACCGATGCGCAAAAAGCACTCATCAAGACCGACGGGACGGAGAACATCATCGCCGTGCACATGCACAACAACTACGGCGGTTCGCTGGCCGACTGCGGGCTCTACATGACCGACAGCTCCACCCCAACGCCTCCCGACCCAGAGACGTCGGAGGAATCGCTCGACTTCGGCTATAACACTCCTTGGACGGGAAAGACATTCTACAACCCAAGTCTCACGTCGAATGGCGCATGGCCACAGCTCTGCCAGACCAAAGACGGTGATGTCTATACCGTCAACCTGCCCACCGCCACCGACGACCTCCTGCTGGTTCAGGTAGCCTTCCGCACACCTATACGCCTCGATGCCTCGCACAACTACCGCTTTACCGCCAAACTGCGCGCAACCAAGGGGTCGCTCCCCTCGGCAGGCATTACCCTCAGCGAGGGTGATGACGACTATACCATCGCCGCATCGAGAGAGGTGCGGCTGAACAACCTGCGTGCCACAACAGTCACGCTCGACAACATTACCGGCACCGACATCGGAAACCTAAAGCTCACGCTTGAGCTGGGCAACAACAGCACAGGCACGGAAGTGGAAATCACAGAAGTCTCTCTTGTCGACAAGACCGACGAGAACAAGGAGCTGTGGACAGGCACGGCCTATTATATACAAGGCTACTACGCGCCAAACGGCAACCGTATAGCCGACCCCGTCGTCGGGGGCACCACGAAGTGCCTTGACTGGACAAAGCCCGAGTTCGACGACTCGATGTGGGACGACACGACGATGCCCATCGGCAACTGGGGTTTCATCAACGAGGTGCAGACCCTCTGGCAAGGCGGCGACTATAATAACTATTGGATTCGCCGGACATTCAACCTCGAAACCGTGGAGAACACCACTGGTTACACGCTCCACCTCTGCCACGACGACTCTTACATTCTCTACGTGAACGGACACCAGCTCGGTGAAGGGGAAGACTGGACCATCGGCAAGGAATACATCGACTTCGACATTCCCTCGCGCTATCTGCAAGCAGGCAAAAACGTCATTGCCGTCTATCAGAAGCAGAACGTAGGCGGGAAATTCTTCGACTGCGCACTCACCGTCACCCCTAACGCCCACGAGCCTTACGACGACGTTGACCCGAAAGACGCACTCGTAGCCAACGAGCTCATGGTGGGCAACATCGACCAGTACATCGACTACTCGTTCAACTATGGCGCATGGCTCGAGCTATATAACAAGTCGGACAAAAACATCAACCTCAGCGGCCTCTACCTCAGCGACGATCCCGAAGACCCCATGAAATTCGCACTCCCGCAGAACTATGGTGTCATCAAGGCACACGGCTATAAAGCCATCTACTTCGACCACAACAAGGCCGACGGCGAATACGGCAAGACCGCCGACAAGCAAGTGCGCTTCAAGCTCAACGAAGAGGGCGGCACGCTCTACGTGAGCGACCAAGACGGCATACCTTTCATCGAGATGTTCTATCCTGAAGCTATCTCACGCTGCTCCTATGCCCGACAAGAAGACGGCACGGGTGAGTGGGCCTACACCGGCACACCCACGCTCGAAGCCACGAACGCAGGTAGTAACTTTGCCTCAGAGCGCCTCGATGCGCCGAAGGTAAGCGCCGACTCAAAGCAGTTCTCCTCGCCCTTTACCGTCGGGGTGACCTTCCCAGGTATGGCAACACTCCACTACACCCTCGACGGAAGCGCCCCCACCTTAGACAGTCCACAGAGCAGCAGCGGTAACTTCGAAATCAGCGAGACCACCACACTACGACTGCGACTGTTCCAGAAAGGCAAACTGCCCAGCCCCGTCGTCACACGAACTTACATCAAGCGTGATCAGGACTACTACCTGCCCATCATTGCCATCAGCACCGCCAACGACAACCTCTACGGTGACTCCATCGGTATCTACACCATAGGTGTCAATGGCATCAATGCCCGCAACAGCGGACGAAACAGTAATATCAACATGGACTGGGAGCGGCCTGTGAATTTCGAATACATTACTGCCGATGGTCAGATGGCCGTCAACCAAGAGGCCGAGATGACCATCTCCGGCGGATGGAGCCGACACTATGCGCCCGCCTCGTTCAAGCTCAAGGCACGCAACCTCTACGAGGGACAGAAGCAGTTCAACCACCAGTTCTTCTCCAAGAAACCCTACAACAAATACAAGATGCTCCTCGTGCGCAATGGTGGTAACGACAACGACTCGCAACAGCACGGCCGCATCAAGGATGCCATTATCCAGCAGACACTCCTCTCGTCGGGCATCTACGTCGATTGTCAGGACTTGCAACCCACACACGTCTTCTTCAATGGCAAACTCATCGGCATGCTCAATCTGCGCGAGCCCTCCACCAAGTTCTACGGCAGTGCCAACTACGGCTACGACAAAGACAACATGGATGCCTTCGAATACTCAAACGGCTACTTCCAGAAAGCTGGCGACGACACCTCCTTCCGCGAGTGGGTGAATCTTTCATCTGGGGTCAGCGACGATGCCAACTACGAGGTGTATAAGCAGAAAGTAGACGTAGACGAGTTCATCAACTACATGGCCGCCATCACCTACATCGGCTCATCTGACTGGATTTGCAACAGCAACAACTCCAAAGGCTTCCGCAACCGCGACGACGGCAAGTTCCACATGGTAGTCTTCGACGTCGACTGGGGTTTCAGCAACTCACGCGCCTTAGGACAGATTCTCGACAGCAACGCCAACGACCTCATCCGCATCTTTAAGAACAGCCTCGCCAACGATGAGTTCAAACGGCAGTTCATCGACTCCTACTGCCTGATGGGCGGCAGCGTATTCACGCCTGAACGCTCAAAAGCTGTTGGCGACAGCCTCGTCGCACTCATGACACCCGCCCTCGCCATGGACGGCAAAGACCCGATATACAGCTACAACGAGCTTGTGCCACGCATGACCAGCAGCAGCGAGCGCGAGACACGCATACAAACCCTGCGTGAGCGAATGGGACTTGGCACAGGCATGACGATGCGCCTCTCGGCCAATATCCCCGAGGCACAGTTCCGGCTGAATGGCCTGAACGTGCCCCTCGCCAAGTTCGACGGCACCGCCTTCGCACCCTTCACCCTCGAAGTGTCGGCACCCGCAGGCTACAACTTCAAAGGTTGGCGTACCAATGCCTCCGTTACTGACTATCTTACCAACAAGGGCGACGAGTGGATGTTCTATGACAAAGGCTCACTCGACGGCACCGACTGGAAAACTGCAACCATTCCGCCCGTCGGATCGGCGGGAGGCTCATGGATGAGCGGACCGCAACCCATCGGCTACGGCAAAAGCGACATCGCCACGCAGACCGAGCAGTTCCACCCCACCTATTATCTGCGCAAGACCGTCACGCTCGACGAGGAACCTGCCGACGATGATGAGTTCACCATGAACTACGTGGCTGACGACGGATGGGTTGTCTACGTCAATGGCACCGAGGCCGCACGCTACCTCATGCCCGATGGCGAGTCCACCTACGAGACCTTCGCCACCACCTTCGCACCAAACAACCCCGACCGAGGCACCGTCAGTCTTCCCGCAAACCTCTTCCACAAAGGTCAGAACATTATTGCCGTAGACTTGCACAACAACAAGCTGTCATCTACCGACATCTATTGGAACGCGGACATTGTGCAGAAACACACAGGGGGCAACATTACCTATGCTGAGCGCACTTATGAGATTACCGAAGACGAAGACCAAGATATCACCGCCGTCTTCGAACCCATTGACGACGAATACCTCAACCATGCAGGAGCCACTCCTGTCGTCATCAACGAGATAAGCGCTGCCAACACCATCTTCGCCAACGACTGGAACAAGCGTAACGACTGGATAGAGCTTTACAACACTACCAGCGAGCCTATCGATGTTGCCGGCATGTACCTCAGCGACGACCCCGCCGACCCGCGCAAATACCAGATCTCTCCCATCAATTCTCAACCCTCTCCCCCAGTTGGGGGAGTTGGAGGGGGCTGTCTTATCCCCGGGCACGGCTATCTCGTAGTCTGGGCCGATAAACTCGACCCGCTGTCACAACTCCACGCCACCTTCAAACTGGGCAACAACGACGACGAGTGTGTCATCCTCACCGCTGCCGATGGCTCTTGGAAAGACCGCCTCGACTACAAAGCCCATACAGGAGAGGAGAGTGTAGGGCGCTATCCTGATGGCGGCAAGCGCGTCTTCCTCATGACGCGACCCACCATCGCCGCCATGAACCAACTCACCACCTACTCTGAATGGCTCTATGGCGAGGATGTCGATTTCGACCCCACCACAGGAGTGGAGCAGGAAGAGTGGAAAGAAATAAGCGGAGAGAACAGGGTGGAGCGCATCCAGTATTTCACTACCGACGGCATACAGATACCCAAGCCACAGCGAGGTATTACCATCCTCCGCATCACCTATGACAACGGAACCGTTGAGACCCGAAAGATTGTCACAAAATAGGTGGTGATTGGTTTATAGTTATGGTTATTGGTTATTAGCCCAAAATTGCAAGCAATTTTATTCGTGAGATTCGTGGGATTAGTGTTTTCTTCCCCTGTACCTTTCGATCACGAATTTAACGAATAAAAAAACAAAAAACAATAGCTGTAAACCATAAACTATAAAACCATCACCGACTTAAAACAGAAAACAGGTTCTCGAGGGCTTTGTCGGCATCGCCATCAGCCTCATTCAAAAGCGTGACAAACTTCGAGCCGATGATGGCACCCTCCGCGTAATTGTGAGCAGCCTTGAGCGTCTGGGCATTGCTGATACCAAAGCCTATCATACGCGGATTACGCAATTTCATGCCGTCGATACGGCGGAAATAAACCTGCTTCTCATCATCAAAACTCTTCTGAGCGCCTGTGATGGCAGCCGATGATACCATATAGATAAAACCGCCGGTCTGAGCATCAATCAGTCGGATACGCTCCTCGCTCGTCTCTGGAGTAATCAGCATGATGATGCGCAAGTCATATCTGTCTGCTATAGGCTTCACCACACGAAGGTAATCATCAAAAGGCAAGTCAGGAATAATGGCACCACTGACACCCGCCTCCCGACAACTCCTACAAAAATTCTCTATGCCATAATGAAGAATGGGATTGAGATAGCCCATCATGACGAGAGGTATCTCCACTTGGTTCTTGATTGCCTGCAACTGCGCAAAGAGCGTTTTCAGAGTCATGCCGTTCTTCAGTGCCCGTGTTGCCGCATTTTGAATGACGGGACCATCGGCCAGAGGGTCGCTGAAGGGAATACCCACCTCAATCATATCGATACCCCTACGCTGCATCGTAAGAATCACATCAGCCGTACCGTTGAGCGTAGGACAACCGGCACAAAAATAGAGAGAAAGTAGTTTCTTGTCCCCTTTATTCTCGAAAAGAGCATTTATCTTATTCATATCCTTACCAATAACATAAAACGTTGACGTTAACGTTAGCGTTAAACCGATAACCGTAAACTGTAAACTATATACTACCTATGAAATCATTCAACTTAGTTACGTCTTTCAGCCCGGGCACAATCTCAAAGCGGGAGTTGAGGTCGATACCGATGCACATGGGATGAGAAAACGCCTTTACGCGCTCAGCATCCTCAGGGCCGATACCGCCACTGAGAAAAAAAGGAGTAGAGCCATTATAGGCAGAGAGAACGTCCCAATCAAACTTCTCGCCATTGCCACCTATGGAACTGCCTCTTGTGTCAAATAGAAAATAATCCACAACACTCGCGTATGCTTTGCATGGAACGAGATCATCGACAGTGGCGATATTGAAAGCCTTTATCAAACGGCATCCCTCTAACTGGGCACAGTATTCCGGAGATTCCTTCCCATGGAGTTGGACGAAATCGAGCTGATATTCATCGGCTCTCTTCCTGACACACTCAATATCCTCATCTACAAACACGCCCACCCGTTTTGCCTTTCGAGGCAGATAGCCAGGCAGCTCTTTGACATAGCGGTTCGATTTAGGCCAAAAGAGAAAGCCCATCATGTCAACGCCCAAAGCCTCGACCTCACGAATATTCTCCGCCTCACGCATCCCGCAAACCTTAACCAAAGAGAGACTCGACATAAACCTGCGGAGCGCATCGCCCGGGTCGGCAGCCCTCATAAAATGCTCACCCATGAGGAAACCGCGAAAACCCGCAGCGCGCAGAGCCTTCACCGTGACAGGATCAGCAAGACCACTCTCACTGACCTTTACCGCATCCTGAGGCAACAGCTCCGCAAGACGAAAGCTATTCTCCACATCAGTGACAAATGAACCAAGGTTACGATTATTGATGCCACAAAGGTCGGGCTCAAGGTCGGCATACTCCAGTTCCCGCTCAGAATGCATTTCAAGAAGCACCTCCAAACCCAATTCGTGCGCCCTCTCCATAAGTTGCCGACACCGTATTTTCGACAGACAAGCCGCAATGAGCAGCACCGCTGAGGCACCGCAAAGAGTCGCAGCATATAACTGCGCCTCGTCAATAACAAAGTTCTTGTAAAGCACGGGAACAGACAGACCCGATTGCCGGGCCACACTAACGTATTCATCAGCCCCACCGAAAAAGTGCCCGTCAGTAAGAATAGAAACCGCGGCAGCACCATTCCGCTCGTAGCTCAGCGGAATGAGGTCAGCCCGACCGTCCTCCCTAATCCAACCTTTCGACGGAGATCTCCTTTTAAACTCTGCGATGATGCCCGTCGAACTATTAAGCAGCGCCCCCCGCAACGAGGGTTTGGGAGCATAAAGCACCTCTAGCTCCTGCCGCTTACGAACAATAATGTCCTGCAAAATATCACCCATTCCTTAAACCAATAATCAATAAAAAAAAGTTGAAAAGTTATCGTTCCCGTTATCGTTAAGAAAAAACATCTATGAATTGAGCTCCACAAACCTCTTGAAAGTCCTCAGGGCAGCACCACTGTCGATGCTCTCGCGGGCAATACCTATGCACTCCTCTATGCACTTCTGTCCCCTCTCCAGCACCTGAATACCAAAAGCAGCATTCGCCAATACGATATTCTTTTGGGCAGGCAGCGCACGGTTCTCCAGCACAGCATCGAAAATCCGGGCAGCCTCCTCCTCCGTAGCCCCACCCATCAGCTCCTCAGGCTTAGCAATGTCGAAGCCCAAGTCTTGAGGTCTAAAAATACGCTCATAGCAGTTCGTCGTCACCTTGAAGTCGCCCGTAAGCGAAATTTCATCGTAACCATCAATAGAGTTCACGATACCATAGTCGATACCCAACCGCTGATACACGCTGTTGTAGAGCCGCATCTGGTCAAGATTCGCAACACCAAGCAACTGACACTTAGGCTGAGAGGGATTCACAATAGGACCCAACAGATTAAAGACAGTAGGAAACTGCAACGCCTTGCGTATCGGGCCCACAAATCTCATCGCTCTGGCGAAGAGCTGCGCATGCAGGTAGACAATGCCCGCCTCGTTGAGCGAGCGGTTCAGCCGGTCAATATCATCGGTAAACCTGATACCATGATGCTGTATCACATTGCTCGCACCACTCACCGAAGTAGCCGCATAGTTGCCATGCTTAGCCACCTTATATCCCGCACCGGCAATCACAAAACAAGCAGTCGTCGAGATATTGAACGTATTCTTACGGTCGCCGCCCGTACCCACCACATCAATATAGCGGTCAGCCTCCAGAATCGCAGGCACACCAGTCTCCAGAATACCATCACGGAAACCCAGCAGCTCATCTACCGTCACTCCCCGCATCTGCAAAGACGTCAGCAGAGCCGTTATCTGCTCATTAGGATATTCGCTGCGGGTGATACCGATTAAAATAGTTTTCATCTCCTCGCGGGAGAGCTCTTCATGATTAAGTAGGCGGAAGAGATAGCCTTTCATTGTCTGTTCCATCTTCGTGTCATATTTTAATTATCAATTTTTCTGTTTATAGTTTCTCTAATTCCCCCTTATCCCCCAAAAGGAAGGGAGAAGAATTGTTTACTGTTTACAATTTACAGCTCCCTCGCCTTCAGGGAGGTCGGGGGAGGGGTTGCTCCTTCGGGGAGGTCGGGAAGGGTTTATGTTAGGAGGGAGTGACACTTTATAAAAAGAGCCAGTTCTGTAGCATCTTTTTCCCATCGGGTGTCAGTACACTTTCCGGGTGGAATTGCAACCCTCTCACATTAAGTTCTCTATGACGCAACGCCATGATTGTTGCCTGACGTTGGCTGTCATCACTTTCGGCCATGACTTCAAGACACTCTGGTAAACCATCTCTCGACACTACCCACGAATGATAGCGCCCTATGGTTATTTGGCGCTCTATCCCACTGAAGATACCGTCGTCAGCTATGATACGACAAGGTGTGGCGACACCATGAAACACATCCGACAGATTCTCCAACTTGGCACCGAACACCTCGCCTATGGCTTGATGCCCCAAACAAATGCCAAGGATAGGTTTCTTTCCCGCATAAGTACGGATAACATCGAGCAGCAATCCTGCCTCAGAGGGTATTCCAGGACCAGGCGAAAGCACAATCTTGTTATATTGCTCAAGGTCTGAGAGCTTGAACTGGTCGTTACGCAGCACGGTAATCTCTACCCCCAGATCTTTAATGAGATGACTCAAGTTGTAAGTAAATGAGTCGTAGTTGTCGATAATCACTATTTTCATACTCTTATATTTTTTCCGCCATCAATATGGCGCGACGTAACGCACCAAGTTTATTGTTCACCTCTTGCAATTCATAGTCCTCATCGCTCTTGGCCACGATACCGCCACCAGCCTGAAGCCATAGCTCTCCATTTCGCGAGACAAACGTGCGGATGGTGATGGCCTGATTCAATGAGCCGTCGAGGCCGATGATGCCTATGCAGCCTCCATACGCTCCACGATTGTGCGGCTCATATTCTGAGATAAGCTGCATGGCACGAACCTTTGGTGCTCCAGACAGTGTGCCTGCTGGGAAGGTGTCGAAAAATGCCTTTATCGGGTCGGCTCTCTTGTCAAGCTCTCCACTCACACGTGACACTAGGTGTATCACATGGCTGTAGTATTGCAGGGCCTTATAGAAGTCAACCTTGACATGATGGCAGTTTCGGCTCAAATCGTTGCGGGCCAAGTCTACCAGCATCACGTGCTCAGCATTTTCCTTCGGGTCATTGCGCAGATACTCTGCGCCTTGTCTGTCGGCCTCCAAGTGGCCTGTCCGTCGGGTTGTTCCGGCAACAGGGTCGATGTACACGTGGCGGGAGGAGTCTATCCTGCAATGTGTCTCTGGAGATGACCCAAGGATGCGGAACCCTCCAAAGTCGAAGTAAAACAAATAGGGCGAGGGATTGATGCTGCGCAAGGCTCGATAGAGTTTGAAATCGTCGCCCTCGTATCTCTGTATAAACCTTCGTGAGAGTACGATTTGGAAGACATCGCCCCTCAGACAATGCTGTATGCCCCGACGTATGTTCGCTCTGTGCTCCTCGTCTGTCAGCGTGCTTGTAATGCCACCTATGCGATGGAATCCGTATGCCTGCACGTTGCCCTTGTTCATGGCCTTGAGTATATGTTCAAGTCTCCTCCGACTTCCCCCGCTGGGGGAGAGATTGCTGCGTTTCTCCCTCCGGTCGGAGGGATTAGAGGGGGACTCTATACTAATCACTTTCAAGGTGTTGTTATGATGGCCGAACACGATAACCACCCTGTATAATATATAAAGCAAGTCGGGCGCATCGTTCTTCTCTTGTGTCTCGTCCTTCACCGCGATATGCTCAAAATAGCGCACCGCATTGAAACTGGTATAACCGAACAGTCCGCAGTAGCCGGCATCCTCACCGCTCACCTCAATATGGTCTATCAACTCACGAATAGCTTGGGAGGGCTGATAATCTTCGTTTATCTCATGCTGCCTTACACTGCCATCGGGAAAGGTGATGGTGGCTAAGCCATGTCCGACGGCAACACTTGCCATTGGGTTAAGGCCTATGAACGAGCGCGAGTTGTTGCTGTCATGATAGTCTGCGCTCTCCATCAACGCACTTTGCGGATACAAATCTCTCAGTCGCATATAGATGCCTACCGGCGTATGAAGGTCAGCCAGTATGCTGCACGAGACGGTTTGGTATTTAAACGTATTCATACTATTTACAGTTTTATTTTTTCAAAAGATTAAGGTGTTCACTTGAATTTCTCCAGATAGATCTCAATATCCTTGTCGCCTCGTCCACTGATGGTAAGCACTACCACATCGTCGCTTTTAAACGAAAGTTTCGACAGCGCCGCGACGGCGTGAGCCGATTCTATTGCAGGGATGATTCCTTCCATGCGAGTCAACTCGTAACCTCCATTGATGGCCTCGTCGTCATTGATACTGAGCACAAGGGTACGTCCTTTCTTCGCCATATTGCAGTGCATGGGGCCTACACCGGGATAGTCGAGACCGGCACTGATAGTGAATGCCTCCTGTATCTGCCCGTCATCATTCTGCATGACCAGCATCTTCGCACCATGAAGAATGCCCGTTGTGCCCCTGTGTATCGTGGCGGCGGTGTGGTTGGTCTGCCAGCCATGTCCGCCCGCCTCTGCCAACACGATTTTCACCCGCTCGTCATCGAGATAGTGGTAGATGGTACCGGCGGCATTACTCCCGCCACCGATGCAAGCCATGAGATAGTCGGGATAATCGCGTCCTATTTTCTCTTGCAACTGCCATTTGATTTCCTCAGAGATGACGCTTTGCATACGGGCGACAAGGTCGGGATAAGGATGCGGCCCCATCGTAGAGCCAACAATATAAAAAGTATCGGCGGGATGACAGCACCAGTCGCGGATGGCTTCGGAACAAGCGTCGCTGAGTGTCATGTTTCCTGTTTGTACGGGATGCACCTCGGCTCCCAACATCCTCATACGCTCCACGTTTGTGTGCTGGCGCTTCACATCGGTGGCTCCCATAAACACCTCGCACCTCATGTCCATCAGGGCGCAGACAGTAGCTGTAGCCACCCCATGCTGCCCCGCACCCGTCTCGGCGATGATGCGACTCTTGCCCATCTTCTTAGCCAGCAGTATCTGTCCGATAGTGTTGTTTATCTTATGGGCACCCGTGTGATTGAGATCCTCACGCTTCAAATACAGCCGACAGCCATAACGCTCACTCATTCTCCGGGCATAATACAATGGCGACGGACGACCCACATAATCTTTCAACAGCGCGTGAAACTCCCGTTTGAAGTCCTCACTTTCCACTATCGGCAGATACGCCTCCTGCAAGTCGTGAACACACTTGTAGAGAATCTCCGGCACATAGGCACCACCAAACTCTCCATAGAATCCATTTTTGTCTACTTGATAATTACTCATATAGGTGTTGGTTTACAGTTTTTTCTTAACGATAACGTTAACTTTTCAACTTTTCTCCTCTCCGTCGGGGTAAAGGCTACGGGTAGGCGCGTCAGCGGGAATGGGCTACGAGGGGCGAGCTCCGTTCGGGATGATCCAGAAGGGGTTAAACCCGTAAAGAAAAGAGGCTTGTCGTAAGAATGACAGGCCTCTCAATATCTTTTGGTTACAAACGTTACAGGTACACGGCTATCTTCTCACGACTTTTTTGAGTCTTGAGCGCCACCACCAGATGTTTGCCATTCTTGTCATACCACGTCTTTGTTTTAATTTGTCGGCAAAATTACGCATTATCTTTTAATTTACCAAAATTTTTAGCAATTTTCTTACTTTTGGTTACTAATTTCCTGCTTTTTAACGTTAACGATAACGTCAACCTTTCTACGTTGGACTGTTCCTATCTGCCGAGCCAGGCTTCGGGGTTGAGCTTGGCGGTCTCTTTGCGGAGTTGGAACTGAAGGATGTTGTCGGTACCAACGGTGCCGAGAACCTGTCGGGCGCTGACGCGCTGACCCTTTGACACGCTGACGGAACGTAGGTTACAATAGACAGAGATATAGGCTCCATGGCGCACCATAACGAGATATTGCCCACCATAGCCGTAGACAGCACTAACCTCACCATCGTAGATGCTGCGAGCCTGACAACCGGGCGAACCCTTGATGTTGATGCCCTTGTTGTCGAGTTTCACGTTGCTAAGTCCCTCTACCTCGTATTGTCCAAAGTGGCTCACAATCTTATAGGAGCCTGTGATGGGCATAGGCAGGCGACCTCGGTTGGCCTCAAAGCCTCCGCTCATCATACGGTCGGCGGTGCTCATGCGTGACGACTCTTCGACCTTCCTTGTGGCGACGGCTATCTCCTTGCTGTCGCGCTCGCTGTCGGCCTTGGCCTTACGCTCGGCAGCGAGCCTTTCTGCCTCGGCCTCACGGGCACGTTGCTCGGCACGGGCACGCTCCTCGGCGTCATGTTTTTCCTTGGCCTCCGCCTTGAGGCGTTCCTCACGGGCTTTGGCCTCGGCTATGCGCCGCTCGTTCTCGCGGGCCTTGGCTTCGGCTTCAGCCTTCTTGCGGGCAAGCTCCTCGGCTTTCTTCTTCGCAGCAGCCTCGGCAGCAGCTTTCTTCGCAGCGGCCTCGGCGGCAGCGCGCTGCCGAGCCTTTTCCACCTCGATGGCTACGAGACGGTCGATCTGTGCGTTGAGGGCGGCGTCTTCCTTACGCTGTTGGGCGATAATCTGCTGAATGCTCTTCTGCTCTTTCTTGAGCGAGTTGACCATCGTCTGCTGCTCGGTCTGCTGTCCTTCGAGTACGGCCCGCTCACGCTTGCCTTGACTGAGTAGTGTGTTCTTCTCTCCCTTTACCAGATGTAGCTCGTTGCGCTTGGCATTAACCTGTTCCTGCTTGACCTTCACCTGCTCACCCTGCGCACGTTGGTAAGCGGCGTACTCGCGCACGAAGCGCAGACGGCGATACATCTGGGTGAAACTCTTGGCAGAGAAGATGAACATAAGTTGGTCTTGGAAGGTGTGCTTACGACTCATCATGCGCATCGACTTGACGTACTTGGCCTTGCGCTCGGCAAGTTGCTGCTCGAGGGTCTCGAGTTGTGCGGTGAGCAGGTCGATGTTGCTGTCGATGTGGGTGATGTCGTGCTCGATGTTCTCTATTTTCTTCTGTCGGTCATCAATCTCGCCTGTGATAATCATGAGGTTTTCGAGGCGTTTCTTCACGTCGGCCTGATTGGCGCGCAGGGCTTTCTCCTGCTGTTTGATGGTTTTCTGTATCTCTGCACGCTTACCCTGCAAACCCTTGATGGCCTCGTTGGTATAGACGGGCTTCTTCTGGGTCTGCTGCTTGGCCTTTGCCGGCTGCTTTCCCTTGTTTCCTGTCTTTTGCTGGGTAACCGTTTTTTTCTTCGTCTGCTGTCGTGCGACAGGCTTCCGCTGTTGTGTGGTAGCGGGTTTACGGGTGGTGGTCTGCCTCTTCTGTGCGGGTACAGAGAGGACAAGCGCAAAGGCGAACAATATACAGAGCAGTCGTTTCATTGCTTAGAGATTTGTGATTTTCGACAGGATATCATCGGTTTCTATTTTCTTATACTTCGGTGAGACGGTTGTGCGAACATCCCATTTGTCGTTGGTGGAGAGGTCATCGAGGTTGAGAGTGACTTTTGTTACCTTTCCCTTTGCACCGCTGCCTTGTGGAAGACTGAACTGGAAGCTCTGCCATGCGGGAAAGAGCTTTCCGGCGATGCTCTGGAACTGGTTGTATTGCCATGTGAGCAACGACGTGCCTTTTGTGGAGCTGGTGTAGCGCACGTCAGTTTGTTTAATCTTTGCCATGTTCTTATTGGCCATCCACGAATAGGCGAACTTCCCTTTCGTGGCCGACAACAGAACAGTCTCTCCACCACTATCCTCAGCCTTCACCGCAGAGAAACTGGCCTCGTCGGGCATGTAGAACTCGTTCCAGAAGAGTGACTGCAGAGCATTGAAGTCGATGCCGTTGTCGCGTAGGAAGTCAATCTGGTTATAGTTGGCCTGGATATATTCCTTATGCACACGGTCGACGACGAGCACGTAGTCGGGGGTAAACTCCAACCGACCCACCTCACTTCTCAGAATGGGGATGAGGAGTTGTATGCGGATGGCCTCGCCCCGCCGCATATGGAGCGATCCGGGAAGAGTGACATCTTTCTTGTCGGTCTTGAGGTTGAAGGTCAGGTCGGCCACGATATTATCGGTTTTCACCTCACTGGCTTTCAGCTGTTTGACAATGGGCAACTCGCCTGTGGGTGTTTGCCGTGAGCTGATTCCCATATTTTTCTCATCGACAGCGTGCTGTCCGGTCGATGTCGACGCCGCAGGATTGTCGATGACGGTTTTCTTTGTGGCACATCCTCCTGCGATCAGCATCAACGCGAGGAGGAAGAATGATGGATGAAACTTTCTCATTCGTCTTCTTTTTTGATATATTTCCGTTGTTCTATTTTCTTTCGCAGCAGAGCCATGTCGACGTTCTCGTCGTCCAGCTCGTAGGCTTTCTGCCATAGCGCGACGGCTCCATCGATGTCGCCCGTCGCGGCATGTATGTCGCCGGCATGCTCAGTGATGACGGCATTAGAGTCGGTCTCATTCTTGATGGCCTGGTCGATATAGTTGAGTGCCTCCTCATCGCGGCCTTGCAGGAAGAGTATCCAGGCGTAGGTGTCGAGATAGGTACTATTCTCGGGCTCGGCCTGTATGGTCTTGCGGCTCATTTCCTCTGCCCGACGCAACAGCTCTCCGCTCTCCGCTTTCCCAAACCGTGAACCGTAAACTGTAGACTGCAAACCATCTTCCGTTATCTGACTGAGATAATAGGCATAGTTGTTCAGGCAGGCCACATTATCGTCTTTCCATTGCAGACAACTGTCGTAGGCTTCGAAAGCCTGTTCGACGAGCCCTTTCTGATGGAGGATGTCGCCCATGATGGCATAGAAGTCGGATACGATCTCGGGATTGCTCTTCTCGTTAATCTGGCTGACGCCTCGCTGGAAGGCATCGAGCGCACGGTCGTGCTCGTCTTTCTGATACCATGCCAGTCCGTTGAAATAGTAGAAGGCCATCTCCTCGGGGTTGTATTCGGTGCCTGGCTGGCTGACGGCGATGACCTCATCCCAGTCTTGCGTGGTCCAGAGGTCTTGCAACAGGGTGAAGCGAGCCATGGCATTGTCGGGTGCCACGCTGAGCACATGGCTCAGGGCTTGATCCACCTGCTCCTTGGGCATATCCTTCATCTTCATGTAGACAGCCTTGAACATGGGAATCTCACTGTCCTTAGGGTCACTCTCGATGATACGATCCATAAGACTGAGCAGCCGCGTGCTGTCGCCGTCGGCCTGCTCGCTCTCACGAATGAGCTGCTGGAGGATGGTGACCTTCGTCTCCACGGGGGTGGCACGGTTGGTCAGTATCTGCGTGCGCAGTTGCATGGCGAGACTATCCTGACCGACAGCCACATAGTAGTCTGAGAGCGACTCCATGGCATAGCTGTTGTCGGGCTCTTTCTTCAGTGCAGACGTGAAGATTTTGTAGGCCTCCTTCTGCTTATTGTTCTGCATGAGCCAGTTGCCAAGCATCACGCGGTAGTTCTCCTCGTTGGGAAACTCCGCCGTGAGCCGTCGCAGCGTCTTGAGCGCCATCTTCTTGTTGCCCATACGCTCGTAGGCCTGCATGGTAGCCAGCGCAATGTCCTCGTTGAGTCCCTCCATCTGCTCCAGCCGGCTCAGCGTATTAATCATGTTGGGATAGTCCTTCTGGTGCTGGTAGAGCTCGAGGAGAATGGCGAGCACGTCGACGCGAGAGTGGTGTCCGTCGTAGAGGCGTTCGTAGGTATTGATAGCCGCGTCGACGTTTCTGGCACCGATATAATGCATCGCCAGCCGCTCTTGATAAGTGTCATTGGCGGGGTTGAGTGCAGCAGCCTTCTCTATGCACTGCAACGCGGAGGAGTCGTTGTCCTGCTCAGCATAGTAGTCGGAGAGCATGAACCACGCCTCGGGAGCATCGGGACGAATCTCAAGACACCGTCCGAGCGCGGCGTAGGTGGAGTCGCGGTTGCCGGCGAGCCGCCAGTTTACGGCATCGAGGAAATGGTCGTCGAATCCCACTGCCCGAGGCTGCAAGGTCATATAGCCCTGCCTCTGAATATTGGCAAGACTATCCTCCTCCCATTGGGCTACCGCACAGAGCGAAGCCAGCGAGAAGATGATGATGGTTAGTATACGACGCATCTTACTTCACTCCCGTATGCCCAAAACCGCCTTCGCCTCGCTCCGAGGCCTCAAGCTCCTCCACAAGGGTAAACGTGGCCTGCCCGTGGCGGGCAATCACCATCTGGGCGATGCGCTCGCCGTCGTTCACCGTGAACTCCTCGGCCGAGAGGTTCACAAGAATCACACCCACCTCGCCGCGATAGTCGGCATCGATGGTGCCAGGCGTGTTCAGCACTGTGACTCCACGCTTCAATGCCAGTCCGCTGCGAGGGCGCACCTGCGCCTCATAGCCTTCGGGAAGGGCAATATGGAGACCAGTAGGGATGAGCCGTCGCTCCAATGGCTTCAACACGACGGGCTCGTCGAGGTTCGCCCGCAAGTCCATGCCGGCACTCTGTGGTGTGGCGTAAGCCGGCAGAGGCTGATGACCCTTGTTCACAACTTTCACTTCTATCATCGTCTTATTCATGCTGTTTCAACTTGCAAATATACATAAAAATCTTGATTTATAAGCCAGTCAGAATAAAGAATTAAGTTTTCTTTAGAGAAAAGGTAATGAAAACACACTTTTCGCTAAATTCAAAGGCAAAAACATTTTTTTTACAATTTTTTTAAAGGATAGTCTGTGTACGAGATTGTAAGCAAAACGGCGATTATGCTTACAACCGCGTTTTTGAAAGTGCCTCATATTTGCGTTATTTTGAAAAAAGTTTTCCGTCGCGCCAAATAACGCGAATATGAGCCGCTTTTCTGATTTTCACCTAACTCGCTGGCAGCCAGCGCCATAGCCTACTTCTCACGTATCATGTCTCACCTCTCACTTCTGAAAGATATGTCTCTCACTTGCGAAAGCTAAGCTTTCACCCTCCGAAAGACCGTCTTTTGCACTACAAAACCTTGCCTTTCGCACCCCGAAACATATATGTTTCGCGACTCTCCCCCTCTTTCAACTCAACTTTTCTCCTCTCCTTCGGGGAGGTCGGGAGGGGCTTCAACTCTCAATTTCCGAAAGATATATCTTTCACTCGCCTAGAATGAGAGTAAATCTGAACAAAAATGAAAACACGATTTTTAAGCAAAATCGCCTTTTCACTTACAATTTGTTATTTCCGCCTATCCAACCAACGCGATGCGGCGGATCTGGTTGCAACGGTTCGTCTGGTAGTGGGACAGGCGGCAACTCCAACCCCGTAATGCCGTAAATAGTAACCCCCGTTTCACTTCAGTCTGAACCCCTGTCTATAGAATCGTTTTAAGCTTAAGCTCTTTGCTGATGGCACTGACAAACCTATTTGACCAGTGGCCACGACCAATAGACTACGAGCTGATAAACGTGGTAAGCCCAAAGATAGACGGTGATGGAAAGGATAATAACAAAAGCGAGAACACCTCCTAACCTCGGGATGCGCACGAAAATGTAGCCGATGGAAAGCGACAAGACAAAGACCCAGTGGGCTGCCATGATATGCACCTCGTTGATGCCGAATCCCAACACGATATGCAGCAGCAGGTTGAACACCAGCACGCCGGCGAGCAACCACGCAAACGGCTTGCGACGACCCTTCCAGAAACCGATGGCCGACATTCCTACGATGACCGCCTCCACCACATACTGCATCGACCACGTGTAGCGGATGATGACGGGTCGCCTCAACAGCACATCGCCGAGGATATACTTACGATGGAGCTGAAGGCTCTCGCCGAAGAAGTTCTCCACGAGAATGTCGAGTCGGGAGGCTTTCCCAACGGTATAGGCGAACTGGCTATTCATGGAGTCGGCCACGGCACCGGCCGTGTGGGTATGCAGCAACACCATCGCCTCGGCAAAACCAACGAGAAGAAGCATGACAAGAATAAGGGTGAAGAAGAATCTACCCCCAGCCCCCATCCCGAGCGGAGCTCGCCTCCCCGTAGCCTTCCCCCAAGGGAGGGGGGATTGAGATGGCGGGTTGGCTCCCTCTCCTTCGGGGAGGGATGGGGAGGGGTTTAGGATTGTGGTGGCGCACACCGCCATCAATACGACAATGCCGTTGCTGAGCGTCACTCCGGCTGTGATGAGCATGAGCCACACGGCCTCGCGCAGGGAGAACTTCGCGCCGCGCTTCATCTTCACTCCTGCACGATAGAGCACCAACATGAGCAGAAACAGCGAGAAGCAGAAATGGTCGGGCACTACACTCGTAACCATCACCATGCCAAAGCCCATGAGCATGGCGGTGAGCAAAAGTGCTATTCCCGAACCTACTCCCACGACCTCGCGCAACAGGCGATAGTGCAACAGCATGGCGCCACTGGTGGATGCCACCAACAACAGTCCCACGATGACCTGTGCGCAGTTGGCTCCCGTAATCCACCACAGCAACTGGTTCAACAGGTAAAGCGGATAGCAGAGGTAGGGCAACAACGGGTGGCGCAGCAGGTCGTAGCCGATGTGCCAGTCGGTGAGGATGCTATAGGTGATTGGGTCGAAGCCCGACATGCGAAAGTTGCGGAGGAACTGGCGCCAAGAATCGTCGGTGAAATGGGCAAAAAGCGGCCAATAGCGTTCGCCTTGCAGCACCTGTAATGCCACCAGCGCAAGCAACAAGCATAGGAGAAACCACTTTTTCATTCTTCCCTTCTCATTATTTATTTACAAACAGGTATGTGATGACGAGATAACCATTATAGGTGAGCAGCCACACCGTGAGCATGGCTACCACCCAACGGAAAACCCCTTGCAACCTCCCCGAAGGAGAGGAGGAACCCTTCCTGACCTCCCCCAAGGAGAGGAACCCAACTCCCTCTCCTTGGGGGAGGGATGGGGAGGGAGTTTTCTTTATCAAATATCCCACGGCTATCGGTACGATAAATGTCCAGTGGGCCGCCATGATATAGACTTCGTTCAGCCCGAAACCGAAACCGAGATGCATCACCATGTCGAAAGCAAACCATGTGAGCAACAACTGCATGAGCCGCTCGCGCCGTCCCACCCATACGCCAACGGCAAACAGCACGACTATCATCGCCTCCAGAACATAGAGGAAGGGGTTGCTATAGGCCACAAACACGGGCCGTTCCTGAAGGACATCCTCCAGCAGATGGTCGCGGTGGAGGATAAAGGTCTCACCGAAAAGATTGTCGACCACGGAGTGCCATCGGCTGGTGCCCACATCGCTCCACTCCAATAACGGCACATCCTCGGCCACAGGTACACCGTTCTGCCGTTTTACAAAGTCGTCGTGAACCTTGTGACGTTCGGCAAAATGCGGATCCTTGCGCTTTGCGTTTTCCTCCAGTTTTTTAACTTGCTCGGCCTGTGGCACCTCGTAGGCCGTGTACTGCCACTGCCAGATGCCCCACAGCAATACCACCGGCACGGCATAGGCCAGCAGCATGGGCCATCGGAAGGCCTTCCGCCCGTTCACGAACAATGCCGCCAAAATGGTCTTCACACCGTTGGTGACAGTGATGCCTGCCGTGAAAAACAACAGCAACGCCGTCTGCACGGGTAGCAGCAAACGACCACTTTTCATCCGACGGCCCACGACATAGACGGTCAGCATAAGCAGAAACAACGAGATGACGAAGTGGTCGGGCACCATTGCCGTGAGCATCACATGGGCAAAGGAGAAGAAGAACACCGTAAGCAGCACGGCATCCTTGCGACCGACTTCCACCACCTCGTGCAGCGTGCGATACAAGAAAAGGAAGGAGTAAACCGCGCAGAAGATAACTATGAAAGCCTCGAAGAATACAGCCAGATTGTAGTGGGTGTACTCCATCTGCCAACTATTGAGCCAGTAAAAAGGCAGGAGTAACGACAGATAAAGCGGGTGACGGGCAGTGACATAGTGGATGCGCAGGTTCGACATGGTGATATAAGCGTAGGCGTCGAAGCCCGACACGTGGAATGACTTGTAGAAAATCGTCCAAAAACCAAGATTGCCTCCAAGTGTGAAGCGATCGTAATAACGATAGATCAGCAATGCGTTGAGCAACACGAAGAAGAGTAGCGCACCCAATGCCAGCCAACGCTCACCCCTCCGAATGGCAAATATGTGTAGGAGTTTTTTTAGCATCTCAACCTCTCAACTTTCAACCTTTCAATTTGTCAACTATTCACATCATATACTTGACAAACAGGAAACCATTATATACCCACAGCCAAAGCGCCAGCAATCCCGTCAGCCAGCGCAACCAACTGCGGCCCAAACGGGTCATCGCCTTAAAGATATAGGCTATGGCAAGGGGAATAACAAAAAGCCAGTGGGCTCCTGTGATATAGACCTCGTTGATGGCAAAGCCGAAGCCGAGATGAACGATAAGGTCGATGGCAAAGAATGAGAGTGCCAGCCAGAGAAACCGCTCACGCCTGCCAAACCAAATACCGGCAACAAACAACAGGACTATAAATGCCTCTATGACATACTGGTAGGCGTGACGGTAGCTCACAAACACAGGTCGCCCGTTGTGGGCATCGCCCAAAAGATGGTCCTCATGCAACTGAATGCTCTCACCGAAAAGATTGTGCACGACGGTCTTCGTGCGCGACGTGGTGGCGTCACTCCATTGCAGGAACCGGCCTACCTCCGACCCCTCCCGAAGAGAGGGGAGGAAAGGCTGACCGTCGGCCTTACTCTTCTTACCCGTTTTCTTCACAGGTTTTCCCGTTTTCTTAGCTTTCGCTGCGGCAGCCTCGGCACGGGCTTTCTCACCAGGAACGGTGAGCAGTTTGTATTCCGCCTGACTAAACCCCAGCAGCAATACGACGGGCAACACCACACCAAACAACAGATTGGCGAGACGGAAAAAACTGCGCCCATTAACAAACCATTGCGCTAAAAACACCTTCACACCGTTGGTCAACGACAATCCTCCTGTCAGGAAAAACAATAAGACCGTGGCAGCGATACCCATCTTCTTCCTCTCATGCCGACGGCCGTGCCTATTGGCTACAATATGGCGACCACTGATGTAGAGTGTCAGTGTAAGCAGAAAGGCAGAAAACATGAAATGCTCGGGCACGACCACACTCAGCATCATATAGGCAAACGAGAATGTCAGCGCACAAAGTACGATGGAATCGGCCTTTTTCAGTCCCACCACCTCCTGAAAAATTCGATAGAGGAAGATAACCGTGTAAACCGCCGAGACGATGAGAACGGCAGCCACGACAAACTGCACGCAGTTAATGCCGGTAAGCGCATACAGTCCTTGGTTGACCAAATAAAGCGGATAGAGCAGTATGGGCAGCAGTGGATGGCGGAAGACAATGGTGTAGAACGTGTTCCAACGCGAAACAATCGTGTAGACAAGCGCGTCGAAACCCGACACATGAAACTTGCTGGGAAAAGGTCCCCAGACACTATCCGTATAGACGGAGAAAAGGCTATGGTAGCGGACAATGACCACTGCCGTAAGTGCGGTGAAGACAAGGAACGAGACCAGAGCTATCCATCGTTCCTCGCGTCGTATGCAGAATAATTGTTTCATCATTTCAACATTTTTGTTTTAGAGTTTAGTGTTGAATCCCATTCGAGCTTTTTCATAAATCGTTCAACTCTTTACTATTACTTTTTCTTCTGCAAACTCAAACATTTCCTTGTCGCCTCGGCTGTCGCCATAGGCCACGATATAGTAGTGCTCCCGTGACAGGGGAAGCAATTTCTTCAGACGGCGCACCTTTTCCGCACCATAGCAATTAGAGGTACTGAAATGTCCGGTAAGACGACCGTTCTCAACCTCAAGACCCGTTGCGACAATAGTGAGCCGCTCGTGGACGGGCAAGAAGGGCTGAACCCACTCGGCGGCACTTGCCGTAACAATGAATACCTGTTGGTCATGACCAAGTGCCTCTTCCAATTTTATGAGAACATCCTGATTGAGTATTTCTTCACGGCGGCTGGCTAACTCCTGACAAAGAGCCGAAAAGTCGGACACCGACATATTCTTGAAAAAATGACTGAAGACGCGCTGCTTGGCTTTCTCATTCGAATAAAGCCCCAGTTTCATCATCACCAGCCAGGGACTATAGCAGAGTATACCCAGAAAAAGTCCGAATGTCCCTGCTTTTGTTCGGATGAGTTCGATAAACGAGTCTTTTCGCGTTAGCGTTCCGTCGAAATCGAATACGTGGATAATTTCTTTATCGCCGGTCATACCTTATAAATGTCGGTCATACAATATAGATAATGAGCAGGAACGAGACGAGCCACGCCAACACGATGAACTGTGAGAAGCGGTCGCGCAGGATGACCTTTGTGGGGTCTCCACTCTTTTCGTCAACCACCGCTATCTGAATATAGCGCAGCAAACCGATGAGCACGAACACGCTGGTTACATAGAGATTGTGGGTGTGGAACCGCTCAACAACCTCGGGCGATACGGTGTACATGATGTAGCAGACGAGTGTCACCGAGGCGGTGATGGTAATGGCCTGATTGATGAACGTGATGTTATAGCGACTGGTGTTCTTACGGGGAGCCTCTCCGGTGATATTCATGCGCAAAACATCATCGCGCCGTTTGGCAAAGCTCAAAAAGAGCGTGAGCAGGAAGGTCATCAGCACGATCCAATGGCTAGGTACAACGGAGCAGGCATAGCCGCCAGCCATGATGCGGAGAACAAAGCCAAAGGCCACAATGCACACATCAAGGATGGCAAACTGCTTCAGCCATGAGCAATAGCCCAAGTTGAGCAGATAATAGAACCCTACTACACCCATTGTCTTCCACCGTGCCGAAGGAGGCAGAAGCATCAGTACACCCATGGCGAGCACTATTAATATGAACATAAGCAGATAGCCCTGCCCGACAGAAACCTTTCCTGAAGCAACGGGACGTTGGCATTTCACAGGATGCCGGCGATCGGCCTCCACATCGATGATGTCGTTGAAGCAATAGACAGAAGAAGCCGCAAGGCAAAATGCCACAAAAGCGATGATGCCATGCGTCAAGACAGGAACATTGAGCAACATACCACCGAAGAAGAGAGGCAAGAAGACAAACATGTTCTTGGTCCAATGGTGCGGACGGATGAGACGGAGTATATCTTTCATTGGGTTTACAGTTTATAGTTTACGGTTTATAGTTTTTTCTATGTATATGGCTATCTTGCTCAGCAACCAAGCCAGCGGCAGTGTGGCCACAACAACAAGGAAGAATGTGGGCCAATAGCCGAGAGCGAGTTTCCTGATATGTAGATGGATGAATTGCTCATGAATGAGGTAGATTTCCAGGCTGACCGTTCCGACGAAGGCCAGGGCACGGTTCATACATTTGCCCGTAAGGAATTTTTCCATATAGGCAAACAGACTACCACCCAACAAACAGCCCGACACTACCATCGGGATATAAATCATGCGCTCGATGAAGAGTGGGTAGCGACCATAGTAATGCTGTTCAAGATAAATGCTCACGGCAAGCGTTGCGGTGAAGACGATGGCGGGCATCCAGACAGCGTGTCCCTCTATGCGTTGGTTCTCTTTCACACTCTGGCCCAAATTGATACCGATGAAGAAAATGGGTATGCGGCTCCAAAAGGCTTCTACATGTCCTACAGCAGCGTGAACCTGCGGCACCCACTGGACAACAACCGACCACACAATGGCCAGCACGGGCAGCCAGCGATAGACAGGATGTCGGATGACAAGACGAAGATAGAAAGGCGTGAGCGTATAGAGCATCATGATAGCGGGAATGTACCAGAACGAATAGTCAGCGCTGAGCCAATAGTCCCAGTTGATGAGCACATCGCCCGCAAGGTCTGTCAGGCTTGTGCTGCGCTGACGTGCCGTAAGATAGTCGTTGCCATAGTAGAGCAGAGCGATGATAAGCCATGCGGGATAGATGCGGGCATAGCGTCGCTTGAAGAATTGCAGTGTAGAGGGATTGGCTGTCTTTGTCCACGAATACCACATGCCGATGCCACTCAGGAAGAGGAAGATGTCTACACCGCTGTTACCGATGCGATGCAGTCCGAAGAATGCGCTCTGCCGGGGCACAAAGATATGGAACATCACGATAATCAGCATCGCAAATCCCATGAGTTCGCTGCGATGTCTGCTCAAGTCGGAATATCGGATGACGGCCTTCATTTCTTGCGGTTCATTAGCTTGAATAATTCATTGAACAACCATGCCAGACACAATGAGGCTACGATGTAGAGGAGCAGGCCACAATAGACATCGCCCTGACGCGAGATGGGAATAATAATCTTCCGTGCGATGGGGTGGCACACGAAAAGGGCTGCTGAGACGATGCCCAACCAGTCGAGCGGCCGCTGGAGCCATGAGGGCAGCAGCTTTACTAACGCACAACAGGAGAGGCAGATCCAAACGGGTGTCAGCGTCCAGCCTACGACACTTCTGATTGAGAAAAATATCAGTGCGGTGGAGCAGATGAATGTAGCCAGCCATACGCTTTGCGTGACAGTCTCCACCTTCAGCTTACTCTCGAAACGAGCAAGCAATAATCCCAAACCAAACGATAGCATACCACCCATGAAATTGTAGCGGTAGCGGTTCATCGTCTCGCCATCGGGGACAAGCATCAGCTGAACGGCCACACATACCCCCATCAGCGCGACAGTGTATCCCCAGTGACGACGATAGAGCAACAGTCGGTAGACAATGTAGAGCTGCATCATCAGCCCGAAGAACCAATAAGGTCCGGGCCAGATAATCCGGTCAGGATGGGGCAATACGTTGTTGAACAAACCCAGTTGCGCCACCACGTCGAGCAACCGGTAGTGATGACTGCCAGGTGTGATGGCATCGACAAGCACAAAAGCCACAAACCCCACTATCATCATGCGGAAAAGCTTTAGGAAGTGGGAAAGAAGGAACCCTGCCACACCACAAGAAGTCTCACCCTCGTATTTCTTCACCAATCCGTAGGCACTCAGAAAGAGGAAGACGGGCACGCCATAGTGTCCGAAGAAAGAGAAGAGATGCAGCGGCAGGTTCCAGTCGGGATGGCTGAGATAATACCACAATCCGGCCACATTCCCCTGTCGGAACTGGTACTCATTCTCGCGCACGATGCCCGGCAGCCAGTGGCAGTAGTTATGCATGAAAATGCCGATAATGGCCAGTCCGCGGAGAACGTTGCACTCTGCACGTGTCAGCATGTCATTTCTTCTCATCTTTTTTCAGTTTGTCGTAGTCGGTCGTTCCTTTCAGTATTCTCGGTCGCATCTCGTTGTACTCGGGAGCGATGACATTGTTCTCAGGTTTGTACAGTGGCGAGGAGATGCCACCGAGATAGAGCAGCAGGTGAGGCAGCGCATCAATCATGAAACGGCGATTCTTTGCCTCTACGATCTGGCGGTAGATGTCGGGGTGGGCTTTCACATAACCACGTGAGCACCATATCCAGAAAGGTATCTGAAACTCATATTTGGCCAGTTTATAATCGATGGCGGCAGAATGAAGCCGGCAGTTGAAGTTACGATTCTCCTCATAACACTCCTCGCCATGGTCGGGCATATAGACCACCACTGCCTCGCGGTTCTCAAAACGCTTGCAAATCTCATCGACAATGGAGTCGTTATAGAGCACGGCATTGTCGTATTCGGCCACGGCACGCCTTCCTTTCTCCGCAAGCTCGGGGCGCCACTCCTTGTAGTCGTCAGCCTTAAAGCGGGTACGACTGCGGGGATAACGCTGACGATAGGTCACGTGCTGCCCCATGAGGTGGAAGATGGTAAGGTTGCCCACCTGCTCTTCGCCCCCTGCCGTTTGCCCCTTGTCTGACAGACGGTCGTACTCTCGGAGCAGTCCCTCGTCGAAAGGATAGAGCTGGGTATTGCGCTCATCGAACATCTTGGCCGACAGCTCCTCATGGTTGAGGAAGAATCCTCCGGAGAAATCATAGACCTCTTCCTCGGCCTTGGGCAGGAACTGATTGGTGAGGAAGCGCACACGATAGCCTGCCTTGCGGAAAAGCATGGGGAAGAGCGGCACATCGCACCACTCGCCCTGTTCGCCAACATCGTGCATGGAGAACACGTTTTTGAAGACGAAACTTGTGAGGTTCCATGGTGCCACAACGTCGGTGTAGCGGGTAAGTAGCCCCGACTGCTCACGTTTCAGCTGGCGTGGTGTGGTGGGCATGCGGTAACCGTATTGCTGTGAGTGATGCGGACCGAAACTCTCGCCGATAATCAACACGAGCTCTGGTGTACGGAACGAGCAACTGTCCACCTCAATCTTGTCGGAAGCCTCTACCAATCGGGTCACCTGTCCAGCTGTCAACCGGTTAGCTTGTATGCTGAAGGCAAGCCGATAGACAGGCACGTAGAGATTGGCACGGTCACGACGGGTAAGCAAATGCTCCACGCGCCCGATGGTGTCAGCCGAGAAAAGCTTGTGCATGGCCTTCTTGTTCGGCCACGAAGCAATAGCCGCCCAAATGAGAAGGGGCAAGACTAGTATAAGGAGGGTGAAGAATAACCCACCCCCAACTCCTCCCCAAGGGAGGGGAGTTTGGTTACTCTTTCTTATAAAAGAAGCTATATTAGCTCCCCTCCCTTGGGGAGGGGGTGAGGGTAGGTTATTGGAGCGAATCTTCCGGAGGAGAATTGTTAGTGTCAGATGCACCAGAGCTATGAGCAGGATGAGCCCTACCTTTCCCGTTAGCACTTTCACCGACACCATGCTCTGCAAAAACTCGCCCGCCTCGCGGCCATTGGTCTCGCCCACAAGCAGCAGCATCGTGGGCGACAGCGTGCTACCAAAATGGCTGTAGCAATACACGTCGGCAATGGCAATCATATAGAGCGCCACTGCCACGATGCCACGCACCCACCGCCGTATTTTCTTGGGCAAAAGGGCCAGCACGGCACAGACAACATACAGGTCGAGCAGAAGCTCCAGCCACAGATTGCTGTAAAGCGGTTTGCTCGCAGGCGTCGTCGCCCATGCGCACACCACACCCAGCACATACATTGCCACGAAAAACAACGCGTTTCGCCGCAACGGAGCCACCACAAATTCAAGTATTCTGTCTATCGCCTTCAGTGCCTTCATATAGAATCGGTGCAAAATTACATCATTTTTCCGAGATACAACACAGAAAAATCAACTATTTGCATTTTTGCAAATAGACCTACGCACAAAACAGACAAAAGAGACAAGTGCGAATACGCTTATAGACATTTACTTATTTTCACAAATCAGACCCGCCGTTTTAACACTTCTGGCAGATATTTCCCATAATTGTGCCAAAAGACACAGAAAAAACGTCTTTTTTCTCCAGATTGTTACCACACTGAGCATCAAGGCGTTCGATACACCTTATCCGCCAGACGCAACTTTTCATTTTCCGAACGCTCGATCGTTCGCTTCTGAGAGATGGCCTTTCAGGTTGTGAAAGACAAGCTCTCAACGGGCAAAAGACCGTCTTTCACCACCCGAAACATATATCTTTGACCTTAAAAAGTATGAAAAGCAAAGAGAAAAAAGTCGCTCCCCTATCGAAAAACCGTCATTTTTCACCCCAAAACCGCAATTATATAACAATCCGTATTTAACACTTTAGTCTTCTCAAAACGTTAAACAAATTAACACTACTCAGGAATACAACGATAAGAATATTCTAGTTTCGCAGGTGGAGTTTCCCTTTGTAAGCGGCATTCTACGCATGTAGGGAAAACTTATAGTGGAATCATAGATAAAAAACATACTTCCGAAACTTGAGTAAGAATACCATTATCTGGTTTCCTCTTACCCCTTACGGAATTATTCGCGGAATGTATATCGATATTGGATATTGACAAGCCTCCCTCTAAAAATTTTCGTCTAAAATTTTTCACAGTTAGTAGAATTTTCGTATCTTTGCATTTGCAAACTCACGCCAAGCCGACTTAACAAGAAGTCGGAGCGGCTGCAAGGAGGGAGCACTACATATTGAGAAAGTGTTTGCTAAAGCAACGTTTTTAGTCATATTGAATGTCGGAAACTCAATAACCCAATGCAAAAACGAGGCAGAGGTAGATACTGCGGGTAGGTATTACTACGCTATCCTGTTTGGTGTGCCGATGGCTCCATCAGCCATCCCGCACACCTTTATGGGGTATGCAGAATATACCAATGGCGTGGGTATCAAAGTCTGTTTGTTTTTTTGTGAGGTATCCGACAACCTAATATGACGAACAAGCAGCAAAAAGATGCCCCGCTTTTTTTATGTAGGTTGTAATCTTAATTATCAACAAGCCTGACTTTGGGCATCTTTCGGGCATAACTTTTTATATACAATGAAAAAGTTATCTTTTCTTACGGCTATTTGCGCAGGCCTGCTCACACTGAGCTTTTCAAGTTGCGCTTCGTACCAAAATGAGGCAGCTGTAATGAGCCTCGGAAGTAGTCTTAACACCTATGTGGAGGCAGACATAGATTACTCTTCCGCAAAGAAAGTTGAGGCTACTGTTAACACGCGAACCCTGTTGGGCATCATCCAGTTAGAGCGTAATGGTAACAAAACATTAAGAAGTGCCAATCGCTACAAGGGACTTACAAAACGTCAGAGCCAGGCACTCTATCGCGCCAAGGAAAATTCTGGATTTGACATTATTCTTGAACCTGAGTTTGAGAGTGAGAAGCATTGCTGGTTCTTTGGTGCATACAGAACAAGTAAAACCAAAGTTAAAGGCTGGGGTGTAAACGTCAAGGGTATCAAGGAAGACACACACCCAAACTGCACATCTAATTATTAAGCTTTGATAATGAAGAATTCCCCCAACTCGTTTCCTGTTTAGGGCGGGTTGGGGATGTTCAAAAACCTAATCCTTATGAAAAGAAGATTATTAGGAGCAATTATTGCCACATTATTATCCTTGTCTATACAGGCTCAGATTAAAGGACAGGATTATATCGTTGACAAAAATGGAGACGTGGTTATCTCTAAAATTGTGGAAACACTTGCGATGCAAAAAAATGACATCTATTCTACTTCATTAAAATACATAGAGGATGCCTATAAAGACACTAAATATAAGATAGTCATTAATTCGTCTGAGAAAGGAATCGTAGCTGGAGAAGGTGAGTATCTTCAGTTTCATGAGGCCAACTATTTCCCTTATTCCTATTTCTTGAATGCCCCATTTCTGTTACGAGTTGAAGCTAAGGACGGAAGGGCAAGAATCTCCATCGTGTTAAGTTTTTACACTGGGAAACGTTCTAATATTAACGAAACAATTGATATTCATGACCGAATCAGTGAGTTCCAGCCCATCAATGAAAATCAGGATGAAAGACGCAGGCTCTACAACAAGGCATTCCCTGTTTTGTATCAGAAATGCCAAAAGACATTGAATGAAGTGGAGGAATCTTTAAAAGCCATGAACACTTTAACTCCTGATACGGATTGGTAACCAACATATGTTTGTGTGTTGCTTACGCTAAAATTTTGTCCTTTAGTTAAAGAGATTTTTAAACGAAGGGATTTTCTCTGGTTTTTAAAGATAAATGTTGTAAAGGCGACCCTGCAAGGCCAACTCCCAATCAGCCCAAAGCGTCGTTCTGGGCAAAAAAGCGAATAATTTTCGCCCTGCAAGGGAAAAAGCTAAATGTCAATGCTTTTCCCCTTGCAGGGCATAGTCTTTTCATCACCCGTCCCCAGAATATTACCCTGCTGAGTATAGGCCCATTTTGCTGAAAGTATTTTGAGAAATGCGGCCTCACCCTACACAATCGGAAGGGAGAGACCGTTGATTTTCTGATAGAGCTCGAGGGCATAGACATCGGTCATGCCGCAGATGTAGTCGATGACAGCCATGACACGCGTCTCAAGGTCATCGGCATGGATGTCGTATTGACTCGATACCATGTTGAGCAGTTGCTGCGAATGATAACGGTCGGAGTGGATGACTGCCTCGACGAAGGTGTGCATGAGGTTTTCGATGATCTTATAGCCTGCGAGCTCGGTGTCGAGCACCACCTTGCTGCGGTAGATGCGCTTCACGGAGAGGTCGGCACAGGTCTTGTAGGCTTCACGGGCGCGGTCGGAGATATGGTCGACAAGCGGCCCGCTGAAGGTACCGGCAAGCAACTCGTCCTCGTGCTCAACGAACACGTCGACGCAGAGGTTGACTAGCAGACCGATAGTGCAAGCACGCAGATAGACTACGCGCTCGTTCTCGTCGTCAAGGCCTTCATCGGTGATGCGGTGGCGTATCTTGCTTTGTGTATCCTCGTCGAAGAAACCAAGCAGCAACTGTTCGGTCTCGTCGTAGGTGAGGATTTTCAGCTTGTGGGCATCCTCGATGTCCATAATCTCATAGCATATATCGTCGGCAGCCTCGACAAGGTAGACCAGCGGATGACGTGCCCAGCATTCATGGCCGTTGCCTGCGGAGATAAGAGGGATGCCAAGCTCATTAGCCAGACGGCTATAGACCTCGTATTCGGTAGTGAAGAAGCCGAACTTGCTCTTCTTCGCAAAGTATGACGGATAGGGATATTTCACGATAGAGGCGAGCGTGGAGTAGGTCATCACAAAGCCCCCCGGGCGCCGGCCCTGGAAACGATGGGTGAGCAGACGGAAGGCATAGGCGTTGCCGTCGAAGTGGGTAATATCGGACCAGAACCGGAAGTCGAGCTTCGATTGCAACTCCTGTCCCGGACCTTCTGCGAAGAAGGTCTGAATGGCTTTCTCACCCGAATGACCGAAGGGAGGATTGCCCATGTCGTGGGCCAGACAGGCTGCGGCGACAATGGTGCCGATTTCCTCGAAGAGCGTGTCGCGCAACTCAGGGTGACGCTTCGTAAGATGACGCGCCACATCGTTGCCCAGCGACATGCCCACTGAGGCCACTTCCAGCGAGTGGGTCAGACGGTTGTGTACGAAGATGGAGCCCGGCAGGGGAAACACCTGTGTCTTGTTCTGCAGGCGACGGAACGGGGCAGAGAAAATCAAGCGGTCGTAGTCGCGCTTAAACTCCGACCGGTCGTCGTGGCGCTCACTATGCCGCAGCTCTTGTCCGAGTCGCTTAGCAGATATTAAATTCTCCCATTTCATCGCGATTTTTTGCTTTTCTGTTTAGTGTTTAGCGTTTAGTACTTAGGACATTTCCCCTTTCAACAGGGAAGCGTCATTCGCTAAATACTAAACGCTAAATATTTAATTAATAACTGAGGTCAACAGGCTCGATGACCGACGGGATGCGCTCGAAGATGGCCTTAATGCGCTTCGTGTCGAACTTCGGGCGACGGTCGTAGTAGTAGATGCCGTTCTTCTCCTGCTCCACATCGGTAATCTGCGTATAGCAGAATCCCACAACATGCTTTGAGGCCTTCAACGCATCAATCTGTTTCTCGAGAATGGTGTAGAAATCCTCCATGTTGTCGATGTTGCCGCCGTAACCCCATGAGGTGGCGCGCTCTTCTTCTGGAATCCAGGGCAGGCCACCGAACTCATCGACCATGTAGGGCTGGCCGTCGTATGTGGCGAGATGCTTCTTGTTGCCCACGTTGCGGTAAGGCTCCTTGCCATGCTCGAAGGTGAAGTCCTTGGTCAGCTGGAGCGAGTCGCGCTGATAGTTGTGAACACTCCAGATGTCGGTCAGGACATGGTTGTCGCCAGAAGAATCGTTGACGGGACGAGTGGGATCCATCGCTTTGGTGATACGGTACACATCGCGAACCATACGGGGATAGGTTCCCGTGTCGTTTGCTCCCCACGTCTCATTGAAAGGAGTCCATGTGACGAGTGACGGATGGTTGCGGTCGCGCTCCACCAATTCGGTCCACTCACCGATAAAGTTGCGGGCAGCAAGCTCGTTGTTCTCGTTCAGACACCAGCTGGCCGACTCTCCCCAGGTGATATAGCCGAGCTTGTCGGCCCAATAGTAATAACGCTCCTCGAAACTCTTCTGATGCAGGCGCGCACCGTTGAAGCCTACGGCCTTCGACATTTCAATATCATGCTTCAGGGCCTCATCGGTGGGTGCCGTCCAGATGCCGTCGGGATAATAGCCCTGGTCGAGCACAAGCCGTTGGTAGTAAGGCTTGTTGTTCAGGTAGAAATAGCCGTTGGCACAATGTATCTTGCGCATACCGACGTAGGATTTCACCTCGTCGATAGTCTTGCCGTCGCGCGTCACCTTATAGGTCACATCGTAGAGATTGGGGGTCTCTGGTGTCCAAAGTTTCGGGTTTTTCATAGGCACAACAACCACCGAGTTATTTGTTGCCGGTACGGTCTTTGTAGCTACGACCTTCTTGCCGTCGCTGACGGTGACAACAAGTTGGTTCTTACAACTCTCGCCATAAAAATCGGGATGGATGACAAGTTGCTGCTGATCGATATCGGGCACGGCGAAGACACTCTTCAGACCTTCGCGGTCGACGGCTTCCATCCAAACGGTCTGCCAGATGCCAGTCACACGAGTATAGGAACAGCCCGAAGAGTTCAGGCTGAGACACTGCTTGCCTCCAGGCTGAAGTCGGCCACGTAGGTCGTCGTTCACTTGGACAACCAGGTTGTGGGTTTGTCCGGCCTTGACAAATTTGGTAATATCGCAGGCAAACGAAGAGCCGGCTCCATGATGACTACGTACATAATTGCCATCGATGTAGATGATGGCCTCATAGTCTACGGCACCGAAATTAAGGAAAATCTTTTTCCCGTCCCACCCTGCGGGGATACTAAGCTTGCGCTGATACCACAGGCAGTTGATGAAATCGGTGTGCTGAACACCTGATAGCGAGCTCTCCGGACAGAAGGGTACGGTGATGGTTCCATCGAAGCCCTCGCTGTTGGTATAACCTTTCTGGCCTCCTGTCTTACCAAAGTCGAAAGCAAAGGTCCATGTGCCATTGAGGTTCACCCAGTCGGCACGCTCAAACTGTGGACGCGGATATTCGGGACGAGGTGTCTGGGCATGAGTCACTGAAGGATACAGCACTACCGTGAAGAGTGCTGCCAAAAAGAATTTTGTTTTCATAGAATATAGGTTTTTAATGATATGGTCTCTCACTCCTGATTTTTATAGATGATATTCTCATATCCGCTGGTAAGGCGTAATGCCTCAGGATGCTGACGAACGAAAGAGTCGATGTGGCGGACACGCTTTGTCTCGAAGATCTCGTCAACGGCAATGAGAATGCCAGTCTCCTCCACGTCACCGAAACCGTCGTTGATGGCGGTGCCGAAGAGTTTCATCGTAGGCGACAATCCCATGTATGCATTGACAAGCGGCGGGATGTTGTAGCCGAGTTTCCTAATCTCACCATTGAGGATGCGGTAGTCTTTCTTGAAATCTTTCTCGCAGAAAAGGGCTTCAAGCTCTTCCTCAGGCGTCTCTATTTTAAGCGGATTCATCGGAATTATCAGGTTTTCCTTATCACCGAAATGCTTTTTAAGGAAATAAAGAATCATATCACGTCCCCGACGGATGTAGGAGGGATACATGGTCATCTTGCCAAAGAAATACTTCACCTCGGGTTTCATCACTGTGAGTGCTCCAAGTCCGTCCCAGAGGTTATCGAGGGCAAAGAGGCTTTTGGCTCCCATGCGCGAGCTTTGATATTCGGGTGAGACGAACGAACGACCGAGCTCTACGGTGTAGGGCATGTATTCGGAGAGAAATTTTTCTGAGAAATAGAACATGTGGCTCGTGGCCAAATGAGGCTGTCCCTCATCGTTAAGTTCCCATTCGCTGCCCAAAAGGTAGCGGTATCCACCGATAATCTCACCAGCTTCGGGATTCCACACGATGAGTTGTTTATAGCAGTTCTCACAGATGTCGAACTCGTCGATGTCGGTAGCCTTTCCCGTTCCTCCACCAGCTTCGCGGAAGGCTATCTCTCGTAACCGTCCGATTTCCTGCATCACGTTGGGGGCCTCATGGGCGGTGATGACGTAAATCTCGTTATGGCTTTTGTTGGTCATGCGAAGCTGACGGTCGGGAGTGAGCTCGGCCATAAGCAAATCTTTGCTGACAGGAGGGATGATAGGTTGTTCCATTTTATAACTGATAGACTTGATTCTTTACAAATTCCGCCCATTCAATCGGAGTTTTTGACTTGTCAAAGGTCTGCCAAGAAATGGGTTTCCCAACGGCTACGCGGAAAGTTTTGCCGACATTCTTATACATTTCATCAACAAGAAAAAGCATGGCTGCGTTGAACTTCAGATTGAGAAGCTTACATATATTGGCGATGCGATAGAATTTTTCGCTGTTCTGTCCCCCGAAGTGAATGGGCACAATGTCCCGATGGCTTTCCACACTTTTCGTGATGAAGGTTTTCTTCCATTGCAAATCGCGAATCTGCCCATTGGTTTTCCGAGAACAGAGTCCTGCAGGAAACATGAGCATATGGTGATCGGAGGCAAATCCCGCTTCTACCATGGCAGGGAAATCGCGGCTCTGCTTGCCAGTCTTGTTGATGGGAATGCAAAGGGGTGCCAAACCAGGGAGATTCATGAGAAGATCGTTCACAAGATAGCGGAAGTTGCCATCGTAATGCCTACCGATAATACTACCCAGCGCCACGCCATCGGCACCGCCCAGCGGGTGATTCGAAACAAAGGTATAAAGTTTACCATCATCTTTCGCGGGCAGGTTCTCCTCACCTTCGATCTCAAGCGTCATCTTGAGATAGTGAACGCACTCCGTGAGCCATTCTGTACCAGTTAGGTCACGACTCTCCCAAAGGAAGCGGTTAACCTCGTCCTGATGGATGATATGCTTCAACCAACTGACCGCAAAACGGGGTACGTAACGTGATTTCTTGCCCATTTTATCACGCAAGACCTTATCTATGTCGATAGTCTTCTCTATCTTGTCGCTCATTTTTATGGAAAATCTCTTACAATTTGCAAAAATAACATTTCTTTTTTAGAAATTACACATTTTGACAAAAAAATGTTACATTTTTCTGTTTTTTTCATAAAGATCTAATTGCCGGTATGGATTTCCCCTCTATTTTTTCTTGTCTTACTTTCGTTTCTCTTTCCGATTCCGTTCTATTCCTTTTCATTCTCCATTCATTATTCCCTTAATCTTAATCTTTTTCTTGCTGCAAAAAATAGAGCATGTGATTTTTTAAAACAGAAACTATTTTTATTCCATTCCACGAAAAAAATGCGCATTTGGGGCTTGATGTGCAAAAAAACGGTTCTTTTTGAAAAAAAAATCACTTTTTTTTGAAAAAATGTGGGGAAGAGTGGAGAAAAGTGGAGAAAAATTTGTAATTTTGAACCCCAAATCTAAATTGAAAAAATTAAAATAGGTACACATATGCGTTTTATAGGAAATATTGAAGCCAAGACTGACACAAAGGGTCGCGTATTCTTACCTGCAACATTCCGAAAGGTGTTGCAGGCATCGGGCGGTGAAAGTCTTGTACTGCGTAAGGATGTGTTCCAATCATGCCTTGTGCTCTATCCCGAACAGATATGGAATGAGCAAATGGATTTGTTGCGGTTGCGGCTATCGCGCTGGAATCAACAACATCAACTCATCTTCCGCCAGTTCGTGAGCGACGTAGAGATAGTGACTCTCGACGGCAACGGACGTTTTCTCATCCCGAAGCGATATTTAAAAATGGCGGACATCGAACAAAATGTGAAATTTATCGGTATGGGCGACACCATCGAAATCTGGAGCAATGACGGAAGCGGGAAACCATTCATGGAAGCGGAAGACTTTGGACGCGCATTGGAAGATGTCATGAAAAACGAAGAGTAAAAAAATGAAAGCCGCCGTAACGACATATCACGTTCCTGTGCTACTACAAGAGAGCATTGCCGGGCTGAATATTCAGCCCGACGGCATCTATGCCGATATGACCTTCGGGGGCGGCGGCCACTCGTATGAAATACTCCATCATCTCTCTGACAAAGGCCATCTCTATGGTTTCGACCAGGATGCCGATGCGGAGCAGAACATCCCCGATGACGGGCGCTTTACCTTCGTGCGCAGCAATTTTCGCTATCTGAAGAACTGGATGCGCTACTACAACGTGGAAACTCTTGATGGCGTATTGGCTGATCTTGGCGTCTCGAGTCACCATTTTGATGAGGCCGAGCGCGGATTCTCCTTTAGACAAGACGCACCGCTCGATATGCGGATGAACAAGCGCGCAGGACAAACAGCCGCCGACATTGTTGCCAACTATGACGAAGACAGACTGGCTAATCTCCTATATTATTACGGTGAGCTCAGCCGCGCACGACAGATTGCCGCCACTATCGTCAAAAAGAGAGCCTCGCAAACCATTGCCACCACGCAGCAACTTGCAGAGATAGTCGCGCCTTTCTTCAAGCGGGAGCGGGAGAAAAAAGACCTAGCCCGGCTGTTTCAGGCGCTACGCATAGAAGTAAACCATGAGATGGAGGCGCTCGGTGAGATGCTCCGCGCTGCGACCACACTGCTCCGCCCAGGCGGACGACTGGTAGTGATAACCTACCACTCCCTCGAAGACCGCATGGTGAAAAACCTCATGCGAAGCGGGAATATCGAAGGTAAGGTAGAGCAAGACTTCTTCGGGCGCACCAGCAGTCCGCTCGTAGCAAAACCGTCAAAGCCAATCGTACCCACGGCTGAAGAGATTGACAGGAATCCAAGAAGCCGCAGCGCCAAACTAAGAATAGCAGAGAAATGTTGAATTGTTGAATCGTAGAAATAATGAATGAAGATCATAAGAACAAGAAAGACGAGCCCAAAGTGACCATAGAGACTACTCCCGAAACAGAGAAAGCTCAAGAAATACCTGCCGACGAAGCATTGCGAGAGGAGCACGCTCTACCCACTCTTACTGAGGTCATCAAAGAACAGGCCACAGAAGACGAGTCTCCGCTGTCAAAGAGTTTTACCTTGCGTAAAATTCTTGGTGGCGACATCCTCACCACGTCGACCATACGACGACAGATATGGGTATTCGTGCTGATAACCATCTTCATTATTATCTATATCACCAATCGATACAGTTGTCAACAGAGCCTCATTAAGATTGACAAGCTCAACAAAGAACTCCAAGAAGCGAAGTATCGTGCCCTCTCCATCAGCAGTGACCTCACTGAACGCTGTCGCGAAAGCAATGTCCTAAACATATTGCGGCAAAACAGTGACAGTACGTTGCACACAGCCAACCAACCACCATTTAAGATTCAAATTCCAGAAAAATGAGCAAGTTCAATTACAAGAAAATCATGCCACGCTATAGTTTCATCGCTATTATGATGTCAGCTATAGCCATCGCTGTCGTAGCAAAGACCGCCTATATCATGACCGCGAAAAAAGACTATTGGGCAAAAGTGGCCAATCGTGTAAAAGTTGACAACGAGCCCATACCTGCCACAAGAGGAAACATCTATTCTTCCGACGGACAGCTCATTGCCTCTTCGCTACCGAAATATAAGCTTTATATGGACTTTAAAGCCTTGCACAACTATATTGACCAGAAAACGAAGCGCCATCTGGGCGACAGCATCTGGGAAGCAAATCTCGACACCATCTGCCACGGTCTTCACGCTATCTTTCCTGATCGCAGCGCAGAGGCTTTCCGCGATTCGCTCAACAAGGCACGCGCTCACGAAAAGCAAGATTATTGTTTTTGGGAAAAAGACATTGACTACAACACGTTTACCGAAGTTCTTCAGTTACCCGTATTTAATATGCCTTTCAACTCTGAGCGCGACGAAGATGGCTATACCGTTAAGGCTTGCTACCGAAGTGGGTTCCACGTCAGAATATACAAGACTCGCCAACGTCCTTATGGCTCACTTGCACAACGTACCGTAGGCGATGTCTTTAAGTCGGGCGGTAAAGCACGCACGGGGCTCGAGCTACACTACGACTCTATCTTGCGGGGTGAAGACGGCATACAACATACACGTAGGATTCTCAACACTAATCTCGATATTGTGGACAAACCTGCCACCGACGGCTGCGATATCATCACCACCATTGATGTGGGCATGCAAGACTTAGCAGAACGTGCAGTCATTGAGGAGTTGAAACTGATTGGCGGCAACGTCGGTGTGGCAATTGTCATGGAAGTGGCTACAGGCGACGTGAAAGCCATTGTCAACATGCAACGATGCGACGATGGTGAATACCGTGAGATCGACAGTCATGCCGTGAGCGACTTGCTCGAGCCAGGCTCCGTTTTCAAAACCGCCAGTTTCATGGTGGCACTCGACGATGGTGTGGCCGACACTTCTACTGTCGTGGCTACAGGCAATGGTAAATGGGACATGTACAAGCGGACGATGAAAGACCATAACTGGACTCGCGGCGGATACGGAACTATCAATTTCGGCAAGGCTCTCCAAAAGAGCTCCAACATTGGCATCAGCCGTATCATTGACCAAAATTACCATAGTCATCCAGAGAAATTCGTCGAAGGAATTTATCGTCTGGGACTTGCCGACGACTTACACTTACCCATTCCTGGCTCAACAAAGGCACGCATCCGTATGCCAAAGAAAGACAAAACTGGCAAGCACTGGGCCAACTGGAGTAATACAGCCCTTCCCTGGATGTCAATAGGCTATGAGACACAAGTACCACCCATCTCTACAATAACTTTCTATAATGCCATCGCCAATGGTGGAAAGATGATGCAACCCCGATTTGTGAAAAAAGTGATGAAAGACGGTGAGGTTATAAAAGAGTTCCCACCTGTAGTCCTTCGTGAACGAATCGCCAAACCTCTTACGGTCAAAAAGACACAGGAACAGCTTGAACTGGTTGTCAAACAAGGTACGGCAAAGATAGTGGGAAAGCTGAAACACGGTGATTTCGGCATTGCAGGAAAAACCGGGACAGCCCAAATATCACAAGGTTCGGGCGGCTACCATAGTGGCACCATGCAGTATCTCGTGTCCTTCGCTGGCTATTTCCCGTCTGAGGCGCCACGCTACTCCTGCATTGTATGTATTCAGAAATCAGGCTTGCCTGCTTCAGGTGGCGGTATGGCAGGCGTTGTGTTCCGTGAAATAGCAGAAGGCATCATGGCTCAAAGCCTGAAGCTCGATGTAAGCGACTCCCATGACGCCACTTCGGTAATGTTGCCCGAGATTAAGAATGGCAATATGCTGGCAACGGAAAGCGTATTATCGCACCTTGGTTTCAATTATAGCAACAATTGGACGGCAACCGCGAACAGGACCGAACCCATCTGGGGTATTGCCCAATGGCAGGGCAATAAGCAGGCCACACTAAAGAAAAGTGAGCAGGCAAAGAAAGACATCGTTCCAGATGTTCATGGAATGGGGGCACGCGATGCCGTTTATCTGCTTGAGAGCCGAGGCATCAGAGTAAGTCTCACGGGGCGTGGCAAGGTTGTCAGTCAGAGCCTTCCCCATGGCGCTACCATCAAGAAAGGCACCTTTTGTCAACTGATATTAAACTAAATAAACATACACTGCACTATGAAACTCATCGAACTGCTTAAATATGTAAAGCCCGTCAACATCATCGGTGATGCCGATATAGAGATAACGGGTGTCAATATCGACTCGCGCTGTATTGCCGAGGGACATCTCTTTGTGGCCATGAAAGGTACGCAGGTAGATGGCCACAAATTTATCCCAAAAGCCATAGAGCAGGGGGCTGTGGCCATTTTGTGCGAAGACCTGCCCGATGGCGTTGACCAGATAAAAGCCACCTTTGTTCAAGTAAAGTTAACTGAAGAGGCTGTAGGTCCTGTTGCGACGGTGTTCTATGGTGAACCATCGAAAAAGTTGAAACTGGTAGGCGTTACAGGAACGAATGGCAAGACTACCATCGCCACCTTATTATATAATATGTTCCGCAAGATGGGGCACAAGTGCGGTCTTCTCTCCACGGTATGCAACTACATTGAGGAACGGCCTGTGCCTGCCTCCCACACTACGCCCGACGCCATCGAGCTCAACCGTTTGCTCTCCGAAATGGTAGCCGAAGGTTGCGAGTACGCCTTCATGGAATGTTCGAGTCACGCCATTGCTCAACGACGAATCGGAGGTCTCACGTTCACAGGCGGACTCTTTACCAACCTCACTCGCGACCATCTCGACTATCACAAAACCTTCGAGAACTACCGTGATGCCAAGAAAGCTTTTTTCGATATGCTTCCGAAGTCTGCCTTTGCTGTTGTCAATGCCGATGACAAAAACGGCATGTTCATGGTGCAAAACACGAAAGCCCAAGTGAAGACCTACAGCACCCAGCGTATGGCTGACTTCAAGGCTAAACTTCTGGAATGTCATTTCGAGGGAATGTATCTAGAGGTCGATGGCCACGAGGTGGGCGTGCAGTTCATAGGAAAATTTAATGTGAGCAATCTGCTCTGCGTTTATGGTGCTGCCCGTATGTTAGGCAAGCAGCCGGCCGACATCCTTCTCGTTCTCAGCACATTAAAGAGTGTGGCTGGCCGTCTCGAGCCCATCCGTAGCGACGAGGGCTGGACGGCAGTCGTCGACTATGCCCATACACCCGATGCCTTGGAGAATGTGCTCCGTGCCATCCACGAAGTACTTGAGGGAAAGCAGGGAAAGGTCATCACTGTCTGCGGAGCTGGAGGTAACCGCGACAAGGGCAAACGCCCACTCATGGCACAAGAGGCTGTGCGCCAGAGCAACCGTGTCATCATTACCAGCGACAATCCCCGTTTCGAAGAGCCGCAGGCCATCATCGATGACATGCTCGCTGGTCTCGACCAGAAGCAGATGAAGAAGGTCCTCTCCATCGTCGACCGCCGCGAAGCCATCCGCACCGCCTGCATGATGGCCGAAAAGGGCGATGTCATTCTCATTGCCGGAAAGGGTCATGAGGATTATCAGGAGATTCAAGGAGTGAAACACCATTTCGACGATCGCGAGGTGGTGAGAGAGATTATCAATCAATAAGAGACCCGTAAGAAAATAAGACCTATTTAGATTATGCTATACTATATCTTCCGCTTTTTAGAGCAATACGACATCCCTGGAGCCCGCATGTGGAGCTACATCTCCTTCCGTGCACTGCTCACGCTGATTCTCTCGCTCATCATCTCGGCATGGTTTGGAGAGAAGTTCATCAAGTATATGCGCCGCAAGAAAATTGGCGAGGCGGCCCGTGATACCGCCATCGACCCATACGGGGAGAAGAAAAAGGGGGTACCCACGATGGGTGGCATCATTATTGCCGTGTCCATTTTGGTTCCTGTGCTGCTGTTGGGCCGTACACGTAACATCTACCTCATTCTGATGATTGTCACCACCGTTTGGCTGGGATTTCTTGGATTCCTCGACGACTACATTAAAATTTTCCGCCATGACAAGGAGGGATTGAAAGGTCGTTGGAAAATCGTGGGACAGGTATCGATTGGCCTTATTGTGGGACTTGTGCTCTGGGCTAGTCCCGATGCGAAAATCAACGAAAACATCTCGCTTGAACGTCAAGGTGTGGAGACGGTAGTGACGCACAAGTCGGAACCGGTTAAATCGCTTAAAACCACTATCCCGTTTGTGAAGAATCACAATCTCGATTACTCCGAGCTTACCTCGTGGTGTGGCAAATACAAGAATGCCGCCGGATGGATATTGTTCGTACTGATGACCATTCTTGTCGTGACGGCCGTATCGAACGGAGCCAACCTGAACGATGGTATGGACGGCATGTGTGCGGGGAACTCTGCCATCATTGGTGTGGCTCTGGGCATACTCGCTTATGTTTCGAGTCACATCGAGTATTCCGCCTATCTCAACATTATGTATATCCCAGGGGCACAGGAACTAGTGGTGTTCCTCTGTGCGTTCATCGGAGCCATGATAGGATTCCTATGGTACAACGCCTATCCCGCTCAGGTATTCATGGGCGACACTGGCTCACTCATGGTGGGGGGGCTCATCGGTGTTGCCGCCGTTATTATCCACAAGGAACTGTTACTGCCCATCCTTTGCGGCATTTTCTTCGTGGAGAGTCTGAGTGTCATCATCCAGACACAATGGTTCAAAGTACAGAAGCGTAAGGGCAAGCGTGTGCGCATTTTCCGTGCCACGCCAATACACGACAACTTCCGCCGCCTTGACAGCCAGCTTGACCCCACGAGCCATTACGTACTTAAAGGTTGGCCACACCGCCCCTTCCACGAGTCGAAAATCACCATTCGCTTCTGGATTACAAGCATCATTCTGGCGGCCATAGCCATCATCACGCTGAAAATCAGGTAGCAGACAAAGCGTAATTCTAACGAATATATCAGCCGAAAGCTTAGCTTTGAGAAGAAATTCCCTAGGGAATTTTTGACAAATGACAACTATTGATAAGAAAGAAAAGAAATAAGAGATGAAGAAAATCGCAGTTTTGGGCGCTGGAGAGAGTGGTGCCGGAGCCGCCGTATTGGCCAAGCAGAAAGGGTTCGATGTTTTCGTGTCCGACATGTCGGCCATCAAGGATAAGTATAAGAAGATGCTCGATGAGCGGCAAATCGCATGGGAAGACGGTCAGCACACGGCTGAGCGCATACTCGATGCCGATGAGGTTATCAAAAGCCCAGGCATACCCGACACAGCCCCAATGGTTCAGCAGGTCATTGCCGCCGGAATACCCATTATCAGCGAGATTGAGTTTGCCGGACGCTACACCCGGTCGAAGATGATTTGCATCACTGGATCCAACGGTAAGACCACCACCACATCGCTCATCTACCACATCTTCCGCGAGGCAGGCTACGACGTGGGTTTGGCTGGAAACATCGGTCGGTCACTTGCGTTGCAGGTAGCTGAGGATCCACACGCATACTACGTCATAGAGTTGTCCTCGTTCCAGCTTGACAACATGTATGACTTCCGTGCCAACATCGCTGTACTGCTCAATATCACCCCCGACCACCTCGACCGCTATGGCTATGAGATGCAGAACTATGTGGACTCCAAGATGCGTATCTTGCAGAATCAGACACAGCAGGACGCTTTCATCTACTGGAACGATGACCCCATCATCCGTCGCGAGTTGGATAAATACGATATCAAGGCTGTGCAGTGTCCATTCTCACTATTGAAAGGAAACGGTTCAATCGGTTATATAGAAGAAGGGCAGTACACGATAGAATATCCTACTCCGTTTAACATGGAACAGGAGTCGCTCGCCCTTACCGGCAAGCATAATATTTACAATTCGCTGGCTGCCGGCATCGCCGCAAATATCAGCGGCATCAAGAACGACGTGATACGTAAGTCACTAAGCGACTTCCCTGGTGTAGAGCATCGGTTGGAGAAGGTCTGCAAGGTGGGCGGCGTAGAATACATCAACGACTCGAAAGCTACCAACGTAGATGCCTGCTGGTATGCACTTGAGAGTGTCAACACGCCTGTAGTTCTCATACTTGGCGGCCTCGACAAGGGCAACGATTACAATGAGATCAAGGACCTCGTGATAAAGAAATGTCGCGGTCTCGTTTTTCTCGGTGTCGATAATGCGAAACTCCACGAGTTCTTCGACCCGCTCGGCATACCCATCGCTGACACCCACTCCATGCGCGACTGTGTGGATGCCTGCTACGAGATGGCACAGTCAGGCGACACTGTACTACTCTCACCATGCTGCGCGTCATTCGATTTGTTCTCAGGTATGGCTGAACGCGGCCGTCTGTTTAAGGAAATGGTAAGAAACCTGTAATTGCATCATGAACCAGAAGTTAAATAATATTTTCAAGGGCGACAAGGTCATCTGGATGGTCTTTTTCTTCCTCTGTCTCATTAGCATTATTGAGGTCTATTCCGCCTCGTCGCGACTGACATTTAAGGGAGGAGACTACATCTCGCCCATCATCAAACACACCAGTATTCTGTTCCTGGGATTTTGCTGCATGGTGGTCGTACTGCAAATCAAGTGCAAGTACTTCAAGATTGTCACGCCCTTCATGCTCATTATCTCCATCTTGCTACTCCTTTGGGCACTTGTAGCCGGACATAGCGAGGGCGACGCCTCACGATGGGTAGGCTTTCTCGGATTGAAGTTCCAACCATCGGAGATAGCCAAAGGAACACTCGTGCTGGCCACCGCGCAGATACTGAGTGCCATGCAAACCCAAGACGGTGCCGACCCACAGGCGTTCAAGTATATCCTCGCCGTGTCAGGATGTATTATTCCGCTCATCCTGCTCGAGAACTTCTCTACGGCAATGCTGCTCAATAGCGTCATCTTCTTCATGATGCTCATTGGACGTGTGCCCAAGGAACAACTGGGCAAACTGCTCGGCGTGGTGGCCATCTTGGGCGTAGTGTTCTTCTCTGTCATCATGATGTCGGCACGAGTAGAAGATAAGTCTGACAACCAACAACTGACCGAACAAACCGACGAGGCAACGAAGAAAGAGGAATTGAGTGCTCTCGGGAAAGTGTTCCATCGCTTCGGCACATGGAAAAACCGTATCCTTACCTTCGTCGACAATAAAGAGATACCGCCAGAGAAGCGCGACCTAAACGGAAGAGGCGCACAGACCACTTACGCCAACATTGCTATCGCCTCAGCCAACTATGTAGGAAAAGGCCCGGGCAACTCTGAGATACGCGACTCACTCTATCTGGCGTTCTCCGACTTCATCTACGCCATTATCATCGAGGAGATGGGACTCATTGGAGCAGCCTTCGTAGCATTACTCTACATCATCCTACTCTTCCGAACAGGGCGCATCGCCAACCGCTGTGCTAACAATTTCCCAGCCTTCCTTGCCATGGGGCTAGCCTTGCTACTGACCACACAGGCATTGTTTAACATGTGTGTCGCTGTAGGACTTGCCCCCGTTACTGGACAGCCCCTCCCACTTATCAGTCGAGGTGGCACATCGTCAGTCATCAATTGTATCTATCTGGGTGTAATTCTCAGTATCAGCCGCTCGGCAAAGAAAAGGGAGAATAATGGCGAGGAACTAGTGGAGGCAAAATTGCTCCAAACATAACGGATAAAAAACACAAAAAAATTGTTTTATACAGAAAAAAATCACTAATTTTGCACACACATGAGCAAAGGGTTAAAAGTCATCATCAGCGGAGGCGGAACGGGGGGGCATATCTTCCCTGCCATCTCTATTGCCAATGCCATCAAGGGTAAACGGCCCGACGCCGAAATATTGTTTGTTGGTGCCGAAGGTCGCATGGAGATGCAGCGCGTGCCAGCGGCAGGCTACGAGATAAAAGGACTCCCCATCTGTGGCTTTGACCGTAAGAACCCGCTTCGTAATGTGAAGGTACTCTTCAAGATATGGAAAAGTCAGCGCATGGCTAAGCAAATCATCAAGGCATTTCAACCCGATGTAGCTGTAGGCGTGGGTGGTTATGCCAGTGGACCTACACTTAATAAGGCTGCCGCAATGGGCATACCCTGTCTCATACAAGAACAGAACTCTTACGCTGGCATCACCAATAAGCTTCTTGCAAAGAAAGCGAAGAAAATCTGCGTGGCCTATGAGGGTATGGAGCGCTTCTTCCCCAGCGAGAAAATCATGTTGACGGGTAATCCCATACGTCAGTCACTGCTACATACCAATAGCAGCAAAGAAGCCGCGCTCGAAAGCTTCGGGCTTGAGCCTGCGAAGAAGACTGTTCTGATTGTCGGTGGCAGCCTTGGCGCACGTACACTCAACGAAAGTGTTCTCGGACATCTTAAAGAGATTGCTGCGGCCAACATGCAATTTATCTGGCAGACGGGAAAATACTACAGTGCTGAAATTAGAGAACGCCTACTACAAGCTGGACAGCCCGATAATCTGAAGGTAACCGACTTCATCACCGACATGGGTGCCGCCTATCAGGCTACCGACCTAGTCATCAGTCGCGCCGGCGCAGGCTCCATCAGTGAGTTCTGCTTGCTGGGAAAGCCTGTCATACTGGTACCTTCGCCAAATGTTGCTGAAGACCACCAGACAAAAAACGCCATGGCACTGGTCAACCGCGAGGCTGCGCTCATGGTCAAAGATACCGAGGCCGGCAAGAAACTCATCCCGTTGGCCATCGCTACAGCTAACGACGATGCGAAACTTGCATCCTTGCACGAGAATATCCTCAAAATGGCCTTACCCGATTCTGCCGACATCATTGCCGACGAGGTCATCAAGTTGGCCAACAAATAACATTCTATCGCACAACATCCTAATAAATGGAACTGAAAAATATAAAAGCAGTATATTTCATTGGAGCAGGTGGTATTGGCATGAGCGCGCTGGCCCGCTATTTCATGAGTAAAGGAATGGTGGTTGCCGGCTACGACAAGACACCCTCCGACCTCACACGACAATTGGAAAAAGAGGGCATGCTCATTCACTATGAGGAAGACCTCGACAGCATTCCCCATGCTTGCAAGAAAGCACTAACAAGCCTCATCGTCTACACACCCGCCATACCCGAAAGCCACAAAGAACTGGCATGGTTCCGCACAAATGGTTTTGAGATTCAGAAGCGGGCACAAGTGCTTGGTACCATCACCCAATCGCAGAAGGGTCTCTGTGTTGCCGGCACCCATGGCAAGACTACCACATCAAGCATGTGTGCACACATCATACACCAGAGCCATATCGACTGCAATGCCTTCCTTGGCGGCATTACGAAAAATTACGGCACGAACTATATCCTCTCCGAAAAAAGTGACTATGTGGTCATTGAAGCCGATGAATACGACCGCTCGTTCCACTGGCTACATCCGTGGATAAGCATTATCACCTCCACCGACCCCGACCATCTTGACATCTATGGTACAAAGGAAGCCTATCTTGACAGTTTCCGTCACTACACAACACTGATACAGCAAGGCGGTGCCTTGATTATCCACAAGGGACTTGAGATGACGCCACAAGTTGCCGAAGGCACAGCCATCTACGAGTATTCGCTCACAGAAGGCGACTTTCATGCCGCAAACATTCATATCGGCAATGGAGAAATCACGTTCGATTTCATTTCCCCTTTCGGCAATGTGACCGACGTAAAACTGGGACATCCGGTTCCCATTAATATTGAGAACGGCATCGCCGCCATGGCGATGGCACAACTTTGCGGCTGTACAGAAGAAGAACTACGCTATGGTATGAAGACTTATCGAGGTGTCGACCGACGCTTTGACTTCAAAATTAAAGACAATCGCCACGTGTTCCTCTCCGACTATGCCCACCATCCGAAAGAAATCTACCAAAGTGCCAAGAGCATACGCGAGCTCTATAAAGACCGAAAGATCACGGCGATTTTCCAGCCTCATCTGTATAGCCGTACCCGCGACTTCTACAAAGAGTTTGCCGAGGCATTGAGCCTGCTCGACGAAGTGGTGCTCACCGAGATTTATCCTGCTCGTGAAGAACCTATTGAAGGAATAACATCGCAACTCATCTACAACAATCTGAAGGAGGGAACTGCAAAAAGCATCATCAAGAAAAGCGAGGTCATGGACTTTGTCAAAAGCCGCGACTTTGACGTGCTGATTGTACTTGGTGCCGGTGACTTAGACAATGACGTTCCTGAAATAACGAAAATACTGCAAAGTAAGTAGACATGACTTGGAAGAAACCTATCATCATCGCCTTCGACATAGCGCTGGCCGCATATCTTGTTTTGGCATTCACCGCGTTCAATAAACCCGATGAGGCGGAAAAGGTATGCACCAAAGTCGTTGTCAATGTCGCTGATGAGTCGACAAACGGTTTTATCAGCCCTGCGGAAATCCAACGTCGACTCAAAGAATCAAAAATCTATCCGCTCAACATGAGCATGGACGACATTGACACGTATAAAATTGAAGAGACACTTAAAAGCAGTCCATTCGTGAAAACCAGCGAATGTTACAAGACACAAGACGGCAATGTCTATATCACGCTCACACAGCTGATGCCTGTTGTTAGGGTGAAAGCCGACAATGGCAATGACTATTATATCGACGACAAAGATTGTATCATGCCCAACTCTCACTACACCAGCGACCTGATAATCGCAACGGGCAGCATCAGCCAGAAGTTTGCCGTCGCCTATATCTCCACCATCGCCAAGACACTTATGGCAAACAATTTTTGGAGCAATCAGATAGAGCAAATCAACGTGTTACCAAATAAGGGTATAGAATTGGTGCCACGTGTCGGTAGCCATATTATCTATATCGGCCAACTACCTGGAGGGAATACTAAGGAGGAGCGTATGGAGAATACCAGTCAGTTCGTCACAAAGCAAATGACACGATTGGAGAAATTTTACAAATATGGACTCTCACAAGCAGGATGGGACAAATACAGTTATATCAACCTTGAGTTTGAAAACCAGATTATCTGCAAACGCAAGAAAAGCGTCCCCACACAATCTTCCGCTCCTGTTCCCGGCAACACTGGGACTGAACAAAAAGAAAAGAAAGAGAACACTACAACTGAGAAAAAGAATAATTGAAAAAAGTATATGCCAATGGAATTTATCGTAGCAATTGAACTCGGCTCATCGAAGATGACCGGTATCGCAGGAAGAAAAAACCTTGACGGTAGCATCTCTGTGCTTGCCGTAGTCAAGGAAGACTCCACCTCTTGCATTCGCAAGGGCGTAGTCTACAACATCGACAAGACGGCGCAATGTATTACCACCATTGTAAAGAAACTCAAAACAATCTTAAAGACCGACATCACACAAGTGTATGTCGGTGTGGGTGGTCAAAGCATCCGAGGCGTAAAGAACGTCATTGTGAAGGAAATGGAGACAGAAACCATCGTAACGCAAGACATGATCAATGAGATTATGGATGCCAACCGCAACATGAGCTATCCCGAACAAGAGATTCTTGATGCTGCCACACAAGAGTATAAGGTGGACGCACAGTATCAGCTCGACCCCGTGGGCATTCAGTGCTCACGGCTCGAGGGCAATTTCCTCAATATCCTCTGGCGCAAGACTTTCTATCGCAACCTCAACAAATGTTTTGAAAATGCAGGTATTGCCATTGCCGACATGTATCTTGCTCCACTCGCTTTGGCCGATAGCGTTCTCACCGAGGCTGAGAAACGCGCTGGATGCGTGCTCGTCGACTTGGGAGCCGACACCACCACCGTTTCCGTTTACTCGAAAAACATTCTGCGCCATCTGGCTGTCATCCCATTGGGCGGAAACAATATCACCAAAGACATCGCCTCGCTTCAAATGGAGGAGCGCGATGCCGAGCAGATGAAAATCAACTATGGTAGTGCTTTCACCGACAATGCCGACATCGACAACTCTCTCAAATTATCTATAGACAGAGACCGTTCAGTGGAAAGCCGCAAATTCATCGAGATTGTAGAAGGACGTCTCAGCGAAATCATCGAAAACGCGTGGTATCAAGTACCCAACGAGAATATGGACAAACTGCTCGGTGGCATCATCATTACCGGCGGCGGATCGAATATGCCCAACATTGAGCGTGCCTTCCGTAACCACACACACCTCGACAAGGTTCGTGTGGCAAGATTCGTCACTCACACCATTGATTCGTCGTCTCCCGAGATCAACGCACACGATGGTACCATGAATACTATCCTCGCCCTATTGGCAAAAGGCGACGAGAACTGTGCCGGAGAGGAAATCAGCAACAACCTCTTCGACACCGACGACAAAATCAATTCCCCGACCGCCGAGATTCACAAGGCTCCGCGCAACCCCAACGAAATACAGGGCAAGGGTGTGGTACAGACTGAAGCCGAGAAGAAACTGGCTGAGGAGGAAGCACGGCGTGCAGAAGAAGAGCGGATTCGCCAGGAGGAAGAAGAGCGTTTGGAGAGAGAACGCCAAGAAGCTGAGGAACGCCGACACAACTCACCGCTGAACAAGGTTTGGCGCTGGCTAAAGAAGTTTGGCGGATCCATTGTGGCTGACGCAGGTGAAGAATAAAAGATTGACAAACGAAAAAATGAAATATTATGTTAGACTTCAGCAGTAACAACAATCGTCCCTCGATACTCAACTTCGGCGACAACGAAGAACAGAACAGTATCATTAAAGTCATCGGTGTAGGCGGCGGAGGCGGAAATGCCGTAAACCACATGTACCGCGAAGGCATCCACGATGTGACCTTCGTACTTTGTAACACCGACAATCAGGCACTCAATGACTCACCCGTCCCCTTCCATCTGCAATTAGGCAAAGAGGGTCTCGGAGCCGGTAACAAGCCCGAGAAGGCCCGCGCCGCTGCCGAGGAGAGTCTGGCCGACATCAAGGCCATGCTCGACGATGGCACGAAGATGACCTTTATCACCGCCGGCATGGGTGGCGGAACCGGAACAGGTGCCGCGCCCGTCATTGCCAAGACATCGAAAGAGATGGGTATCCTCACCGTGGGCATCGTCACCATCCCCTTCCGTTTCGAAGGTGACCGCAAAATCGACCAGGCCCTCGACGGAGTGGAGGAGATGTCGAAATATGTCGATGCGCTGCTCGTCATCAACAACGAACGACTGCGCCAGATCTATCCCGACCTCACCGTTCTTGATGCTTTCGGAAGAGCCGACGACACACTTTCTATTGCCGCCAAGTCAATAGCCGAGATTATTACCAATCATGGTCTCATCAACCTCGACTTCAACGATGTGAAGACCGTGCTCAAGGATGGTGGAGTGGCCATCATGTCTACAGGCTACGGCGAAGGCGAGGGCCGTGTAAAGCAGGCCATTGACGACGCGCTCCACTCACCACTACTCAACGACAGCGACATCTTCAACTCCAAGAAGATTCTCCTATCCATCAACTTCTGCAATGAGAACGGCGACAATAGTGGCTTGATGATGGAGGAGATGAACGAGATCAATGATTTCATGGCTCGCTTCGGCACCGACTTCGAAATCAAGTGGGGCATCGCCATCGACCCTGAACTGGGAAGAAAGGTAAAAGTTACCATTCTGGCTACCGGATTCGGACTGGAGAACGTCGACGGCATGGACAGCCATCGCAGTCGTAAGTTAGATGCCGAGGAAGCTGACCGTATCGCACGTGAAGAAGAAAAGGCCGCCGAACGACAGGACCGCCGTAACCGCTACTACGGACGCGACGGGGCAAACGTTCAGTACAAGCGCCGCCCCCACATCTTCCGTTTCCGTGCCGAAGACCTCGACAACGAGGATGTCATTCTTGCCGTCGAAAATACACCAACTTACAAGCGTACACGCCAGTTGCTCGAAGAGATTCGCAACACGGCCAATGGCGGCGCACCGCAGAAGAAGAGCGATGACTCCTCAGAGGTCACAGGGGTCATCAGCTTTACCTAAGTAAAGTTAAAATATAAAATGCAGAACCGAAGGTCGTTCCTTCGGTTCTGCATTTTATCTTTTAAGATTTCTACCTTTTTTATCCTTTCAACGCTTGGCGGCACTTCATCACAGCCCAAGCAAACCATCCGCAACAGGCTGCTCGCAGCAGCAACGGTCCGTCAATAGGGAAGGCGGCAAACAGAAAAGCCACCTGTGCATGCAGCAAATGAGCCATCTGCCGATTGTCAATATCACGCTCAAGAATATCTGAGTAATACCGCCGCAACTCCTTTACTCTACAGCCTACCCATGTTGTCAACTGTGCTACGATTGCACCGATGCCACGCTCAACATCAAAGCGTTTTCCTGAAAAAATTACACTGTTTTCCATATCTTTTCCAATTATTTTATTTATCTTTGCAGCGCAAAAATACTCCCACGGATAGAAGTACTGTTTCAAAATAGAAATTTCTTTGTTAAAAAACGTTAGAAATTAACGTTTATTCACATCAATAAGAAGGGAAATGCTGAAAAATCATTACTATGAAGGGCTGGTAGAAGCCGGATGCGATGAGGCAGGGCGTGGTTGTCTGGCAGGAAGCGTCTATGCCGCTGCTGTCATCCTGCCGCCCGACTATGAGAACGCCGACCTGAATGACTCGAAGCAACTCACCGAACGACGGCGCTATCAGTTGCGCTCACAGATTGAGCAGGATGCTGTAGCGTGGGCAGTGGGTGTGGTCACACCCGAGGAGATTGACCGGCTTAACATCCTGCGGGCCTCTATTCTTGCCATGCACCGCGCACTCGACCAACTCAGTGTGCAACCCGAGGCCATCATCGTAGACGGCAATAGGTTTACTCCATATAAAAATCTTCCTCACACCTGCATTGTAAAAGGCGACGGCAAGTATCTCGCCATCGCGGCGGCAAGCATCCTCGCCAAGACCTACCGCGATGATTACATGATACGTCTTGCTGAAGAATATCCGCAATACGACTGGCTTTCCAACAAGGGCTACCCTACCGCGAAGCATCGTGAGGCCATCCGTAGTCATGGCTCCTCACCCTATCATCGCATGTCATTCAATCTCCTTGGCAACGAAGAGTTATCGCTTGATTTTAGAGAATAAAAGGGGAGGGAAAGGAAATGAAACTAAACAAATACGGCAAGGAGCTCGACTTGCTGCTCCTGCTCACCGAGAACCACAGCTACACAGCCCAAGAATTAGCTGACCGTCTCGACATCACCCGTCGCAATCTCTACTACTATCTGGAGTATTTGCGTGAGAGTGGATTCTTGCTCATCAAGAGCGGCTTTCGCTACCGTCTCGACCGCTCATCCCCATTCTTCAAGCGACTCCACGACAACATCGCCCTCACCCGCGATGAAGCTGCCTTCCTCTATCGTCTGCTCGACAGTGCTGAGAAAATCGACTATCAGGCTCTAACCGTCAAGGCCAAACTCGAGCGTCAGTTCAACCTCGCCGAGCTCTCCGACCCAGCCGTCATGCGACGCATGAACCGCAACATCCGCCAACTAAAAAAAGCCATTGCCGAGAAACACATGGTCACACTCAGAGCCTACTCCTCACCCCACAGCCAGACCGTAGCCGACCGCATCGTAGAGCCCTTTCTCCTCATGAACGGCGGCACCGACATACGCTGCCACGAACTGCGCACCCATGAGAACAAGACCTACAAGGTGGCGCGGACAGCTGAAATCGAGATATTAGACGTGCCTTGGATATATGAGAACCTCCACCGCGAAGTTTATACCGACATCTTCGGTTTCTCCGGCGAAGAGTGCTACCATGTCAGCCTCCACCTCGGGCAGCTCTCTCACAACCTCCTCATCGAAGAGCATCCCGCGGCTGAGCCCTTCGTCACTACCATCGACAACAACCACTGGCAGGCCGACCTCGACGTGGTGAGCTACCTCGGCATCGGACGCTTCGTACTCGGACTCTACGACGACATTACCATCATCGGTGACAAAGGCTTCAAAGCCTATATCAACACTAAGATTAAACAGCGCAAAACAAAGAGTAAATAAAAATTCCCTAGGGAATTTTCTGCAAAAGACGGTCTTTGGACATTCAATCCATATGCTGTTGAATATCAATAAGCTAATTTTCGGATTTCATTACCGTTTTTCACGATAACCACACCATGTCCCTGCATCTTGCTGAGACTGAAACCTTCAGGTTTGCCATCATAAAGGACATGACCACTAAGGTTATAGATGGTCAGTCTGGTGTTCCCATCGGCTTGAGCAGACTCCCAAACCCTGTCAATATCCGTTATCACCACATCGGCATTAAACTGAACCTTTTTGTTGGCGATGCGGATGGGAATCATGTTCTTCGCCTGTCCACCGACCATGTCGGGAACTTGCCATTCTTCGGAGCCTTGCTCACGGAAGATGACGCGCAGCACATAGTCTCCATCACCATAGGCATTAAGCTTACAGGGTATGGCCATTCTGTTTTCCCAAGGAATATAATGATACATTCCAAGTGTGACTGAAGGTATTGCACGTGAAGTGTGTATGGTACCGAGCAAGCGCAACGAGGTGTCGAAGATACCAATGGTATATTGCCATGTATGGCTGACAGAGGTAAAATTATAGAAGTCACCCACACCTATATTGAACTCAAGCGAGGTACGGATACTGGTAGCGCCAGTATATTCGGGTGGTGTACGCAGCTGCATGAAATATTGCGGCTGCCCTGTTTGTGTTCCATAAGCGGGTCGTACGCCGGTAATGATAGTCTGGTCTTGCACAAAAGAATATGCCTGCGGATTAAGCTGTACCAAATCATAGTCACCATTAAAGGCACCATCCCAACCCCAGTTTACATGTACGAAGTTCGACTCGTTGTAGCCGTCAACCACGAAGGCATGACCACCCGAGTCTCGCCCACCGCCGATTGGCGAAGAGGCACTGAAATAGACTGGCCGTCCGCCTATGAGTTCGGTTTTTATCAGATTCAGCCACTCCTCATCGTCAGCGGCACAGATACGCCACTGGTGGCGCAATGTGTAGGGTGTATAACCGAAACGTCCACCAAAAGCCTCAACGACACGACAGCTCTGGGCGCCACTGCCAGTCGGCGCATAGCTCATCTGCACGGCAGTACCTATGTCTTTGCACACCTGTGCGATAACCTCAGAGGCATCCGCCGATGCCAGATTCTCTTCCGTGGAAGGCATCACCACGTCCCAGTTGTAGCCAATCTTTCCCTCACGTACCTTCGGCCAGCGCCAGTAATACATAATCTGTGCCACTGCCGTAGCCACACAGCCACAGGGACAAAGCACATTGTCAGCATTAAGGCATAGGTTGTTGTAAGGCGCATCTTGCCCAAAGGAAGAGTTGAGCAGAGGGGCAACCGATGCACGAGGCGCACGTTTCATCGGTGCGCGATGCTTAGGAGCCTCAGCACGCCCAGCACGCACATCAGTCACATACTGGATATAGAACTCAAGAAAGGCCTCCAGTCCACATGGCAGCTCCACATTCTCGCGGAACGTGCCTGTATCGGAATAGCCTACAAACTCGGGAAAAACATCGTCTCCAGCGACGATGGCAAAGCCTTTACCGTCATCGGCATTGAACACATAGAATGCCGGTGCTGCTGTGGGACTGACAGCCTTGAATCGCTTGCGAACAGCGAGTGGCAAGGTGGCTTCCCTCACTTTCTTGTCTGACAATATCTTGCGAGCCGACAACAAAGCTTTCTGGCGGTCAACGGGTGCAGCTGTCGCAATGATGGAAGCGGCGGCAAGCAATACAGAGAAAAATATTCTCCTCATGGTGATTTACTTTTTTGAAAAAACAGGACGCACTGAAAAAGTCAGCACGCCCTGCTTTTATTGAATATTCACAATGTTTTACTTCGAGCAGTGCTTATTCTGCATATTGGAAGTTAGACAGTGAGTAATAGTTTGTACCGAACGAACCAGCGGAAACCTTAATGGTCAGCACGAAGTAGAGTGCCTCATCCGCGGGATCCCAACCATACCAGTAATCGGGAAGGAACTCTGCCGAGACAGCACCATAGCGCGAATGGATATAACCAGTGAGCCACTCCGTGACCTCCTTACCGGTCTGATCGCAGAAGTAGAAACCCTTCTGAGTGGTGTCGTCGCTATTCCAAGTGCGGTTAGGCCACTTGAAGTACCAAGGCGTACCATCAACGAAAACATCCTTCATACGATACATGTCAAGAAGCTCAGAATACTCAATCTCCTGTGGCCATGCCTGCTGATAAAAGACAGGATCACTAAAGACGGCAGTAGCAAAGAGTTTGTAGTCCTCCTTGATGACGGAGATATTGCAGCGCGGAGTGCCGGCATCTTCGTCGTAGGGATTCATGAAGTCATCAGGAATGGTAATCACGAACGGATAGGTCTTGAACCATTCGATGTTGTCATCCACGGTTACGGTAAACTCTTTTTCGTCCTCACCATCGGCAAATGTAATCGATGAGGGAACATTGAATACATCAGCACAACGAGCTGTGAGAGGAACAGTAAGCTCACCATTGCCATTGGCACGGGCAATCGTTACCGTGAACTCATTAGCGTCCGGACCGAGCACTACGTTTTCCTCATCAACGAAGAACACATCGTAGGTTCCGGCTGGGGCACCCTTCTGATAGTCGTCGTCATCATCGCTACAGGAGGCGAGCATAACCGACAATCCTATCGCGCCAAATAAAAATATCTTGTTCAATTTCATAATCTCTTCTGATTTTAATGAATTTCTATTGTTGCATGAATAATTAGTCGGTTACACCGTCGCGCAGGTTAGCGTTCTGTCCAGGCTCGGGGATAGCACCGCCCGTGTTGTCAATAATACCAGCGTTGTTGTCTATCTCGTCATCTGGGAAGCGCATGTTCATCCAGCCGTCGTTGGCGGCGATGTTGAATGCGAATGCAGTAGGCACATTGGTCGAGCCACTACCGTGAGTACGAACGAGAGGCTTGCCCAGACGCTTGCAGTCGAACACGAAGAAACCTTCGCCCCAAAGCTCTACACGACGCTGGAACCAGATCTCGTCAACAAGACCGCGTGTCTGCAGGTTAGCCTCAACCGAGTAAGCCGGGTCACGATAAGTCTTCACGAAGTTCTCCAGAATCTGCTTAGCCTTGGCCTCATTGCCACTACGAGCGAGACCCTCTGCCTGAATAAGAATCATCTCCTCAACACGCATCAGGGGGAAGTCGTTGTTGTTGATGATAGAACCAACACCGCTCTTCATACCAAACTTAATGCTGTTCAGAGGCTCAAACTTCATCTTTACCTCCTCAATGGTGAGATTGGCAATCTCATCACCCGTAGCCCTGGTACCTGTATCTGGATCAGTCCAAGTCAGGCCAGCCCAGTTCGGTGAATGCAGATTGAAGTCAAGCCACCAGTTCTTACGCAGGTCAGTGTCAGGAATCTTCTTGTAGAGCAGATAGTTGATGGTAGGAATGAGCTGGCAGGCAGGAGCATAGCCGTCACCTGTGAAAGCACTCAGCCACGACGATGCGGTACAATAGCCGTCAACAGCAGCAATCTCAGTGGTCACATTGATACCCCAAATCCAGTTGTGCTCGTTCAGGTTGCAGAAAGCAGGCACGCTGATTTCAGCCTGAGAGGCAGGTGTAAATCCTTTCATTGCCTGTTCGGCATCGGCAGCAGCGTCAGCAAAGTTGCCCATGTAGAGGTTAGCGCGTGCACGCAGACCATAGGCCACGTTCTTGTTAATCTGATCCTTGGCAGAACGAGCATCGGTAAGGTGAGCAACGGCATAGTCAAGGTCTTCCTTGATGGATGCCCAAACCTCTTCGACAGTTGCACGGGGATTGTTGCCGTAGTCAGTGTCTACCTTCAGAATAGGGATACACAAATCGTCGGGCTTATTGTAGTTGAATGCAAAGTCACGCATTGCGCGAGCCTGAGCCATCTGGTTCTGCAGGTCAGGATTGTCTGTGTCTTCAGCAATACCAGCCAACACATCGTTGATGATACCAATCTGACGATAAGGAATCACGTAACGGATGTAGGGGTTGGCATAGTTGGCATTACGGCTGGAGTATTCGCCACATGGGCTAAACCAAGCATAGTTGTTGTCGTTCATGAACATGTCGGCACCTTCGAGGTCGAGCGAGATAGCGGCCATTACATAACCGAAATCATCGGCACGGGTGGTCGAGTTAGGCAGTCCACGATGGGGCATTGCCATGATGGAGAACATACCTTGGAAGGTGGCCTGTGCGCGCTCCGGGAGAATCTCATTGACCTCCTGATTCTGCTCTTTGGTGAGGACACCCGTTTCGGGATATTGCTCATCGATATCGTTGCAGGATGTGGTGAGCAAGGCTGCACCAATCATCACTAAGAAAAACTTATACAATTTCATATTCTTTCTTTTTTATCTTTTTCCGTTTAAGCTGATTAGAACGTAACCGTTATGCCTGCGGTGATGCTGCGCATAGCAGAGTAGCTACCCGAAGCGCGACCACCACCAGTGGTCATAGAACCGATACCATTGTTGTAGCGCGGATCCATACCCTGACGCTTGGTAAGCAGGAAGAGGTTCTCGCCAGCCACATAAACATGGGCGCTGCGCAGTGTGAGCGGACGAATCCACTGTACGGGCAGGGTGTAACCTAACTGGAGGTTGGTCAGCGAGAGATAGTTCGAGCTGGTGAGGAAGCGGTCGTAAGGAGTCTGTGAGCTTACACCCGGATCGTCAGCAGCAGCGGTGCTCAGACGAGGAATGTTCGAAGTGGGATTCTCGGGGCTCCAGGCATCGAGCAGGTCACGGTGCATGGCATTACCTGCCGACTGACCGTTGTGCATAAGCTGCTGATAGGAACCATCGTAGAACTTACCGCCAAGCTGGAAGGCAAACTGTGCGGTGAAGTCGAATCCGTAAGCCTCAAGCGTGGTACCGAAACCACCGATGAGCTTGGGCAGTACGTCACCAGCATCGTAGCGGGTAGCCTGCGTGATGTCGTAGGTTGTACCTTCGTGGTCAATCTCCACGTCCTTGCCATAAGAGTTAGTCAAAGCTTTGCCGTCTTTGTCGTAAGCTACACGGTAGAGCGCACGTCCGTTGGTCTTGTCGGTACCTTCGTAGTGAATCATGTAAGCCTGCTGAACAGAACCACCCTCGCGGATAATAGAGTTGCTATAACGTAAACCGTTGTCAGCAATAGCCGGATCGAGTTTGACGAACTTGTTCTTATTATGTGCCAAAACAAGGTTCAACTTCCAGTCGATGTCCTTAGTACGGATAACGCTTCCGTCGAGTGCGAGTTCAACACCAGTGTTGCGCAGGTCACCCACATTGGCGGGATAGCTGGCCACGGGCAGACCCGATGACAAGGATACGGTCTTCGACCAGAGCAAGTCGGTGGTGGTACCGGTATAAACTTCGAACGTACCATTCAGACGATACTTGAAGAGTGAGAAGTCAACACCGAAGTTCCACTGTTTCTTGGTTTCCCAAGTCAAGTTATCGTTACCCTTACCCGTCATCGAGAGCGTATAGGTCTTTGCGTCGCTGTTGTAAGCGGGCGTATAGCGGTCAGCATAAGCATGCCAGCCCATACCGAGGTGGTTACCGTTCTCACCGTAGCTGACTTTCAACTTCAGGAGGTCTACCCAGTCAAGGTCGCTCATAAAGGCTTCCTTGTTCATCTGCCAAGCAAAGCCAAGACCCCAGAACGTACCCCAACGATGGTGAGGCGCAAACTTCGACACGCCGTCGCGACGAATGTCGATGTTAGCAAAATAACGCTCTGCATAGTCGTAGCTGACACGGCCGAAGTAACCGGCGGTCATCAGGTGATCAGTAGAAGAACCATTATTGGTTTCCTCTTTCGGACCAAATGCGTTGTCGAGTTCACCGATATTCGGATGATAAAGGTGAGTTCCATAGCCACTTAAATCCTGATCAGTGTATTTCTTCTGCTCGTAGCCGAGGAGGAAGTCGAAGTTGTGAACATCAGCAAATGTATAATGGTAATTGGCCATATACTGCTGGTTGACCGTGAAATAGCGGTTGTGAGCTACATAAGCTGCACCGTCAGTAGCTGTAGCACTACCGAAGCGGCTGTAGAGCTTGTTGCCACGGGTGTTGATGACACTTGCAGCAAGGTTAGCTGTCAGGGTAAGACCCTCTATCGGAGTGATGATAGCACCCCACTGGCCTGTGAAGATGTCGCCATAGCTTTGGTAATGGTCGTACTTGTTGTCACGCACTGCGTTACCGATGATACCCGGACGCTTGACACCAGTCTGGTTTGCGTCGTAGATGGTACGGCCGTTCTCTTTTACGATATTGCCCTCAGCATCACGTACGTAAAGCGGATAGATGGCACCCATCGAGTTAACGGCATAGAATACGTTGGTCGAGCCTCCGTAGGTGTCAGCATCATAGGATGGTGTCTGGCTGTCGGTGTGGGTATAGGCCATATTGGTGAGCAGCTTGAGCCACTTCTTAGCCTGATACTCCACATTGGTACGACCCGTGTAACGCTTGAACTTCGAGTTCTCCACCTGACCGCCATCGCTCAGGAAGCCTACACCTGCGTAGTAGTTCAGACGACCTGTCGAACCGCTGACCGATGCGTTGTACTCCTGACGGAATGCGCTGTGGAAGGTCTCGTCATACCAGTTATCGGGCAGATAAGTATAACCGTCCTTGACGTAGCCGAGAGTAGCATTGGGATTAAGCTTAAAGTTTGTACCGATGAATTTCTCGCCGTCGGGCACAGTATAAACCTGATAACCCAGACCACCATTGTTCTCATCGAACAGGTTGGCATCTGCAAAAGCGTATGCCTCTTCGGAGGTACCACCGTTGTAAGCCACGCTGTTGTACATGGCGCGATAGTGGGTCTCGTAGTACTCAGCCGGGTTGGTGATGAGTTTATAACGCGGGATGAGGCGCTTGTTGCTACCCCAACGTGCGTCGAACTTCACTTCAGCGTCCTTACCCTCACGACCTTTCTTGGTGGTGATGAGGATTACACCGTTGGCACCACTGGCACCGTAGATAGCGGTAGCGGCAGCATCCTTCAATACAGACACGCTCTCGATATCGTTCGGGTTCACCGTGGCAATACCTTGATCCATGGGCACGCCATCAACCACATAGAGCGGTGTAGAACTTGCAGAATAGGAACCGAAACCACGCAGACGGATAGTGGGTGCACTACCCGGAGCGCCACTGCTCGATGTAGCCTGCAAACCAGCGACCTTACCCACGAGGGCAGAGGTAGCGGTAGCGGCAACGTGGCCTTGGATTTCCGAAGCTTTCACCTCAGTGGCTGAACCAGTAAAGGCCGAACGCTTGGTCTTACCATAGCCAATTACAATCACGTCGTCGAGTTGTTGGTCTTCGTCTACATCGAGCACGACGTTCATGTTACGACCAGCTCTCACCACTTTGGTCTTCAGACCGATGTAGCTGATTTCGAGTTGTGCATTGTTGGCAGCAGAAAGGGTAAATTGACCGTTGCCGTCGGTAATGGTACCTGTGTTGGTTCCCACCACCTTAACCGATGCACCGACTACAGGCTGTCCATCCTCTGCAGAGGTGACCGTACCCGTAACCTGTGTTTGTGCCAATGCCACTCCTACACTGAGAAGCAGGCAGGCAAAAAACATTGTCAGTCTTTTTTTCATAAATTTTCTCTCTAAATTAAACTTAATACAAACTTTTATTATCTTATCTTACAATCTTACTTACAATTTGTAGTATTTTCGCCTCCTCTTATTGAGAGGTGGAAACATTTTGGCATAAAACCATAACATTTTGCAAAAATAGTATAAAATCTGCGAGTGCACAAACAATTTTTTATAAAATCATACATTCGCAACGTTTTTTAACACATAGGAGCTGCTTTAGGGGTCGAAATGTTAAAAAACGCTGTGTCTCACATGCCTATATGCCTATATTACAATCTGTAACTATGGATTGGCAAAACCAACAAAACATCATTCAAGGCATCACCTTAGGAAATAACTAAGAACAAGTATGGTTTATAGGAACAAAAGCTTATATATTATATTATATATAATAAAATAAGGTAAAAATATAATAAGGTGTAACAGTAACCTATCATCAATACCCCCATCCCCCCATACGTACCTCTTCGCGAAAGACGGTCTTTCAGAAGAAATTCCCTAGGGAATTTTGTGCGAAAGACCGTCTTTTGCAACCTAAAAGGCTATCGTTCGCAAAACAAAGACTATCGTTCGTCATGCGAATGATGGTCTTTTTTGAATAATTAAGGAAGATGAGCGATGGTTTATGAATTAAATTTAGTACCTTTGTCGTCTGAAATATAAAACTTAAAAGAAAAACCATACAATGGCAAAGAAAGCACTTCTGATGATTCTCGACGGATGGGGAATCGGTCAGCACGGACAGGGCGACGTGATCTACAATACGCCCACACCTTATCTCGACTACCTCAATGCCGTCTCGGCTCACGCGCAGCTCGACGCCTCGGGCGAGGACGTGGGTCTGCCCGACGGACAAATGGGTAACTCTGAGGTGGGACACCTCAACATCGGCGCAGGCCGCATCGTCTATCAGGACCTTGTGAAAATCAACCGTGCCTGCAAGAACGGATCCATCATGCAGAACAAGCAAATCGTAGAAGCCTACACCTACGCCAAGGAGCACGGTAAGAAGCTCCACTTGATGGGTCTTACCAGCGACGGTGGCGTGCACTCCAGCCTCGACCATCTGTTCAAATTGGTTGAGATAGGAAAGGCCTACGGGCTGAAAGACCAGGTGAAAATTCACTGCTTCATGGATGGTCGCGATACCGACCCGAAGTCGGGCATTGGCTTTATCCGCCAGCTCACTGAGGTCTGTTCAGCAAACGATGCCGCCATCGCCAGCATCGTGGGCCGCTTCTACGCTATGGACCGCGACAAACGGTGGGAGCGCGTGAAGGAAGCCTACGATCTCATCGTCAAAGGCGAGGGCAAGCAGGCCGACGACTTGATTGCCGCCATGCAAGAGAGCTACGACGAAGGTGTGACCGACGAGTTCATCAAGCCCATCCACAGTACCACTGCCAACGGTCTCATCGAGGAGGGCGACGTGGTCATCTTCATCAACTTCCGTAACGACCGCGCCAAGGAGCTCACCATCGTGCTCACACAGCAGGACATGCCCGAGCAAGGTATGACGCGCATTCCAGAACTGCGCTACTACTGCATGACTCCTTACGACGCCTCGTTCACCGGTGTGGGCATCCTCTTCCCCAAAGAGAATGTGGAGAACACACTCGGCGAATATCTATCACGTCAAGGAAAGAAACAACTCCACACAGCCGAGACGGAGAAATACGCCCATGTGACGTTCTTCTTTAACGGTGGACGCGAGGCACCCTTCGACGGTGAGGATCGTATCCTTGTGCCATCGCCAAAAGTGGCTACCTACGACCTAAAGCCCGAGATGAGCGCCTACGAGGTAAAAGACAAACTCGTGGAAGCCATCAACACCCAGAAGTACGACTTCATCGTGGTAAACTTCGCCAACGGCGATATGGTGGGGCATACGGGTGTCTATAACGCCATCGCCAAGGCCGTTTGGGCTGTTGACCATTGTGTGCACGACGTGATAGAGGCAGCCAAGAAGAACGACTACGAAGCCATCATCATCGCCGACCACGGCAATGCAGACAACGCCATCAACCCCGACGGCACACCCAACACTGCTCACTCGCTGAACCCCGTGCCGTTCATCTATGTCACCGACAACAACTCGGCCACTGTGAAAAATGGTCGTCTGGCCGATGTCGCACCCTCCATCCTCCATATCATGGGACTGGAGCAGCCTGTCGACATGACCGGTGAATGCCTGATAAGTGATAAGTGAAAAGTCATGAGGAAATTTAGCTTGGCTGCGGTGGCTGTCATCATCGTGTTCACCAGTTGCATCAGCGGCTTCCCACAGTACAGGAAGATGCCCGAAGGCCCGTTGCAGGAGTTTTTCTACCAGAGTCACCTCTATCGGATGCCCGACCAGCCTTACATCTACGTACACCTGTGGCGCGAGAACTCGAACGGCAAGGGCGGTCTGCTCGTCTATGAGAAAAACGAACCGACCTACACCAGCGATGATCTTGTTCAACCGAACGAGTGGAAAGAGCCCCAGCCCATCCGCGTAGGCGAGGAGGTGTTCACAAAGGTATATGACCTAATAAAAGAAAAACGCCTCTTCCGTATGGAAAAGACGTACTCAACCTTTATCAAGGATGCCTATGCCTATTCGCCATGGGAGATGACCATCGCCTTCCCCGGCAAGACCGTCCGCACCACCAGCGACGGCACATACGCAAAGCACTTCGATCATGATGACTTCCGTGCACCCATGAACTACTTGAAAGATGTTTGGGGGGAATAAGTTTACAGTTTATGGACGTAAAAATAGAATCCTCATGGAAGGAACAACTGAAAGACGAATTCGAGAAACCTTACTTCGTCAATCTCACTGAAGCGGTACGTCGCGAATACCGTGCAGGGGTATGCTATCCTCCTGGCGGGAAAATCTTCAATGCTTTCAATTTTTGCCCATTTCATCGGGTAAAAGTGGTGATTATCGGTCAAGATCCCTACCATGAGCCTGGGCAAGCTCATGGTCTGAGTTTCTCTGTTCAAGACGGAGTACCGTTCCCTCCATCGCTGCAGAATATTTTTAAGGAGATTCACGATGACACGGGAGCCCCCATCCCAACGACAGGAAACCTTGAGCGATGGGCCTGCCAGGGCGTGTTGCTGCTCAACGCTACCCTCACCGTACGCGCCCATCAGGCTAACAGCCATGCACAATTAGGTTGGCAACAGTTTACCGATGCCGCTATCCGTGCCCTCGCTACCCAGCGCGAGCATCTCGTCTATTTACTCTGGGGCGGCTATGCAAGGGGCAAAGCTTACATGATAAACCGTCAGCATAACCTAGTGCTCGAATCCGTACATCCCTCTCCCCTATCAGCCAATCGTGGCGGATGGTTCGGCAACCATCACTTCTCCCAGTGCAACACCTACCTCCAGCAACACGGTCTTGAACCTATACAATGGTAAGCAACCATAGAATATGGAGAAACGAATGCTTCCGATATTACAGGTGGGCGACGTGTTGCTGTCGCCAGATATCCTGACCGAGCATTTCTGCTGCGACTATGAGAAATGCAAAGGTGTGTGTTGCGTGGAAGGCGATGCTGGTGCACCAATAAATCCCGATGAAATCGGCGAAATTGAAAATGCGCTCGATGCCGTATGGGGCGATTTGTCGGCACAGGCGCAAGCAAAAATCGACCAGCAGGGTGTGGCCTACATTGATGAGGAAGGCGATCTGGTGACGAGTATCATCAACGGCAAGGACTGTGTCTTCACTTGCTATGAGAATGGCGGCTGCCTCTGCGCCCTCGAACGCGCCTACCGCAAGGGGCGTACACGCTTCTGCAAGCCCATCTCATGCTCGCTCTACCCCATCCGCGAAAAACGCTTCAACGACGGCACCATCGGCCTGAACTACAACCGATGGGCCATCTGCAAGGATGCCGTAGAGAAAGGAAGGGAATTGAATATGCCCGTCTATCAATTCTTGAAAGAGCCGCTTACTCAGAGGTTTGGTGCCGATTGGTACCACGAATTGGAAGAGTTGGCAAAATCTTTCAATGCTTAAGGGAAGACTATTGAAGGAAATACCTCTATTATCGAACACCTTTCCTGTACTCCGACGGGCAGATGCCGACATGCTCCTTAAAGTATTTCCCAAGAAACGACTGGTTGGGAAAATTCAGCTCTTCCGAGATTTGCTTGATGCTTATCGTGGAATTTTTCAGCAACACGCGTAACTCCATCGCTACATAATTGTCAATCCATTCGTTGGGAGTGCGATGGCTCACTGTTTTCACGCTTTCCGACAAATACTTTGGAGTGATGCCCAGCTGTTGCCCATACCAACTTACCCGACGCTCCTGACGGAAGTTTTGCTCTACAAGGCGAATGAAATCCATGAAGATTTTCTCCGCACGCGTCTGCCGCAGGTCGCCAGTATTCTGCATCCGATAAATCGTATTACTCAAATCGTAAATCATGGTTGCCATCAGACTCCGTACCGTTTCGCGACGGAAATGATGGTGGTCGTCGGCAACTTTCTGACTGATAACACCGAAATAGTTTACGATGTTCTGTTTTTCGGCTTCATTAAGGTGGCAAACAGGATGATTTCGGGCAAAAAGAAAAAGCTGTGACAATTCATGTATGCCCATAATAATCTCACGAAAAAAGTCGTAGCTGAGAATGATACTGATACCCTCACAATCACGACTGAGCATATAGTTGTCGATGACCTGTCCCTCGCTGACAATCATCATGTCGCCCGCCTGCGCCAGATGTTCCACAGTGTCAACCCTATAGGTTGCCTTTCCTGCAGTACACAAAGCCAGCAACAGACACTGCATCCGGCGAGGCTCATTGGGAAGGGGAATGTCGGAAACATTGTCTATCAACAACAGGTCGTTACCGATATGGCGACCGTTGTAGATCTCGAGAGCCGTCGCCACGCTCATCTCTTTTATAGAATAGTCCTTCATAAGCAAATTGTCCTGTTTTTCCTTTTTAAACTGCAAAGATAATACATTCTTTGGAAACTACAAATTTTTGATGGAAAAACAGAACAACATATTTGAAGTATCCTTAGCATCCTGAGCATCAAAATAACGTTCGCCGTCTACGGGAAAAGAATTGCGCGAGCCAAAGGTCAGACCTTTGGCTCGCGCAATCAGTGACTTAAAGATTATCCGAGGTTATGCGTCGATGTTGGCGTAGGTAGCGTTAGCCTCGATGAACTCGCGGCGCGGCTCTACGTCGTCGCCCATGAGCATAGAGAAAATCTCGTCGGCCTGTGCGGCATTTTCGATGGTGACCTGCTTGAGCAGCCGGTTCTGCGGGTCCATGGTGGTCTCCCACAGTTGCTCGGGGTTCATCTCGCCGAGACCTTTGTAACGCTGGGTGTGAAGGGCAGCCGCATTCTCGTCGCCTGCCACATACTTGTCTATAAAAGCCTGGCGCTGCTGCTCAGTGTAGCAATACTCAGAGAACTTTTTGTAGGTACACTTATAGAGCGGCGGGGTGGCAATGTAGAGATGACCGTCCTCGATAACCTTCGGCATAAAGCGGAAGAAGAGCGTCATGATGAGCGTGTCGATGTGAGAGCCATCGACGTCGGCGTCGGTCATGATGATAATCTTGTCGTAGCGCAGCTTGTCGATATTGGCCTCGCGGTCGTCCTCACCATCGACACCGAAGCGCACACCGATGGACTGGATGATGTTCATGACCGACTCGGCCTCGAACACGCGGTGCCACTGCACCTTCTCAACGTTCAGAATCTTACCGCGCAGGGGCAGGATAGCCTGGAAGTGGCGGTCGCGGCCTTGCTTGGCCGAACCACCTGCAGAGTCACCCTCGACGAGGAAGATCTCACATTCCTTCGGATCCTTATTAGAGCAGTCCGCAAGCTTGCCAGGAAGTCCACCACCCGACATGGGGTTCTTGCGCTGTACGCTCTCACGAGCCTTGCGGGCAGCGATACGGGCAGTAGCGGCAAGAACAACCTTGTCGCAAATGAGCTTGGCCTCCTTCGGATGTTCCTCAAGATAGTTGGAGAGCGCCTCACCCACAGCCTGCTGCACGGCACCAGCGACCTCGGAGTTACCCAGCTTTGTCTTGGTCTGACCCTCAAACTGCGGCTCGGCTACCTTGATGGAGATGACAGCAGTGAGACCTTCGCGGAAATCCTCAGGGGCAATCTCTATCTTGGCCTTCTCAATCTGCTTGGCGATAGTCGGCTCGTTGTCGGCATACTTCTTCAACGTACGGGTAAGCGCCATACGAAAACCCGTGAGATGGGTACCACCCTCGATGGTATTGATGTTGTTCACATAGGAGTGGATATTCTCAGAGTAATCGGTATTATACATCACGGCGACCTCAATGGGGATGCCCTGTTTCTCTGTCTTCAGATAGATGACATCATCGACAAGGTGGGTACGGTGGCGGTCAACATAACGCACGAACTCCTTCAGTCCGTCCTTTGCATGGAACGTCTCTGTCTTCGTCTGTCCGTTCTCATCGGGGCGCATGTCGTGCAGGGTAATCTTGATGCCTGCGTTGAGGAATGCCAGCTCACGCATACGGCGGGCAATGATGTCCCACTGGAAGTGCGTGGTGGTGAAGACCGTGGGGTCGGGCCAGAACTGCTGGCGCGTACCTCGGAGCGTTGTCTCACCAACCACCTTCACCGGATAAAGCGGTTTTCCTTTTTCGTATTCCTGCTGATAGATTTTGCCATCGCGGTAGACCTGCGACAACATATGTGAGGAAAGCGCGTTAACGCAGCTTACACCCACACCATGCAGGCCACCAGACACCTTATAGGAACCCTTGTCGAATTTACCACCGGCATGGAGCACGGTCATGACAACCTCAAGAGCCGACTTGTGCATCTTCTCATGCTCGTCGACGGGAATACCACGGCCATTGTCCTGCACGGTAATCGACTCGTCTTCATTGATAGTCACGTCGATATCGGTACAGAAGCCAGCCATGGCCTCATCGATAGAGTTGTCCACTGTCTCGTTCACCAAGTGGTGCAGGCCCTTCTCACTGATGTCGCCAATATACATGGCGGGGCGTTTGCGCACGGCCTCAAGACCTTCGAGCACTTGGATGTTACTTGCTGAATAATCGTTTGCTATTTGTTTTTTCTCTGCCATTTCTTTTTATTTGTTTATAGGTTGCAAAGTTACAAAAAAAACATGGAATATGGAAATTTTTAGTGTACAAAAATATGTGAAAATGTTGGGGAATGTGTGAAGAAATTTGGTTTTTCGCTCGCTTAATCGTATCTTTGCAGCCGTGAAAGAGATTGTCGGGACATATTCTGCAGTTTTTTCGTTTCTGCTCACACTTTTAGCCTCCATCAGCCCTGTTCATCTGCAGGCTCAGGAGTATTTCGACGTACAGACGTTTTCGTGCAAGGAGACGCTTGGCGCATCGTCGTATCGCGCCAATGTGGATGTGCCCACGGAAGGCGACAGGGCCGCAGTAAGAAACGTGAAGAAATGGATCTGTGAGATGCTGGAGGTGCCTGTACCTGCCAATCTCGACCATGCCGACTTTCCCCACCTCATCGACCGTAGCTGTAAGGAATACTTGAAAAGTGCTGACCGCTCTGCCCGTAAGGTGGAGATTGTCTGGAGCTTTGAGGACCCCACGTGCGTGACATTCATGGCAACGATCAGCGACAAGGACTCGGTTTTATGGACAACCACCGACTGTGCCTCGTTCAGCAAGTCTGACGGTCACCGCATCCGCGTGGATGAGATCTTCACATGCAACGAGCAGCAGATAAAACAACTAATGTGGGCTGCCCGCGACGACATGAAGCTCGACGCCCATCGTGCCGAGAGCCTCTTCGTTGGTGATGCGGGATTCATAGATGGAGCCATCATCGTCATCGGTCCGGCGCAGAACAGCGGAGGCGCACCGTTCGTCATACCCTATCCCGATGCCGAGCCTTACCTGCGGAAGTCGCCCGACGCTACAGGCTACTACATAGGACCATAGCCTGAGCCCCGCATTAAATTTCACTCAAATAGAAAGGAGAAAAACAAAAGGTCGCATCCTTACGGATACGACCTTTTTCATACTTATGAAAAAAACTTTTTGCTTTAACCTAATTTCTTAATATGCATACACAAGCTCGACTTTAGGTTGGCTGCCTTATTCTTGTGAATAATGTTGTTCTTAGCCAGTTTGTCAAGCATTTTCTGCACAACGGGATACAGTTTTACTGCCTCTTCCTTGTTTGTCATGGCGCGAAGCTTGCGAACAGCGTTGCGCATGGTTTTTGCATAATAGCGATTATGCAGTGTACGTGTTTTTGTCTGACGAATTCTCTTCAGAGCTGATTTGTGATTTGCCATTTGTAATGTAAATGTTTAAAGTTAAAAATAATGACTAAGGCCTGTGGGTCTTGCGCTTCTTAGGGCTGCCCTGGGCGGACTTACCAAAGCCCTCTGCCACCGTTCCTTTCTAAACTCAGCTTTACCGAAAGTTGGCGCATCGCTGCGCAGATGGCAGACTTGTAATTGTAGTCCCTAGGAGAGTCGAACTCCTCTTTAGAGAATGAAAATCTCTCGTCCTAGCCGATAGACGAAGGGACCCCTAAATTGCTCACGGGCAGTGCGATAAACGCAACATACCACGAAAGCGGGTGCAAAGTTATAGCTTTTTTCGCAACCTACCAAATTTTTCCTTAAAAAAATACTGAAACCTCCTTTATTTTGCGTACATGCAGAGTCAACCAGCAAGTGCAAGTTGGGTGCAAAATTATGAATAATGTTTGAAAAACTCTTCTTTTGGTGTGTTAAAATTCAATTTTTCTCTTGGTC
>CAJOIW010000003.1 GCA_905234845.1 uncultured Prevotella sp. | reverse complement strand
TGCTTGTCGATAACTTTACCTCTTACAATTCCTTGAGCCGATGCTGCGACCGATACAAACAGCAGCATCGCAATAAACATAAATCGATTCATACTGCAAAATTAGACGTTTTCGCGCACATAACGTTTAATTTTAGCGATTTTTTTAGTTTTTTTATATTGGAATTCGACACTAATATTTTTCAAGCGCACAAGCAAAAAATGTGCTGACGTGGAACTAAAAGCCAAAAAAACTTAAATCCGCGAAGGGAATGTTAACAACTTTTTGTCAGAGAAAAACTTCTTCTCAGCGTGCGGGAACACCATTTTTCGTCCCTTTTACCCCTTTTCCCCAACTCACTTTTCGCTTCTCATTTCCGAAAGGTATATGTTTCACCTCCCGAAAGACCGTCTTTCGGAGTGTAAAAAACGGTCTTTCATGATACGAAAGCTTACCTTTCGGAAGCGAGAGATATATCTTTCAGAAGTGATAGGTAATAAGTGAGAAGTGAAAAGTAATCTATGGGGTTTATTCTCAGCGAGTTAGCGAAAACCGAGAAAAAGGGCATTTTTTCGCACTAATGACAACTTTTAATCCAGAAACACCTAAAATCAGCGTTTTTTCAGTAAATGTGCAGCTGTTGTTTTATGATTTGTTAATAAATTTTTGCATACAAACCTGTCTTAAATGTAATTTTATGCTTACCTTTGCAATTGAATTGCGAAGGTAAGTTGCACCTCGGAAAATTTGCAAATAATTTGCATTTTCGCTCGGTTTACATTACCTTTGCAATTGAAATGGCAAAATCCGTCTGCCAACGGCATGCGGTTTTCGTCCATGCCCTGATAGTTAAATGGATATAACAAGGCTCTCCTAAAGCTTAGTTCCGAGTTCGATTCTCGGTCGGGGTACACTTTTTAAAACCATGTTAGGCGCGATTATCGGAGATATTGCCGGCTCACGCTACGAGTTCACACGTGCACCGGAGAGCGCAGACTTCGAACTGTTTGCGCCAGAACCCCTTTGCAATTTCACTGACGACACCATCTGCACCGTAGCCGTGGCTGATGCCGCGCTCAACGGGCGCGAATATCGTGATGCGTTGCTCGACTGGTGTCATCGTTATCCCGAGCCAATGGGCGGCTATGGCAACATGTTTCACCTTTGGCTCAACGAGCGCAACCCGCTACCGCAGGCCTCTTTCGGCAATGGGGCAGCCATGCGTGTGAGCAGCGTGGGATGGCTTTTCGACGATTACCACGAGGTGCTGCGGCAGGCTAAGCTCAGCGCCGAGGTGAGCCACTGCCACTCCGAGGGTATACGAGGCGCACAGTGTGTGGCGACAGTCATCTACTGGCTTCGCACCTGCCGGCTCACGAAGGAGGAGATTGAGCCCGCCGTGCGTCGCACTTTCGGCTATCAGCTGCCACCGTTAAGCGATATTTATAGAATTGGTAGTCAGGGACATTTCGACTCCACCTGTCAGGAAACCGTGCCTTGGGCGCTACGCTGCTTCATTGACAGCCAGAGTTTCGAGGAGACCATCCGCACGGCCATCCTCGCCGATGGCGACACCGACACCAAGGCAGCTATTGCAGGCTCAATAGCTGAGGCCTACTACGAGATACCCGACGGCTTGGCCGAGCAGGCTTTCACCTATCTACCCGAGGATATGCTCCACGTCGTCGAACAATTCTACGACCGCATACACGATAATATCAACTCTTAAAAACCGACATGCAACGTTTCAACCTTCAATCCCATCTCGACACCCTCTATACCCGTTTTCCGCAGGCCGAGCATCAGCCTGTTATCGGACTTACCGCCAACTTCGCCGCACCCGATGTCTCGCTTTGCGAACGCTATTATAACCAAGTGCTTGCAGCAGGAGCAACGCCCGTCATCATTCCGCCCGTCAGCGACACCGACACCATCGTCAACACCCTTGAGCATATCGACGGACTCATCCTCACGGGAGGAGCCGACTATAACCCACTTTGGGCAGGTGAGCAGCCGCAGCCCGGACTTCACCATATCAATGCCCGCCGCGACCTGCCTGAGCTACTCATCACCCGCCTTGCCTACGACCGCAACATACCCATCCTTGGTATCTGCCGAGGCATACAGACACTTGCCATGGCACTCGGAGGAACGGTCGTACAGGACATAAATTCTTCTAATAACAACAATAAAACCATCCAAACTCCCCTCCCTCGGGGAGGGGAAGGGGGTGGGTTCCTCAAGCACTCCCAAGACGCCGACCGTAACCTGCCTACCCATACCGTCACTACCGTTGAAGGCTCTGTACTCCATAGCCTCTACGGTGGGACCGTCTGCGTCAACTCTTTCCACCATCAGGCGGTAGGCGAGACAGGACCGCTCTTCCGCGTCACTGCTACCGCGCCCGACGGCGTCATCGAAGCTATAGAGAGCACCGCACACCGGCCTGTCATTGGTGTGCAGTGGCATCCCGAATGGTTGGAGGAGGAAGGATTGAAAATCTTCCAATGGCTCGCCGACCAAGCACGCAATTTCCACACGGCCAAGCTGTTGCATCGGCGCATACTCACCCTCGACACCCACGTCGACACGCCCATGTTCTTCCATCAGGGAATACACTTCGACCAACGCGACCAACGCATCAAATGCGACCTGCAGAAGATGACCGATGGTCGGCAGGATGCTGTCATCATGGCAGCCTACCTGCCACAGCCGAAGATGGGCGAGCAGTTCTCACAAAAAGTGAAAGCCCCGTCGTCTAACACCCAACACCTATTAACCCCGCTTAGTTACGCCAACCTCATTTTTGACCAGATAGAGCAGATTGTCAAGGCCAACAGTCCCTACCTTAGCATCGCACGTACTCCCGCCGACCTCTATGAGGACAAGCGCAAAGGACGCCGGAGCATCATGCTCGCCATCGAGAACGGCCTCGCACTCGAGCACGACCTTGCTAACCTGCGCCACTTCGCACAGCGTGGCATCGTTTATATGACCCTTTGTCACAACGGCGACAACGACATCTGCGACTCTGCCAAAGGCTGCAACACCCATCAGGGTGTGAGCCGGTTCGGACAGCAGGTCATTCAGGAGATGAACCGGCTGGGCATCATGGTCGACCTCAGCCATGCCGCTGAGAAATCGTTCTACGATGCAGCAGACATCTCCTCTACACCCATCGTGTGCAGCCACTCCAATTGTCGTGCGCTCTGTGACCATCCGCGAAACCTTACCGACGATCAGATGCGCCTCCTCGCACGGCAGGGTGGTGTGATGCAGATAACCCTCTACCCAGGTTTCCTCCGCAGTAAACTCTCCCCATCCGGTGGGAGGGGGCTGGAGGGAGGCTTCGGTGAGGCTTCCGTTCTCGATGCCATCGCCCATCTCGAGCATGCTGTCTCCGTCATGGGCATCGACCACGTGGGCATCGGCACCGACTTCGACGGCGACGGTGGTGTCACAGGCTTTAACGACTCCAGCGAGGCCATCAACTTCACGCTCCACTTGCTGCGACGCAAATACTCCGAGCGCGACATCCAGAAAATATGGGGAGGCAACTGGCTGCGGGTAATGACCACCGTACAGAAAAGTCGCCAGTAAACCTATATGTCCCAATACATCCTATAAGTACCTATAAGAGCCCTATAAGTTCTGTCTAAAAAATGAAAAAATCTCATCTCATCATGCTTTCCATAGCAGCAATAGCAGCGGTTGCCGCAGGTTTATACCTGTTCAATACCCAACACCCAACACCCGTCTCTCCCAACACCGATGACCTTGACAAGGTGGAACCTGTAGGTCCGCAGTTTCTGGCCGACTCCGCCTATGCCTACTGTGAGGCTCAATGCGCCTTCGGACCACGAACCATGAACAGCGAGGCTCACGAGAAATGTGGCGAGTGGATAGCCGCGAGATTCCGGCAGTTCGGCTGTACCGTGGAACAGCAGAAGGTAGACGTCAACGGGTACGACGGTACTACGCTTCATGCTACCAATATCATCGCGCGCCATAACCCCGAGGCGCAGAAGCGCATTCTCATCTGCACCCACTGGGACAGCCGGCCATGGGCTGACAACGACCCCGACTCGCTCAATTGGAAGAAACCCGTCATGGCTGCCAACGATGGCGCATCGGGTGTGGCGGTCATGCTCGAACTCGCTCGACTCCTCAACACCCAACTCTCAACACCCAACTCTCAACAACCCTCCATCGGCATCGACTTCGTTTGCTTCGATGCTGAGGACTGGGGTACACCGCAATGGGAAGAGGACCAGACGGGTAGCACCGACACCTGGGCCCTCGGTGCACAATACTGGGCCAGAAACTACGCTAACGATAACGCTAAACCCTCCTACGGTATACTTCTTGATATGGTAGGCGGCGAAGGAGCTCAGTTCTATCATGAAGGCAACAGCAAGCAGTATGCCCCCGAAGTGTTGAAACGTGTATGGCGAGCAGCACGACAGGCGGGCTATGGCAGTTTCTTCCCGCGAAAGGACGGTGGAATGGTCACCGACGACCACGTGCCCGTCAATCAGTTTGCCGAAATCCCCACCATCGATATCATTCCCTACTATCCCAACTGCCCCACCAGCTCCTTCGGTCCCACATGGCACACCATCAACGACACGATGGAACACATAGACCGCTCCACTCTCCAAGCCGTCGGCCAAACCCTCATACAAGTCATTTACACCGAGAAGTGATATCATCTTTATTAGGAAGAAAGTCGATAAGTTAAACAAAAAGACAAAAAGTTAGAAATCAGGTAAAAATATCATTTTTTGCCTGATTTTCTTGCTATTAGCCCAAAAACTTCCTACCTTTACCTTATTTGTAAAACAGAATTTATTTAGGGTAAAGTCATCTGTATTCACCTATTTTTGAAGTAGATGATGATTCTTTTCATGTTTTGTTTGTTGTTTGAAAATAAATTTGTACTTTTGCAGAGGTATGAGTCAGTACCTTGTGTGCGGCTCGAACCTCCACTCGGGACTTCGGTCCCGTTTTTTATTGCGCCACTGTAAATACGACCTTCGGTTAAGTCTTCTTTATGAATTGCTTGAAGGGGGATGATTTTGTGATATCTTCTGGGTTACCTATACAAAAGGTATCGGGCGTGAAGAGACAGAGCCTGTCGGCATAGCGGGAGGCCAGTTCGAGGTCGTGGGTGGTGAGGAGGATGGTTTTGTGGTTGTCGTGGGCGAGGCTGGCAAGCAGGTTGAAAACGCTCTGTTTTGAGGGATAGTCGAGGAAGGCGGTGGGCTCGTCTAAGAGGATGACGGGTGTCTGCTGGGCAATGGCTCGGGCTATCATGACTTTCTGTCGCTCGCCGTCGCTTAGGTGGGCGAGCTTCTTTTGGGCCAGATGAAGGACTCCTGTCAGTCGCATGGCTTCTTCTACATGGCGATGGTCTTCTTCGGTCAGCGTTCCCCAAAAATTAGTATAGGGCATACGACCCAACGCCACCACCTCGCTCACGGTGAGGCTGGCATTATCGGGCTGACGGGTGAGCACGATGCTGACGGTCTTTGCGCGGCGGTCGGGTGATAGGCTGCCGATGGTCTCTCCGTTAATGGTGACGGTGCCAGATAGAGGCGGCTGGAGTCCTGCAATGGTGCGCAGCAGAGTGGACTTTCCCACGCCGTTGGCCCCGACGAGGCAGGTCAGTTCTCTATTCTCAATGGTCAGGGTGAATGGTTTTCCGAGTGTTTTCCGACTTTTTCCGCGTTGCCCGTAGCCAATGACGAGATTTTCCAGTTTGATGTCGTTCATTGACTGCAAAAATACAAAATAATTATGAACTATGAACTATGAACTATGATTTTTTTGTATCTTTGCACTTAAAATGAAGTCAGCCATACAGTCGCTACAGGAACAGCGGTTGCTGCTCCAAATGGAGTATGCCGCTGAGAAGGAGGCTTACCGTTTGCAGACCGAGGAGATGGGTCTGGAGCGGCGGGTAAAGCGTGGCGACGCATGGTATCCTGTAACGGTGGGGCGCACTTATTACAATTCGCTCAATCAGCGCTGTGTGGAGATTTTCCGTACGGAGGACACCGACATTGAGCACCATTTTGAGTTTGGCAAGACGGTGAATTTCTGTCTTAAGGCCGAGACGCTCTCTTCTCTTCGGGAGAGGTCGGGGATAGGCTCGGCTACGGTCTCGTTCGTTGATGGCGACAGGATGGTCGTTGTGGTGAGCGAGAAATTTCCTGTTGCCGATTTGATGGCTGTGGAACAGTTGGCCGTGCAGTTGTCGTTCGATGAGACCAGCTACCGCACTATGTTCGATGCGCTCGACCGTGTCATCCGTGCCAAAGGCAACCGTCTGGCCTATTTGCGCGACTTGTTCTACAGCCGGCAGCCAGCGGAGTGGTATACTTTCGAGCCGATACGCTTTCCGTGGCTCAACCCTACACAAGAACAGGCTGTCAATAGTGTGCTCAGGGCGAAGGATGTGGCCGTGGTGCATGGACCTCCGGGCACGGGTAAGACCACTACGCTCGTCGAGGCCATCAATGAAACACTGCGCCGCGAGGCTCAGGTGATGGTATGTGCGCAGAGCAACATGGCGGTCGACTGGATTTCGGAACAGCTCGTAGACCGTGGCATTAATGTGTTGCGCATCGGCAATCCTACTCGTGTGAACGATAAGATGCTCTCGTTCACCTACGAGCGGCGGTTCGAGAGCCATCCCGACTATCCGCAGCTATGGGCCATCAGAAAGGCTATTCGCGAATTACGATCACGTCGGCGGCGATCCGATGAGCGTTATCACCAAAAGTTGGAGAGTCTGAAGGGGCGGGCTGCCGAGTTGGAAATTCGCATACAGGCGCAACTCTTCGGCGAGGCACGTGTCATCGCCTCTACGCTTGTCAGTTCGGGTCACCGGTTGTTGGAGGGTATGAAGTTCAACACGCTCTTCATAGACGAGGCTGCCCAAGCTCTCGAAGCTGCCTGTTGGATTCCCCTGCGCCGCTGCTCTCGCGTCGTTCTGGCTGGCGATCATTGCCAGCTACCGCCTACAGTGAAGTCGGTAGCCGCATTGAAAGGCGGGCTTGGTGTGACACTCATGGAGCGTATTGTCAACCAAAAGCCCGAGGTGGTGACATTGTTGCGCGTGCAATACCGTATGAATGAGGAAATCATGCGTTTCTCCTCCGACTGGTTTTATGACGGTATGGTGGAAAGCTCGCCGCTCGTCCGGCATCGCAGCATTCTCGACTACGACGTGCCGATGGTGTGGATTGCCACAGATGCAGAGACTGAGCGATTTGTCGGTTCTTCCTTTGGACGAATAAACAAACCAGAGGCCGAACTTACCTTGCTGACGCTGGAGCAGTATTTCACCAAGATAGGCAAGGCGCGAATCCTCGACGAGCATATCGACGTGGGCATCATCTCGCCCTACCGCGCACAGGTGCAGTATCTGCGCCAGCTCATCAAAAAGCGGGCATTCTTCAAGCCTTACCGACAACTCCTCTCGGTGAACACCGTCGACGGGTTCCAAGGTCAGGAGCGCGACATCGTTCTCATCTCGCTCGTGCGGTCTAACGATGACGGACAGATTGGTTTCCTGCGCGATTTGAGGCGCATGAATGTGGCCATCACTCGTGCCCGCATGAAACTCATCATCATTGGTGACCCTGCCACACTCACACGGCATCGGTTCTACCGTAAGCTCTACGAATATGTGGAGGGGCTTTTATAGTCCATAGTTCATAGTTCATAGTCCATAGTTCATAGTTCATAGTTTTCAACATTTCAATATTTCAACATTTTATGAAACGCTTTATAACATTTACAATCACATTACTGCTCATGCTGACAGCCCATGCTGCTGACAGCTTGCGGGTGGAGACCTGTCAATATGCAGAGAAAGACGGACAACCGATGTTGCTCGATGTTTATGAGGTTTCCTCGGCCCTATCTGAAGGGAGTGAAGGGAAAAAACCTGTTGTCATTTTCTCTTTCGGTGGCTCGTGGGAATTTGGTACGCGTAAAGACGGGAAGGAGTTCCTCGAAGATTTTGCCCGACATGGTTACATAGCCGTAGGCATCGACTATCGGTTGGGAATCAAGAAATTCAAGGAAAGCGGTGGTACTATTAGTCCAGAAACCTTTGGGCAGGCATACGCCAACGCTATCCGCATGGGTGTGGAAGATCTCTATAGCGCCACAACCTACGTCATCAGTCAGGCCGAACGGTTGCAGGCCGACACCTCACGCATCGTCATCTGTGGCTGCAGTGCCGGAGCGATTAACTCATGTGTGGCTGAGTACCTGCTTGCCAACGATCATCCTTTGGCAACAGCCATGGTGCCAGAAGGTTTCAACTATGCTGCCGTCATCTCCTGTGCGGGTGGTATATGGAAGGAGGGCGAGGAGGATGTCGCATGGAAGCATCGTCCGTGTCCGTTCCTGGCCTATCATGGTACGGCAGACCAATTCGTGCCCTATGCCGACATGCGCATGGGTGGTGGCGGAGCCTTTGGTCCCGCGCATTTTATCCCCAGCCTGCTCGAGCAGCAAGTGCCATGCCTTTTCCGCTCATTCACTGGCGTCGACCATGTCATCGCCCTCATTTACAACAATAAGGATGCCCGTGCCGAGATGCTCAGTTTTCTATCCCGTGTGCTTTACAAGAATGAACAGATCAGCATCATTAGTGAGGAGACCTACTATGATCGCGCTCCGAATCTGAAAAGCATTATCGACACCATGAAGGAAATGGGAATAAAAGAATAAGACAAATAAAAAACAATAACATGATGAAAAGAATTTCAACAATCGCATTTGCGCTTTTTGCCATGATGCTGGCAGCCTCAGCACAAAGCAAAGAAACGAAGAAAACCAGTGGCAATCCGATTTTCGAGGGCTGGTATGCCGACCCTGAGGGGACGGTCTATGGCGACCGCTACTGGGTGTTTCCCACCTATTCAGACGAATATGGCAAGCAGTTGCACTTTGATGCGTTCTCCTCGACAGACCTTGTGAAATGGACGAAGCATCCGAATGTGCTGACCAACAATGAAATCCGCTGGGCCTGGCAGGCCATGTGGGCTCCCGCCGTATTGCAGGCCAATGGTCGGTACTATCTCTTTTTTGGCGCCAACGACGTTCACCAAGGTGAGGTGGGTGGCATCGGCGTAGCCGTGAGCGATAAGCCTGAAGGCCCTTACCGTGACGCGTTGGGTCATCCGCTCATTCAAGACATCGTGAATGGCGCACAACCCATCGACCAGTTTGTCTTCCACGACAAGGATGCGGGCGAATACTACATGTACTACGGCGGCTGGGGACACTGCAACATCGTGCGTCTGTCGGCCGACTTGCTGAGCCTGCGTCCTTTCCCCGACGGTACGATGTATAAAGAGGTGACTCCCGAGAACTATGTCGAGGGGCCGTTCATGCTCAAACGTAAGGGCAAGTACTATTTCATGTGGAGTGAAGGTGGCTGGGGCGGTCCCGACTATTGCGTGGCCTACGCTATGAGCGACTCGCCTTTCGGTCCGTTTAAGCGTGTAGGCAAGATACTGCAGCAAGATTCCGACGTGGCCACCGGCGCAGGCCATCACTCCGTCATCAAGGGAAAAGGGCGTGACGAATACTATATCGTCTATCATCGTCGGCCGCTCGGCGATACTGGCCGCGACCATCGTGTGACCTGCATCGACCGACTCTACTTCGAGAAAGACGGCACAATCCGTCCCGTGAAGATGACCTTCGAAGGGGTGAAGGCCAGAAGGTTGAAGTAAGTGTGTTTTAATTTAAATTAAGAGTCAACCCGTAAGGTTTTAACACAAAGACGGGTGGTTTTTCGCCAATACTTATAACTGCCGCGAAAAACCACCCGTTTTTTGCGATATTGTTATCTCGCTGAGTCTCAGGTCATTAGTTGACATTTTACCCTTCGTTCTTCACTTTTCGTTTCCGAAAGGTATATCTCTCGCTTGCGAGAGCTAAGCTTTGGCAGTCCGAAAGACGGTCTTTTAGAGTATGAAAGACCACGTTTCGCGATGCGAAACATATACCTTTCGGAAGTGATAAGCGAAAAGTGATCAGTGAAAAGGTGATGAAAGAGTCGGAAAATCGGTTTTCCCTGTCGTAGAATGGCAAAAAGAAAGGAGATTGAAATTAACATTTCAACCTCCCATTTCTGTTAATAAACGTTATTGTTTGCGTTTACTTCAGCTTTGTGTAGCCATAGCGAGCCACGTCGCCGAGCTGCTCCTCGATGCGGATGAGCTGGTTGTACTTGGCCATGCGGTCGGTGCGGCTGAGCGAACCGGTCTTGATCTGACCCGAGTTGGTGGCAACTGCGATGTCGGCAATCGTCGTGTCCTCGGTCTCGCCCGAACGGTGAGAGGTGACGGTGGTGTAGCCATGACGGTGAGCCATCTCGATGGCCTCGAGCGTCTCAGTGAGCGAGCCAATCTGGTTCACCTTGATGAGAATAGAGTTGGCAGCACCCATCTTGATGCCCTTCTCAAGGAACTTGGTGTTGGTGACGAAGAGGTCGTCGCCCACGAGCTGGCAGCGGTCGCCGATGCGAGCGGTCAGCTTCACCCAGTTGTCCCAGTCGTTCTCGTCGAGACCGTCCTCGATGGAGTCGATAGGATACTTCGTGATGAGCTCTTCGAGATAAGCGATCTGCTCTTCGGCAGAGAGCTTCTTGCCGTTGGGATCCTTCGGTGTGCCGTTCTTCAGCGCACGGTAGTCGTAGAACCACTCGCCGTTCTCCTGTACTGCGAACTCCGATGCGGCGCAATCCATGGCAATCTTCACGTCCTTGCCCGGCTCGTAACCGGCTTTCTTGATAGCCTCAACGATAGTGTCGAGAGCATCCTCGATGCCGTCGAAGTTAGGAGCATAGCCACCTTCGTCGCCTACAGCCGTAGAGAGGCCGCGAGCCTTGAGCAGCTTAGCCAGGTTGTGGAATACCTCAGCACCCATGCGGATAGCTTCGCGCTCGTTGGCAGCACCTACCGGACGAATCATGAACTCCTGGAATGCGATGGGGGCAGCCGAGTGGGCACCACCGTTGACGATGTTCATCATCGGAACGGGCAGCGTGTAGGCATTAGCACCACCGATGTAGCGATACAGAGGAATGTTCAGAGCTTGAGCAGCAGCCTGAGCGGTAGCGAGGCTCACGCCAAGAATAGCATTGGCACCGAGCTTCGACTTGGTGGGCGTTCCGTCGAGGGCGAGCATCTTGTAGTCGATGGCACGCTGGCCGAAAACACACTCACCTACGAGAGCAGGAGCGATGACGTTGTTCACGTTCTCAACAGCCTTCAACACACCCTTGCCAAGGTAGCGGCCCTTGTCGCCGTCACGAAGTTCGAGGGCTTCGTTCTCACCCGTCGATGCTCCAGAGGGAACGGCTGCACGACCCATGATGCCGTTTTCGAGCGTTACCTCAACTTCAACTGTAGGATTACCACGTGAATCCAAAATCTCTCTTGCATGAATTTTTTGAATTTTCATAATAAGCTTATTATTTTAAAGAGTTTGAAATTTCCGACTGCAAAGTTACGAAAAAATATCAATAATCAATTGCCAATTACCAATTATTTTGTACTTTTGCAGATATGAAGCCATTTACATTTTTTCTTTTAACGCTGTTTTTGCTATTTGGAGGTAGCATTTCGGCTCAAGAGAACCCGTTGGCCGACGAGGCTGCGGTAGTGCAGTCAGACCGAGTGAGGTTCACGGTGCTCACCCCGCGAATGATTCGCATACAGTACAGCGCAAGCAGGAAGTTTGAAGACCGTGCCACGTTTGCCGTGGTAAACCGTCGTCTGCCCGTACCCGCGTTCACTCAAGAGGAGCGCGACGGATATCTGTATATTACCACCGAGGAATTGCAGTTGAAGTATAAGATTGGTAATATCCCCCGTCCCACACAACACACTGACGCTGTGTTGAGTATCACGTTCAATATGAACGGGCGGCAGGTGCTCTGGTATCCGGGCAAGGACGATGCCTTTAACCTGAAGGGCACTGCCCGTACGCTCGACGGAGCTATGGGTGACAGTCATCGTCCGGCAATGGAAAACGGAATACTCTCGCGCGACGGCTGGGCCGTTATCGACGAGTCACCAGCCGCGAAACGTGGCGACGGTAGTACCACCTATGCCTTCGGCGATGAGGTGGACGGTATCCCTTGGGTGGCCGAGCCTGTGGACAGGAATGCCTACGACTGGTATTTCATGGGCTATGGTCACGACTATAAGGGAGCACTGGCCGACTTTGTAAAGATCGCCGGACGGCAACCCATGCCGCCGCATTATATGCTCGGTTACTGGTACAGCAAATATCAGCGTTATAGTACAACCGATTTCCGCAACCTTGTCACCGAGATGAAACGCTACGACATTCCGCTCGATGTGATGATTTTCGATATGGACTGGCACAAGGATGGTTGGACGGGTTGGACATGGAACCGTCAGCTCATCCCCAATCCCTCGGGACTGATTACGTGGATGCACAGTAAGGAAGTGAAAGTGGCGCTCAACCTCCATCCCGCTGATGGGGTGAGTAGTCATGAGGACCATTTCAGCGAGATACGTGACGACATGGGGATGGATGCGTCGGCCACCAATGTGCCGTGGCAGTTGGAGAACCCCACGTTCTACCGGTCGCTCTTCAGTCATATCATCCGCGAACGTGAGAGTGAGGGCGTGGACTTCTGGTGGATAGACTGGCAGCAAGACTTGCTCAACCCAACCTACACCACGCTTGGACAGACCTTCTGGCTGAACCACGTTTTCTACAACGACATGAAGCAGAACCGCACTGACCGTCGTCCCGCCATCTTCCATCGTTGGGGTGGCTTAGGCAGCCACCGCTATCCCATCGGTTTCTCTGGTGACACTTATCAGACCTTCGGCACACTCGCCTTCGAACCCTATTTCACCGCTACAGCCTCGAATGTGTGTTTCGGCTACTGGGGACACGATCTTGGTGCGCATCTCCAGCATGAGGGACAACCTCAGGTTGATCCCGAGCTCTATCTGCGCTGGCTGCAATATGGTGTATTTTCTCCAATCTTCCGTACCCACGGAGCCAGTCAGGCAGAGGCTGAGCGGCGCATCTGGAAATTCGACAACTTCCCGTTGATGCTTGAGGCCGTAAACCTGCGCTATAGACTCGCACCCTATATCTACACTGCTGCGCGCGAGGCTTACGACACGGGCGTGTCGATTTGTCGCCCGCTCTACTATGAGTATCCGGAAGAGAACCTCGCCTATGAGATACAGAATCAGTATTTCTTCGGTAACGACATTCTCGTGGCACCTGTCGTGAGCGAGACCGACGGACAGGGTCGCGCTAAGCGAGACATCTGGCTGCCCGAAGGCCAGTGGTTCGACGTGTGCCGCAACAAAATAGTGGAAGGTAACAGCCGGCAGACCGGCTATTTCACAACTGCTGAGATTCCTTACTACTATCGTGCTGGCGCCATCATCCCCCAATATCCCGATGTAGACAACCTGAAATCAGAGCCCGACTCGCTCATCCTGCAAGTAGTGCCTGGCGATGACGGCAGAGGACAGGTCTATGAGGACGACGGCGATAGCGAAGGCTATAAGACAGGACAGTGCGCCACAACAGAGTTTACTCAGACCCGCACGGCCGAGCATGTTGTGCTGACCATCAAGCCGCGTGTGGGACGCTATCCCAATATCATCGACGAGCGTGCATGGCGAATAGCATTCCTCGGCGAAGAGGAAGAACCCTATGCGGTATTGCTCAACGGTGACCCCGTTGACGACTGGGTTTACGATGAAACTGCCAAAACGCTGACGGTACGTCTGTCCAAGACCTCATGCGATGAGGAAATCATCGTTGAGCTGAGACGCACCGCCACAGGAATAGAAATCACGGAGCAAGAGCCGTCATCCCTCATCTCTCGTTCCCCATCCGTTTACGACTTGCAAGGCCGTACTTCTCATCTCTCATCTCTGCCAAAGGGTACTTATATCGTCAAATCGCCAAATGGCAAACACACCCAAACAAAAAAAATCATCGTGAAATGAAAAAGACATCACTATCCCTCTTCATCATATTCTTCACGCTTCATGCTTCACTCTTCATGAGCGAGGTACACGCGCAGGCCAACCTCTGGATTACGGGTTCTGGAGTGCCGGGTGGCACACAGCAACTGGTGAAAGTTCCGGGGCAGCAGATTTTTAAGTTTGCCGGCTCGTTGCTGCCAGGTGAGGTGAGAATTATGGACACTGAAACCCCCGTGGACAATACGAAATATCTTGTACCACGTTATCCCGATGCCTATATTGTGAACAACGGCATACCTTTCACCCAAATCGCCAATGCCGAAATGCCCGGATGGGTGGTGACGTTTGCCGAAGACCGTTACCGTTTTACAGTAGACCTCTCTGCGATGAAACTTACGGGCGAGCTGTTCGATTCCTGGGACGAGCTCTTTATTGTGGGCGGAGCCGTAGAGTGCGGATGGAAAGCTCATGTCATGCTGCCCCTTGAGCGAGTGGAGGGTGAGCGGTGCACCTATACATGGACGGGTGAGTTGAAGAACCGCTCGGAGAATGTTGAGCCGCAGCGCTTCAAGTTCATGGGGCAGAATGCTTGGGATCCTAAACATCTGCATCCTTACAAGCAAGACGAGCTACCGCAGAACTCCACTTGTCTGCGTACTGGTGGTGATGACACAAAGTGGCAGATTAACCGCGACGGCTTCTACCGCATCACAGTCGATGTGTTCCGCGAGACTTTCAGCGCTGAATATCTCGGGCAGTCATTGGATGGGGAAACAATGAGAGGTGAAGGTGAGGATGCCACGGGCATCGACATTGCATCTGACCTCTCTCCAAAAGGCGAGAGAAGTGGATACATCTACGATCTGCAGGGAAGAATTGTAAAGGAGCAAGGAGCATGGGGCAAGAGTCAAGAGAGCACTTCATCACCCATCACCCATCACCTGTCACCCGGAGTATATATTATAGACGGAAAACGAATAGTGGTAAGATAGACAACTTTTTTTGAATGTATTTCAAAAGACCGTCTTTCGGAAGAAATTCTTTAGAGAGTTTTCTGCGAAAGACGGTCTTTGGGAATACGAAATATTGCCTACGGGGAAGCAAAACAGCTCTTTATCCTACTTAACGGTAAGGAGATAGTAGTTTTTCTTGCCTTTCTGGGCTAAGAGATACTTGCCGTCGATGAGGTCGTCAGCTGTGATGGGACGGTTCTGGTCGGTAAGTTTCTCCTTGTTCAGACTCACACCGCCACCTTGTACCATTTTTCTCATCTCACCCTTCGAGGGGAAGACAGGTGCAGCTTGCGTGAACAGTTCGATGGCTGGCTGACCGAGCTGGTCGCGGCTGATGTCGTAATGGGGCACGCCGTCGAACACATCGAGCAGTGTCTGCTCATCAATCCGTTCGAGCGCCTCTTTCGTGGCTTTGCCGAAGAGAATGTTGGAGGCTTCGATGGCGGCATCGAGGGCTTCGCGTGAGTGTACCATCGTTGTCACCTCTTCTGCCAAGCGGCGCTGTAGTGTGCGACGGCCTGGGTCTTGGTGGTGCTCCTCTACGAGGGCGTCGATGACATCTTTCTCCAGCGAGGTGAAGATTTTGATGTAGCGCTCAGCATCGTCATCACTGACGTTGAGCCAGAACTGATAGAAGCGGTAGGGTGTGGTACGCTTGGGGTCGAGCCAGATGTTTCCGCTCTCGGTCTTGCCGAATTTCTTACCGTCGCTCTTGGTGATGAGCGGACAGGTAAGTGCGAAGGCCTCGTGCTCGTTACCCAGTGTGCGGCGAATGAGTTCGGTACCGGTGGTCATGTTGCCCCACTGGTCGTTGCCGCCGAGTTGGAGCTTCACGCCTTTGTGCTGATAGAGCCAGAGGAAGTCATAGCCTTGCAGAAGCTGGTAGGTGAACTCGGTGAAGGAGAGACCATCGCGTGCGGTGCCATTAAGTCGCTGCTGCACGCTGTCCTTAGCCATCATGTAGTTCACGGTGATGTGTTTGCCCACCTCGCGTGCGAAGTCGAGGAAGGTAAAGTCCTTCATCCAGTCATAGTTGTTCACCATCTCAGCCCGATTGTCCTCTCCTCCTTCGGGGGAGTCGGAGGGGGTGAAATCGAGGAACTTGGCTACTTGGGCCTTGATGCACTCCTGATTGTGGCGCAGGGTTTCGTCGTTGAGCAGGTTGCGTTCCTGGCTCTTCCCGCTGGGGTCGCCAATCATACCAGTGGCTCCGCCTACGAGGATGATAGGCTTATGGCCGCAGCGTTGCAGGTGGCGAAGCATCATGATGCCGCAGAGATGCCCTATGTGAAGTGAGTCGGCAGTGGGGTCGGTGCCGAGGTAGGCGGTGACCATCTCGCGCTGGAGCAGTTCTTCCGTACCGGGCATGATTTGGGCGAGCATGCCGCGCCAGCGCAGTTCTTCTACAAAATTCTTTCTCATAGTCTCTTTTCTTATTTTTTTCTTTTATTCTTTTTCTCGGTTTTCTTTTTTTTTTGCTAGTTGTACTAGTATTTCTAGTCATACTAGTTGCACTAGTTATTCTAGTATCTCTCGTTATCTTCAATTATGGCACTGGGTCGTAGCCTGAGCCTCCCCAAGGATGGCAACGCAGTATGCGGCGGGTGGCGAGCCAGAGACCCTTTATAGGTCCGTATTTAGCGATGGCCTGCCGCGCATATTCTGAGCATGTGGGGGTGAATCGGCAGGAGGGTGGGGTGAGGGGGCTGATGCAGTGTTGATAGAACCGGATGGGAAGCAGCAGCACCCATGCTGTGGCTTTCGACAGCGCATGCAGAACTCGCTTCAGGGTGTTCATAGCTTTTCATTGATTCGTTGCAGAATCTTTCTCATGCATTGTTCTACGTCGGTCGTGGTGGCGAGTTGGTCGCTTATCCAGATGAACGCGATGAGCAGAGTCTGCTCTGTGAGATTGTCGGTTTTGAAGAGCAGGTGCTTGTTTCTCCGATAGGCCTCGCGCAGTTGCCGTTTGATGCGGTTGCGTTTGACGGCTTGCTTGAACCGTCGTTTGGGAACGCTAATCAGGATTTTCGCTTTGGCATTATCGGTTTGTGGGACTAGCATATAAACGGATCTGACGGGGAATGCCGACAGAGAGTGGTTTTTTCCGCTATTGAAGAGGTCGTCGATGAGTTTCTGACTGCAGAGTCGCTCTTCTTTTCTCAATGCATTCTCCACTCTTTACTTTCCTTTTTTCTCTTTTGTCAGATAGTCGTCGAGTGCGCTCGTCATGGATGGACATTTCTCAGAGGGAGCCTGCAGGTCGAGGCGCAACCCCGCGTCGATTACGGCTTTCGCGGTGGTAGGACCGAAGGTGGCAATGCGAATCTTGTCTTGTTTGAAGTCGGGGAAATTCTTGGTGAGCGCCTGTATGCCGGTAGGACTGAAGAAGACGAGCATGTCGTAGTCGAATGCCTTGATTTCCTCCTCGGTAAAATCATTGCTCACGGTGCGATACATCACACATTCAGTGTGCTGCAGTTTTTTCGAGTCGAGCAGTTGCTTGATGGCGTCGTTATGAACGTTGCTTTGCGGAACAAGGTATTTCTCGTTCTTGTGCTTTACCATTTGCGGGAGCAGGTCATCGATTTTTCCCGTTGTGCCGAAAAACACTTTACGCTTGCGGTATTGCACGTATTTCTGGATATATAGCGAGACAGTTTCGGTGACGCAGAAGTATTTCATGCTCTCAGGAATGGTGACGCGCATCTCCTTAGCCAGACTGAAATAGTTGTCGATGGCGTGGCGCGAGGTGAAGACAACTGCGGTGTAGTCGAGAATATTGATGTGCTGCTGACGGAATTCGCGTGCGGTGATGCCTTCTACCTTGATGAAGGGACGGAATACGAGTTCTACATTGTGTTTCGCGGCAATGTCGTAGTAGTGCGATTTCTCACTCGATGGCTTGGGTTGAGAAATTAAAATCTTCTGTATCATTATAGTTTTCTGCTATGTTATTTTACGAGAAATAGCTGCCCGAAATGACCAGACATGCAAGTACTGCGATGAGGGGTACGATTTCGAGGGCACAAAAGTACAAAAAAAATTGCAGATAAATGCTTTTTTGGCTGAAAAAGATTAAAAAGGCCTTGTAAAAAGCCAATATTTTGAACAGAACGACGATGATAGCCACACAGGTAAGCGTCGTGTTGATGGAAAGATTGAAATAGGCGTCGAGCATCACGAGTGGATAGAGCATCACTCCTTCGGTTGATATGGAGAAGAGCATGAACTTCATCCATTGTCGGGTTTGTTTCTTGTCGAAGAACACCCATCCTGTGAGTTGGTAGGCTGCGGCCTTAATCAGAAAATAGACCAGTATGATGGTGAAGAAGACGGCGATGGCGAGGTGCTGGTCGGTGGTAAAAGAGTCGGCCAGTTCTGTACGCATGCTGAGGAAGGCGATGAGTGCGCCAAGTAGACAGGTTTGTAGCACGAAGAAGAACTGAAAGCGTAGCTCCTCAGCTGTCTCGGTGATTTCTGTGGTATTCTCGCTTGGTTGGCGGAAGATGCTTTTGGCTTGTCTTACGATGAAGCGCGATGAGCGCGAGAAGCCGATGATGGCCGCCACGAAGCAGAGGAAGAGTATGCTGGTGATGATGTTGTCGTTGGCAATGTTGTAGGGAATGGGGTCGCCGGCAACGCCTGGCTGCCCGCCTTTTACCCCTGGGCGGTAGTAGGGAAGACTCTCGATAAAGGTGTTTGAGCCGAGTCTTTGGAACACGATGTCGGCTTGAGTTTTCGGTTTGGGGTGACCGGGCAGGTGGAGGGTGTCGGGTTGTGTGCTCCAGTTGATGGGTTCGGGCTTGATGTGTGCCTGTATGGCCGAGTCTTGCTGTGCGGGTGTGGCGTCTTTAGGCAACCAGCTTACCACCTGCGCAGGGGTCGGCTGAGCGGCAGACGAAACGGCCTGCGGCTTTGGTGCTGACGCAGGCGTTTCGTGGTGTTGGAGGGTGTCGGTCTGTTGTAGTGTCAAAGTCCGAATGCTTTTTTAATGTCGTCCACGCGGTCGAGTTTCTCCCATGTGAAGAGTTCCACGTCGACGGTTTTCGTTTCGTGGTAATGGCTGGTAAACGTCTTTTTCACAATCTCGTTTTTCCGGCCCATGTGACCGTAGGCGGCGGTTTCGAGATACATCGGCTGGCGCAGCTTGAGCTGTCGTTCGATGGCCTTGGGCCGCAAGTCGAAGAGCTGGCCTATGCGGTCGGCAATCTCGCTGTCGGTCATGTTCACATGACTGCGCCCGTAGGTGTTCACGTAGATGTTCATGGGCTGGGCCACGCCGATGGCATAGCTCACCTGAACGAGCATCTCGTCGCTGACGCCTGCAGCCACCATGTTCTTGGCAATCCAGCGTGCGGCATAGGCTGCCGAGCGGTCAACCTTCGAGGAGTCTTTTCCTGAGAAGGCCCCGCCGCCGTGGGCTCCCTTACCGCCGTAGGTGTCGACGATAATCTTTCGCCCTGTCAGTCCGGTGTCGCCATGTGGACCTCCGATGACGAACTTGCCTGTCGGGTTGACATAGTATTTGATGTCGAAGCCGAAGAGGTCGAGCACCTGCTGCGAGTGGATGCGGCGCTTCACACGGGGAATGAGGATGTTGATCACGTCGTCCTTGATGCGTGCGAGCATGGGCTCGTCGTCGTCGAACTCATCGTGCTGAGTAGATACAACGATGGTGTCGATGCGCTCGGGCACGCCCTCGTCGCTGTATTGCACGGTGACCTGACTCTTCGAGTCGGGGCGCAGGTAGGTCATCTCCTTTCCCTCACGGCGTATGGCGGCCAGTTTCTCGACGAGCAGGTGGGCCAGATAGAGCGACACGGGCATGTAGGTCTCCGTCTCGTTCACGGCGTAGCCGAACATCATGCCCTGGTCGCCGGCACCCTGATTGTCTTCCTCTGTGCGGTCGACACCGCGATTGATGTCCTCGCTTTGCTCGTGGATGGCGGTGAGAATGCCGCACGAGTTGCCATCGAACTGGTATTCCGACTTGGTGTAGCCAATCTTATTGATGGTATTGCGGGCAATAGTGGGCAGGTCGATATAGACGTTTGAATGCACCTCGCCCATGATGACCACCTGACCGGTGGTGACAAACGACTCGATGGCCGTGCGGGCCTGCGGGTCGTAGACCAGAAACTGGTCGAGCAGCGCGTCGCTAATCTGGTCGGCCACTTTGTCGGGATGGCCCTCCGATACTGATTCTGAGGTGAAAAGATATGACATAGTTCTATTCCTTAAAATTAATCTTTTTGTTTTGAGGGTGCAAAGTTACGGAAAAACGAGTGTAGAACAAAATAAATCTCGTTTATTTTTTATGCCGAGTTGGAGTAAGTTATCTAAAGTTACGATTAAGTGAGCGAAAAGCCAACGCGAATCTGTTAATCTGTTAATCTGTCTTTCCCGTTAATTTGTCTTAAATCCAAGGAGGAAATGTTAATGGTTTTTGTCGACTTTGACCTTCATTTTAGAGCGCGAAAATGCTGTTTTTACACTCGTCTCATTCATTTTATTCGTTAAATTCGTTGTTTTCTTTTGCCAAACATGTATGTTTCGGGTTGCGAAAGACCGTGTTTTACCCTCCGAAAGACGGTCTTTCGCATGGCGAAAGCTTAGCTTTCGGAAGTGAGACATATAGCTTTCGCAAAATAAAACTTGCACACTTGGCCCACGCAGCATGACGTGCCACCACATTCTCCCTCTATTTGCAGGGCAGGAGATGGGGTTGAAAAATTGCACACGCGTACGTGAAAAATTCGCATCCACAAGTTTTCTGATCGAAAAATCTTCAAATTTCGTGTTAAAATGAATCCTCCATTCCTTAAAAAATGTTATTGCTGTCCGGTAAAAAACAGCCTGCAAGGCCAACAACCCATAGCCCAGGGCAACGCCCTGGGTGATTGTGGACACAAATTGCGCCCAGTAAGGGCAAAAGCATTTACCCTCAACGCTTTTGCCCTTACTGGGCGAATATCATCTGTCCGACAGGCCGTTTATTGCAAGCCCCGTTTTTCTGAGTCAGAGATAATCCCTTTTGTCTATAGGACATCCGGGCTAACAAGTTTAAATTTTAGCGGACACCAAAAAAAAATGTTTTTTAAGGAAAGAGACATCTTAACAAAAAAGAAAAAGGCGTATTGACCAGATAACATATTTCAGGGTAAGAGTGAAGAATGGGAAGTGATAGTTTTCGGTATCACGAAAAAAGCGACACGCTATTTGTAGCATGCCGCTTTTTTCCTATTTTCAAATTCTTGTTTACTCTTCGGGCAGCATGACTATCTTGATGCGGTTGCCGGCCTTGATAAACTCTTTGATGAAGGCGCTGATAGTCTCGGGGGTCTGGGCCTCCACGATGCGCTTGTAGTCGGTGAAGGTGTCGATGCCGTAGCGGTCGAAGATGTTGATGACACCGTCCCAGAAGGAATTGGTCTTGGCTTGGTCGTCGATCTGCTTGAGCATGAGCTCTTTGGTCTTCTGCAGCATCTCGGCATCGCAGCTCTCGGCCAGTGTAGGTATCTCGGCTTGCATGATGCTGATGGCCTCGTCCTTCTTCTCAGGTTTCATGGGGCAGACGGCCAGAAGGAGGATGTTTTTGTAGTCGTCGTCTCTTGACGCGCTACCTCTGGCACTGACCGTATAAGCGGCGCTGGCCTCTTCGCGGATTTTCTTTAGGTAGATCATTTCGAGAATCTGTCCGGCGATGTCGGCCTTGATGCTGTTCTCAAGTGAGTAAGGCATGTCTTCATTGGTCCAGAACATACAGGCGTAAGCCTTCGGGGTCTCCATCTTGCGGTTGAAGACGTTGTCGATCTGGCCTTTCTGTAGGAACGACACCTTCTTTCCTGCCACGGGCTTACCCTTTGCGGGCAGGGCGGCGAGATACTGGCAGATGAGCGGACGGATGGTCTCCTCGTCGTAGTTGCCCACGATGCGGAAGGTCCAGCCCTTGGCACTTGCGGTGCGCTCCTTGGCCATCTGCAGGATGCGGTCGTAGTTGATTTGCGGCAGGTCGGCTACGGTGAGCGGTTTCAAGCGCGGGTTGTGCCCATACATAGTGGCGGAAATCGAGTCTTGGAGTGCCACCTCGGGAGTGAGGCTGCGGTTCTTCAGCTGTACCTCCATCTGGTTCATCAGCGTGGAGAACGATTTCTCGTCTTTGTTGATGTTGGTGAAGTAGAGGTAGAGCATCTGGAACATGGTCTCAGCATCCTTCGGGGTGCAGTTGCCATCGGCAGTCATGAATTTCTCTGTCATCTTCAGGTTGGCATTGGCAATCTTGCCAGCCAAAGCCTTCTCAAGCTCGGTGGAGGAGAAGTTGCTCAGTCCGCTGATGCCGATGACATCGTCGAAGACTTGTGCGTTCACGTAGTCGGCAGGACCGTAGAGTGAGCTGCCGCCAGGGCCACGACCATTGAGGATGACCTGGTCTTTCTTATAGTCGGTCTTCTTCAGCAATACGCGCACACCGTTGGAGAGGGTAAGCTCGGTGTAGCCGAGCTTCTCGTTGCGTACTTCTTTCTTGATAGTGCCGGCCTTGGGGAGTGTCGTGATGAGCGGTTCGTCTTTCACGTTGTCGACGAATGCCTCAACTGTAGCCTGACGGGCTTCGTTGACGGCTGCGAGCAGACCCTCGTTGGTGGGATAAACGGCACCCTCGGCCTCGTTGTTGAAGTTGATGACCACGGTGTTCTCGTTGGCCTCGGGTACCAACTCCTTCATGTATTCATTAATGGCCTCAACGGGAATGTTGGGCACGAGTTGCTGCATGAGCTGATAGGTGAATTCGATGCTGGGCATAGGCTCGTTGTCGAGGAAGTGGCCGAGGCACTCCTGTACGAACTGGCTGCTATAGCGCTTGTCCTTGTTGGAGTATTGCTTCTCGAGTGCACTGAGGTAGTCGCTCTTGAAACGGCTGTACTCGGTGGGGGTGAAGCCATGCTCACTGGCGCGACGAGCCTCGGTCATCAACGCTTTCAGCGAGGCCTCGATCAGCTCGGGCGACTTGGGCGAGGCCTCGAGCATAAGGGCATCGCAGGTCTTGGCGAAGATATAGTTGTTGTCATAGGCAGAGGCTGACACGAAGGGGCAGTCGGGAGCCTGTGCAGCCTCGGTAAAGCGCTTGTTGAGCATGGTCATGGCGGCACGCTTCATATAGTTATAAAGCGGGAAGGCCATGGTCTGCTTAAGTGAGTCGGGGAATACCTCGTGCTTGAACATCAGGTCAACCTCTGAGGTGGTCATCTCCTTGTCTTTGTCGACGATGATGATGGGTTCGGGTGTGTCGGGCACGGGCTCGTCGATTACGGGAATGATGGGATCAGGATTCTGGATGGGGCCGAAGAGCTCTTTGATCTTGGCCTCGGTCTTGTCGACATCGACATCGCCCACGACGATGATACCCTGGTTTGTGGGGTGGTACCACTTCTCATAGTAGTCGCGCAGCTCTTTCGGCTTGAAGTTGTCGATGACCGACATCAGGCCGATGGGATAGCGCACGCCATACTTCGAGCCAGGATAGAGTGCGGGCAGATTGCGTTCGAACATACGGCTTTGTGCCGAGGTGCGCAGACGCCACTCCTCGTGGATCACGCCGCGCTCCTTGTCGATCTCCTCGGGATCGAGGGTCAGACCGTCGGCCCAGTCGCGCAGAATGAGCAGACATGAGTCGAGAGCCGACTGACGTGTGGTGGGCACGTTGTCGATGTTATAGACCGTGCGATCGATGCTTGTGTAGGCGTTCAGGTCGCCACCGAACTCCACACCGATAGAGCGTAGCCACTCGATGAGGTTGTTGCCCTTGAAGTTGTCGGAACCATTGAAGGCCATGTGCTCAAGGAAGTGAGCCAGTCCGCGCTGCGACTCTTCTTCCTGTATGGAGCCCACCTTCTGGGCAATGTAGAAGTTGGCACGGTTCTCCGGCCAGTTGTTGTAACGAATGTAATAGGTGAGGCCGTTGTCGAGCTTGCCGATACGTACGGCATCGTCGAGCGGCACGGGCGGCATCTGCGGCATCTGTGCCTGAGCCAATCCGGCAACCATCAGTAAGGTTGCCACAATGAGATTTCTGATTTTCATGCGTTTTATAATGTTTATATTTAGGAATTTTTCGACTTGCAAAGTTACAAATTTTTATGATATACGTATCAAAAGGAGTATATTTTTATATAAAATTAAGCAAGTTTCAATAGAAAGAACAGTAAAAGCGTGGTTCTCGCCTTGTATAAGGGCAGAGAACCACGCTTTATAAGGTTATCAGTGAGTGGATGTTAATACCACCCGCCTTGTTGTTCGCTTTCGATGTCTTCTTCGTCGAACATTCCCTTTGACAGGGCTTGGTCATTGTCTTGTGAGCCTGACGACATGGTGATGAGCAGCTGTTCGCTTATCATGCTGCGCAACTTCTTAATGGCCGGTTGCTGGTATTTTAGTTTTGCTGTCATAGTCTGTATGGATTTTATTTGATGATGTATTTTTTCCCATTCACGATATAGATGCCTTGCTTCAAAATGCCAGTCATGCGACGGCCTTGCAGGTCATAGACAGCATCAGAAGTCTTGTCAAGTTGCTCGTTCTTCAGGATATCGATTCCCGTAGCATCGTCGAAGGTAATCATTATCTTGGCACCACCTCCGTCGGCAATCACGTTGATGGGGGTCTGCAGATAGGCACGACCGGCAGCAAGCTTTCCGTAGCCGGAGCTGTGCTTGAAGCTGACATCATTGCCGCTGACACCAAGGGTGTAGTTGTAGAGTTGTTGGTTACCATAGAATTCTTCGGCCATGAGCTGGTGGGCAACGATAGAGGAACGAAGCAAGTTGTCGGATACGTCGACAGGTGTGGTGATGGTTTCCACACTCTCGAGCGTGGCAGCGGTGAGGCCTTCGCCAAAGATGATCACGCCAGTGTAGGCGGGAATGTAGTCGATCTTGGTGAGCACGGCGTTAGTTGTACCGTCGGCTTCCGATGTTGCGCTGACTTTGTAAGCGTCGGCACCAGTAGTGGTTACCTGCATGTCACGGTCGCTGCAATAGGTGGCATAGCCGTTGGTCAGGTTGATGTTCTCTTGTGTGGTTTGATAGGTAACAGGACCGTAGTAGGTGAGTTTGAAGTTGTCGAACACGAGCCAGTCGCCCTCAGATTTCGAGCCTTTCTTCACACCGATGGTGAGCTGGCCGTCGCGGACGATGACTTCGATGGGATCGTTCACGTAGCCGTAACCGTCAGGCATGCCGAGTTGCAGGCAACGTTGTGCGGCGGGTCTGTCAGAGTTGTCGGGAATCCAGTAGTTGCCCGACTGCCAAGCGTAGTAGTTGCCAACTTGTGCATTAGGAGTCTGGTCGCAAATCGACATGACGTTTTGCTGTACGTTGTTGGCATAGTAGACCGCACGCAGCATCTCGTCGCCAGCATCTCGCTTCGCACCGATTTCGTTGTGCGAGCCGTCGCGGTAGAAACCTTGTGGCTGCAAGGTGTAGCGGCCGTTGGGCACAGTGATGGTGGTGTACATATTGGCATAGTCGGTGTTGATGCCTGAAATAATCATTGAGCCGCGTCCGAGGTTACCATCCACGTCATGTCCGCGTCCGAATTCACCACCGTTAAACTCCTTAGTCCAAAGATCGTAGCGGCTGTCGTTGTTGGGGAAGTCTGCGGTGGGAACGAGCCATGAGGCATCGAGCGGGTTATTTTCTGTGGCCTCAGCCAATTTCGCAAGGCGCTCTTGCTTGGTAATAATCTGCCATACGGCATGCTCCGCATCGGGATTTGAGGCACTACCCAGATAGTATTGATCGCCGCCGCCTTTTGAGAAGAGACCATAAGCAGGGAAAGTCGCCGTCATCTTATTGCAGCAAAGAGTGAAGTCGTCACTGTAAATCTTATAGGCATTGGTTATGCCGTTGACCGTTATAGGTTCAAACGTCCAAACATCCGAGGCATTGGTGTCGAGATACATATTGCTGCGGTTGATGGTTGCGCCCGTGTTGTTCGTGGTGAGCTTACCGCAGATGTAGTAGCCTTCGCCGTTGGCGGTCAGCGTGAAATCAAGGCCGCGCGTACCGAGATCGCCTAAGGTGTGCCAGAAATTGGTGCGGCTGTCGTTGTTCTGAAGCCACAGACCCGACTCCACGTTGTAGAGGTAGAAGTCACCCTCGGCAACGGTTGTTCCCGTAAAGGGAGAGGAGAGTGTGACGGGGGTGGGCATGTCTTGCTGGAAGATAGTCCAGAACGATTTGGCATTCGTGCCAGCTTTACAGCCAAAGGCTTCGACGCGCATGTTGGCTTCTGCACAGTTACAACCTTTGGTTACTGTTCCAGAGAAATCGATGGTTGTTTGGTCATTCGAGGCAATGGCATACATGCCAACAGTGTTGGTATGACTGGCATCGGTGTCTTTCCATACAACCATCTCAACGGGAGTGGTGCCGAGTTGGACGGGAGAACGGAGTTCGAGGTTGGTCGACTGGATGTAGCGTCCTGTTGAGGCATTCTGAACATAGTAGCAATTAGCAGTTCCAGTGGGCGTAAATGTCCAATAGGAAGTTGATGTGATGCCACCATTGATAACGAGTCCGGCGCCATTGTCCTGCATGTAGAATGTTCCGGAGTTTTTGTGGCACTGGATGATGTAGGTCTTGCCTTGCTCAATCTGTGCCCAAGCGCTGACCGTTGCAACAGTGGCCAGCAATAGCGTAAATAGTTTTTTCATCATTTTTTAAGTTTTTGTTATACACGTTTATTGTTTGCTTATGTTTTTGTGTTGCAAAATTAACAGGAAAACTGAAATAATCTTCCTCTTTTATACAATTATTGATGTTCCTTATATAAATAAAGAACATTTTTCCTTGTCAGCCGAACATTCTTCCTTTTTCCGTGTTTTTTTAATGATTTTTTATGGTATAAGCTGTTTATAGTTCATAGTTCATAGTGCATAGTGCATAGTGCATAGTTGGCTGGCGCATCGGTGACGATTATGCACTCTGAACTATGCACTCTGAACTATGCACTATGGACTATGCACTATGGACTATGCACTATGGACTATGAATCAGGCTTCTTTCTTTCTGGTGCGCATGCGGGCCTCTACGACATTGACTACGTAATCGCCGAGCTTCTCGCACTCGTTGATGATGTCCATGTAGATGGTGCCAACGGCATAGGTGTACTTATGGTTGTTGATGTCGTGGATGTTTTGCGACTTCAGTTGGTTGCGGAAGTTGTTGATTTCGTTCTCGATGTTGAACGAGCGGTTTACGTCGAACGACTCCTTGCGGCCGCCCATCAGGCGGTTCATCTGTGTCAGCGACTGGTCGGTAAGCTCCATCATCTGGTGTAGATGCTGGTATTGTTCGTCGATGAAGTGGTCTTGCTTGTTCTGTACCTTGCGCGAGATGGTGCGGGCCATGTTATAGCAGGCATCGCCGATACTCTCGAGCTCGCTGATCTCACGGAGCATGGCGCGTATTTTTGCCTTGGTGTCGTCGCTGAGGTGGGCGTCGCTCACCTGATCGAGGTATTTGGCTATTTCCAGTTCCATGTTGTCGCTGATGCCCTCGTATTTCTCAATGCGCGTGAAAAGCTTGTTGAATTTCTGATCGTCTTTCTCCACCAACAGTTCGCGCACCATGCCGAACATGCGCTGCATACGTTCGGAGAACGACTGTATCTCTTTCTGTGCCTCGAGCACGGAGAGCTCGGGGGTTTTCATGAAGCCGGCGGTGATGAAATGCAGGCGGAAGTCCTCCTCGTCAACTTTCTTCGGCTTGATGACCCAGCAAACGAATTTCTCTATTTGTGGGATGAACCAGATGAGAATGCTGGCATTGATGACGTTAAAGCTGGTATGGAAGGCGGCCAGCGTAAATGTCAGCTTCGACATCTGGCTCATATTCTCCATGTCCTGTCCGAAAATATTGGTGCCCGCATAGTCCACTACCCATACTACACCATCGATGAACCACCGGAACACCAGTAGGATCCACAACACACCGAAGATGTTGAAAAACATGTGAGCCAGTGCGGCACGACGGGCCTGTGCATTGGCCGACAGCGCGGCAAGGTTAGAGGTGATGGTGGTGCCGATGTTTTCGCCCAGCACCAGTGCGATACCTTGATAGATAGGCATGGCTCCACTGCCGCAGAGCAGCATGGTGATGGCCATGACGGCAGCCGATGACTGCACGCAGAATGTCAGCACGCCACCTAAAAAGAGGAATATCAGCGTAGTCCAGAATGAGTTGGGGTCAAATGACTGGAAGAAGTTCAGCACCGTGGGATCATGCCCCAGATCCATCTCGTTGCCTGTTAGTCGAAGTGTGGTTAGTCCTAAGAGCAGCAAGCCCAGTCCGAAGAGGAAATCGCCAATGTAGCGGTGCTTCTTCATATAGATGAGTATGATGCCGAAGAAGAATCCTACATAGCTGACGATGCTGACGTCGAACGACGAGCCTAAAGCCATGATCCATGCCGTGAGCGTGGTGCCGATGTTGGCACCCATGATGACGGAGATGGCCTGTGCCAGCGTAAGCAGTCCAGCGTTGACAAACGAGACGGTCATCACCGTCGTGGCGGTGGACGACTGCACCGAGGCAGTGACAAGCGTACCTGTCAGCATGCCGGTGAAGGTGGTCATAGCACCGAGCACATGGCGGAGTTGTGGACCTGCCATTTTCTGTAGCGCATCGCTCATCGACTTCATTCCGAACATCAACAGGGCGAGCGAACCCAAAAGCTTGAGGAAAACTAACATAAATTAAATATTTATTTGCGATTATGCTGCAAATTTACATAAAAAATGCGAAAATCTATTGTTTTTAATTTGTTTTTTCTTAATTTTACACACAATTTTTTTAATACCGCAACAATATGGCAGAAACAATGAAAATAAGATGCCGCAACAACGGACAGATGATTGACGTCCCGTTCGGCAGTTCGCTTAAGGTGGTCTTTCAGTTGTCGGGTCTACAAATGGACCGCGAGCCTGTCTGTGCTTATGTGAACAACAAGGTTGAGGGTATGAACTACAGGGTGTATAAACCGAAAGATGTGGAGTTTGTAGGACCCGACACAGCCTCAGGACACCGCACCTACACGCGTTCGCTCTTCTTCGTGCTTTGCAAGGCTGTGCACGACCTCTATCCCGATGGCTCGGTGGTTATCGACATTCCTGTCTCAAATGGTTATTACTGCGACTTGCACCTCGACTGCGAGGTGACATCCGATGTGGTGGCCCGCATCCGACAGCGTATGCAGGAGATTATTGATGCCGGTCTGCGCATCCGTCGGCATGAGGTGCCCACCGAAGAGGCTGTCCGTGTGTTCGAGAAGCTGGGCACGAAGTCGAAGGTGACGCTGCTCAAGACGCTCGGATCGCTCTATACCACCTACTACGAGATTGACGGCTACGTCGATTATTTCTACGGTACCATGCTCACCAACACCTCGCAGCTCTATCTCTTCGGCCTCGAGCCTTATTACGAAGGGGCCCTGCTGCGCACCCCTTCGATGGAGAATCTGGAAGAGCTGGCTCCGGTGACGCGTCAAGACAAGATGTTCGACATCTTCCGTGAGCATCACAGCTGGCAGCGCATCATGGGCATCGGCACCATCGGCACGTTCAACGAGGTCGTGGCTATGGGACATGCCGACGACCTTATCCGTGTGGCTGAGGCGCTGCAGGAGAAGAAGATTGCACAGATAGCCGAGCAGGTGGCCGAAAGGAAGGATGTGCGCATGGTGCTCATCTCAGGGCCGTCGTCGAGCGGTAAGACCACCACTTGCAAGCGCATCGCCACACAACTGGCTGTCAACGGCATCTGGCCTGTGCTGATTTCACTCGACGATTATTTCGTAGACCGCGAAAACACGCCGCGCGACGAATCGGGCGACTATGACTACGAAAGTCTGTATGCGCTCAACCTGCCGTTGCTCAACGAACACCTCACGGCGCTCTTCCGTGGCGAGGAGGTGGAACTGCCGAAGTATGATTTCCAGACGGGGATGAGCCAACCCAGCGGCCGTCGCCTGCAGCTGAAACCGCACCAGGTACTTGTCGTTGAGGGCATCCACGCGTTGAACCCGGAGCTGACGGCCAGCATTCCGGCCGAACAGAAGTTCTGTGTGTATGCCTCGGCACTCACGACCATTCTGCTCGACACTCACAACTACATTCCCACGACCGACAACCGACTGCTGCGTCGCATCATTCGCGACTATAAGTACCGGGGGTGTTCGGCAAAGGAGACTATCCGTCGCTGGCCCAGCGTCAGACGAGGAGAGAAAAAGTGGATATTCCCCTATCAGGAGGAGGCCGATGTGATGTTCAACACCGCCATGCTCTACGAGTTGGCCGTTATCAAAAAACAGGCTGAGCCCGTGCTCGAGGAGGTGCCCGAGAACTGTCCCGAGTATGCCGAGGCACGCCGGTTGCTCAAGTTCCTGCACTATATCAAGGCCGTCGACTACGAGACGTTGCCGCCCACCTCGCTGCTGCGCGAATTCATCGGCGGCTCGTCGTTTAAGTATTGACATCGCAATATACTGATTGCGCAGTGGTTTCATGCATGAAGCCACTGCGTTTTTGATTGAAACTACCTCCAGCTTTTTCTGTTGTAAAGTCAAAAAAAACGGCGGCACCGCTCTGAGCAGTGCCGCCATAATTTGTCATTTGAAAATCTCAGTGTATGGTTATATCACCTGTGGTTTATACTTGGGCGATTCGCCATACTGGTTGGGCTCGGGTTTACCGTCGGCAATACACATGATCAGAGGAATCAGGCCACCGATACCGCAAACGAGATAGAGCCACAGCAGATGACCGCTCTTGCCGATGTCGTGCAGACGACGAGCCTGAGCAGCAAGGAAGGGCAGTAATGTTGCCAATGCCCAGATACCCATGATAATCATGAGAATCAGGTTGATGTTGGCATAGCTGGCTTCCTGAGCCTTCAGGGCGTCAAGCTTTTCAGGATCGGAGAACATTACAGAGATAGCCTCGCTAACGACAGCAGCTTTCTTTGCTGCGAAAATCTGGAGAATCCATCCGAGGATACCGTTAACAACGCCTACTGCCAGATAGAACCACCAAAACTCTGAGCGACGTGCGCGGCCGTTAAAGTTGGCATAGTTGGCAAAACACTTCTTCACTGCTTCTACGAATCCCATCATAGGAGTAGCAACTACATTTTGATTTTCCATAGTCTGTAATTTTAAATGTTAATAATATAGTATAAAGTTTAAAATTCGTCTGCTAACATTGACTTTAATAGGGCACAATACCCAAATATGGCACAAAGATAAACAAAAAATATAAAAAAACAAAAAAAATGATACTTTTTTTTGAAAAAAACAAAAAATGGAATGAAGGAAAGTCCCCTCACTCCATTTCTATACCTTCTTATCCTACTATCCTACTATCCTACCTGTGAGCCAGATGCTACGTTTCGCAGGGTGGTGGTGACGACGAGTGAGTCGTCGGCATCGACAGCAGAGAGGATCATGCCCTGACTTTCGAGGCCCATCATCTGACGCGGTGCGAAGTTGGCAATGAAGAGCACGTCTTTGCCCACCAGGTCCTCGGGCTTATAGTATTGGGCGATGCCTGAGAGGATGGTGCGGTCAGTGCCTGAGCCGTCGTCGATGGTGAACTTCAGCAGTTTCTTCGATTTCTTTACCTGTTCGCAGGCTTTCACATGACCTACGCGAATGTCGAGTTTCTCGAAGTCGTCGAAGCTGACAACGTTTTTCACGGGTGCGGCCTTGTAGGCGGCAGCCTCGTTGGCCTTGCGAATTTCTTCCAGACGGTCAAGTTGTCGTTGTATGGCCTCGTCTTCAATCTTCTCGAAGAGTAGCTCGGGCTCGGCCAGCTGGTGTCCGGGCTTGAGCAGGTCGGTGCTGCCGAGCTGTTGCCAGTCGAACTCGGGCATGTTGATGAGCTGGCGCAGCTTCTCCGACGAGAAGGGCAGGAACGGCTCGAAAGCGATGGCAAGGTTGGCGACCAGTTGGAGCGATACGTAGAGGATGGTCTCCACGCGTATGGGGTCGGTCTTCCACACCTTCCACGGCTCGCACTCGGTGATGTAGCGGTTGCCGATGCGGGCGAGGTTCATGGCTTCGAACTGTGCCTCGCGGAACTTGTATTGCTCAAGATAGCTCTCCACTTTCTGCTTCACGTCCTTGAACTCGTCGATGGCACGACGGTCTGCCTCTTGCAGCTCGCCGCATTGTGGTACCACACCGTCCCAGTATTTCTTCGTCAGCTGCAAGGCGCGGTTCACGAAGTTGCCGTAAACGGCCACGAGCTCGTTGTTGTTGCGGTCTTGGAAGTCGCGCCATGTGAAGTTGTTGTCTTTCGTCTCGGGCGCATTGGCTGTTAGCACATAGCGCAGCACATCCTGTTTGCCAGGGAAGTCGACGAGATACTCATGCAGCCAGATGGCCCAGTTGCGCGAGGTCGAGATTTTGTCGTCCTCAAGGTTGAGAAACTCGTTGGCAGGCACGTTGTCGGGCATGATATATTGTCCGTGAGCCTTCATCATCACAGGGAAGATGATGCAGTGGAAAACAATGTTGTCCTTGCCGATGAAGTGAACGAGCTTGGTGTCATCGTCCTGCCACCATTGTTGCCACGTGCCCCAGCGTTCAGGATTGCTCTCGCAGAGCTCTTTCGTATTCGACACGTAGCCGATAGGCGCGTCGAACCATACATAAAGCACCTTTCCCTCGGCACCTTCCACAGGCACGGGGATACCCCAGTCAAGGTCGCGCGTCATGGCCCGTGGCTGCAAGTCCATGTCGAGCCATGACTTGCACTGGCCGTAGACGTTCGACCGCCATTCTTTGTGTCCTTCGAGAATCCACTGGCGCAGCCACTCTTGATATTCGTTTAGCGGCAGATACCAGTTTTTTGTCTCTTTCAAGACGGGTGTGGAGCCACTGATGGTCGACTTCGGGTTGATGAGCTCGGTGGGCGAGAGGTCGCGTCCGCATTTCTCGCATTGGTCGCCATAGGCGCCCTCGCTGTGGCAGTGCGGGCATTCGCCTGTTACATAACGGTCGGCCAGAAACTGTCCAGCCTCTTCATCATAAAGCTGACGGGTGGTCTCCTCGGTCAGTTTGCCCTCATCGTAGAGTTTGCGGAAGAATTCGGCGGCAAACTTGTGATGAGTGTCCGAGGTAGTGCGGGAGTAGATATCGAACGAAATGCCGAAATCGTGGAAAGAGTCTTTGATGAGCTTGTGGTAGCGGTCCACCACATCTTGCGGTGTGATGCCCTCCTTACGGGCACGGATAGTGATGGGCACACCATGCTCATCGCTTCCGCAGACAAACATCACATTTTGCTTCTTTAGTCTGAGATACCTCGCATAGATATCTGCAGGGATATACACGCCGGCCAGATGACCGATATGTACACCGCCGTTGGCATAGGGCAACGCGGCGGTGACGGTTATTCGCTTATAGTCCATTATTATTCACAATTTGACGATTTTATCACTGATCACTTCTTACACAGCCGAGAATCCTTTCGTGCTGATGGTCTTGATAATGTCTTTGATGTTTTTTTCTTCGTAGCCGTCGCGTGCGAGTTGGTCTGCCAACTGACGGTCAACCTCATCTTCCTCGGCTGAGTTCTGATATACGCTGTGACGGCTTTTCAGTTCGGCCAGTGCCCAGCCCACGAGCGCCACACAAATGAAAACTCCTATTCCAATCAATGCTTCCATAGTCTTATTTTTTATAATTATTCATTTTTCATGAGGGCATTATCCGCCTTCATCGGGTTGTTGTCAGCTCATCCTTTTTTATGTTTCACCTTGAAATGGTCGAAGCCCTCGCCGTAGACACCAATGACTGCACTCTGTGAGACGAAGGCTTGTGGGTCGGTCTCTTCGATAAGCTGGAAAATCTTGTCGCTCTGGCTGCGCTTGGCCAGCACGAAGAGCATCTTCATCTCCTGCTCAGAATAGAAGCCGGTGGCGTTGATAACGGTGCAGCCGCGTAGCACCTCCTTGTTGATGCGGTGGCCAATCTCCTCGTATTTCTTTGAGATGATGAAGAACTGCACTGATCGGCGCATGGAGTTCACCACCTGGTCGATGCAGAACGCCACGATGTAGAGCACCACATAGCCGTAGATGACCTTTTCCCAGTCGTGGAGCACGAAGTAGCTGCATGTGACAATGACCACGTCGCAGATGAGGATGACACGACCGAGCGATACATCACGGTATTTGTTGATGATGGCCGCGATGATGTCGGTGCCGCCAGTCGATCCGTTAGAGGCCAGTCCTAATCCGACACCCGTTCCGCAGAACACCGAGCCGAGCACCGCCGCCATGAAAGGCTCGTCGGCCAGCAGGTGCATGTCTTTCGTCAACGTGGTCACTATCGAGATGAGTATCGTCAGGATGGTGATGGCGTAGGCTGTCTTGATGCAGAATTTCAGTCCGAGCAGGCGGAAGGCGAACACCATGAGTACGGCGTTGATGAGGAAGTACGACACGTTCACCGGTACCCCCGTGGCCCAGAATATAATCGACGACACACCGGCCACGCCGCCTGTCGTGATGTTGTTGGGCAGCAGGAACACCGTCCAGCCGATGCAATAGAAGAGCATGGCCACCGCGATAAACGCATAGTCGCGCAATTCCTTCCACATCGTTTTCTTATCCACCGTTTTCATTCTTTTTCCTATTTTCGGCTGCAAAGGTAATGCAAAACGAGCGAAAAGCCAAATAATATTTGGCCTTTTCCGAGTTGCGGCCTACCTTCGCCGAGTTTTTCTCGGCAAAATTACAAAAAACTTTCAAAAAGGAAATCTTTATGATGAAGATTTTGTACTTTTGCAGATAGAATGATGGGAAGAGATGGCTTTGAGCATGCAGCCTTTCATCCGTTGGGCGATGATGTGAAGCGGCCTACGCAGATGAACAACCCGTTCGACTATGTGCCGGACGAGACTTGTCGCGTGGCGTGCAGGGAAGTGCAGGAGAGGCTCAGTAGCTCTACCCCCGACTTGGTAGGGGGAGAGACTGGAAAAATGTTCGGTGTGCTCATAGTGGAAGACAATGTCGGGCAGTTAGGTTATCTGGCGGCTTTCTCCGGACAGATAGGCGACCGCTTCGACTGGCCAGGCTTTGTGCCTGCCGTGTTCGACTATCTGCAACCCGACGGCTATTTCAAGCGCGAGGAAGGAGATATTTCGAAAATCAACCGCGAGATAGCGCGGTTGGAGGCTGACGCAGACTATATAGACACTCAGCAACGGTTGAAAGAGATTGAAAAGACAGGTCAGGAGGGGGTGGCACAGGCGGCGGCACGGATGCGGATGGCCAAGCAACTGCGCGACCGGCGGCGGCTGGAGGGATATCTCTCAAGCAAGGAGCAGGCGGAGATGATAAGCGAGAGCCAGTATCTCAAAGCCGAGGTACACCGTGCAAAGATGCGTGCGGCGGAACAAAAAGCGAAAGCAGAGGAGAGAATAAAACCGCAGCGCGATCAGATAGAGACGCTAAAATCGGAGCGACGGCAACGGTCGGACGCTTTGCAGACATGGCTGTTCGAGCAATTCCACATGCTTAACGCCAACGGTGAGCAACGCTCACTCATGGATATTTTCAAAAACACGCCGATGGGTGTACCACCATCGGGGGCAGGCGAGTGCTGTGAGCCGAAACTGTTGCAGTATGCTTACCTACATGGACTGCGACCGTTGCAGATGGCCATGTTCTGGTGGGGTGCCTCGCCGAAGCAGGAGATACGCCACCATAAAAACTTCTACCCTGCATGTAGTGGAAAGTGCAAGCCGATACTGGAGTGGATGTTAAACCCCACCCCTAACTCATCACCAAGGGAGGAGGACTTAATTAGTCCTTCCAATAGGAATACCACAGATACTCCCCTCCCTCAAGGAGGGGCTGGGTTCTTGGATTTTTCCTACGAGGACGCTCACTTGGCCGTAGTGTCGAAGCCTGCGGGTATGCTGAGTGTGCCGGGAAAGACCAGTGAGGAGTCGGTGCTGTCGCTGATGCGTGAGCGATGGCCCGAGGCCGACCCGAATACGATGATCGTGCATCGGCTCGACCAGGCCACGTCGGGCTTGATGGTGGTGACCCGCACGCGCCGGGCGCACCACGACCTTCAACGCCAGTTTGCCCGTCACGAGGTGGAGAAGACTTACGTGGCTTTGCTCGAAAGTGAGAGTGATTATGATAGCAAGGAAAATGAAAAATTCCCGATGAAATGGGCGAAAATTGAACTTTTTCTTGCTCCTGATATCATGAATCGTCCCTGCCAGAAAGTTGTCGGAGAGGGTGGGAAAAAAGCAGTGACGGAGTATCGTTTCCTCGATGAGAATCGTGTGGAACTGCGCCCGTTGACAGGCCGCACCCACCAGTTGCGCGTGCACTGTGCCCACGCCGATGGACTGGGCCGACCCATCAAGGGCGACACGCTCTATGGTTTTCCTGCAGACCGTCTTTATCTTCATGCCACGAAAATCACCTTCCGCCACCCAGTGACAGGTGAGACGATGACGTTCGAGGATGCTCCCGACTTCTAATGGGCTTATTTAGACGTTAAAAAGTGTAATTATTTCTTAACGAAGGGTGCTTACGGATTGAAATATTTTTTGAAAAAACGACGGGAAAAAGTGAAAAACGGAACCGAAGATTCACTTTTTTCCGCTGTTTTTTTGTGTTGCGTTTGCGAAAGATATATGTTTCAGGTCGTAAAACACAAGGTTTTGGGTTGCAAAAGACGGTCTTTTGGAGGGTGAAAGCTTAGCTTTCGCACCCCGAAACATATACCTTTCAGAAGTGAAAAGTGAAAAGTGGAAAGTGAAAAATGATTTAACAGACTGTGCGTCAGCGGGTTGAGGGATTGAAAGAAAAACCGTTGTTTTTTGAGAAAAATGTAGCTGATTGCAGAAAAAACGAAAACCAACTGTTAAAATTGCAGTTGGTTTTCGGTGTTGATTTTCAAATTTTCCGGCAAAAAATGCGCGTTGTCTAAATAAGAAATTTTTGTTCCACGAACCTACTTCTGGTCGGACACCTCGGTGATGGGCTTGCCGATGCACGAGTTGGGCATCTGTATGCGAAGCATGGCGCAGACGGTTGGTGCGATGTCGACCATGTAGTTGGTTCGCGTGGACCGTCCGGGCTTCACGTGCCATCCGAAGAACACGCAGGGGATGTGACTGTCGTAGGGATTCCATGCGCCGTGGGTGGTGCCCCGGTAGTTGTTGTCGACGTTGAAATCGTAAAGTCCGGAGTTGGTGACACAATAAATGTCGCCTGACCGTTGCGAGTTCCATCCGTTGACAAGCTGTTCACGGATGAATGCCGGTATGGTGGCGCTTCCGGCCTTGGCCAAATCGACGACGTAGAGCAGCTCCTTGTATTGCTTCAGGAACTCGATGCTCTCGTCGACCACGTCTTGCAGCTTCAGTCCGGCGGCCTTGATGCCGGGGCGGTCGAGGAACAGCTTGTACGAATAGGTGTAGGGCACCATGTTGTCGAGTCCGAATTTCTCCTTGAGGTGCTCGTTGAGGGCCTTGCGCGCGTCGCCGAGGCTCCATCCGCCGGCGGTGATGCTGTGCTCGTTGAGCATGGTGGAGTTGTGGGCGGCACCGTGGTCGGCCGTGAGGAAGAGCAGATACTGCCCCTTGCCAATCTTCTTGTCGAGGTAGTTGAGGAACTGGGCGAGGTCGTGGTCGAGCCGCATGTAGACGTCTTGGTTCTCCTTGCCGCGTGTGCCGAAGCTGTGGGCGATGGCGTCGGTGGGCGATACGCTGACGCAGAGCATGTCGCACTCGCCGCGCTGCCCCAGCCGCTCGTTCTCAACGGCAGCCTGTGCCATGAGGAACGTCTTGGTCACGCCGTCGGGCGACATCTTGATGTCCTTGCCCGGGTTCCAGGTGTTCTCCTGGTTGAACTTCTTCACCCACTCGGGCAGGTCCTGCATGTAGTAGGTCGAGGTGATGTAGTGGCCCTGCGCATTGTCCCACCAGTAGGCTGCGTCGGCACCATGTCCGGCGGGCAGGATGGCGGCACGGTCTTTCATGGCCACGCCGATGACCTTCGAGCGGAAGTCGGTGGCCACCTTCAGCATGTCGCCGATGGTCGTGGCCGTCATCTTGCGCGGCGACATCTCGCCGGCACGCCCCTCGCCGCCCACGCTCTTCACCGAGTGGTCGGAGCAGCAGTAGGTGAAGCGGCCGTCCATATAGAAGTCGTTGCCGGCAATGCTGTGCAGGGCCGGCGTGGTGCCGGTGTAGATGCTGGCATGACCGATGCCCGTCACGGTGGGCACGTAGTTGATGAGGTTGTTCTCGCAGTTGAACCCCTCGTCGACGAGCCGGCGCAGTCCGCCACGCTCGAATTTGTCGTAGTAATAGTACAGGTAGTCCCAGCGCATCTGGTCTACCACAAGTCCCACAACCAGTTTCGGTCGCTCTACCTGAGCACTGGCACCGAAGGCCATCAGGGCAAACGTGAGGGAAAGAAATAATTTTTTCATCATGTTAAGAATTTTATAGATTTATGTATTTGCGGGCAAAAGTACGAAAAAATGCAACATCTTCAAAATAAATTCTATGAACTTTTTTGTCGATTGTAGAAAAAGTCGTAATTTTGCCCAAAACAAAGAAACGACATGGAAAAGATAACACCGGAAAACTTTGAGTCGCTCTACATCGACCCGATAGAGCAACAGCAGATCGACAAGTTCGTCTGCGACGAGATGGGGCGCCAGGTGCACCGCTACATCAAAGGCATGTCGGGCACCAAGCAGATGATGCTACGCTTCGAGGAACAACTCTCTACGCTGACCATCGCCGAGCGTGAGCAGGCCATCGCCCGCTATATCGACCTGAACCGTAAGGTGCTCAGCGGCCTCGACCTCAAGATTGTGCTCACCCGCGCCATGGCCAACTATTGCGACACCTTCAGCTATCTGCTCACCATGGTCAACGACCGTCGGAAGATGGTCTACTACCTGCACCGCATAGAACAGAAGTATAAGCAGTTCCATGAAGTGTTTGAGGTCGACGGGAAGTTTGGCATCAAAGACCATGAGGGCCGCGTGCTCGTCTCGGCCAGCTACGACTTCCTGCGCACCTGCTATGTCTACGTCGACGACCTCATCATGATGCCCATCATCGCCCAGCGCGACGGCAAACTCGGACTCGTCATGCTTCGAGTACGACGACATCTCTTTGCGCGACGAGTATCCCTACTTCGAAGCCCGCAAAGGCCGCACCAAAGGATTTATTGATAAGGAGGGTAAGTTTGTGAAAAAGTAAGAAGACCAAAGACCAGCAGACCCACCCCCTGCCCCTCCCTAAAAAGGAGGGGAGCATATAGTTAGGCAATGATATAGCAGTTGGCACTAAGAAAAGTCCCGAAGGGACGGCAGTAATCGTTTCTTTAGTACGCTTTGCGAAGCAAAGAATACAGGCAGGGGTGTAGCGCAGCGGAACCCCTGTATACGAGTGACCAATATAATCAAGCCCCGAAGGTGGCGGCAGAACACATATTATCATTCTTTGCAAGCAAAGCGTACTAAAGAAACGATTACTGTCACCCCTTCGGGGTTCTTATGTCGCATCACAATTTGCAGGGGTTCCGCTACGCTACACCCCTGCCTGTGTTCTGTCAGCCTTTCAGGCTTCTATGCCAACTGCTATATCATTGCCTATAGTTATTCTAATCGATTGTCCGAAAAGAGAACTAACTGCTCCCCTCCTTTTTAGGGAGGGGCAGGGGGTGGGTCTGTAGGGTGAGTCTGCTGTGTCTTTTTTTACCTTTTCACCTTTTCACCCTTTCAACTTTTAATTTACTCCTTCACCAACTTCGTGTAGAAAGCCAGGAACAAAGCACCGGCTGCCAACACCAGAACAGCACCCAACTGGCCGATGGCATCGCTGGCAAAGCCCATCAGCTGCAAGAAAACCATGGCACCGAAGATGCCCGTAATCATCAGACCCGACACCTCGTTCTGCTTTGCAGACTCAGAGAGCATGGCACGCGAGACGATAATCGAGAACAGATTGCTGTCGCCATAGCCCACGAGCACAATCGACGCATAGAGCACAGCCTTCGTCGTACCCACACCTAAGCCCAGCAAAGCCAGGAAAATCATCGCCACACTGATAACGTAGAACGTACGCTGCTTCATCATGCGCAGGAAGAACGAACCTGTGAAACAACCTACCGTACGGGCAATGAAATAGAGCGACGTGGCAGAAGCCGCCTCGTTAAGCGAGATACCCAAACGCTCCATCAACACCTTCGGAGCCGTCGTGTTCACACCTACATCGATACCCACGCAGCACATGATGGCCACAAACGACAACAGCACCACCGGCTTGCCCAGCAGACGGAAGCAATCGGCCACCGACGAGGCCTTACCCTCGACAGGCTCCTCATGGATGCGCGTGCCGAAAAGCCAGAGCGTAGCCAGAATGCCGATAACCATGTAGATAGGAAACAGCACGCGCCAGCCCAGACCGAACGACGGGATGGCCGACGTGGCACCCCACATCGCAATCAGCGGAGCCAGAAACGATGCCGTAGCCTTCACAAACTGACCGAACGTCAGCGTCGATGCCAGGTTCTCACCACCCGTCACCACAGCCACCAGCGGGTTCAGCGACGTCTGTAGCAGCGCATTGCCTATGCCCAGCAGCGAGAAAGCCACCAACAGCACGGCAAACGATTGGCCAAACACCGACATCAACAAGGCCAATACCGTAACAGCCAACGACAACAGCACCGTGTTCTTACGGCCGATACGATTCATCAGCATACCCGTAGGTATCGAGAAAATCAGAAACCAAAAGAACACCAGCGACGCAATCATGTTAGCCGTCGAGTCGTTCAGCGCAAGGTCCTCCTTCACATAGTTAGACGCAATGCCAACCAGATCCACAAATCCCATGGCAAAAAAACAAAGCATCACGGGAATCAGCACACTTTTTTTCATAGATGTAGATGTTTAAAATTATTTCGTAATAAAGGTTTTTCAATTCAGTTTGCAAAGGTAATACAAATTTTGAAAAACCAAAACCATTCATCGTGAAAAATACCAGTTTTATCGCGCGTGCAATTTATAATGAGCAAAAAAATGTGATAAAAACCACACAAATTCAACACTTTGTTTGGTCAATCGCAAGAAAAAAACTAACTTTGCACCGCAAAAAGGCAGCCAATATGAATCTGCGAGACTATCGTCTCCCACGCGGTTTTCTGTTGCGGTGTACATGCGTCATAAACATTATTTCTGCTCCGTTATTTTTTTAAAAGCGGAGCATAGACCGTTGTATGCGCATATAGGGAAAGCGTAGGAAAGTTCATGAGAGTAGCAAAATGCAGGCCATGAAGAAAATTTGAAAGGATTTTTAACAGATAGCGGTTGCCTTTTAACACGAAAAAGGGCATCTATTCAAAACTTTTTCCTCGTGGTCGCAAATAACGCACGTATGCGTGTGCAATGCCATTGCCCCCTAAATTAGGGGGGTGGGGGTCTTTTCAAGATGCATGTGTGCAATATTTTACCGACAGAAACCGACGGAAACGGACTGTAACCTTTAAATTTTTCAGCAAAAAAGCTATGCTTTATGCTCCAAAAAGGTATGCTTTACGGGTGATAAAGGTATGCTTTATGACAAAAAAAGGTATGCTTTTTTGAAGTCGAACCACATTTTCCCCAAAAATCACCCCATTCTTGCTCTAAAACGGAAGAAAAAGTCAACAGAATCTGTTAACACTTTCGTTACTCTTTTAAGACTAATTAACACGTGAAATAAGTTAACACGCAAGGAAAATTAACATGCTATGTTATGAGCAAACCCTGTAATGACGACCGCGAGACATTTATGAAGGGTATTGACAACTCATATTATATGAGCAGGAGGACTAAGACGTAAAACGAACATGCAAATTCTCATTTATGGAAGAGAATAAAATAATACTATATAAGGACGAAGAGGGTAAACTGAGTGTGAATACTCGCTTTGCCGATGAGGATGTGTGGCTGACCCAGGCGCAACTGGCTGATATATATCAGACCACTCAGGAAAACATATCCATGCACATCGCTAACATTTTTAGGGATGGCGAACTTGAGGAACATCGAACTTATAAGAAATTCTTATTAGTTCGCCAGGAGGGCAATAGGCAAGTACGTCGCAACATGGATCATTACAACCTTGATGTGATTATTGCCCTCGGCTATCGTGTGCAGTCGCCTATAGCTGTCCGCTTCCGTCGTTGGGCTACGCAGCGGTTGCATGAATACATCCAGAAGGGATTTACGATGGACGACGAGCGACTGAAGCAAGGAGGCAACCGATACTTCAAGGAACTCTTGCAGCGTATTCGCGACATACGCAGCAGCGAGCGCAACTTCTACCAGCAGGTGACTGACATCTATGCCACCAGCACCGACTACGACCCTCGCGCAAAGATGACGAAACTCTTCTTTGCCACCGTGCAGAACAAGATGCACTATGCAGTGCATGAACATACGGCAGCCGAACTTATCTACGAGCGTGTGGATAATGAGAAACCATTCGTGGGAATGACAAACTTCAAGGGCAACTATGTGACGCGCGACGATGTGAAGATTGCCAAGAACTACCTGACGGAGTTGGAACTTCAAAGGCTGAACCTGCTCACCTCACAGTTCCTCGACTATGCTGAGTACCAAGCATTGGAGCAGAACCCCATGACGATGGCCGACTGGGTGGCTGCCCTTGACGACCAGATATTGCGGTTGCGCAAGAACATTCTTGAAGGTACTGGCACCGTCTCACATCAAGAGGCCATAAAAAAGGCTGAACACGAATTCGAAATCTATCGCGAACGTGAAATGCGCCTCTTAGAGAGCGATTTCGACAAGGCTGTGAAACGGCTTAAGAACCTGCAGAAAGAGGATGATGAAGGAAAAAAGGAGGGTGAGTGAAGGAAGGTGGAAAAAATAAAATTATGAAAGGAAACCTGAGCTGACACGGCGGATGTGGTAAACCAATTCTGTAAACCACTACACGCAACTGTTTACACAAAGAGAGTCCATAGCGAATCTGGTAATTATCAGAACACACCAGAGGATAATATTTCAAAGTGCCGATTGATTGGCAATAATGAAACTTTCTTATCACAACCGCAATATAGAACATGCCATGCGGCAGGAAATCGCCAATTAAAGCAACTGATTCCTGTCAATTTTACAATGCACTATGAGTAGTAATGCCGTATCGAACAACAAGCGAATAGCGCGAAATACGCTGATGTTGTATTTCCGTATGCTACTCATAATGGCGGTGTCTTTTTATACGACACGCATAGTTCTCAAGAAACTGGGAATTGTTGACTATGGAATTTATGATGTTGTAGGTGGTGTGGTAATGATGTTCTCTTTTTTGAATAGTTCAATGTCGAGTGCAACTCAGAGATACTTGACATTTGAATTAGGAAAGGGAGACAAAATACGATTAGGAAAGATTTTTTCAGCAGCCCTCAACATCCACATCGTCATAGCCATTTTAATCATTATTTTAGTTGAGGCAATTGGTGTATGGTTTCTCAATACAAGGATGAAAATCCCCCCCGATAGGCTTGTCGCAGCTAATTGGGTACTACAGTTTTCCATTCTTACCTTTTGTACTAACGTTCTCCAAGTTCCATTCAATGCCACTTTGGTCGCACATGAGAAAATGGACATATATGCCTATATTAGTGTAGTAGAGGCCTTCTTGAAATTAGCTATTGTTTTCATGTTGACATTATTGCCATTTGATAAGTTAATAGTTTACTCCATTTTAGTGTTTGTAGTACAGTGTATAGTCAGAGGAATGTATCAGGCATATTGCTATCGCAACTTTTCGGAATGTCAATTCCGATTGTTCTGGGATAAAAAGTTGTATCGGGAAATGACAAGTTTTGCAGGGTGGAATATCTTTGGGAGTCTGGCATGGTTGATAAGAGGAGTAGGAGTCAATATTATCCTCAATATCTTTATTGGCCCAGCAATCAATGCTGCCCGAGGAGTGGCAAATCATGTTTCCGGAACGTTGTCAGGCTTTGTTTCAAATTTCACACTCGCTCTTAATCCGCAAATCACAAAGAATTATGCTATAGGAGATATTCAAGGAATGGAGACTCTTACTTATCGAGGATTGAAATTTTCGTACTTTCTACTGTTTTTATTAACGTTCCCCATTTTAATTAATATAAACTATTTGTTGGGATTGTGGCTTGTTGAAGTTCCTGAATATAGTGCAATCTTCCTCATATTAATAGTAATTGATACTTTGGTAGGCAATATATTTGGAACCCCATTAATGACAGCACTGATGGCAACAGGAAACATAAAAAGGTATCAGATAGTTGTAAGTCTGTGCTTGATGACTATCTTGCCATTGTCGTGCGTTGCTTTATATTTAGGCTATTCACCAATTGCTGTTTTCGTCTTGTCTGTCATTATTACGCTTATTGCGGGGATTGTTAGATTTTTATTTTGTTCATATCAAATCGGTTTTTCTATTTTAGTGTTTGTGAAACAGGTGTTATTACCGGTATTTTGTGTTACAATGGTAGCAGTCCCTGTTCCTTTGCTATTAAAACATAAAATGGCACACGAAACTATTTTGTCAGTCGTTTTGACAAGTTTAATAGCATTGGTAATAGGTTTGTGCTCAATAATGTTTTTGGGTCTAACAACTGGAGAAAGGACAAGGATTTATAAAATAATTCTTTCAAAAATCAAGAAATGAAGAAAATATTTTTATTTTTTTCTATATTGGCTGCCTTACTGCTGAATTCCAATCTTGCAAATGTTTTCGGTTGGGAAGATTCTAAGTTAACGGCAGCACTACTATTGCTGACTTTATTCTTGGCATGGGAATTTATTACTCGAAATATAAGGCTTTCAAAAGAGCGCATGCCAGAAATATTATTATTGATACTTGGTGTGTTGATATATATTTTTGGTTATTTAGATTCAGTGAATCTGTTTAGAAAGGTTTCCTTTTTTATTTTCGTTCCTTATATTACTTCCATTTATTTAGACACACAAGGAAGTAAATATAAAAAAACTTTACAGTGGTGTATCTTTATTGCTTTAGCTATAGAGATCGGGATGGCTGTTTATGAGAGAATAACCTTAGAGCCTCTCATAGCAGATGAAGAACAATACCGTATTATGAATAAAGAAGAGGACGAATGGTCTTTCCGTGCCTCAGCACTATATGGACATCCTTTAGTGAGTGCAATGATTCTTTGTGTGATAAATGTTTTCGTGTTGTATAGTGACTTCTCTAAACGATTTAAGTTTGTAGCCTTAGTTGCAATTCTTGTCGCACTTTTTTGCTTCAATGAACGTGGCAATATTTTGATAGCATTATTGGTAGCAATAGTTTATTTTTATAGAACGTTAATTTCTATCAGACCTCTCTTTTTACGAGTAATGTATATTCTTGCGATTGTCATGGCAGTTCAGTACAGTTACAACATACTTAATGAGACAAGTATGGGTGGTCGTCTCTTTCATGGAGAGGAAATTGTAGATGATTCTGCTCTATATCGGTTAGAAGCATTTTCTGCATTCGATGAATTAGACAAGGATATTTTATTATGGGGTTTCCGAACAGAGCGAGTAGAGTTGGAGAACTTAACCTATGCGGAAAATGGATTCGTTAATATTTTGTTGGAATATGGACTTATTTTTGGTATTCCTTTGATAATCTTTTTATCCTATTTCGTCTTTAAAAAAGTATGGAGATATAAAAATACAGGAACATTGATGATACCATTGGTATTTTTTGGCATAGGTATGACAAATCCGCATTTGGCTAACCCATTACAATGGATGTATTTTATAGTCTGTTATTATGCATTCCGTCCATCTGAATTTAAGAAATCATTACCATGAGAATAGCGTTAATTACAATTCATGTAGGCTTTAATTTTGGTTCTGTTCTACAAGCAATAGCAACAAATCTTTTTTTGTTAAAATTTGCGGATGAAATAGAACTGATAGATTATATACCGCCAAAGAGAACTATTAAGTACTATTTTAAAAATGTCAAAAATATAAGAAAGAAATTATATAAAATTATTTTCTTCCCGGAATATCTATATAATCTTTATATTTATAGGAAAGATTTAAAACAAAATTGCAAGTTAAGTAAACCCATATATAGTCGTGAGGAAATACTGCAATTGCCTCAGTTCGACTATTATGTAACGGGAAGCGATCAGGTTTGGAACAGCATACACAATGAAGGGCTTAATAAAATATATTATTGGGGATTTCTTCCATCCACAGCCAAGCGTATCGCTTTGTCCTCTTCGTTTGGTAGGGAAGAACTTGATAAAGAGGAAAAGATAGAGGTAAAGAAACTCCTCTCTACGTATCAGGCAATTTCGGTAAGGGAAAAAAGTGCGAAATATATTGTTGAGAGCATGGGTCTTCACGCAATCCATTTGTTTGACCCAACATTTTATTTGACGAAGGAAGATTGGCAACGGTATATGCCTAAACGAAAGATAGAAGAGCCTTATCTTCTTGTTTACATCCCTTACAACATCGTGTCAAAGGAAGAAATCTACAAAACGGCAAGAGTTGTTTCTGAAAACAAACATTTGAGAGTCGTTACTTTCTCCTGGAACTACAAAAAGGAGCCACTTGCTGACAAAACGGTAAGGTATGCCTCACCTATGGATTTTTTATCATTAATGAACCACGCAAACTATATTATAACAAATTCTTTTCACGGAACAGCATTTTCAATTAACCTGAATAAGCAATTTTGTGTATACATGCCTTCAGGATTTACTACAAGGATATATTCCTTACTCGAATCATGTCAATTACAAGAAAGGCTCATCCATACAGAGGATAATCGTGATATAATATTCAAACCGATTGATTATATCCCTGTAAATGAAATTTTGGAAAAAGAGCGGAAGAGAGCCTATGATTTCATGCGACAAGCCATAGGGTAATATGTATCTCGTTACTAAGGAAAAAAAAGAATGTTGCGGTTGTAGTGCTTGTGGACAGATTTGCCCACAAGATGCCATTACATTTGTCTCTATAGATAATGAGGGGTTTAAATATCCAGTTATAGATGAAAACAAGTGTGTCCATTGTCGTTTATGCGAAACAGTTTGCCCAGTTGAGAGTCCTGTCTATTTGAATGAAGATACTCCTGCTGTTTACGCAACTTATTTGAACGACGAACATGAGAGGGGAAAAAGTTCAAGCGGAGGTATCTTCTATGCAATAGCATCGTGGATCATCGGGCAAGGAGGAAAAGTCTATGGTGCAGCATTTGAAGAGAATTTTCAGTTGCGTCATCAAAGTGTCTCTTCAACAAGAGAACTTGACAAACTCCGTGGTTCCAAATATGTTCAAAGCGATTTGGGCTGTTGTTTTAGAAATATCAAAAACGATTTGCAGAAAGGTCTATGGGTCTATTTCGTTGGTACGCCATGTCAGGTAGCAGGATTAAATAATTTCTTAAAAAAGAAGTATGATAAGTTAATTACTTCAGATTTGGTGTGTCATGGTGTTCCAAGTCAACAGCTTTTTGACCAACATATTGCCTATCTGGAAGAAAAACATAAAGTGAAAATAGTAGACTATGCTTTCCGAAACAATAAGGGCTGGGGGGTTTGCGAAATCTTCAGATTTCGCAAACCCGGTAAGGAAAAAATACAAGAGAAAAGATTGCCATCTTATGTTTTGAGTCCGTATCTGTATTCCTTCATGTATTCCTACACATACCGTTATTCTTGTTATGATTGCAAATTTGCATGTATTCCCCGTCAAGGGGATATTACTTTGGCAGACTATTGGAATGTAAAGAACTTTTTCCCCAATATAGATACCGGTAAGGGTGTGTCCATGATAATGATTAACTCTGCAAAAGGCAAGGAACTCTGGGAGCAAGTTAAAGATAATTGTGCATGGGAAGTGTCAAATGTAAAAGATGCTGCTACCTATAATAGGAATGTTATCCATGCTTCAGTAATGCCATCTATTCGGGAAACAATATATGATGATATAGAAAAGGATGGTTATATGAGAATTGCAGAAACGAAATTCAGAGGGAAAGATTATCGCAAGAAAAGAATAAAATTTATTGTAAAAGAATCAAAATGGTATTATTTTTTTAAAAAAATGGTAAATAATAAAAATCAAAGAAAATGAAAATTTTATATTTAGGTTCTTCTCATTTTGCAGATTGTGATTTCCCATTGGTTAAAGCGTTGCAGGATATGGGATATGATGTGACATACCTAATATTACTTACGCCAAATTCTAAAAGAACTACATTATTTGATATAAAGACAATTATTCATCAAAATAATATTATTAAAGCAACAGATTATTCAGAACTTCAGGTATATACATCATATATGGATATGACCAAGGTATATATAGTGAATAGATCATGTAAAAAAGAGTCTTCTTGGGCGGCATTTCATTTGATGGTAAAAATAGCCAGAATGATAAAAAAAGAGAAATTTGATATTATTCATACTGATGTGATATTCAAAATGCATAATGCTTTTTTATACTTACTCTTTTCAAGATGGATATTAACGGTTCATGATCCATTTCCACATACAGGAGAGGATTCTTTTAAAGTGCGTTTCTTCAGGAAATTAGCTTTTAAGAAGGCAAAGAGTTTCGTATTGCTTAATTCTACCCAAAAGCATCATTTTTGTAAAACTTTTAATATTAATGAAAGAAAAGTTTTAGTAAATTCGTTAGGAGTCTATGATAGCATCCGGCTTTTTTTGCGAAGAGAAATTTCTTGTCCGGCAAAGATTTGTGAGGAAAACAATGTTTTGTTTTTTGGAAGAATATCCCCATATAAGGGTGTAGATTATTTGTGTAGAGCAATGCTAAAAGTTAGAGATGTGATTCCCAATGCCACATTAACGATTGCAGGAGGAGGAATGCTGTATTTCGACATTAACCCCTATTTGGAAAAAGGCATTGTAGAAGTGAAGAATCACTATATAGGAATGGAAGAATTGGCCTGTTTATTGACAAAATGTACAGTTGTCGTATGTCCGTATACAGATGCGACACAGAGTGGTGTTGTGATGACGGCATTTAGCCTATATAAACCTGTAATTGCAACGAGGACAGGAGGTCTTGCAGAGCAAATAGATAACGGAAAAACGGGATTTATTGTTCCCCCGAAAGATGCTAACGCATTAGCAGATGAAATAATAAAAATATTGAGAGAGGAAAAAATAAGAAATCAATTGAAAAATAATATAAAGAAAAAATTTGAAAAAGGAGAGCAAAATTGGCGACACATTGCAGAAAAGTATATAGATTTTTACCAAAAGCAATGTATTCTTTAAATTGTTGTTTATGATTGCCTTCTAAAAATGAGCGAGTAAGAATTATAGTTAATTTTTTAGGGAATATGCAGGAAAAAATGTCAGAGGAGGACACCAAGAATATCAACCAATTATTTGGATTGAAATACAATAAGATTGGAATAAATATTAGTAAATGATTAAAATACTGCAACTTTCTTTCACATTGTCTTCTGGTGGCGCAGAGCGATTTGTCGTTGACTTGTGCAATCATTTTGCCGAGAATACCGACAACGAGATAGTCCTCGTTATTACCAATGAGGCCAACGAGAGAAACACGCATTATCTTCAGGAACTGTCCTCCAAAGTGAGATTCTTGAGCCTGGGCTGTAAATCGGGACTCTCCCTGAAAAGTTTTTGGAGGGTATTCCAGATTATCAAAAAAGAAAAACCTGATGTGGTGCATGCTCATTGTCAGCTCTTGCTATTACTATTTCCCGCCTTGTTCTTCCCGAAAATAAAATTCTTCCACACATTGCATAGCTTGGCAGAGGTATGTTTGAGGAGCCCCAAGCTAAAAGGTCTTTACCGTTATCTATACAAGAATAAGGTTCAGGCCATCACAATCTCTGACGAGTGCCGGCAGTCGTTCGAGGCGTTATACCATTTAGACAACTCGATAAGAATAAACAACGGGCGTTCGCCAATAGCAACAACCGCAGAGAAAGATGCCATCAGAGCGGATGTTGAAAAGTTGAAAAAAGACAACCATACACCTGTGTTCATACATGTGGCTCGCAGAAATCCCCTGAAGAATCAAAAACGTTTGTTCTCCACTTTTGAACGGTTACAACAGGAAGGTTATGACTTCTTATTGCTATGCATAGGATCGGGTTACGAGCAAGAGTACGCACCGAAATACAAAGACAATGCTCAAATAAAAATTCTGGGGGAGAAGAAGAATGTTGGAGATTATCTGGCGGCATCCGACTTTTTTGTCCTTTCAAGCGATTTCGAAGGTCTCCCTATTTCCCTTTTAGAAGCGATGTCGATGGGTGTTGTTCCGATATCCACCCCTGCCGGCGGAGTGAAAGACGTGATTCGGGATGGGGAGAATGGGTTTATGTGTAGCCACATTGATGATGAAGAGTTTTATAAAACGGTAAAAGACGTTTTTGCTGGTTCAAATACGATAGATAAAGATGCAATAATAAAAGAGTATAATGAAAAATACTCAATGAGGTCTTGTGCAGAAAGATATAATATTTTATATCAGAAATAAGTAGAATATGGATTTTGGGAAGGTACTTTATGTCGGACCGGCTTGCCGTTATCCTAAAGGAGGGGTTGCCTCGGTGTTGTATGCTTATAGTACAATGCTTGATCCATTTATTTTCGTCGCAACAACGAAAGGTGGAAATGCGGCAAAGCTATTGTGTGTGTTTGTTGTCGCTTTCTTTCAATTTTTGTGGAAGCTATGCAATCCGACAATAAAAATAGTTCATCTTCACGGCGCGTCAAATGGCAGCTTTTGGAGGAAGGCTATTCTTATTTGCTTCGCAAAATTATTTAGAAAAAAAATAGTCTATCATATTCATGGTGGCGGATTCAAAGTTTTTTCCAAAAAGCACGCTCATGTTGTTCCTTATATCTTGAAGAAATGTGATGTGATAGTCGCCCTTTCCGAACATTGGAAAGATTTTTTTGAAAAGGAAATGAAGTGTAAGAATGTCGTGGTGATTCCTAATGTGATAGAAGAACCGGAGGAGGACCATAGCATCAGGAAGGATGACGTGTGCAATTTCTTGTTTTTAGGGAAGATATGTAAAGAAAAAGGAATATTTGACCTGATGGATGTGCTTGGGGAAAACAAGAATATATTTAAGGACAAACTGAAATTGTATGTCGGTGGCAATGGTGACAAAGAAAAATTGCAAGGATTGATTACGAAATACGACATAGACGACTTGGTTGAATATGTCGGTTTTGTGAGCGGGGAGCGGAAACGCCAGTTGCTGAATAATAGTCACGTGTATGTTCTTCCTTCGTACGTTGAAGGACTTCCCATTTCAATTTTGGAAGCGATGTCGTATCATCTCCCTGTGATTTCAACAAATGTAGGTGGAATTCCGGAGGTGTTGCATGACAATGTTGAAGGCTATGTCGTCGAAGCAGGAAACAAAACGCAGTTGGCAGATGCTCTTGTTAAAATGATGAATATGGGCGAAGAACGCGTTAGGATGGGTGAACGGGCTTTTCAAACTTGTATGCCATATATGCCGGAAAAGGTAAAAAAGAAACTGTCTATGCTATATGATAGCTTGATATAACCAGCTTATTTATGGGTTTGTTGTATTTCAAGGAAACATTAAAATATTTTCTCCGTAGCCGATTGTTTATCTCCAAATATGTAAAGGAGGTTGAACGGTTGTATGGAATGTCGCCAGAGGAATTAAGGGCGCGAAACGAAAAGCGTTTCTTGGAAATATTCCGTTTGGCCTATACAAAATCACCTTTTTATAGTAAGCTTTACAAAGAGCATGGAATAGCCTTAAGTGACATCAAGACTCTTGCGGATATAAAGAAACTTCCTGTTGTTTCAAAAGAAATGATACGAGAACATCCGGAGCAGTTACTAACATGCCCCAAATGGTTAACATGGAAGAATCATACAAGTGGTACTACAGGAACTCCGTTGGTTATTTATGAATCATGGAATTCCATCTGGAGAAACCAAGCAGACATGTGTTGTTATCGAAAATACTGTGATTTTTCTGTAGGTAAAGATAAAATTGCTTCTATGAGAGGACATTTGAATAGAAGTGAAACAACGCTGATAGTTGATGTGTCAAAAACTTTGTATCTATCAAGCTTCAATCTGAGCAAGAACACTATTGAAGAGTATTATAATCAACTTAAACGGTTTAAACCAAAAGCGATAGAAGGATATCCTAGTACATTATTCTCTCTTTGTCTTTTGTTGAAAACAAATCAATTGTCGATAAAGATTCCTATAATTTTTACATCTTCAGAAACCCTAGGCTATGGCCAAAGAATCTTTATAGAAACAATCTTAGGAGGTACGGTCTTTGATCACTATGGCAATACAGAACGAACAATAAGTCTTAGTGAGCGAAAAGATCATAGTGGTTACTTTGAAAGACCAGGATGTTCTATTAACGAATATTTTGGAAATGAAATAATAACGACTTCTCTGATTAATAAAAGTTTTCCTCTGATACGATATAAGGTAGATGATTTGTTGACTCTCAACGATGAAGTAAAAAAAGAGCCACTTGATCCAATAGTAAAATCTGTTAATGGCAGAGCTTCAATTAGTATTACTGGCAAAGATGGTACAAAATATAATGCAGCCGCGTTAACTTATTTGGCAAAATCTATACCTAATATATTTACAGTTCAACTAGTGCAAGAGGGAAGTTGTGGCTTATTAAATATTAACATAATACCAAAAGATATCTTTTCTGAAAAAGATCAAGAATTAACGAAAAAAGCTATTGATGAAAAAATAGGGTTAGACAATATTGATTACCAGATAAACGTCATTACCCCACAAGAACTGATATACTCTAAGAATGGGAAATTGTCGCTCATAGTAATATTGTCCAAAGGAGAAATAGTATAATGATAAAATCTCTTATAAAAAAGCTAACTACAACCCAGCAGCGAGTGGCGATGAAAAAAATGAGAAGACATTTTCTCTCTCATTTTAAGAAGAGTACGAAAATCTCGATACATGAGATGCGAAAGCTATTGGTAGATGACTTGGGAGTGGAAAGAGGGAATCGCATTATAGTTAGTTCCAGTTTTGGTAATTTAAATGCAGATTTCTCGCCACAGCAATTAATAGAATTGTTAATGGATATTTTAGGCGATGAAGGTGTAATAATGATGCCTTATTATCCGCCGATGAATTCTACAGAATGGGTGAAAACAAATAATGTATTTGACATGAGAAAAACTAAGTCGGGAATGGGAATCCTAACGAATGCTTTTTCGAAAATGCCAAATGTAATAATGAGTTGTCATCCAACAAAAGCTGTATGCGTATGGGGCAAGAGAGATGTGGTAGAAGAGATAGTAAAAGATCATGATATATCCACCACACCATACTATTGGAATTCTCCTTATGGTAGATTACTAAAGATGGGAAGTAAGTCTCTTTGCTTAGGACTTAAACAAATTCCGATGTTTCATGCTATTGAAGATGTTGTTTCATCAGATTATACGCAGATGTATGAGCAGGGGAAATATAAATTGGAGATAATAGATTTAAAAGGACAAAGGAAAATAGTTGAGACGTACGTTCATGATGCAAAAGTATTGGAACAATGTATGGAGGCCGGTGATTATGTGGCGTGTTTACCATTACGTTCTTATAAGAAAATAAATTGTGGTTATAAGTATTGTATATGCGTAGATAATACAGAAGTATTAAATGTCGCTCAAGTAGAATATGCAAAGGGGAACACAAGGTATGCGCTTGGAAAGGGATAATTCGTTGGAGAAATTCTTATTGCTAACTTTGGATTATGAGTTGTATGGTAATGGCTCAGGCAATGTGTTCAGACATATCATAGAACCAACGAATAAGATTTTAGATATTTGTAAAAGTCATAATGTATATTTAACTATTTTTTTTGAGGTTGTAGAGTATTGGAAATTGAAAGAAGAATGGGACAAAGGGAACAAAATGGGATATGAGGAAAATCCTACCAGTGTTATGATAGAGCAAATCCAAAAAGCTTATTCGGAAGGTCATGACGTGCAACTCCATTTACACCCCCAATGGGTGGATGCGAAGTGGAATGAAAGAAGATGGGTAGTCAATAACAAAGAATGGAGATTGGGGGATTTCAGAAAAGATAATCCCTCAGAATTGTATAGTCTTATAAAGAAGGGTAAAGAAACGTTGGAGGAAATAATAAAACCGATAGACTCAACGTATGAATGCAGGATAATAAGAGCAGGGGGGTACAATGTGCAGCCTTCTTATGAGATTGTGAAGGTAATGAAGCAACTGAAAATAGTTGCGGATAGTTCAATTGTTCCGGGTAGTGTCGAAAATGGAAGTCTCTCTTGTTATGATTTTACTACCGTTCCAACTGACAAAGGGATTTGGGAATGTGGAGAAAACTTAGAAAACAAAGGAAATAATGAGATTTTTGAGCTACCAATAGTAACATTTCCAATTGTTCGTTTTCGGAAATATTTGTCATGGGAGAAACTAAGGTCTATTATGCAGAACAGAAGATCTGCCAAGGAAACATTTAACGCAAAAACAAGCAAAAAAGATACTAAAGTCGGTAAATGGGGAAGAATACAATATTTTTTTGGACAAGAGTTTCAAACTTGGGATTTCTGTCTTTTTTCTAAATCTTTGCACAAGAAATATCTAAATAAGATTAATCAGCAAAGAAAACGTAATTTTTTTGTATTGGTAGGACATCCTAAAAGTTTCATAACAGGAAGAGGCTTGACATTCCTTTTAAACGAAGCAAAAAATCGATATACTTTTCCTACATTATCACAGATTATTCGTGATGTATAAATTTTTTGAAAAGTTAAGAAGTTATTGTGAGGTAGAAGAATTCAAAGGATGGGATCCTTTTGACGGCTTAAATTCGAAAGTGCTGAGAACGATACTTCCGCTTAAGCACTCTGCGATTTTACGCTTAATAGTAATTCAGCTTTTTAAGCGAAATCCTGTTAATTTAAGAAAAGTACTATTAGTTCCTAAGCAATATAATGCAAAAGGAATTGGGTTGTTTTTGCAGGGATATTGTAATCTTTTGAAAATGGTTACAGAGGATTCTGAAAGGGAAAAGGAGTTTGGCAATAAGGAAGAGTTGCTTCAAAAAGTATATTTTTTGGCAGATTTATTATTAGAACTGCGGTCAGAAGGCTATCACGGCTCCTGTTGGGGATATAATTTTGATTGGCAAAGCCGGAGGCTATTCCTTTTCCCCGCCTATTGTCCGACGGTTGTGGCAACATCTTTTTGCGCGTCGGCATTGTTTGAGGCTTATGAACTGACTAAAAAAGAAAAATATTTAGAAGTGGCCTTGGATAGTGCCAATTTTATTCTTAAAGACTTGCATCTTGATGAATATAAGGGGGAAAGGATGATTAGTTACAGCCCTCTTCATGGCAATGATTTGGTAAGTAATGCGTCTCTGCTTGGTAGTAAAGTTTTAGCTTATTGCTATAAATATACAGGAAATGAAGAGTTTCTACAGGTAGCACGGTCTTCTGTGATGGCTTGTTGTAAAGGACAAAACGAAGATGGTAGCTGGACATATAGCCAGATACCTCCGAAATTATGGATAGATAGTTTCCATACGGGGTACAATCTTGACGGTTTGATTGCTTACGAGGAACAAACAGGAGACAAGACATTTCATGAGAATATAGAAAAGGGATTTGACTTTTATATCAAGAATTTCTTTCTTGAGGATGGAAGTCCTAAATACTATCACAACAAACAGTATCCTATAGATATTCATTGTCCAGGACAGTTGTTTGTGACTTTACACCGATTGCACAAATATGAAGAATATGGCTGGTTGGCTGAGAAGGTCTTGCGATGGACAATTGAACACATGCAGGATCAAAAAGGATTTTTTTATTATCAGCTCAAAAAGGGGATTAGTTCTAAGATTCCTTACATGCGTTGGAGCAATGCATTTATGTTCTATGCCATGAGCTATTATCTTTTAAATAACAAGCAATAAGATATATGAAAGCATGTTTTATGGGCTTGGGCTATATAGGACTGCCCACAGCAATTATTGCCGCAAAGCACGGCATTGAGATTCTTGGGGTTGACATCAACCCGAAGGTAGTGGAAATGACCAATCAAGGCAAACTGCATATTGTGGAGCCTGGTATGGAGGAGATGTTGCAGGAGGTTGTCAAGAACGGCCAGCTGAGGGCATCGACGACTCCGGAGGAGAGCGATGCCTATTTCATGGTTGTCCCCACTCCGTTCAAGGGCGACCATGAGCCCGATATCTCTTATGTGGAATCGGCTACGCGCATGGTCGTTCCGTTCTTGAAGGAAGGTGACCTTTACGTGATTGAGTCGACGTCGCCGGTCGGAACGACGGATAAGATGGCGGAGTTGATTTTCTCGCTTCGTCCGGAGTTGAAGGATAAGATTTACATTGCTTATTGTCCGGAGCGTGTGTTGCCGGGAAATGTGATTTATGAGCTGGTTCATAACGACCGCGTCATCGGTGGCATGAATGAGGCTTCGACGAAGAAGGCACAAGAGTTCTATGGGCAGTTTGTGCAGGGAACGTTGCATCCGACAAACTGCAAGACGGCAGAGATGTGCAAGTTGACTGAGAATTCTTCTCGTGACTCGCAGATTGCTTTTGCCAATGAGCTTAGTATGATATGTGACAAGGCGGGTATCAACGTGTGGGAACTGATTGCGTTGGCCAACAAACATCCGCGTGTGAATATTCTTCAGCCGGGCTGTGGCGTAGGTGGTCATTGTATTGCTGTTGACCCGTATTTTATCTCTTCGGAATTTCCGAAGGAGGCTCGCATGATTGCTATGGCCAGAGAGGTGAATAACTATAAGGCCGACTGGTGCGTGGAAAAGGTGAAGAATGCCATGCTGAAGTTTGAACTTGATCATCAGCGTAAGCCTGTCGTGGCCATGATGGGTCTGGCCTTTAAGCCCAATATCGACGACCTGCGTGAGTCGCCGGCCAAATATATCGCCACAACGGTGATGCAGGGATGTAATAATGCCGACATCTTGGTTGTTGAACCGAACATTGCTTCACACAACGTTTTCAAGCTCACACCATACGATGAGGCCTATGAGAAGGCCGACATTGTTGTGTTGCTGACAGCTCACAACGAATTTAAGACATTGCAGTGGAGTGATGACAAGGTGATTCTCGACTTCTGCGGAATTTTTAAGAAATAGGATGCACGAAAACAGTCGCGTTGAGCTGAATGGAATGAAGGTCTATCCGTTTACGTCGGTAGACCAGTTGGTGGCATACGTTGACGAGCGGAAAGGCTTGTTGGTTGCCGTCAATGCTGAAAAGGTGATGAAAGCCACGCCTGAGACGTGCCGTGTCGTCAATGACAATATTGGCTATGCCGACGGAGCTGGTGTGAAGGTTGCCATGAAACGGAAGGGCCACGAGGGTGTGATTCGCATTGCAGGATGTGACCTGTGGTTAGACATTGTTTCCCGGAACTATCGTGAAAAGACGTTTTATCTGGTCGGTGGCAAACAGGAGGTTATTGACGATACTGTTGCCAGATTGCGGAAAGACTATGACGGTATTCGCATCGTGGGCTATCGTAACGGCTACCTGACAAACGATGAGGAACGGACGGCTTTAATTGATGATGTGGCAGAGAAAAAGCCCGATGTGGTTTTTGTGGCGATGGGCTCTCCGAAGCAGGAGATGCTCATGGCCGACATGATGGCTCGGCATAAAGCCATCTATCAAGGTCTTGGCGGCAGTTTCGATGTCTATACAGGACGGGTGAAACGGGCTCCCAAGTGGTGGCAAGACCATAATCTGGAGTTTCTCTACCGGTTTCTGAAACAGCCTCAACGCTATCGTAGGGAATATTACCGACTGAAATTCCTTGTCTGGATGATATTAAATAAACTGTAGAATATATATGAAGAAGATCATGTTGGTGTTTGGGACTCGGCCTGAGGCCATCAAGATGGCTCCGTTGGTGAAGGCTTATCGTTGCTCTACAGAATAAAGTCGTCAATGGAGTGTGGGGTGACAACTTGAAACTGTGCATTCGGATAGGCTGTAGCAAAGGCGGTAGGGACTTTTGTGTTGGCCTTGCGGTCGTTCCACTTGAACTCAACGGCTCGTAACATCCCATCTTCTTCTTCCAGATAGTCAATCTCTTTCTGCTGCTGGGTGCGCCAGAACCATGTCTGTGCAAAGCTGCCTCTGTAGGAAAGTAGTTTCATACGTTCGGCAATGCAGAAATTCTCCCAAAGGGCACCTGTATCTGTACGATTCTCTACTTGCGACAGGTTACCGATGACAGCATTGCGAATCCCCAAATCCCAGAAGTAAATTTTGCGGCTGCTCTTCAACTCGTTGCGCAGATTACGGCTGAAACTGCCCAGACGGAAAATAATGTATGACTTCTCCAGTATGTCAACGTAGCGTTCCACGGTCTTAGGGTCGAGCCCTACGATCTGCCCCACTTCATTGTAGCTTACCTGGTTGCCTATCTGTAAGGCTAAAGCCTGAAGCAGGCGTGCCAGTTTGTCGGGCTTGCCAATGCCGTCGAGCGAAAGGATGTCGCGGTAGAGGTAACTGTTGGTTAGTTCTTTCAGCACGATGCGTTCGTTGCCAGGGCTGCAAACAACCTCTGGATAGTAGCCATAAACCATACGGTGAGGCAGCAGACGTAACTCGTCAAGTAGGCCAGTATGGTTGACCATTTCACTGAACGAGAGTGGAAACATACGGAATTCACGCTTACGTCCCGTCAGAGGCTCGTTTACCTTGTTGGCCAACTCGAAGGAACTGCTTCCTGTCGCAATAACCTGTACGTCCTTCACTTGATCGGTGACCAACTTCATCCGAAGGCCGATATCTGGAATGCGTTGTGCTTCGTCGATGAGAAGTATTCGTTTGGTGCCGAGAATGGCACGGATGCGTGTTGAGGTCATTTGCGTAAACAGCTGTTGAATATCAGGGTCATCACCATTCATCCACAGCACATCGTCACGCTGGCTGAACATGGTTTTAAGCAGGGTAGATTTCCCTACTTGTCGCGCTCCCATCACAATAATGGCTTTCTGTGTACCTAATAGAGGAGCGATAGTGTCTTCAAGTGTTCTGTGTATCATCATAGATGTGGAATTTTGAAGGCAAAGGTACAGATAAAGTATGTAAAATCCAAATTTCTTAAAAGATTTTTGGATTCATTTCCAAAATTCTTAAAAGAAATTGGGAAATTAATCAATAAAAGTTATAGTTTTAACGTTTAAGACATGGCTGATAAGAATTGAATGGTGCAATTATGGTGACGTATGAGATGGCAGAAAACTTCTGTGTTTGGGCTGAGGTATTTGCTTGTGCCGTGAATAATTGAAGGAAAATAGTTTTAATAATATGAAGTAATTTGCAAGTGATGAAGAAGATTATGTTGGTGTTTGGCACTCGGCCTGAGGCCATCAAGATGGCACCGCTGGTAAAGGCTTTTGAGCAGAGGAAGGAAGAGTTCCAGACGATTGTATGTGTGACGGGTCAGCACCGCGAGATGCTTGATCAGGTGTTGCAGATATTTGAAATCACGCCTGACTACGATTTGAATATCATGAAGCAGGGTCAGGACCTTTATGATGTTACGGCCCGGGTGTTGCTGGGCATGCGCGATGTGCTGAAAGAGGCGCAACCCGATGTGGTTCTCGTGCATGGCGATACGACAACCAGCACGGCAGCTGCCTTGGCGGCATTCTATCAGCAGATACCCGTAGGCCACGTTGAGGCCGGACTCCGCACACATAACATCTACAGTCCCTGGCCAGAGGAGATGAACCGGCAGATCACGGGACGCATCACGACGTATAACTTTTCGCCGACGCCCTTGAGCCGTGAGAATCTGCTGAAAGAGAATGTGGCAGAAGAGAAGATTATCGTGACAGGAAACACGGTTATCGATGCGCTCTATTGGGTGGTCAACAAGATCAAGGAAGATGCGACCTTGCAATCGTCATTGGCTGACGTCCTAAAACGTTCAGGCTATGATGTCGCACGAATTGACGGCGGAAAGAAGCTGGTGCTGATAACCGGACATCGTCGTGAGAACTTTGGCGATGGCTTTATCAGTATGTGTCGGGCCATACAAACACTGACGAGGCGTTATCCCGAGGTGGATTTTGTTTATCCCATGCATCTGAATCCTAATGTGCGCAAACCGATACATGAGGTCTTTGGCGAGGATTTGAGCCAGTTGGGCAACATGTTCTTCATTGAGCCTTTGGAGTATCTGAGTTTTGTCTACCTTATGGAAAAGGCTACCATCGTGTTGACCGACAGCGGTGGCATACAGGAAGAGGCTCCCGGACTGGGCAAGCCCGTCTTGGTGATGCGCGACACGACCGAGCGCCCGGAGGCTTTGGATGCCGGTACGGTAAAGCTTGTCGGAACCGATTTCGACAAGATTGTCAATAGTGTCTCTGAGTTGCTTGATGATGAAGAAGCCTATCAGCGCATGAGTCAGGCCGTGAACCCCTATGGCGATGGTAAGGCTTGTCCGAGAATCGTGGCGCATCTGGCTGACCATTAATTATTTTAGTTTTTAGATTTTGGCCTTTGGTTTTAGGACCGATAACAGATAACCAATAACCGATGTCTCTCTCTCTGCACGACGTATCACTTCTGACTTCGCTGGACGACCTGTCGAGTTTGGGTGAGAAGAAGGCTGTGGTCACTTGTCTGAATGCTCATTCCTACAATGTGGCGCAGCACGATGAAAAGTATGCGGAGATACTGAAAAAGAGCGACGCCCTGCTACCCGACGGCATTGCCATCGTGTGGGGCTGCAAATTCTTAAAGGCAAAGTCCCGACCACGAAAACGCATCGTGGGCTGGGATTTGTTTGTTTATGAGATGTCGCGGTTGAATGAGCGGGGCGGACGATGCATGTTTCTGGGCTCGTCGGAGAAGACGCTCGCGCTGATTTGCAAGCGGGCTCAGACGGAATATCCCAACATAGAGGTGCTGACCTACTCGCCTCCATACAAGGCCGAGTTCTCCGACGAAGAGAGCAGGGCGATGGTTCAGGCTGTGAACCATGCTAATCCCGATTTGTTATGGATTGGCATGACGGCTCCGAAGCAGGAGAAGTGGACGTATGCCCATTGGGACGAGCTGAAGATTAACTGCCATGTGGGCTGTATCGGTGCCGTGTTCGACTTCTTTGCAGGAACCGTGAAGCGGGCTCCTCTGTGGTGGCAGAACCATTCGTTGGAATGGCTGTACCGGTTGCTGACCGAGCCTCGTCGCATGTGGCGCCGTTACATTCTCGGCAATCCGCTGTTCATCTGGAATGTGATGAAGGAGAAGATGCGGCCAAAGGCCCAGTGAATAGTGAATAATGAATATTGAATAATAAAGAACAGAGAGAATGAAGAACATTGCGATTATTCTGGCTGGTGGGAGTGGGTCACGTATAGGTGGCGACATCCCCAAACAGTTTCAGAAGGTGGCAGGTCGGAAGATAATCGAGCACACGATAGATGTGTTTGAGAACAATGAGCAGATTGACGAGATTGCCATTGTGAGCCGCGAGGATTATATTCCCGAGGTGGAGCAGATGGTGGTGGACAACCACTATGTGAAGGTGAAGAAGATTCTGCAGGGTGGCAAGGAACGCTATCACTCGAGTCTGTCGGCGATTGCCGCCTACACCGACGACAACGACAACCTGCTGTTCCACGATGCCGTGCGTCCGTTGGTGAACGACCGCATTATTGCCGACTGCATCAAGGCTCTGGAGCGTTACGAGGCTGTCGATGTGGCGGTGAAGACGACCGATACCGTTGTGCAGGTCGACGACCATAACTGCATCTCGCACATCCCGCCACGCGCTCAGCTGCGCAACGGTCAGACGCCGCAGTGCTTCAAGCGCGGTGTCATCAAGCGTGCCTATGACATAGCACTGGCCGATCCCGATTTTCAGACGACCGATGACTGCGGTGTGGTCAGACGCTATCTGCCCGACGTTCCTGTCTTTGTGGTCGACGGCGAGGTGTTCAACATGAAGGTCACCTACGTGGAGGACCTGTTCCTGCTCGACAAGCTGTTCCAGTTGAAGACTGTGGAAGGCAACCAAAAGGAGGTGTCGGCCCGTGCAAAGGCGGAACTGCCCAACAAGGTGATGGTGGTCTTCGGCGGCAGCTACGGCATCGGCGAGGAAATCGTGAAGTGTGCCCGCGACCTTGGTGCCGTGGTTTATTCCTACAGTCGGTCGCAGAACGGCGTCGACGTGACCGACATCGAGCAGGTGAGCCGGGCCTTGGCCGACGTGTTCCACCGCAACGGCCGTATCGACTATGTGGTGTGCACGGCCGGCGTGCTGATCAAGCAGCCGCTCTCGGCCATGAGCAGCGACGATATCGTGCGAAGCGTGAATGTGAATTACATGGGCGTGGTGAACGTGGCGAAAGCCTCATACGAATATCTGCGCGAGTCGCGCGGATCCATACTTTTCTATACCAGCAGCAGCTATACTCGCGGCCGGATGATGTACAGCATCTACTCGTCGACCAAGGCAGCCATCGTGAACCTGACGCAGGCCCTGAGCGAGGAGTGGTTTGGCGACGCGATACGGGTGAACTGCATCAATCCGGAACGTACTCGCACGCCGATGCGTCGTCAGGCTTTCGGCATCGAGCCCGAAGGTAGTCTGCTCGAACCGCTCAACGTGGCCATTGCATCGGTCAACACGCTGGTCAGCAAGTGCACTGGCGAAGTAATCGATGTAAAGTTGAAAGGTTGAAAGGTTGAAAGGTTGAACAAGCTTATGGAGAATAAAAGCATTATTTCTTTGCTGAGTAAAAATTTTGCAGTTCGTATCGTATTTCTATGTAAATTTCTGTTAGACAAAAATAAACAGGATAAAATACTCCCTAGATTGACAGACCAGATATTGCGCAGCGGTACGAGTATAGGTGCAAACATACAGGAAAGTATCAATGCTGTAAGTGATGCCGATTATGTCAATAAGCTTGGTATAGCCTTAAAAGAAGCGGATGAAACAAAATATTGGCTCGAACTGCTTTTTGAGACTAAATATTTAAACCGGCAACAATATACTTCAATTTATAATGATAATTGTAAGATTTGCGGAGCTTTGGTTAATTGCATAAAGTCAAAGAAAATGAGCATGTAATAAATATGTTCAACATTTCAACATTTCAACATTTCAACATTACTTGAATCATTTTTTGCTGACACGGTTTAACCTGCGATTGTGGTGGAAGGAGGACAAACGGCACCAGGCCATACAGACCGAGGAGTGGCTGGCACGACGCTTCGAGTTGTTCGAGCGATACACATGGCCGTCGGTGCGCAGTCAGACCTGTCAGCAGTTCAAGTGGATATGTCTGTTCGACGAGCATACCCCCGACCGATGGAAGACGCGCATCTGCCAGTATCAGGAAGAGTGGGGTGGGTTCATACCCGTCTACTGTAATCGTCAGCAGACGCGATATTTCCGTGAGGGCTTTGCCCATCTGGCTTATAAATATGCCGACAAAAACGACCCCGTGTTGCTGACAACCTATCTCGACAACGATGATTGTCTGCATCGGGAATTTGTGGAAGACGTGCAACGTGAATCCGAAAAAATCTCGATGAAATCGGTGATTTCTTACAAATATGGGCTTCAATACTACGAAGAGATGAATCTGGCTGTCCGCATCCCGTATGCCAACAACCATTTCCTCTCCTATGTTGAGCCTCTCGCGAAAGATTGCAAGACCGTCTGGGGCTTTTGGCATTTCAGCATATTCAAATACAAGAACCTGCATGTAGAGCTGGTGGACAACAAGCGGAAGCCCATGTGGATTGAGACCATCCATAAAGCTAATATAGACAACGACGTGAAGATGACGCTCTGTCACAGGCCGGTGTTGAATAAGGATGGTCTTCGGCCTTATGGCATTGCGAGCGAGTTGCCTTCGGCGACAAAGAGCCTGATGATTTTTCTCGGGCCTTTTATGCTGAGATTGCTGCGACAGGTAGTTCGCCGAGGTAGAAACAAACTGCAACCCAAATGATTTCTAAAACCATACAAGACTATTTTGAGTTTCTGCGCTATTGTCTGCACGACGATCTGGACAATGGCGTGGAGATACCTTCGTGTGCAAGTACCATCTGCTGGCACGATTTGCTGGAGTTTGCTAAGAAGCAGACACTCGTCGGCGTCTACTGGCGCGGTGTGAGCATGTTGGGCGGACTGACCGCCAACAAACCGACTGACGACGATGTGCTGGAGTGGATGGCTACCGTCAAGAAGATTACCGACCAGAATCGCCTGATGTTCGAACGTGTGGGTTATGTCAGCCGGACCTTTGCCAGTGAGGGCTTCCGCAGCTGTATCCTGAAAGGCCAGGGCAACGCGCTGATGTATCCTGACCCCATGATGCGGCAGTCGGGTGACATCGACATCTGGCTTGAGGGGCGCGACACCGACATTATCGCCTACGTCAGGAATCTCTGCCCGAAGGCAAAAGCCTGCTACCATCACATCGATTTCGATAGGGTGAAGAATGCTTCTGTCGAGGTGCACTATCGGCCGTCGTTCATGAACAACCTTCCGAACAATGCGCGACTGCAAAAATATTTCGCCGAAGCTGCGCCGAAACAATTCGTCAATACGACGAAAAATCTCGATGGAATGGGCGATTTTTGTATTCCCACACCGTCTTTCAACCGCATTTTCCAGATGGCTCACATCTCCAACCATTTCTTTCAGGAAGGCATCGGCTTGCGACAGCTCATCGACTACTTCTATCTGCTTCGGCAAGGCTTTACGGTGGAAGAGCGCGAGCACAATGTGGCCGTGTTGAGGCGGTGCGGACTCTACCGCATTGCCCGTGCTGTGATGTATGTGGAACAACAGGTGCTGGGACTTGAAGACCGTTTCTTGTTGGTAAAGCCCGATAGTCGGCTGGGCCGGCAACTGTTGAGTGAGGTGTTGGAAGCTGGTAATTTCGGCCACCACGACGAGCGCGCCGGCAGTGGCTCTGCCATAGGCACACAACGCAATGTCAACCGCCTGTGGCGCGACGTGCGCTTCCTTTACTGGTATCCCAGCGAATGCCTTTGGGAACCAGTATTCCGCCTTTGGCACTATTTCTGGCGCCGCAGACACTGTGCACGCATATTATTTCGTTAAAAATCTCAAAAATCCCGACAGAGAAATTAACACTTTCTGTCGGGATTTTTTTGTATTCTACGCGAGTGAAAGATATATGTTTCGGAAATTGAGAGTTGAAACCCCTCCCGACCTCCCCCGAAGGAGAGGAGAAAAGTTGAGTTGAAAGTGGGGGAAAGTCGCGAAAGGTATATGTTTCGGATTGCAAAAGACGGTGTTTTGGAGTGCGAAAGACGGTCTTTCGGGAGGTGAAAGCTAAGCTTTCGCAAGCGAAAGGTATATCTTTCAGAGGTGAAGAGTGAAGTATGGAGAGTGAAGAATGGGTTAACAATATGAGTGACAGCGAGTTAGCAAAAAAGACAAAAGTCGCTTATTTTTGCGAAATTTAGCTCCAAGGGAAAGGTTGTTCGAAATAAATCGATTCTCAGTGTTAAATGAAAATGAGCAAGCGTTAAAAAATGTATTTTCCCCCAATATATCTATATGTTATGGCATAATGTGACATAAATATATAACAAAGTCCATTTTGAAAAAAGAAAAATTTGGAGAGATAGAAAAATATGGTTAACTTTGTACACAAAATTGTTCACTGAATGATGAAATCTCGTTTTTCCACATTAGCGACAACTTTTTTATTGTTGTTTTTTAGTATTGTCGGCTCTTTTGCTCAGGCTGACAAGAAAACGCTATTTTTTATTTCCAATACCCACCTTGATACACAGTGGAATTGGGATGTGCGCACTACGATAAACGAGTATGTGAAGAATACGCTCCAGCAGAATTTCACGTTGTTGAACAAATACCCTAACTTCCAGCTGAACTACGAGGGAGCCATCAAGTATATGTGGATGAAGGAGTATTATCCTTCCGACTATGAGCGTTTGAAGACCTATATCGCCAATGGTCGCTGGCATGTGTCGGGCTGTTCGGTCGATGCCAACGACGTGATGGTGTCGTCGGCAGAGTCGATCATGCGCAACTGGCTCTACGGCTCGCATTTTTACCGGAAGGAGTTCGGTGTGCGCGGCGGCTATGACATCATGCTGCCCGACTGTTTCGGTTTCGGCTATTCGCTACCGTCACTGGCCAAGCACTGCGGTTTCAAGGGTTTTCACACGGCCAAGCTGGGGTGGGGGAGTAAAGGCTACGACCAGCTGCCGCCTTTTGGTATCTGGCAGGGTGTCGACGGCTCACAGATTTATGCGGTTTATAAGCCCCGTGCCTACGATAATCACGAGGAGTACAACAAAGATATGGCCAACGACACCGACATGGAGCGCACTATCGCTAACAACTATTCGAAATACGGCGTGGCTGCCGAGATTCGCTATGTCGGTCCGCGTGGCGACCGTGGAGGAGGTATGCAGGACAGAGCCGACAAAGACGGTGAGAATACACCCTACTGGCTCAACTACAGCGTGACGAGCGAGGGTCCTGTCAGCGTCAGGCTGGCATCGCCCGACGAGATTTTCGACTATCTCGACACGTATAAAAATCCGAAATATCACATGAAAGACGGCGAGCTGCCTATGCGTACTCACGGTGTGGGTGCTTACACCTCGCGCACGATGCTCAAGCTCTGGAACCGTCGTAACGAGTTACTGGCCGATGCTACCGAGAAGTCGGCATCGCTGGCGCAGTGGCTCGGCGTACAGACTTATCCGCAGGCTACCATCAACGATGCCTGGGTGCGTAATCTCTGGCAGGCGCACCACGACGGCCTTACCGGCACGAGCATCCCCAACGCCTACCTTTACTCGATGAACGACTATGTGCTGGCCAACAAGACCTTTGCCAACACGCTCTCGACAACGGCAGGAACTATCATCCGCGAGATGGATACCCAGACAGAGGGAATGCCCGTAGTGGTTTACAATCCGCTGTCGTTCCGCCGTACCGATGTCGTGGAGGCTGCCATCGCCACGTCCTCTTGTCCACGGGGCGTCCGCGTCTTCGACAAAGACGGACAGGAGGTGCTCTCGCAAATCGCCGGCTACGACGAGAATACGGGTGTGCTGACACTGCTCTTCGCCGCCACAGTGCCGTCGTTGGGCTATGCGGTTTATGATGTGCGTCTTGGTGAAGCCTCGCAGCTTACCTCCGAGCTCGTTGCCAATCAGCAGGGACGCACACTCTCGAATGGTGTTTACAAACTAACCCTTTCTACACGAGGCGACCTTAGCAATATCAGCGATGTGGCCAGTAATCGTGCATTGGTGCGTACCTCACAACTGCAGCTCATCTACGACCATGAGGGCGCATGGCCCTCGTGGGAAATATCGTACGACAACATACAGAAGTCACCGACAATCGTCAATGAGAATACTGCTGTCGAACTGGTTGAGGATGGGCCGCTCCGTAAAAGTTTTCGTGTTTACAAGGAGAAGGAGGGCTCACGCTTCGTGCAGTATTTCCGCATGAATGCCTTGAGCAATCGCATCGACTGCGTGAATGAGGTCGACTGGCAGACACACGGGCGAATGCTGAAGGTGAATGTCCCCTTCGCCTTCTCCAATCCGAAAGCCACTTATGACATATCGCTCGGCACGATAGAGCGAGGCAACCGCAGCTCCGAGGAATACGAGGTGCAGGGTCACCAGTGGGCCGACCTCTCCCGTCAGGAAGGAGATTTCGGAGTGTCAATTCTCAACGACTGCAAGTATGGTTGGGATAAGCCTAACGATAATACGCTTCGTCTGACGCTTATCCACACCCCCTCAACCGATGACAACTATACCTATCAGGGTGAGCAGGACCTCGGCGTCAACCTGTTCACTTATTCGTTCTTCCCACATGAAGGCTCATGGAGTGAGCAGACCCAGATGGAGGCTTCAAAACTCAACCAGCCGCTCCTCGCCTTTACCGCACCGAAACACGACGGTGCCCTGGGCAAAGAAGTCGACTTCCTCTCGCTTAGCACAGAGAAGGTTGCCGTAAAAGCTGTGAAGAAGGCCGAGCAGAGCGACGAGATGATAGTCCGCGTCTATGAGTGGACGGGACAGAGTCAGGACAATGTCAGCATCACCTTCCCCGCAGCGATAGTCTCTGCCCGTGAGGTGAGTGGACTGGAAGACCCTGTGGGCGAGGCCATCTTCAGCGGCAACCGGCTCACGTTCAATATCGGCAAGTATCAGCCCAAGACCTTCGCGGTGACACTCTCGCCCTCATCCTTTACCTCTCATCCCTCATCTCTTAACCAGAAGGTCGAGCTTCCTTACGATGCCGACATGATGAGCTACGACACGAAGAAAGAGGATGCGGAGACGAGAATAACCTATGCCTATCCAGCCGAGCAGGTGTCCGATGTACTGATGGCCGACGGCATCGCGTTCACAATGGGCAGCCGTGCCAATGGAGCCAAGAATGCCGTGTGCTGTGCCGGTCAGAGCATAAACCTGCCTGAGGGCGCTGGCGGGAAGAAACTCTATCTGCTCTTGGCCTCGACCAATAAGATGGGTGCGGTAGCAGAGCTAAGTGCAGGCAGCGAGACCTACACCTTCGAGGTTCCCTACTTCAGCGGGACAGTCGGACAGTTGGAGTCGCCTTTCAATGCAGGGACACGCTATCGTCGGCAGAATGTCGCCTTTACGGCAACCCATAGCCACAATATCTCAGGAAAGACCAACGAGGCTTACAATTTCCTCTACATGTATAAGTACCTCTTGCCGTTGCCAGAGGGAGCCACTACGCTGACCCTTCCTTCCGATAATACCCTTTTCCTGCTTGCCGCGACAGTCTCGGACAATCAGGCTGATGACATACTACCCCTCACTCCGCTTAACACCTATATCGACTATCGTGAGCTTGGCGAAGCCGCCAATGAGAGCTGTGGAGTCTATTTCACCCCGAAGAATATTTACACCAGTCATAAGATTAACGACAACGAGGCAGGCCCGATGGCGGCCGACATGAACGAGCTTACGAAATGGTGTGTGGGTGGTGGACAAAGTCATACACCCTATCTTGAATATCGTTTCAGCGAGCCCGTAGAGGTTTGTCGTTGGATGGTGCTCAATGCGGGCTGCGAGAGTACGAACTACATCACGAAGTCGTGCAAGCTTCAGAAATATGAGAACCGCAGATGGGTGGATGTGGATGTTGTGGAAGACAATACTGCCAATAAACTGGTGCGGAGCGTCGAGCCGTTCACAACTGAGCGCGTGCGGTTGCAGGTCACTCAGGGAGAGCAGAATGATTATACTGCCCGTATTTATGAGTTTGCCGTTTATGGCAAGCCCGATGAGCCCACTAGAATAAAAACCCCTCCTAACCTCCCCCAAGGGGAGGGAACCATCACCCTCATGGGCAACTATCCCAACCCATGCTCAGATAAGACGACCATACGTTGTAGCGTACCGTCGAGCGTCGATTACCTTACCCTCCATGTGCTTACACAGGACGGGCGGCAGGTGGCGCGGCAGGAATACCCCGTCACGGGTGCTGGTGTGCAAGATTTCTGTTACTTGCCCGTGCTCCCCGATGGCGTTTATCTCTATATGCTGACAGCCCGTCAGCAGAGCCGAATTTTACGTTCGGAGACTAAAAAGCTAATTATCAATCAATCAAATTATTAATCATTTAAACTATCAAAAAAATGAGTAAATCATTACTTCGACTGAAAAAGTCATTGTTTTTTGCTTTTGCAATGATGGTTTCGCTCGGTGCATCTGCCCAGACGCAGATTACGAATGAGGCTGGACTTCGTGCGATGGCAAGTGGCTTGGCAGGGAGTTACGTTCTGGCGAACGACATTACCCTGACGAGCGAGTGGGTGCCCGTCGGTACCGAGACAGCTCCTTTCACGGGTACATTCAGTGGTAACGGCCATGTCATTAAGGGCTTGACAATTACTGGCAACGATAATGTGAAAGGTCTGTTCGGTGTGGCCTCAGGCGCTACCATTCAGAACGTACGCGTTGAAGGCGCCAACGTTTCGGGTCAGAACCATGTAGGTATTTTGGCTGGTCGTGCCACTAACGGTACTGTAGTCGACCGCGTGTTTACCTCCGGTTATGTAACAGGTAACGACCACGTAGGCGGTGTTGTCGGCCATACTGGCGACAATGGCTCAAGCGCAACCGTAAAGAACTGTATGTCGACAGCCTACATCTACGACCGAGGCTATCAAGGCGGAGGTATTACCGGATGGGCACGTGGAACCACCACTTTCGAGAATAACCTCTTCCTGGGTCGCGTCTATGTAGGAGCCTGGGGTGGTTGTGGCGGTATCGTAGCATTCTATGAGGATGGAACCGCCACCGTTACGGGCAACGTCTGCATCGCCTCTTCGCTCATAGGAAACGTAGCAGATCCTCCCATCAATGGAGACAACCGTTTTACAGCGGGAATTGCCGGCGGTCCACTCAGTAGCAATGCTGTCTTGGTGGCTACCAATAACTACGTTTCTGAGAACACCATCGTTTACAACCGAGAGGGTAACGAGATAGATATGTCGCTTTACGACACAAATCATCATGGCATCGTGAAGACCGACGCCGAGCTGAAGACTCCTGCTACCTACACGGGTATCGGCTTTGGCACGGCATGGAGCCTTGCCAGTGGCCGCTATCCAGTATTGGCGGGTATGGCGGTGCCCTTCGACGGTGACTATATCCGTACGGAAAAGTTCCCCGATTTCTTCCTTGGCACAAAGTTCGATACCAAGGCCGAGTCGATTCTTGAACGTTCGGTGACCATCACCTCGAGCAATCAGAACGTGGTTAAGGTTAGTGGTACGACCCTTGAGGGTGTGAATGCCGGTACGGTCACGGTCACCATTTCTACTCAGGGCGATAGTTATATTAAGGGCTATACCATCACCAAGCAGATTACAGTCGCCACCATGGACACCAAAATCTCCACAGCTCAAGAGCTGATGGACAAGCTGAGTCAGAACCCCAGCGGTGAGTTCAACATCACTGCCGACATCGATATGTCGGGTGTAGCCTTCTCTCCGCTGCCAGAGTTCACGGGCATTCTCCACGGCAATGGGCACGTTATTCGTAACATGAAATTCCAGAATCAGTCGCAGGCCAGTGTTGGTCTCTTCTCGTCGACGCGTAGCGCCATCATCGAGGACCTCGGCTTCGAGGATGCCAATCTGCTAGGTAACGAGAACGTAGGTGCTGTGGCAGGTCACATCTATGGCGGTATTGTTCAGCGCGTCTATGTATCCAACTCTGATATTCGTGGTCGCGACCACGTGGGTTCCATTACGGGCGACATGAGCAACGACTTCGGAGAGCCTTCGCTCATCACCGACTGTATCTCCGACTCGCGCATCTCCACATGGCAGTTCCAGACGGGTGGCATGGCTGGCGTGGCCAACGGTGGTGTCATGGAGAACTGCCTCTTTAGCGGTACGCTTGAGAACGAGGGTCTGACCTGCAACAGTGGTCTTATCTCGCTGCTCGACAGTGACGACGTGGCTACCCAGATTAGTAACTGCCTCTCGGCTGCTGCTCATATCAACGGTGGCACCAACCCCCGTCTGATTAACACCGCCGGCCGCAGCATGACCTTCACGAATAACTATGTCATCGCCTCTACCCTTTATGATGGCTCGACCAAGAGCGAAGCCGGTGACGCCGATGGTGCGAATGGTCTGCTTATTGATGACAGCGAGGCCAAGACCCGCAACTTCTATGTGAACACACTGGGCTGGGACTTCAACAACACATGGAAGTTCTTCGAGGGTGGCGAAGGCAGGATGTATCCCGTGTTGAAGTGGATGAAAGCTCCGTTGAAGGTTCGCTACTATGACTTCCCGATTGAGCCGCTGATTTACACCGACGGTACTGCCGACTATAAAGATATCAGCACCATTCATGGCTCTTGGGGTCAGGATTTCACAGCGACCATCACCAAGGGAGCCAACCTTGTAGACTACGTTGAGGTCGACCGTCAGCTCTGGTGCAGCGACTTGAACGGAAACTATCTTGGCTCGGGTACTGTTGAGGTTACCCTCGGCATTGCTCCTGAGGTGGCCAACTACTTCACCGTAGTAGGCGACAACAAGTTCTCGTTTATCACCACCAGACAGGACGAGGTATACGAAATACGCACTTCTCAAGACTTCATCAACATTGCCAAAAATCCTGTGGGTAATTATGTTCTGGTGAACGACATCGACATGGGAGGAGTTAAGTTTGACGGTTTGTTCAACGAGAGCGGCTCCTTCCGCGGTAAGCTCAATGGACAGGGTCACCGAGTGAAGAATATCAAGATAGAGGTTGCCGGCGGCAACGACAAGGGCGTCTTCGGAAAGACCAGCGGTGCTTCTTTCAGGAACATCGCCTTCGAGAATTTCCAGGTGATCTCTACTGTCAACGGTGCCAACCACGTAGGTCTCATAGGCTCAGCCAGCAGCACTACGTTTGAGAAGGTTGCCGTTACGGGTAAGGTCGTTGCCCGCGACCACGTGGCTCTGCTCTGTGGCGACGGCAGCGGTGTCAGCGTGAAGGACTGCTATGTGTGGGGAGACGTTGAGGCTTACTCACAGGTTGGCGGCTTCTTCGGCTGTACGCTTGAGGGAACCTGCAAGGTTGAGAACAGCTATTTTAACGGTAACTTGAGTGCAACCTATCGTGGTTGGGTTGGTGGCTTTGTTGGTCTGATTGACAAGGCTGAGAGTACGGTCACCATTGACAACTGTGTATCTATCGGCGACTGCTCCTCTAAGGGCGACGGCTCACCTCACGTGGCAGCTCCGTTTATCGCAGGTAACGGTGCCGGAGAGAAGCCTAACGCTACTATTTACTTCCATGGCAATATCAGCAACATTGATGCCTTAATGGATCCGACCAACGGCGCATGGCCAGAAACCAATATGACTGCCGGCGACGAGTCAGAGGTGGAATACGATGAACAGCTCAACGTTGACGACCTGAAGGTAGAAGACACCTATACCTATATCGGTTGGGACTTCTCTGGCACATGGAGCTGGGCTCGCACGAAGTATGCCTTCCCCGTACTCAAGCAGTTTGGTTTTGTACCTTACGAGATTAAGACTGGCATCCGCACTGTTGAGGAGTTGAGCGGTGAGACCTTGAGCAAAGCCAATGGTGTGTTCGACCTCTCTGGCCGTCGCATCAGCAATGGTGCCAAACTGCCGAAGGGCATCTATATTATTGATGGTAAAAAAGTTGTAATATCTAACTAAAATATGGACCTATTGAAAACCGAACAACTATGGAAGTCACTGGTGCTTCTCATCGCATTAGTGCTTTCCATGCCTGCTTTCGCCGCGCCAGTGAAAGTGTCGGGTCGTGTGCAGGACGTTGAGGGTGAGCCGCTCATCGGAGTGACCGTTCAGGAGAAGGGTACCACCAATGCCGTTATCACCGACATCAATGGCCAGTACACCATTACCGTTTCCGACAAGGCCGTGCTCGTAGCCACCTATGTAGGCTTCAAGAGCGAGGAGCGAAAAGTGAATGGTACGCTCATCGACTTCATCCTTCACGAGGATGTCAGCAAGCTCGACGAAGTGACCGTTGTGGGTTACACCACAGCTAAGAAAGTCTCCGTGCTCGGAGCCCAGTCGTCGCTGAAGATGGAACATGTGAAGGCTCCGGTAGCCAATATGTCGTCGGTGCTCGCCGGACGTGTCTCGGGTGTTGTCAGCGTGCAGCGCACGGGTGTACCCGGACAAGACGACTCCGACATCTGGATTCGCGGTATCTCCACGCTCACCAACCGCAACGAGGGGCCGTTGGTGCTCGTCGATGGTATTGAGCGTAGCTTCAACAACCTCGACCCCGAGGACATTGAGTCGATTACCGTCCTGAAGGATGCTGCCTCAACCGCCGTCTACGGTGTGCGTGGTGGTAATGGTGTCATCATCATCACCACCAAGCCCGGTGAGGTAAGCAAGCCCAAGTTCTCGTTCGACATCTATCAGGGTGTCACGTCGCTCACGAAGGTTCCCGACCTCGTCGACGGTATCGACTACATGAATGCCGTCAATGAGGCCTACATGACCTCTCGCGGGTCGCGCTACTATGGTGAACAGCAGATACTGAACACCAAGCTGGCCAACAACATGACCCTCAGTCCCGAGGACATGGAGGCCGCTCAAACGCTCTATGGCGACGGCAATGGTAATCTTGTGTTGCCCGCTTCGGTCAACAAGTACCTCTATCCGAATGTCGACTGGATGAAGGAGCTCTACCACAAGATGGGTTGGAACCGCCGCGCCAACGTGAATATCCGAGGCGGTGCGCCCAACGCATCGTACTATATCTCGCTGTCGTACTACACCGAGAAGGGTCTTACCAAGCGTGACAAGGCGCAGGACTACTCTTCGGAGATCGACTACGACCGCTACAACTTCCTGACCAACGTCAACCTGAAGGCCTCGAAGACCACCAATATCGACGTGGGTGTGAGCGGCTGGCTCTCCAGCGGCAACTATCCCCATGTCAGTCTGGGCGAGATTTTCACCAAGGCCATGTCGACCAACCCCGTGATTTATCCCGTGCAGTTTGCCAACGGACTGAACCCGGGCTCGTCGCCCGACAACCGCGAGCTCGACTCGCCGTGGGTGACGCTGACACGCCGTGGTTATCAGACCCAGCACCAGACCCAGATTAACACCAACCTGAAACTTACTCAGGACTTGGGCTTCTGGAAGTGGAGCAAGGGCTTGACCGCCCGTGCGTTGATAGCCTTTGACGTTCGCGCCACGCAGTCGCTCCACTATGCCGTAGACGACAGCACATGGAAGGTGACGGGCGGACAGCGTCAGGGTGTATGGATTGAGGACACGCGCCTCTATCCGCAGGCCGTCGACGAAGAGGGTAATCTGCTGTGGGTGAAGGATGCCGATGGTAATGACACCGACCAGCCCCTTCTTGATACCGACCCCGCCAAGATTCAGCTTAGCGAGCAGTACAAGGGTAACTCTTCGATGAGTGTCAGCTCAGACAAGTGGGTTTACCGCACATTCTACTTCGAGGCGGCTCTCGACTACAAGCGCATCTTTGCTAAGGACCACACCGTGACCGGTCTGGTGCTCTTCAACCTGCGTAACTACCTCGATGCCAACGGCGCCAGCCTCTTCACCACGCTGCCCTATAAGCAGCAGAGTCTCTCGGCCCGTCTGACCTACGACTACAAGAACCGCTACTTTGTGGAGACCAACCTCGGTTACACCGGTTCGGAGAACTTCGAGCCCGGCCACCGTTTTGGTTTCTTCCCCGCATGGGCTATCGGTTGGGTACCTTCCAACGAGCCTTGGTGGAAGCCTATCTCAAAGGTCATCTCGTTCTTGAAGTTCCGTTACAGCGATGGTACCGTGGGTAACGACTCGTCGGGCGAACGCTTCAGTTACTTTACTAAGATTGGTGGCGGTAACGGCTACAATACCTATTGGGGTAACAGCGGACTGGCCTACGAGAACTACGGCTATAAGCCGCAGTGGTCGAAGGTGCGTAAGCAAGACCTCGGTATCGAAATCAACTTTTTCAACGACGACCTTACCTTTGTGTTCGACTTCTTCAAGGAGCGCCGCTCCAAGATTTTCGTCGAGCGTGCGAACGTGCCTCTCATTGCCGGTTTTGCCCGCAGTATCTCGGCTAACGTCGGAATTGTAGAGAACAAGGGTTATGAGGCCGCCTTCGAGTACAGCCATCAGTTTGGCAAGGACTTGTATATCTCATTGCGTGCCAATATGACGGAGAACAAAGACAAGGTTATTGAAAACGCACAGGCCGACCCGGCTTATCCTTGGCTCGACCGTCGCGGCCACAATGTATTGGCCGAGTGGGGTTATGTGGCTGAGGGTCTTTACACCAGCGAGGAGCAAATCAAGGAGCGCGGCATCTCGCAGTTCGGCGAGACCTATGCTGGCGAGCTGGTCGCTCCAGGCGACATCATGTATAAGGACATGAACGGCGACAACCACATCGACGAGTACGACCAGGTGTGCATCTCGCGTGGCGACGTGCCCCGTATCTACTATGGTTTCGGTGGCGACATCCGTTACAAGAACCTCGGTCTGGGTATCCTCTTCCAGGGTGTGGCCGATGCCGAGCGCATCTTGCGCGGCAACGGTATCCGTCCGTTCACCTCTACCTCGGGTGGTGGTACGCTCTACTCCAACATCTCCGACCGCTGGAGTGCAGAGAATCCCGAGAAGACCGACGTGTTCTATCCGCGTCTGGCATGGGGACAGAACGACCCGCATAACATCAACAACTTCCAGACCAGCACATGGTGGAAGCGCGACGTGACTTTTATGCGTCTCAAGCAGTTTACCGTATCCTACTACTTCCCGAAGTCGTGGCAGCGTAGCGGTTTCCTGCGTGGCGGACGTTTCTATGTGATGGGTGAGAATGTGTTTACGTTCAGCAAGTTCAAACTCTGGGATCCCGAATTGAACACGGACAATGGTATTTCCTATCCTAACGTCCGCACGTTCTCTGTCGGTGTGAACTTTAATATTTAAGAAAGGAGCAAGATGATGAAAAAGTATATATTAGGACTGTTGTTCGCAGGTGTGGGTGTATTCGCACTGACCTCTTGTGACGACTATTTCGACGATGTGCCTAACAATGCCACGTCGCTCGAAGACGTGTTCTCCAATCGCGGACAGACGCTGAACTGGCTCACCAATGTATATTCCTACATTCCCGACCCCATGAAGCCGCGCTATCCAGGCGGTACCTGCACGGGTATGATGATGCATGCCTCGCTCTCTGGCCATCAGCCATGGACCGATGGCGACAACGGTAAGGCGCTCAACATTATTCAAGGAACGCTCTCGCCCTCGACGGGTTGGGTAAGCTCGCTGTGGACCGATTTCTATCGCGGCATTCAGTATGCCAACATCTATCTGGCTCATGTCGACGAGTGCGACCCGCTGACCGCAAAGGAGAAGGCGTGGACGAAGGCTGAGTGCCGTGCGCTGCGGGCCTATTACTACTTCTGTCTGATGAAACACTACGGCCCTGTGCCCATCATTGGCGACCGTGTGTTCGACGTGGCCGACCCCATCGGCGACATGACCATTCCGCGTTCGACCGTCGACGAGTGCTTCGACTATATCCTTAGCGAGCTCGACGACGTGCTCGCATCGGGTGACCTCGTCAGCCAATACGACAGCAATGCCGCTTTCGACACTCAGTATTCTGGCAACATGACGAAAGAGGCCGTGGAGGGTATCCGCTCGGTGGTGTTGCTGTTCCGTGCCAGTTACCTGTTCAATGGCGACCCCTATTATAAGAATCTTGCCAATCAGGACGGCACCAAACTGTTCCCGCAAGCCCGCGACGAGCAGAAATGGATAGATGCCCGCGACGCAGCCAAGAAAATCATCGACAGTGGCCAGTGGAAGCTCGCCCTGCGTGACAATAGCGGCAAGCTTGTGAACAGCATCTCGCAGTCGAACCCCTATCAGTCGGTATTCTATGCATCGTTCGGATCGGCTGAGAACGAGGAGATGATCGTGTTCCGCACATCTTCCGACCACGACACCTACCCGATGATACCGCGTTTCAATGGTGGTTCGCTCGGTGGAACCTATGGCAATGTGGACCATGGTGCCGGTGCCTACACCGTGCCCCTGCAGTTCCTCGACCTCTACTTTACGAAGAGCGGTAAGCGCATCGACGATGAGAAGGAGTATGATGCCCGCACCTATGAGGGGTTCTTCACTTACGACTACGACGATCCCGAGAGTAGCACCGATCCGCTCTTCCAACCTCGTCTGACTACCTACTCCGAGCGCTATGGCACCTCCAACTACGCCTATTTCACGGTGCAGTCGGGGCATGGCATTATGAAGCAGTTCCTCGGACGTGAGCCGCGATTCTATCACGACATCACCTTCCAGAACCGCCCGTGGGAAATCGGTAACGGTAAGAACGCGCCTGTAGAGATGAACTATTCGGGCAACTCCGGTCCTAACTCTACCGGTACGCACGACTATCCCATCTTCGGAACCATCACCCGTAAGATTGTCTACTACAACACCAACGGTTGGGACTACACCATCCTGCTTCGTCTCGCAGAGGTCTATCTGAACTATGCCGAGGCTTGTGCCGAGCTGGGCGACCTGAAGGAAGCCCTCACCTACCTGAATAAGGTTCGTGCACGTGCGGGTGTGGCTGAGTACAAGGAATACGGTGAGCAGGTGACCAAGGGTGCCCGTGGCGAGAACCGCCTCGACGTGCCGGCCTATAACAAAGACACCGTGCTCAAGATGATCTACCGTGAGCGTATCATCGAGTTGGCTTATGAGAACAAGCACTACTACGATGTGCGCCGCTGGGCCGTTGCCGACGGTCGCTGGCGTACTGACGGTCCTGAGATGACCGATGGTTGGATCTATCCGAAGTACCATAAGGGTGGCGAAGGCGGCGACATGCTTGGCTATAATGTCAATGGTGCCACCACAGCTACCGACCTGAGCTTCTACAAGCGTGTCGTGCAGCAGCATCGTATCTTTACCAAGCGCATGAGCTTCTTGCCCATCCCGCAGAGTGAGATCAACCGCGACAAGGCCTGCGTGCAGACCACCGGTTGGGAAAGCACCGAGTAAAGCGAGTGCTGAAAAGACAACCGACCGCATGACTAAAAGAGACCCGTCCCCAGAGTAAGGGCCGGGTCTCTTTTTTTAACATTTCACCCGATTCTGTGCTCATTTTTTGAACTATCTCCTTGCGGTAAGCGCGCCGAATCTTACCCCCGAAAGTATGTTTTGAGTAAAAAAAAGAACGTTTTTCCATACTTTCACACCTTTTTCACCCCTCTTTCCCTTCCCTTTTATTCCCAAACATATATGTCTCGGGTTGCGAAAGACCGTCTTTTAGGTTGCGAAAGACGGCCTTTCGGAAGGTGAAAGCTAAGCTCTCGGAGGCGCAAGATATATCTCTCAGAAGTGAAAAGTGAGGAGCGAGAAATGAAAGGCAATTTATGCGCCTTATTTTCAGAGAGTTAGGCTTTTGCTAAAAAATCGCCATTTTTTCAGCAAAATGGCGGGCAAGAGTGGGGAAATGAAAAAATGGAGCGGCCGAAGTGTTAAATTTTAACTTAAAAAGGAAAATTGCAAATAAATTTTGATAATTTTATCGCGACTCAACAAATTAAAATGCAAGCATTATTTGTTTTCGCTGCTTCAAAATTTGCATTTTCGCTCATTTATCCGTACCTTTGCCGTAAGTTTTAGAAAAGAGTTACCCCGTTCTTTCATGAATTAAACCTAGATAACAATGAAGAAATTACTGTTACTAAGCGCAATGCTCATCCTCGTCGGCAGTGCCCATGCCGATTTGGCTCCAGGTACCACCTACCGCATCGTGACGAGTCAGGCATACTCACGCACCAAAATGTTTTCACTGTTTGTGAACAATGCGCTGACTACTACGGGCAGCAACATTGTGATGTGGACGGAGACCTCGGTGGCTGCTCAGCGGTGGACACTTGAGACGACGGCGGCTGGCAAGCAGGCGCTGCGCAATGGCTATACCGGTCTCTATCTGGCCTATACCGGTCGCAATGAAGTAGGTTCGAAAATCGTGCAGTCGTCGGCATCGTCGACGCGAACAACGGGTGCATGGATTATCGAACCAGTGGAAGGCACGGCTAACACCTACGTCATCTATGTGGGTTCCGACAAGAAATACTGTATCGGCTTTACCGACGATGCCGCCGACGGGGTGGGTATTGAGCTGGTAGACCCTGCCACTGCCGACATGGCGAGGGCTCAGTGGCGATTTGTTGAGGACAACCGCGCGCAGACGGAATACAACGAGACCGTGCGCAACGATATCATGACCAAGTTCATAAACCGCTATTATAAGACGGCTGGCACAGGTCATGTGCTTGGCGACGGCGGATGGTGGGGCGATGCTGAGATGTTCGAGACCATTCTCGACGCTTTCGAGACCACCGGCGACAAGAAGTATCAGACGTATTTCACCGAGCTTTACGTCAACTTCATTCAGCGCAATGGTTCTAACTGGAGTGGCAACGAGTATAATGACGATATCACGTGGATGGTGCTTGCCTGTATCAGAGCCTATAAGTTTTTTGGTGAGGAGAGATTTCTCAACAGTGCCAAGCAGAACTACGACCGTATGTACAGCCGTGCCTTGCAGAAATACGGCACGCTCATCTGGAAGCAGAGCCAGAGCAACAAACTTGCCACAAACTCGTGCATCAACTGTCCAGCCACTGTTGCCGCCTGCTACTTGGGACAGCTCACCGGCGACAAGACCTATTTCGACAAAGCCCTCAGCCTTTATGCCGCTCAGCGCAAGCTGCTCTTCGAGGCTTCTACGGGAAAAGTGTTCGATAGTGGCGAATGGACTTCTACGGGAGGTGTTCAGGTGAACAACTACTGGGTGTCGACCTATAATCAGGGCACCATGCTCGGGGCTGCGCTGATGCTCTACGACCTCACTAAAGACCCACAGTACAAGACCGATGCCGAGCGTATTCACGCCCGTACCATCAGCGACCTTTGCAACAAGCAGGGGATTGTGCATGCCTGTCAGACCATTGCGGGCGACCTTTGTGGATTCAAGGGTATCTATATGCGCTATGCGCGGCGCTATGCCGAGGACCTCGACCAGCCCGACGTGCTCCAGTGGATGGCCAAGAACGCCTGGCACGCCTATCAGAACCGTAACAGCTCAGGCATCATTTGGTCGGCATGGCTCACGAAGACCAGCCAGACGCTCAAACGCATGGAGGGCGATCAGGAGAAGACCACCGAGCCCTTCAGCGCGTCGACAGCCGTGTCGGTGGCCTTCAACGCCCATATCAATGCGATGTTCTATAAGAACGCCTACGCCACCATCGGTGCCGAATACTTCGACGAGATACAATGGCTGCAGATTGCAGATGCGGGCAATCGCACCGACGGCGGTACGCCCGAGACCACGCTCAGCGGCAAGGCTGGCAGCTACCTTGCTTTCAAGAATGTGGACTTCGGTAACCAAAAGGCCAATCGGATAAACGTGCGCGTCAAAGGAGGTACAAACGCTAAGCTGCAGGTCTATGCCGACAGCATCGCATCGTCGACGCTCATCGGCGAGACGACCAGCAACCTGCCCACCGCGTGGACTGACATCACCCTCGACATTCGGCCGCTGACCGGCCACCACCACATCTTCCTCGTGAGCAAAGACGGGGGGATGGCCATTCATAACTTCGCGTTCGACAATACAAACATGCTCTTCGCCGACCTTACCGACAACGGCGGAAAACTGACTGTCAATGGCGAGAAGGCCAATCGAACGCTCATCGATAACGACCCCACCACCTCTTCTCTCCTCACTGCTCCTTCCACGCTCCTCTATGTCGCGCCTGTTCCCATGAAGCTCAAGGGCTATGCCCTCTATGCCGAACCCAGTGAAGGACAGACCGCACCTACGTCATGGACACTCGAAGGCTCTACCGACGGACAAACATGGACAACAATTGACAACCAGTCAAGACAGCGCTTTGCCGCCGATGGAGAGAAACGCGCCTTTAACGTCACCACCAACAAGTCCTACAGCTACGTGCGTCTCACCGTGAACGGCAGTGGCAGTATGACGCTCTCCGATTGGCAACTCTATGGTCTCTCAATTGCTGATGCCGATCTTACCGACGACGGCGGCACGCTCGAGGGAATGGGCACGGAGCTTACCGACAACGCTCTTGAGACTATTGCAACGGCGACGGGTACGGTGACTGTGACCTATCAGACCATTGCGAAGGTCAATCTCAGCAGCTACACGCTGACCATTGACTCGCAAGAGGGAATGCCGCACAGCTGGACGCTCTCAGCCTCTGTCGACGGAAAGACTTGGACGCAGATAGACCAGCAGCAGGGCGTGCGCTTTGCCTATCCACAGTCAACCGCCGCGTTCTATGTTGGCAAGGGACCATATCGCTTCTTCCGCTTCGAGTTCGACGCGCCACTTGATGGCACCTCGCTCCGTATCGCAGAGTTACAGTTGCTCGGCAGCACGGCCTATGGTAATTTCCACAACGATGTCACAGCTGATGGTGGTAAGCACGCCTCTGCCGATGGCTCAGACTGCGAGGCTCTCTTCGACAACGACCCGACGACCATCGCACAGGTCAGCGGCAGTGAGCTGTGGTGGAGTCATTCGTCCATAGCCTCCGCACGTTATCGCGGATTCTCTATTCTTGCCGGACCGAACCCCGACAAGTTCCCCACAAGCGTCACCATACAAGGTTCTGCCGACGGTGCCACATGGTCTGACATTTCTACTGTCCAGCCTAAGTTCAACTCTCCCTACGACCGCTTTGACCAGATGACCACGAACCTCGGCTATAATCACTACCGCCTGCTCGTTAACAGTGTGGCCGACGGTGGCGATGTGGCTGAACTCGCCGAGTGGGAACTTCATGGTTCCATCGTTCTCACAGAAGGTAGTCTCTACGTGCCTGTCGAAAGTTATGAACCATCCGACGCCAAGATGCTTTGCGACGGTATCATCACCTCAAACTTCGTCAAGACGGAGATGGAAAGCGTTAACGTTGACTATCATCTTGCAACAGCTGAGGCCATACAGACCTATTCGCTCACTGCATCCAGTACTTATGCCGAGCGCGATCCAGACGCATGGGTGCTCTACGGCTCAACCGATGGCACGAACTTTGAGGAAATCGACCGTCGTGCCGACATCGTCTTCGCAGCACGGTATGCCACACAATTCTATAGCTGCAATCCCGAGAAGAAAGCATTTAAGCACTATCGCCTGACGTTGCTCTCTACTCCGAGCGACAGACTGCAGTTGGCCGAGTGGCAGCTGCTCCGTACAGACAGCTCGACGGGAATAGAAAGCCTCACCTCCAGCCCCTCTCCAACAGGTGAGGGGAGTAGATACATCTACGACCTGCAAGGCCGTAAAGTCATAGTTCAACCCCTCCCAACCTCCCCGAAGGAGAGGAGAACGAACTCTCAACTCTCAACTCTCAATTCTCAATTAAAACCTGGTATCTACATCATCAACGGCAAGAAGGTAGTGATAAAGTAAAAACGGATTAAAGATACGACACAACAGCCCCGAAGGTAAGTAACCTTCGGGGCTGTTGTATAATGGAATCCCTTGCCGCTTATCTGACAACGGTCTTCTTACCGTTGATGATGTAGATACCCTTCTTCAGTTGAGAGTTGAGAGTTGAGAGTTGAGAGTTCGTTCTCCTCTCCTTCGGGGAGGTTGGGAGGGGTTGAACTATGACTTTACGGCCTTGCAGGTCGTAGACGGTGTTGTCCTTATAATATTCATCATTCATGAGCGCAGCGTTTTTGATGCCTGTGGGGATGGGCTTGCTGTCGACTGCGATGATAAGGTTCTTTTCTACGGCTGCCTCGGGGGTGTTGGCCACAAAGTAGGCACGGAAGGGAGCTACCTCAGCACTTTCGCTCACGGCGGTGAACTTATCGCCTGTGCCATTCAGCAAGTAGATGTTTTCAGCGTTGACGGGCGAATAAGTGCCGAGATACTTGTAGAAGCTGCTGTAGGTGGATACAAGGTCGCTCTGCTCTATGCGTGTGTTCTCAGCGGAGAATGTCAGTTGCGTCTTGTTGATATCACCGTTCACGGCATAGATATACGGACGGTTGGCGACCATCTCTTTAATGCCATTGAAGTAGAGCCTCGTGCCGTTGATGGCGGTGAAGTCCTTGATGAAGATTTGTGGGTCGTCGTTCTTCTTCCAGCGAAGCTCGTTGCCGTCGGCATCAGTTATCTTCTGTGGTGCGAAGGGCAGCACGAGCGTCTCCCATGTGTTTGAAGTGGACTGCGATGTTCCTTCGGTTGGGACGGGTACGCCATTTCCACGAGTGTAGCTGATATCCTTGGCGGTAAAGTTGCGGCCCACGATGAAGGGATGGCTGTCGTCGATGACAATGTTCTCAGCCTCTTCACCGTAGACGAAATTGGTGAGTCCGCGATTGAGGTATCCGTTCATGACACGCTCGGAAACCTTAGCATTGGCATCATAATAGACGAGCAGGTTGGGATTGTTGTCTTCTGCAAATCTCATGTTGACAGGCGTTGTGCTCGAGTAGTTGGGCAGATAGACAGCCGCCATGTCGGGTGTTACGTCGAAGGTGGATGCTTTTGCTGCGCCTTCCTTGGTGCCGTCGTTTAGCCAGTATTGAATGCCACCGCTCTTTGTGGTGTATTTTTGCGACACGATTTCGGAGCGTCCGTCGACTTCAGTGTGGTAATTATAGTCGTAGTTCCACTCGAGGTTGTCGTAGGTGAAGTAGATGATGGTATCTTTGCTGGCGGGCAGGTTGATGGCGATGTTCTGCTCGCGCAGGCTGGGCCACCAGCCGTAATGCCATAATGATGACTTCACATTACCGTTGAAGTCTTCTTCAGTCCGGTTTCTGAGAATTACTTTGATGCGCATCTCGTTGGTGTAGAGCAGGTTGCCCGAGACGACCTTGTTGAGCAGCGACTGAGAAACGGAAAGGGTGGGTACTGTAGTCTCTGTCACGTTGAAGGTGGTTTTATAGAGGTGTGCGCCAGTGTCGGAGATGTTTGTGGAACGTGTGAGAATGAAGGTATGACTACCTGCCGTTGGGGTATAGGTGAAATAGATGTCCATGGTGGAACCGGCGGGGATGTAGATGGTGTTTCCCGACACACGCTTGTTGTCTACGTAGAGATAAGTGTCGCTGTAATAGTCGCCACCGTTGTTGGTGAAATTCACGCGCACACGTTGCTGGTTTTTGAAGGTGGTCTTGCCCACGAGCTCGAAAGCGTTCACTTGCAGTTTAATGTCGCTCCCGCCATGGGGGACGCTGTTTACTACGGTGAGGGTGAGCGTCAGATCTTCTATGTTGAGAATGGCGTAGAAGTAGTTATTGTCGATGGCATCTTTCCATTTGGTTTCCCCGTGTACACGGTAGCGTGCCCGCATCTGGTAGGTGCCGTTGGCTACGTTGCGTAAGGAGACGCTGATGTCTTTTGAGAGAGTCTGGCCTGCGCCTATCTCAAGACTGGAGAAGTTGGCGAAGATTTCATTCTTGCCATTCAAGACAAGGTTGCCCTCTTCGTCGTAGAGGGAGATGCCGAGGTCGAATAGCTGCGTGGTATTCATCTCGTTTTTCAGTTTGATGTTGAATTTCGGAGCGAAGATGCCAGATGTTGTCTTGCGAGTGTATTCGGTCTTGTCGGCAGTAAGGTCACTGATAGAAAGGATACTTTCGTCTTCATCGGGTTCGGGCAGTATGCGCCCTGGCGGTTCGAGGCCGATGTAGATGTTGTGACCCATGGAATATCCGTCGCTGGCAGTTGAGCCGCCGATACCTTGTTCTTTGGGTTGCATCACGGTGAGCAGGAAGTAGCCGTCAGACATACCGCCCCAACCCCAGTTCATGTGGAAGAGTCCGTTGCCGTCGTAACCGTCGCATACCCACTGGTGACCGCCGGTGCGCTCGTAGTTGTCGCCAGCCATAAGCACGGGTCTGCCTAAGGCGAGCTCGCCGTACATGAGGTCTTCCCATTCGGGGTAGGTATAGTTGTCGTGGATGACGAACTGGGTGGTCGAGGCATAGCCGAAGTAGTTGACGAGAGCCGGACCGCAGTTGCCGGAGAGGGCACCTGAGGCGGGGCCATATCCCATCTCAATGCTGTAGCCGACATATTTCATCAGCTCTGCCACGGCGTCTTTCGATTTCTGCGAGGAGCCACCGTCGTAGGTGTCGGTCATGTCGTCCCACTTGAAGGTTGTCGGGCTGAGCGGACCGAGGGTGCGCCACTGGTTCCAGTCGGAACTGTACTTTGGAATGGTGGCACAGGCTTTTTGCGGCCATTTCCAGTAATACATCACCTGCGCCATGGCCGTAGCCACACAGCCTGTTGCCGAGTGGTCGTGGATTTTTTGCGTCGTGGTGCCGTCTTCATTCTGCACATTCTCGATATATGAGGGTGTCTGCAGATTATAAGGGTCGCCCTGGTTCCACCGGCACGACATCAGTACGGGCACGGCGTGCTTGGTGGTGCGCTTGGCCAGCTTGCGTCCGAAGAGAATGTTGCGCTTCTGGGGGATTCCTTTGTCAACCGACTGTACGGCCGTCTCCAAGTCGCTGAGCCAGAGGCGGAGCGCGTCGGGAATGTTGTTCGGGTCGAACATGCCGCTGTCGGCATAGCCGAGGATGGGCTGCGTCTGGTCGCTGCCCGAAACGATGACGAATCCGTCATTCTCTCCGACGTTAAACACGTGGTAGTTCTTGTTTTCCATCACTTGTCTCAGGTTTGTACTGCGGTGATGGGCTGGCGTGCGGCGATGGCCGTTAATGTCGCCAGTAAGGAACGTTTGTGCCTTTTTCTTCGCCTGGTCTCTTGTCACAGGACCGGCAAAGCTTGCCGCCGAGCATACGAGCAGCAGGGTGAGCATGATGATTTTTTTCATTGTTTCTTTATTGATAACGATTTGATTCTTATTATAGTTAGAGATATTTTGACCGCACAAAGGTAGTTATTTTTTCTTTCCGTACCAACTATTTCCACATTATTTAATAGAAAAAAGTCATTTGTTTAACCGAAAAGGGTCATTTTCTGTTTTTATGTGGAAAAATAACAACCTTTACCGATGAATCATCTTTCGCTTTGCGATACTCATATACCGCTCTTAATAGGCCATAAACAATAATTAACAAATGCCCGTTTTCTTTTAACATGAAAACGGACGTTTTTTCGTTCGAGGAGGTTCTTGGGCCGAAATTCTTCAAAAATGAGCGGTTTTTACGATTTTTGCTAACTCGCTGTGAATAAGCCGCATAGGTCATATAGGGCGTATAAGACTTATAGGTCGTGTCGCGAAAGATATATCTTTCGCTTGTGAGCGCTTAGCTTTCGCGTTCTGAAAGACGGTCTTTCGGAGTCTGAAACATGGTCTTTTGCAACCTGAAACATATACCTTTCAGAAGCATGTAGGGGCGCGGCGTGCCGCGTTAACTTTGAGAAAAAGTGAAACATATATCTTTCACTCGCGTAGAATGCAAAAAAATCCCGACAGGAATTGTTAATTTTCCATGCCGGGATTTAGAGTTTTTTAAGAATTTAGTGTTTGGTTTTAGAATTTAGTGAGTTTGTTTTTTACGGGGTTGGCATAGATGTTGAGAAGGATGTCTTTGAGTATGTCGGAGTTGTTCTCATAGCGGTCGAGTCGGGTAAGGTGTTTTTCGAAATCGGTTTTTTGTTCTTTGGTGTATTCGTGGGTGAAGCGCTGCTGTCCGTAGAGTATGTCGTAGGCGATGTAGTTGTTGGGCCAGAGGTGGTAGGCCTCGATGATGCGGCTGTCGATCAGTTGAGCCACGTTTTTGTGATATTCGTTGTTAGTACAGTTATCGAACTGGGTAAGTTCTTCTCTGCGTATGGCGGGGCAGAACTGGAAGTGCACGCGTCCTTTGGGTTGCAGAATGCCGGTAAGGATGCTGTTGAGGTCTTCGCCAGGTTTCTTGATGTATTTCACCTTGCGGCTTTCGTAGAGTTCTATGGCTTTAAGAATGTCGCACGATTCCCATTCGTAGGACACTGCTATTGGCTGTATGTTGATTTCGCTGAGGGCTTTTATCTTGTTCTCGGGCTTGCTCATGCAGAACATTTTAATGATGCCTTGGTCGGTTTGGTCGTTGCCGTCTTTGGTCCGTCCGTTGCGTTGGGCTATCCATACGGACTGTTTCTCTTCGGTGATGACGCTGCGGATGTATTCGGAGAGGTGGGCCGATTTGACATAGAAGTCTTTGATGCTGCCTGTTGGTCGTTCTACCCGGAACATTTTGTTTGACTTGCCGATGTCGATGACGAGCTGGTTCATCATGAGGTTTGCTCCGAAGGTGATTTGCGATGTGGTATGGCGGTTGTCCACGAGAATGTTCTGCAATAGTGAGGCGTCGAGCATAATGTCGCGGTGGTTGCTGATAAAGAGGTAGGCTTTCTCGCTGTCGAGTTGTTCGATGCCTCCGTAGGTAAGCTGTGTAATGGTGTTGCGGACGATTTGCTCATTGACGTTATACATGATGCCGTATTGGAAATCGTGAATGGTCTTGAAACTGCGTAACATGTCTTTGACTTCGCCGAGAGGCTTCTCCGGGTAGACGAATGACGCGAGCACGGGTAGTGCCGCATTGCTGATGATACGTTGCATGGCGGCGGGTATCTCTTCGTCGGTATAGGGGCGGATGTCGTCGAATTTGGTGTTCATAGTTGAAAGGTTGAAAGTTGAAAGGTTAACGTTATTGTTAAGTTTTTGTTCTCAGAGTTCTCTACGATTCTATGCGATAGTGTTTGCGGTCGGCCTTCCCATTGAAGGTACGTTTTATCTTGTCGGTTTGTTCGTAGAATTGGGGCACTTTATAAGGTTCGAGCTTGGTGAGGAGGTGTGTGGCGATGGCTTTCTTGTCGAGGATCTGATTATTTTCGGTTACGATGAGAAGTTTCAGCGCCTGTCCGGTGATGGGATGGGGCATGGAGGTGCAGATACAGTCTTTTACCATTGGAAGTGAGAGGGTGGCATTTTCCACTTCAAGGGGTGATACCTTGAAGCCGCCCACGTTGATGACATCGTCTTCGCGTCCCTTGAGGTGTAGGCGTCCTTCCTCGTCGATGGTTCCGATGTCGGCGGTGTAGATGGTGTGGTTTCTAAGTATCTGGGCGGTTCGTTTCGGGTCGCCCACGTATCCAGTCATGATTTGTTTGCCTCGGCAGGCTATTTTTCCTTCGTCAGTAATGAAAACCTCAGCGTGTTTCATGGGCTTCCCCAGACAGCCTGCCTCACACAGGCTGCTGTTGAAATTGTGGGTACATACGATACCGGTCTCGGTTGAGGCATAGGTGTTGTAGAGGCGGGTGTGTGGCAATAGCTGGCAGAGCTTTTGCATATCGGCTTGTGCGATGGCTGCGGCTCCAGTCTCTATGAAGTCTATCTTGTGGGCAATCTTTGCCAACCAGGCTGCGCCAAGCTGAATGAGAATCCTTATACTGGCGGGAACCAGAAAGGTGGCCATCTTGTCGGAGGGATAGTCGAAAGCGTTAAAAAAAGCGTCGAGGTTTTTCAAGCCGTCTACAATGATGATGGTTCCGCCTTGAAGTATGATGGGGTATATTTTCGACAGGCTACCGATATGATTAAGCGGGCCGTTGATGACGAAGACTGTTTCGTGGGAGAAGCCTTGACTTTCAATAAGATTTTCTGCATCGGCAAGAATGGCTTGATGGCTGATGATGACTCCTTTCGACTGCCCAGTCGTTCCTGTTGTGTAGAGTATGTCAGATGCACCTTTTCCTACTTGTTGCGGTTCGAGCCATTGACGCGTCTGATAGAACTTTTCGTCGGGCATGTCGCGCTCCAGGGGAGCCACCACGCATCCTACGAGGTGGAATGCGAAATAGTCAACGAGGTAGTCAATCGTAGGCATAGCCCTCATGCACACCACCTGTCCATTCTTATATGAGGCTGCCTTTAACTCCTTTGCTCGCTTTTCCACCTGTTGGTATAGTTCCTCCCAAGAGCATTTCTCGTCTCCGCTCACGATGGCTGTCTTGTGCGGATAGCGTAGGGCATTGTCCTTAATGTGGGCAAAGAAGTTAATCATGCTTCTCGGAGAGTTTCTTTTCCACCAATGCGACAATGCTGTCTATCGACTTGAGATTGCGTGGTGTGGCATCGGTGGCTTCCATTTGTATGTTGAATTCATCAGCGAGAACCATGAGAATAGTTGTCACGCCGAGAGAATCGAGTTCGCTGAACAGGAATTCCGAGTCGAAGTCTACCAGAGGTAGCGCATTCTCAAGTAGTTTTCTTATCTTGTCTTTATTGTTCATAGCGTATGTATGTGAAAAGTGATTCTTTACTCCTTAAAAATTCTTGGCAGAAAGTCTACCAGATACTTTCTCCAGTTTTCCCAAGTATGTCCGCCATCAGTTTCGTGGTAAGTGTATTGATAACCGGCATCGCTGAGTCTCAGTCTGAAATCATCGTTGATTTTCTTCACGAAGTCGTCTTTTCCGAGGGCGATATAATAGAGGGCTGGCGGAGTTTTGAATTGATTCTTGAGTTTCTCGTCAAGACTGTCGTAAATGGCGAGATCGCCTTCTTTGACACCGCTGGCCCATTCCGTGAGTCGCTCTCCAATCTTTCCTTTTCCCAAAAAGGGAATGAGCGATGTCATGCCTTCTATGCTCTGTGCCAGCTGTTCTGCGGTCTCAATCTTCTTGTTGCTCAGCGTGTTGGTTGTTTGTGCGGAGAAGAGGCCAACATAGTCGAACATATCTGGATTATTGGCTGAGATGAAAAGCGTATGGAGGCCACCGAGTGAAAGTCCTGCGATGGCACGGTGGTGTTTGTCCTTGAGCGTGTTATAGTGAGTGTCCACGTAGGTCACAATGTCGGGCACGAAAGCCCTTTCAATCTTTCCCAACATCGATTCTATGCTTGTGGGCGATGCCTTCTCGTCGGAATAAGGGTCCTCCCCGGGGGCGGCAGCTCTATTGGCTATGCCGTTGGGCATTACCACAATCATGGGTTCACACTTGCCCTGTGCGATGAGGTTGTCCAATATCTCCACCGCCTTTCCTGCACGTATCCATGCCGTCTCGTCACCGCCAGAGCCATGGAGCAGATAGAGTACGGGCAGCGCATTGTCGCCATTGTAGTCAGAAGGAGTGTAGATGGTCATTCTTCTTTGAGGAAGACCTTGAATAGAAGATGCATACCACACCTTTTCCACCTTTCCGTGTGGTACGTCTTGAACGACATAGTTGTCGGCAATGCCTCCTGGAATGACGAAACGGCTATAATAAGTGTCTATATCTCTCAGCGTGTCAGGGTTGGCGGGGTCGGTCTGTCGTACACCATCTACCTCGAAGTAATAGGTGTAGATTTCAGATTCAAGCGGCTTAGTGGTATATGTCCATACACCATCTTGCTTGGTCATTTTCCATTGTCCCGCTTTTCCGAAAACACCAGCAGGAGTCCTGACCGGAAAAGACTTAGGTATGAAGCTTCCCTTCAAGACGACCTCCTCGGCGTGTTTATTTTTCAACCGAAAGGTTACAGAGTTGTCTTGGTGGATTTCTGGAGAGAATGGCTTAGAGCGCTTTTGTGCGTAAACGTTTCCTGTGATGCAAAATGACAGGAAGAGAGCAAGCAGAGGGATAAGTGAGGTGCGTTTTTTCATTATTCATTATTCCTGAGAGTGAGTACCATTGCGACGGAATGAAGGGGAGGTGGCGGGGTAGCTCCCATGCGTTCGAGGAGAGAGCGATAAAGAGGAGTCGTCTCGTCATGCAGTCCTACCAGCACATTTCTTGCCTTACCACTTTTGAGCAGTAACTCAGCGTCGTGTAAAGCCCATTTGAGCGATTCCTCACCATGCGAGTAGGTTACGTTATAGCCGTGACATCCTAATCGTATGGCAATATTACTGCCGATGGTGTTGTGAGTGCTTTGCATAAACCATGTAGGTTTAAGCGTCTCCTCACCCTCCTCTGTGAGTTGTTTGAGCAAGAGCTCACTGTTCTCAAGACATCCCATGGCGGTCGCGGTGATAATGGCATCAGGTTTTTCGATCCTGGCCATTTCCAAAACCTTGAGCGAGGCAAGCAATGCGCTTTTCATAATGCGGCCCATGCGCCGAGCCTCAAGAGGCTTAACGTAACGGCTGATTTCCGAAAGCTCTTCGTCACGGGTAATCTCCACTTGAAAGGTTGAGAGTTGAGAGTTGAGAGTTGAAAGTTGCTCTATCTTGTTCCTACTTTCTGGCCCTTTGTCAGAGAATACAAGTGACGTATCGTTTCCACCGAATCCGAAAGAGTTGCAGAGAACATGATGTAATGTCACATTTTCCTTTCCCATAGCAGGCGTGATACCCTGTGGCATTTTCCTGTTCCATCCTAAGTTGTCTGGAATGAAACGATGCCTCATGGCAAGCAGGCAGATTACCGTTTCTATGCCACCTGCGGCACTAGTGGCATGGCCGGTATAAGCCTTTGTGCTTGATACTGCTGGCATTTGTTGGCCAAAGATACGTTGTAGGGCTACGGTTTCAGAGAGGTCGTTGTTGGGAGTTCCTGTGCCATGCGCATTCACGTAATCAATGTCGGAAGCAGAAAGACCTGCCATCAGTAAAGCTTCTTTCATAGAAAGATATGCGCCTTCGCCGTTCTCAGAAGACGCTGTCTGATGGAAAGCGTCGCAAGCATTGCCATAGCCGGTGATATAGGCGTGAATGTCGGCACGGCGATGGCGGGCGTGCTCCTCTGTTTCCAACACCACATAGGCGGCACCCTCTCCGAGGTTCAGACCAGCCCTTGTGTCATCAAAAGGCCGGCAGCGCTCATGGTCGAGAATCATGAGAGAGTTGAAGCCGTTGAGATGGAATCGAGAGAGAGCTTCTGTACCACCAGCTACCACGATGTCGGCCTCCCCCGTCTCCAATAGCCGAGCCCCGAGCATGATGGCATTAGCGGCAGAGGAACATGCTGTTGATATAGTGGTGGTGTCTGTAAAAATGTCACAGTAAGTCGCAATATCCTTGGTGCAGCTACCACAGTCGTGCGATTTCAGGCAGTTGAGGTGCCGGTCACTCGTCAGCAAGTCGGCAAACCATTGCTCAGTGATGTCCATGCCACCTACCGTTGTTCCCGATATAAGAATAATTCGACCATCTTGCCCCTCCACCTTTGCCACTTCGATAGCCTCGCGAGTAGCCATCATCCCCATGAGCGACGTACGGCTTATCTCTTTGTTGTCGGGGATATTCAACAAGCGTTTCATGTCCTCGTTAGACAATTTTACCTCACCGACGGGCAACTCTTTGTGCGATGAGGAGAGATACACCATTTCACCGATGCCCGACCGTTTGCCCTTAAGCGATTGCAGCACGGCTTCTTTGTTGTTGCCAATGGCTGAAACGATGCCTTCACCAGTGACGACTATGTTCATGGGTGTTGGGTGATGGGTGGTTAGCGTTTGCGGTTTTTGCTCACAAAGTCGGCTATTGTCGCAACGCTTTGGAAGATGGCTTTACCTTCGCTTGGCTTGGCAAGTTTAATGCCATAGACCTTCTCAAGCATCACGATGAGCTCGAGCGCGTCGATAGAGTCAAGCCCAAGACCGTCGCCAAAGAGCGGAGCCTCCGTGTCAATCTCCTCAGGTCTCATACCCTCAAGGTTGAGGGCGTCGATAATTTTCACTTTTAGTTCTAAAATCAATGATTCCATAGTAGTTAAGTATCGCTTTTTATTTATATGATATGCAATTCGGTTTCAAAGTAGTCATCGGCAGGATAGTCTATCCATCCGTAGATGACATGTCTGGAATAGTTTTCAGCAAACGATGCTGCGACAATATCATTTATCAGACTATCGTCGCGGTGGGGAAGAATATAGAAAGAGGTCTCCCCGTGCCAGCCGTTTCTGATAGCAATCTCACCTGTTACGATGTTGGGCAGAGTATAGATGAAGGTGGCTGGGTTGGGAAAATAACCATCACCATTGCCGATGGTATTTTCATAAGCAATGTCGGTTTTCACTGATGACGAGCGATTGAAGAGAATGACGGAGGAGTCGGTTCCACATGATACCTCTTTACGAAGTAACAGCTCGCTTGCTATAAAGCCCAGACGGCAGAGAGGATCCATCTTGTAATATTTGGGATAGTTACCTACATATCGCCGGTAAAGCTCTGTGAGCATATCCTTTCCTCTCAGTTTACAATTTATGGATTGCCCGTCTATACTCGCTTTGTCGGGAGTGATGTTTACGGAGTGGGCAACCCCTCCCCATCTCCCCCTAGGGGAGGAAAAATCAACTGCACGCGGCTCCCTCTCCTTGGGAGACGTCTCTCTCTCTCCTTCGGGGAGGGCTGGGGAGGGGTGTTGGGTGACGAGAATGGCGGCATTGCATCCGCCAAAGCCCGATATCATCTTGATGAAATCGTGTTTTTCGGTGGGGGTGTTTTTCTCTGTGATATTTATTTTTCCCGACACACCGCGTTCCTCAAATCCCTTTGTGCCAAGTATTATTCCCTCATCGGCTGCCCGTTGTGAGATAATGGCTTCGAGTATGCCAGCTGCCCCAAGTGTATGTCCGAAAAATCCTTTTAGGCTGTTGACGGGAATACTATTGAGCCCAGCGCGTTCGATGGCAACTGACTCCATTTGGTCATTGAACATGGTTGCCGTTCCGTGGGCATTGATAAAGGCCAGATTGTCGGGGTCGGCATGGAGGTTTTGCAAGGCTTGGAATGCTCCTTCGCCGTTTTTCGAAGGCGAGGTGGTGTGGAAGGCATCGTTGGTGATGGCTCCAGTGGTCACAGCCCAATGACTCTCACAGGGTTTGTTCGTGAAGATGATGGTTGCGGCGGCCTCACCAAGGTTGAGCCCAGTGCGCTCCATATCGAAAGGACGGCACGGCTCTGCTGAAACAGCCTTTAAAGAGAGAAACCCCGATACGGTGAACTTTGTCTGAATGTCGGCACCGCATACGATGGCATAGTCGAACAGGTTAGCTTCGAGCAGTCGCTTAGCGAGGATGATGGCGGCAACGCCAGAGATGCATGCGTTGCAGACGACGATAGGCTGAGTGGTAATGCCGAGGCGGCAGGCAATGTGTGAAGCGGCATCGGCGGGCGAGTGGTTGTCGGTGTTGCCTTTGGTGGTGCTGAGAATAAAAACAACTCTTTGGTCAGACACATCGATGCCGGATTTAGCTATTGCGTTTCTCGCTGACTGATAGGCTATGGCCTCAAACCGTGTGAATTCGTCGGTTGTGAGTTGCAGATTCTGCTCATTGCTGAGGAACGATGCTGTAAAGGATTCAGGGATGTCCCATTTGCGATCATATCGGCATAGGGCAGTTTGTCCGGCTTTCACGGCCTCATAGTTCTGAAGAGAGGTAAAGCCTAGTGGCGAGATGATGTTGTCGGTTATCCAATAGATCATTGCCAAAAGTCGAAATAGTTGTACCACTGATAGGGATACATTTTCATCATGCGTTCAAGTTCGTTAACATATGCCTCCGCTAGTTGCTCTATTTGTTTGTCACGGGGAAGCGAGTGGTCGTAGGAGAGGCGTGTGATATGAATTTTGTAACGTTTCGGTGCGGTCTTCATGACATTTACAGTTAGCACATTGAGCTGTCTCATCGTGGCAACACGGAATGGGCCTTGTGGGAAGGCTGCCTTGCCGTGGAGAAATGGTAGGATGATGGTTTTCTCTGATCCGAGATTTCTGTCGGCGGGCATGCTGACAATCTCGCCTTTTGCGAGTGCCTGATTGATGAGGAAGATATGGTTGAGATCGCTGCTCACAGGTATCATTTTGATGTGAGTATCGGTGAACATCTGGTTACGACCGTTCATGACCGATTCCTTCTCTCCCATGAAAACGAGGGCATTGAAAGGTTTGTCCTCTGCCACGAGGGTATAGCCGGCTATCTCGTAGTTTCCGACATGGGAGGACAATTGTATAAATCCTTCTGGTTGCCGTGCCAGCCATCGGAAGTGTTCGTATCCCTCCATGTCGACATGGAAATGTTGTCCGGCGAACATGGCGAAACGGTCAATGACGACTTGGCTGAATAGGCAGTGGTTTCGATAGGTTGCCCATGCGGCGCGGAGAGGGGTGTAGCCGTGCTGGTGGCGGAAATAGCGATAGGTGAGTCTGCCGCTGATGAAGAGGCATGGCGGAACGATGAAGATGGATGTGAAAGCATAGATGACTCTCACGGGAATCCATCTGAGCAGGGCGATGAGCCATCGGTGCATCAGTCCATTGCCGAAAGTCGTTCCGTTCCAGCGTTTCATTTTAGAGCGCTTAGTTATCTTTTTTTACTACAACAATAGAGTGTCCTTGCCCGAGGTGGTCGTAGATATGTTCGGTTTCCAGACCGGCTTCATGGATGCAACGGGTGAGATCCTCGGTGTTATACATTTTGGAATTGCCATTGGCGATGGCGGTGAAATAGAGGCTTGTCATGGTAAGGCAGAAGGCTGCAGGCTCGAAGCGTTGTCGGTCCCATAGGGTCTCCATGATAAACAGTCGTGTGTCGGCAGTCATCACCTCTTTTGCCTTGTTGAGGATGGTTACAATTTGCTCCATGCTGAAACAGTCGAGGAACTGACTCATCCAAATGGCATCGAGCGTTCCGTTTGCTGGAGCAGGGAGTCTTGAAGCATTATCGAGGAGGTTGATGCCATATCCGCTGATACGGTCAGCGCCCTTCTGTCCGACAATGTTTTCCTGCATCATGGCGATTTGCTGTGGTAGGTCGAGCACGGTCACGTGTACGTTGTTGTCGTAGGCGACACACTGCAGAGCCCATTTGCCCGTGTTACCGCCTACGTCGTAGAGGGTGCGCACGTGATGGTGGTCGAAGACAATCTTGAGGGCTTCGGGGAAAGAGGAGTCGCTATAGAAATGGTCAAAGGCGAACCAGCTCTTCTGCACCTGCTGGGGTAACGATGATAGACCTTCGTAAACGGTGGGCCATGGGCCAAAATGGCGGAGACCTTCAGGGCGTCCGTTCTCAAGCGATTGTTCCAGACGAAACCATCCCTCATAGTTCACATCGTGATTGAAGTCGATGTTCACACGCGTGGCGGGGTCGTTAATCAGAAACCATCCTGTTTTTGATAATGTATAGCGATTTGTCTCGGTATCGGCAAGCACGATGCCAATGGTGAGTGATGCTTCCATGAGACATTTTACAGCATAGTCGGACAGACTAGTACGGTTGATGATTTCTTCCTGTGTCATGCCGTCAGGTGAGTCGCGTAACATATCGAGGATGCCTTTCTTGAGCATGATACGCGCAGTCTGGAATACTGCTGGTCCCCAAGCAATGAACTCCGCCTGTCGTTGGGCTTCGCGGGCGGTGAGATGCTCTTTGGTGTACCGTTTTTTCAAGTCGGGAAATAAGTCCATTTCTAAGTGTTTGATTTTCTGTAGTATATTGTTGGGTTTCCGAAAGACCGTCTTTCAGACAAAATTCCCTAGAGAATTTTATGCGAAAGACTGTCTTTTAGAATCTGATTAAAATCGATAGTCAAAGCATCCTCTTGATTCTTGACATTTGTCTCTTGCCCCTTTAAATGTATATGCAGGTTCTGGGGGAGTTGTGAGCAGGCTGCGGCCAACGCCATGTCGTCGGGGTCGTCAGCGTAGGAGTGTACTTCAGTCTCAGGGTGTACGAGAGCATAGAGCAGAGAGAATTGTCCGCGTCCAGCGTGGAGAATGTATGTTCTGGGTGATGGGCTTTGGGAAATAGGTTCTGGATGTTGGGGATGGTCTATCCATTGGCTGAAGTCATTATACTGACGTAACAGATGTCGTGTCTCCCGCTCTATGGCGATGCCTTTGTAAATGTACTGGTCGATGATGTGATGGTGGAAGTAGTGTGAGTCTTCAATGCGTTGTCTCATCTTGGCATAGTGGCTGAGATATTGGCGGTGAATTTGCTGTGCTATACGTTGTGGGCTATCACCGTAACTGGCCAGCTCGGCAGCTGGTATACGCTGTCCTACCTCTAATTCAATCCTTCCACGTGCGATAAGTCCGCTGCCTTTTGGAGCAACGTGGCCCGCACCATGGAGATAGACGGGCAGAATGTCGGCTCCTATTTCTTGTGCGATGTGAAATGCTCCCTGATGGAAGCGTGTAATGCGCTCAACGTTGCGTTTGCCTTCGGGGAAAATCACAACACTGTAGCCTTCTTTGACAGCCTTTGCGATGGATGTCTTGAGCGTTTCTATGGGTTGATTTAGATTGATGAATCCCAATAGGCGGAAGAGTGGATGGACGATGGGATTTTTCCATACCTTTTCACTGATGAGCACAGTGATGTTCGGGTTCAGCGCAAGAGTGAGGATGGGGTCGAAGATGGATTGGTGATTGCAAATAAGGATGCTGCCTTTGCTGAAATCTTCTCCATGGGAGTTATTGAGGATGGTTTCTACCCCCCAGATGTGGCTGATGTTTACTCTCATGGTGCCGCATACCATCTTGTGAAGCCATCTCTTTGCCGCGCGTCGCCATGGGGTGTATGGAATGAGATGTGCCACAAGTCCGAAAAGGCATCCGTATGCTACCTCAAAGAGATAGACTGCCGAACAATAGGCTGTGCGAACGAGTGAGGCGATGGTTACGGGTGACCGGCGTGGCTGGTTGTCGGTGCGTGTGAGCCAGTTGAAGATGGTCGGCGGTACTATCCATGCCATGAAGACCACGGTAAACATTCCCACGATGGTTACTTCGGCCAGCGAGTGTAGTGCCGGATGTTTGGCTACGATGAGCGATCCCATGCCGATGAACATGATAAGCGCGGAAATGATGATGCTGTTACGATATGATGGAAGGAGTTTCCGACGATATGCATATTCGCCCATCAGTCCGTCAGTCATGAAGATAGTGTAATCATCGCCCTGTCCGAAAATGAACGTAGCCAGAATGACATTTACAATGTTGAATTGTATGCCCGTAATGCGCATGATACCCAGTATCCACAGCCATCCTACGGCCATGGGCAGAAATGCCAATAGGCTGAGCTCTAACCGTCCGAAGGAAATCCATAGGAAAAGAAACACGATGGCTCCGCAGGCCATGCCAATATAGTTGAAATCGTTCGATAGGGTATTGGCTACCGCTCTATTCATGCCCACGAAGTCGAATGCGTAGTGGGTGCCTGTTTTGAATGGGGTGTTGAGAATTTTTTCTACTTGTGCCACGTCGCGTGCCTCTATGATATCAACTACGGTACTGGTGCCTCCCTCTTTGCTGAACGACTGGCTGAAGAGTGTGGTGACTAAGGGCTCGAAGGCCTCGAAGGGCTCGGGTTCATACTCGGCGGTGATGATGTCGTAGAATTCGCTGAATGCCTCTTCGCTAAACCCATGCCGTGGCGCATGCTCGCGCAACTGGCGCCTCACTGTTTCGGCATGGTGCTGCCAGAACTCTTTCCAACGGGCTATGCGCTCGGCTTGTTCTTCTTCTGAGCAAATAAATGCGGTGACTTCGGTACAAGCTGTTATCGCTCCTGCCTGTCTCAGGCTGTCGAGTAGTGGTTTCTGCTGCTGACGTCTGGCGAGTGCCTCGTTCCAGTTGGCTCCCTCGTTGGCGAGATATATGCTGGCTGTGTCGCGCACTCCTGCTGTGACTCTCAGGTCGGCCATCAGCCGTTCCTGCGTGGGGGTAAGATAATTCACGTGGTGCATGTCGGCATCGAAGGTGGTCTGTAGGCTGAAATACCCCAGAACAATGGTCAGGCTGACGATGATGGCGAGCCTTATACCCCGAATTCTCGGTGTGGTAGAGGCTATGCGCCCGAACGGTAGTCGCTCCTCTTGCTCGTTGCCTCTTGCCCGTTGCTTCTTCTGTACCATTTGTGGTAGGAATATTAGCACGAAGAGGATGGTGCCAATGAGCATGAATGCGGCAAACAATCCAAGGTCTCGCAGTGCGGGCGCATCGAGCGGGATGAGCGCCGCAAAGGCGCCCACCGTGGTGATGTTTCCGATGAGTAGCGGTGACACCATGTCCTTCAATACCTCCCGAGGACTTCTGTTATGGCCTGTGTGTGCAACGAAGTGAAGCGGATAGTTCACTGCGATGCCGATGATAATCGATCCTATGGCAAGTACGATGAGCGACACGTTGGTTCTCAGCACGGCGATGAACGCCATGGCAAAGAGCCAGCCGAAAACTATGGTGATGCCAATAAGCAGAAGATGTCGGCCATTACGGAAAGCAAATATCAATAACGACAGGATGAGCACCGCGGAGATGAGTATGGCCAACCGACTGTCAGCTTTTATTTGTCGGGCATTGTCTACAGCAATCACCGGCGACCCTGTAATGGCTATCTCCACATCCTTGTATCGTTGCATGGTTGCTTGTGCTACACTGTCGACATAGGCCGTCAAGAGCGTATTGCCTGCCGACTCCATCGACCCGTGTGAGGAGGTCATCATGCAGATGGCATATTGCTTGCCGGTGGTAAAAATATATCCGTTGTCTATCTCAAAGGGCATGGCTGCCTGCCGCGACTGCATACGCTCCATGACAGGGGCGAACAGCCCGAGGGGATCGTTGGCGATGTTCGTGGCAAAGACACCAGTGGCGGGCATCATCACCATTTCCACATCATGAGCCAGTAGCTCTTCGACCTCATTCTCATTAGAGAAGATGTGCTCCATGCGCACATAGTCGGAGTCGCGGAGCATCTGAGGCAAATGGTGATAGGCGAAGTCGCGGATACCTGACAGCTTCTCGAAGTCCACCTGCGTGGTGATGTCTTCTATATGGCACTTGCCATCGTGCCGCCGCAGCTCTTCAGCAAAAGCATCGACAGCCTGACAGAGCAGGTCTGCGCTCTCTTGCGACTGGACATCGGGCGTAGAGGCGTTTTCCCCCTCTTCGCTTTTTTGCTTTTGCCTCATGGATATCATAGCCACGACCCGCTTGCCTCCAGTGATGTCCTGATAAAGTGTGACGGCTTTTTGCTGGTTACCGTCTAAGGGAAGAAAATCGTAGATGTCCTCGTTGTATCTCAGTGACGACAGCATCGCCAATAATGCAACGCAGGCAGCAGTGAGCAAACCCATGCACAACCGCCGTCTGTGTTGTAGGAAATCGAAGACTCGAAGGAAGAAATTCACCATTGCTTTATCCAGTCAAGAAACACCTCTTTCCACCTGATGGCTTCTGCCGTGGTTTTATTAGCTGTAGCACCGAAGCCATGACCACCAGTGCGGTAATGTTCATAGTGATGGGGAATGCCCTTTATGGTAAGCGCTGAATCGAGTAGCTCGGCATTATGAGGGTGTACGACGGGGTCGTCGTCGCAGTTCATCAGAAAAACAGGCGGGCAGTTTTCTGACACATGATGTTCCAAAGACAATGAGTCCTTCATTAGTCGTGAAGGATGTTCGCCCAAGAGTCCCCTTCTGGAACGCTTGTGTGTGCAGGGATGTGTCATTGAAACCACGGGATACATGGGAGCAACAAAAAGAATCTCGCTTGACAGTTGCTCAGCGGCATACATTACCAGATGTCCGCCTGCAGAAAACCCCATACAACCGATTCTGTCGGATTTCACCCCATATTCGTCACCCTTTTCCTTGATCTCTTGCAAAGCCCTGTATAAGTCGTTGAAACTTGCAGGAAAAGTCCTTCCTGGCATGTGCACATGGAAGGCAAACGAGGCCCAACCGCTATGGCTATATTCCAGAACAAAGGCCGCTATGCCGTTCTCCTGTAACCAACGAGCCACCTCGTAGCCCTCAGTCCAATTATCCAACCAGAAATAGCTCCCGCCAGGGCAGACGATAACTCCCGTCTGTGTGGGATTCTCTTTCGGAAGGAACGCTGTCAGCTTATAAGCCCTAGCCTCCGCCCAACCCCATAGGCACAGTAATAAAATAAAGAGCTTATTCATGGTTTCGCAAGTAATGAACCATCTGCGTAGGAACGGCCTGGAAGGCCAAAAAGCCCGCAGCCCAGGGCATCGCCCTGGGTACAAGAGTGTAGGTGATTTCGCCCTGAAAGGGCAACTTTTGCCCTTTCAGGGCGTTGGCTACGCACCCCACTTTCCCAGGGCGATGCCCTGGGCTATAGGGAGATTGCCCCTTTGGGGCGCACTTGCGAAACTTAAAGAGCTTATTCATGGTTTATAGTTGATGGTTGATAGTTCTGTGAAAAATTGTTTTTCGAGGGTGGCAATGTTGTCCAGTAGACACCCCAAGTCGTCAAAAGTATATTCCTCTCCTTTTCGTTTTTTGATGATACGTGAACCTTTATAGGCGAACTCCCTCCAATAGTCACCAATAGTGGTGATGCGCTCAGCGAAATTCCAAAGCTCCTCCAATCCCGTTATCTCTGCTGCCTCCTGAAGAAAGGCCCCGTAGATAAACCGAAAGCCTGCTCCGCCCGTACCTATCTCCTCTAGCATACGAATAACCTGAGCCAGATTGAGCATGGCTTCGCGGTGTCCCATGGTAGATTCCCATATGCGTATGCGTTTTGCCAGCAGGGCAATGCCACGTACGCCCAGCCACGGTAGCCACCGAGGTTGTCCAATCATCTCCTTACAGTTCTTTCTAATTGATTTGACAATGAGTTCGGGAGTGATAACACCTTCTTTCACCCCTTGTCCCTTAATCCAGTACATCTGTCCCATGAGAGGATAGGGTCCACCCTTGGCAAATCGCACGCGCTGGAGGTCGGCAGAGGAAATCGATACTTTCTGTGTTGCATTGGTATCAACAACACTATACATATTAGTTTGTTCGTCTTTCCCGACGATGCAAATGTTGTGACCATTGAAATGGAAACGATACTCCTTAGGTACATACGGCAGATAGAACATTCCTACGACGCATCCCACAGGCTTGTGTTCGTTGAGTAGAACGTGGTCGAGAGTCTGCATGGCTTTCTCCTGACGGATAAACCGGAGCGTCTTAGTTTTTATCCCCAGCATCGTTGTTACCCGTTTGAATAATACTCCAGGAAAAGTGCGGAACGAGGTAACAGGCATCCCGCTCAGTTTTACGAAAGGAATATGTGAGAAGTATAGACCGCTTGCCAAGCCGAAAATCATCGACTCAGACAGGTCGATGCCTTCATATCGCAAAAGTGCAGCGATAGTACCATTCTCGCAGTGAGCTGCCGGCCGATGCTCAATGTTCAGTTCCATGACCTTTGCTTTTTCTGGTAGGTTGAGATTTTCAATTCAACCTTTTCAGTTCATCTACCGTGATACGTAATACGTCGGCATAGATTTGGAGAGTGTCTTCAGAAAGCGAGGAAAACACCTCTGGGCGAAAATGCTTGCGAATAGTGCGTTTGGAGAATCCTGTATATGCCGATAGCAGTTTCACATTCATTAGGTTCTTTACGGCATGAAACTCCAATGGGCTGGTCTCTCCGCGTAAGATTCGTTGGCGAATCTTCTCACATTGCTCATTCACGTCACTCCATGCCAAATCTAATGCGTCGGTTTTTACCTCCCAACCGTCGCTCAGACACGATCTATACCGTCCTTCGTTGTCTACTGCGTATGTAACATCGCGAAAGATAGTATCTTTATAGTACTTTAAATCCTGTGGAACCTCTTCTGTTTTCATAAACCGTAAACTCTAAACCACCGTAAGCATACAGTAGCAATAGGAGAAACGTGCACTTTCGGGAATCATGATGAGCAGGTGCTCGCCCTTTTTTAGCTTTCCAGAGTACAGCAACTCCTCCATCATGGCAAAAGCCGAGGCCGAGGCAATATTTCCCACGTAAGGCAGATTGACAAACCATTTATCCTCGGGAATGACGAATCCTCGCCGTTCTAGCTCTTCCAGAATTTTATCCTTAAAAAACATGGAAGAGAGGTGAGGCAAGAACCAGTCAATGTCAGTTGTCGAGAAATGATGTTTATCCGCCAACCGCATCAGAAAGTCAACCCCGAGTGTGACAATATGCTCCGACAGCATGCGAGTGTCTTGTTTCACTGCAAACACCGATCGTGTGAGCCATTCCTGTTCTGTGAACGACGCCCATCCTTTTATTGTTCCGTCATCATCTTTCTCTGCACCAGCATACATACACGTCTCCCTCGTATTCGCAAATGAGGTAATCTCAATCCAGTCAATTCGCAGCGACAAAGCCTCGTCGTTAGGCTTCCCCTGTACGAGAACGGCATAAGCCCCGTCAGAGAGCATCCAGCGTAGAAACTCTTTTTCGAAAGCCAGCATGGGTTTATTCTCCAACTTTGCAAGCATCAGCGACTCCTCCTGAAAATAAGAGGCCCTCATCCAGGCACTTAACCTTTCCGACGCCACCGCTACTGCCTTAAGAGTGGAATCGGCCTGAACGCATAGACAGGCGTATTTCAACGCATCGGCACCCGTGCAACACGATCCTGCAAACGATACCACCTCGGCATCTTTCTTCCCGCCTAACTCACCATGTACCATCACTCCATGCGAGGGCACAAGCGTCTCAGGCGAAGCCGTTCCACATGCCAGTACGTCAATGTCGTCAACCGTTATCTGCTCATCCAGCAAACCCTTAACCGCATTTGCTGCCATCTGGGCATTGGTATAGGTCGGGTTACCCTTAGCGTCAAGCGCATAGTAACGCTGAACGATGCCATTGCGCCGTAACACTATCCGTCGGGCTTTCGACGGTTCGTCACCAGCCATGCCAAGACGGGTTTCCATGTCATCGTTGTTTACTGGCGTCCCTGGCATGAATTTAGCAGCTCGGGTAATAAAAACATTCATAAGATAATCACTTATTATTGTGAATAAAATATAGGAGCATTTTTTCGTTTTGCTAATGGATGAGTTATCCAAAAGAGTACTTGTGCAAAAGGAGAGATGATAAACAAAACCACTATCAGATAGGCAAAGAAGAGATTTCTCCGCGAGGCTCGTTTAGCGTCTTTATATTCCCCTTTATTCCTGATGAATTGAGCCCAAAACCCAAACGTGCGGTAACCGACACGCTCAAGAAAGAGGATGGAAGGGCGACAGACAATAGCACCAGCTTTGTTCAGTTTTTCTTGTAGAGAGTTGTAAGGAGAGCATAGTGAGCTTTGTCCAGTATGATGGGTGCAGATGATTTCTCCGAAGCGGGCGGCTGTCTGTAAATCCATATTTGCTACTCCAGCATCTGGCAGTATGTGGTTGGTCTTCTTTCCATAGAACATCCAGCGCACGATAGTAATCGCACTAATCCAGTTGGGAGCATGGTCCTGCAACACGATGTGTCCGATGAAATGGGCATTGGCTTCGGCGGCATAACGGCGTACGGCTTGCAGGGTCATGAGCCACATGTTGCGGCAGACATTCACGAATATTATATTCTTTCCGTAGAGAAAAGCTTTAACCTTTGAGTCGGTGAAGAAAGCCTGCAATGGTAGCGATGGTGAAAGAAACCACGATTGACCCACTACCATTACGATATCAACATCGTCAATATCGGAGAAATCAATTTCTTGTATGCCTGATGTAGGTATTCCCAGCCGTGTTTCGGGGAACACCTCAAAGAACTCCGATTGTCGCCATGGAAACGGATAATGTTCTTTGGGAATAATTTCCTTGAAAATAGGTTGAGTCTTCTGCCTACGGAAAATCTGTTGGGCAGCGTTGTAAGCCTGACCCGTCTGCGAATAGTAAAAGACGACTATCTTCATGAATGTTTTTTCAGTTGAGCGAAGATCTCGTCGGTGGTGAGTATCTCTGCACATGTTAAGAGACTGCCAGCAAGTGTGCCGAGCATACCATGAGATGCAGTGCTCTGTCCCGTAAGCAGTAGATTGGGAATGCGTGTCCGTGGAGAAATACTGCCACCGCCGAGGGCATTCACGTCTTTGGCAATACCGTACATGGCTCCGTCGGGTATGCGGGTGTAGTGGAGATATGTGAGCGGGGTGGAGGTATAGTAGTGAGCGATGTTTTCACGTAGGTGGGGGTATTCTTGCTGGACAAGGTCAATGAGCCTTTCAGCCATTTGGCGCTTGAAAATCTCGTAGTCTTGCCCACGGTGAAAAGGAGTGGTGTTTGCCCAGCGCTGAACCTCGTTAATACTCATGTAGGTGATGATCTCTGCGGTATGAGCGTATGCAGGTTGGTCAGCATGGCAAAAATGCATGTAGAGTGCTACTTTGGGTCGTTGGGTGTTGGGTGTTGAATGTTGGTTATAGCCGAGGGCATCCCATGTGTTGGATGTGGTGTAAAGATAAAGGTTGTGGTTCATGTAGGGCACACTGTCTTTGCGGAATTGCAGGTAGACTGTAAAGGCGGAGATGGTGTTGCGCGCGTTTCTTATTCTCCTGATGTATGCAGGTCGAAGGAGGTGGCTGTCGATGAGGTCGAGTGTTGCGGCGGGATGGATGGCACTGATGATGAGGTCAGCGGGATAGCGCTGCCCTTCTCTCTCGTTACATGGGCTTTGGTTCTCTGAGATGACAGCAGTGGCATGGGTGTCGTCGCATTCTATTTTGACAGCCTTGCAGTCGGTAACGATCTTCCCTCCGTTTTCTCTGATGACTGTGGCGAGGGCGTCGGCTACTGTGCTGCTACCACCTACAATGCGGAAGGCACTTTTGTTATAAAAGTCGGTGATGAGGGCATGAGTGGAGAAGGGTGTGCGGTCTTTCTCACCTGCATAGAGCGGTTGTATGCCGGCAAGCACCTGACGGAGCAGTGGATTACTGACGGTGTGTGCGATGACTTCATTGACGCTTCGTGTCTGATACTCGGCATTGATGTCGAGGTCGACTTCTCGGTTGAGGGAGTGCATGGCGGAAGATGTTGCCACGCTTTGTATAAGGTCGTAGTAGCGGTGGAGCTCGTCGCGACTTTGCGGGAAGTGCTGCGCGAGGGTTTCCACGAAGGGTTCTTTCCCGTTGGCGAAACGATAGTGATCGCCATTGAGTGAGACAATGTCGTAGCCGCTGGGGTTTAGGCGTGAGAGGTGAATATGGTCGTGAATACCGAGATAGCGCAGAATGGTATGTAGGGTTTGTCCTGGGTCGGCACTTCCTATGTAGTGCATTCCGGTATCAAAGAGTGCGTCGCCTCGGCGGAAACATTGTAGACAGCCTCCTATCTGATGACCTTGCTCAAGCACGGTTACTTGGTAGCCGTTCTTGGCAAGGATGACTGCGGTTGAGAGTCCTCCGAGTCCACTGCCAATGATGACACACTTTTTCATTTGCAAAGTTCTTTATACATTCGATGTACTTGCTTTGTCATTTCACGGTAGCCTTTCCGCGTGGTTTCTTGATAAGGGATGCGGGGCATTATTTCCAAGGTCATGTCTGCGGGATGCAGGTGATGGGATAGCTTTGGAAGGGCTTTGCCAAAACCATTAATGAGGACGGGCAGGATATCGGTGTGGAGTTGCTCCGCAAGATAGAATGCCCCTTTATGAAATCGCTGAATGCGACAGTCGACTGACCGTGTGCCCTCAGGAAAGACCATAACGGAGTAGCCTTTTTCCGTCATGGTGCGAATATGGCGGGTCATCTCCTCAGTCTCACTGACAGGGAGATAGTCGGCATAGCGAATGATAATCCCGTAAAAAGGATTCCGCCACACCCAGTCTTTGGTGAGGATAATGAGTTTTGGGGTAAGGGCGATGATGGCCATGAGGTCGAGGTGTGACTGGTGGTTGGCAATGATAATGGCAGGTGACGAGAATGTCTCTCCATGTGGATTGTTAAAGGTGAAAGTTGTCCCTGGTATGTGGTTGACTACGAACCGTGCTCTTCGGCAGAGGATGCGGTGGTAGCGTAGCTTATGGTTATCGGTGGCTCCGCAGAGTGTGATAAGTACGAAACCGATTACGGTTAGCTCTACTGCCAATAGGATAAAATAACAGAATGAAAAAACGGTATAGAGGGCTTGTTTCATTTGTTCTTCTCTCTTTGCTTGTTCAGTGTGCGTAGCGCTTTCCTTAGGAGGATTGAGGGATAGCCATAAACGATGGCCAACAGACACAAGAGGGTGTTGAGCAGGCTAATGCGGGCGAAATCGTAGACGGGTCGGAAGTGGCTGACTCGTAGCTCGTCAGGTGGATAGTAGACGCTTACGGGGGTGGAGGTAATGGCTTTTCCCGCCCATGCGGCGAAGACGAGGAGCTCGAGCTCAGCTTCGTAGCGTGAGGTGATGAGTGACAATCCTCTGAGTGCGGAGAGGGTGTAGAGTCGGTAGCCGCTTTGCGTGTCGGGGAGTGGTATGGTGGTTTGTAGCCGGAACCAGAAGTTGGAGAATTTATTGGCAAAGGTGTTTTGGCGTGGCATGTTTTCCTCTGTCAGGTTGCGGCTTCCTACGATGATTCCTTGGGGATTGTCCTTCGTGGCAGCGATGAGCCGAGGAATGTCGGAGGCGAGGTGCTGGCCATCGGCATCTATGGTGATGGCATGGGTAAAGGCTCGTTTTATGGCTTCGCGGAAACCTGTGACAAGGGCATGTCCCTTGCCTCGGTTTTTCTCATATGTTATGACGATAACGCTAGGGGCCAAATCGCGGAGGATGTCGGTGGTGTTGTCGGTGCTGCCGTCGTTGACAACGATGATGTCGGATTGATAGTGTTCCACCTCTTCAATGACTTGGCGCACCGTAGTGGCATTGTTATAGGTGGGGATGATGACACATAGTCTCATAGCTTATACTCCAGCGACATTTTCGCGTATTGTGTGTCGTTTTCCTCTATGCTGATGAGGGTGGTAAGGCGTTCGCCGTTTTTTGTTATTCTTTTGAAGATGAACTGGGGGCGCATGTCGGGACGAACGGGTTGGCGAAACTTGATGTTAGCAGCGGCAATGAGTTGTAAAGGTTGGCATAGATGCGACTGTAACAATTCTGTTGCCATTTGCATGAGACATACGCCGGGGGTGACAGGGTTGCCGGGGAAGTGAGCTTGGTAGATGGGGTGATTGGGGTTGAGGATGACTTCAACAGTGAAAGGAAGCTCTTTTCTTAGGAGTTTTGGGGTGAACAATGTGCCGGTGAGTGTCATTATGGTTTTTGGTTGATAGGTGTGAATGTATAGTGCCGCTTGCCTTTGGAATACTTTAATTCAAGATGGTTGATGAGTGATGGGAGGATGTGGCTAAAATCTTTCTGGAGTGTTTGGCGGATATACCAGCGCCGAAGGGGTTTGATGGCATTAAGTAGTTTTGCCTTGCCGCCAGAATAGACAACATCGAAGTATTTCACGCCGAACTCGTTGACCATGGTCATGAGTATAATGGTGTCTTGTTCATCTTCCTTTGTCTCTTGCCCCTCCACAACGCAAATGGCGGTGATGGTGTGCTTGGAGAATTCCATTTCCACTCTATATTCCGCCTGACTCTGTGCAAGGAGCATGGGGCAGGGTGCAAAGAGCAAGAGGAGGAATGGAAACAGGATTTTATTTCGCACTGAACAGGGTCTCATTAACAGGGGCGTTGATTTTGGTGTCGGTGAGTTTTACGATGGTTATGTCGCCAGTCTTTTCTTCCATCTTTACGCTCGTCACCATGGTAAGCTGGGGATTGAAGAAGATTTCGATGACGTTGTATAGCTGTTTCATCTCTTTCTTCTTTGGGTAGAGACGGGCGGAATAGGTGTTGCCGGTTTTCCATATCTGAAGAGTGAAATCAGTGGCTGACTTGAGGTTTCCGCCTGTGATGCTCTTGAGGATGATGTCGGCTATCTGCCGGAACATCTTATTGCGGTTGGCGTCGATGTTCTGCGAGGTTTTTGAAGTGCGAATGAACACCTTATCACCATTGAGGATGAAGGTGTAGTCGTAGGGCGAGGTGTATTGCCACCGCAGGCGGTTAGGACCCTTGAAGGCCATTTTGCCCTGTGAGACCATTTCCTTCTTGAGCAGTTTCATCTTCTTTGTCTGTGTGAAGTTGCACTGCATGGTCTTCATGGCAGCGGTGGCTTTGTCAATCTTCTCGACCACTTGCTGTTGTTGTTGCGGGGTAACCTTGGTCTGGGCAAGGAGCATGGAGCAGGGGGCAAGGAGCAAAAGACTGGTAATGAGGGAAATGTGAATAGTGTATTTCATTCTTTATCAGTGTAATTATGGTTTACGGTTATTTTGCAATAAGTACGCATCCCGATAGGATGAGAAACACCCCCACCCATCTTATCATGGGAATGTGCTCGTGGAAGAAGATGATGGCGGCGAACATGCCCATAACGTAGCTGATGCTTACCATGGGGTATGCCATGCTGAATGGAAAGTTCTTGATGATGTACATCCAGAGTACGGATCCGATGCCGTAGCAGATGCCGCAACCGATGAATTGCCAGTTGATAAGCAGCCGTTGGAAGTAGCCCCATGTCCATGAGAAATCGCCGGCCTTTGTCAGACCGAACTTCATCAGTACCTGTCCTCCTGAGAGGAGCATACATTGGAGAAGGGATAGTGGCAGGAGTTTCAATATCATACGTCTTTAGAACAGCGCTTTTTCCACTCTTCGAAGAATGGGGGATTAGTGAGTATGAGTTCATAGTTCAGGTTCATGAAAACCTGTACGGAGTGGCCTGTGGCTACGATGTCGCCACCTTCGCGGTCTCGAATCTCATAGTCGAAGACTATCTTTGCGGCTTCCGTGGGGCGATAGATGATAGTCATCACGGGATGCATTCCATAGCGCAAGGGTATGCGATAGTGGAAGGTGAGGTCTACGATGGGTGCGTAGTACCCGTTGTCTTCTATCCACTGATACCCCAGCCCGTGCTCTTCGCCGAAAGCCTCGCGGGCATCTTCGAAGTATTTGGCGTAGGCACCGTGCCACACCACGCGCATAGCATCGACTTCGCTGAAACGAATCTTAAAAGAGTAGGTTGTCTTCATTCTAAATGAGCAATCAGGTCGGTCTTGGCTACCTTCATGCGAGCGGTGGCGATAATCTCATCGCCTGCCATCACCCTTACCTCAGCCAAAAGTAGGTTGAACACTTCTTCCACAACGTGTATATGGGTGTGGAGAATTGTTCCTATGGGTGGTTGGATGTTGATGATGGCATCGCGCACATCGCCGATATAGCCTATTTTGATGGGCTCGCCATGGAGTAGGTCCACACATCCCATACGAGCGGCACATGACTGTGCCATATTTTCAATGATACCTGCGGCGGAGAGTGTCTGGTCTTCGTCGAGCAGGATGTTACCGCTGACGATGGTAAATGATGTGTGAGCATCAATCTCATCGCAATGTTCCACTTTGTCGACCATCATAAATGGTTGCCGCTGTGGAATGAGGTGAGTGATGGGTGTTTTGGAGAAATCCATCTGTTCGAGTCAGGCGATTTTCGACTCGATATAGTCGTAGAACTGTGTGAGTGTTTTTACGGCAGTCATCTCGGAGGGGTTAGTAATTTTGAAACCGAAGTTTCTCTCTACTATTACCACGATGTCGACATAGTCGAGGCTGTCGATGCCCATGTCCTCTTTGAGACGTGATTCGGGATAGATGTTTTCCTCTTCAATCTCTAAATCGTCGACGAGAAATGCTTTTACTCTCTCTTCAATCTCTGTGCGTGTCATTTTTTCTAAGTTTTTAATTTTTAAAAATTTAATATTTCAAGTTTCTCAAGTTATTTTTACCACGAAATTAATTCATGGTTTTTATTTATTCTCTTTTGCTTCTTGATGCTCGTAAGTTTTACTCTGACTATAGTTGAACCATTGTAGGGGATATCTCTGCAGTAGCCGTTCTATCTCTGCGGCATAAGCTTCGGCAAGTTGCTGGCGCTGCTCGCGCTGTGAGCTAGTCTTGTCGTAGTGGAGTGGGGTGAAGTAGGCGCTGTATGAGCCGTCGCGCTCTTTCATGGCGCTGGCCATCACCACGTCGAGTCCTCGGGTGGTAGCCATGGAGAATGGGCCCCGTGCCAGGATGATTGGTCGCCCATGGAGAGTAGCGGTCAACGTCTTTTCGGGATTCATGACCCTGTCGGCAAACACGCTGACAATCTCACCGTTCTCCAGTGCGCTAACAATCTCGCCACTATTGTCATTCCCCGTGGCTACGGGAATCATTTTGACATTCTTGTTGGCGAAGGCTACCTTTCGATAGGCCATCAGTGAGGCTTTCTCGCCGCCATAGACGAGCACGTTACATGGCTTGGCGTTTTCGTAGGAATAGCCGAGAATCTCGCTGCATCCGATATGGGCGCTGAGTTGGAGAAAGGCTTCCTGTCGCTGTGTCATAGCGGCATAGGTTTCCTGTCCTACATACGCTACCTTGAATTGGTGTCCGGCATACATGGAAAATTTGTCGATGACGGTCTGGGCAAACACGCAGTGGTTACGGTAGGTCGCCACGATAGCTGTCCACCAGCTTCTTGCTCTTTTCCCCTTACTCGTAGTTCCTTTGAAATAGTGGTAGGCCACACGGGCGCCAGGTGAGAACACCATGGCGACGGGAATGACGAAGATGGACGTAAAGGCATACATCACCTTGATGTTTATATGTTGTAACATCCAAATCAGCATGCGGTACATCCACGCGCTGCCGTATGTTGTGCCTTTAGGAGCGTTGCTCTTCATGTGTAGGTTTTTCTTAGCCCTTTCTGATGACTAAAGCGGAGTTGGTGCCGCCAAAGCCGAAAGAGTTGCTCAGCACGGTATTCACCTCGGTGTCGATGGTTGTGGTGGCGAGGTTGAGGGGCTCGGAGTATTCGTCACGGTTCTCGAGGTTGATGTTCGGGGCAACGAAATTGTTGTGCATCATGAGGATGGAGTAGACAATCTCGCTTGCACCAGCCATCCAGCACTCGTGACCCGTCATCGACTTTGTGCTGCTGATGAGCGCGCGTTGGCCGTTGAAGATGCGGTTGATGGCGATGGCCTCAAACATATCGCCTTGATGAGTTGAGGTGGCGTGAGCGTTGATATAGTCGATGTCGACAGCACTTACACCGGCATCCTTCATGGCACGGGTCATCGCAATGAAACTGCCCTCGTCGCTGGGCTGGCTGATTCCGCCGCCGTTACTGGAGAAGCCATAGCCGCACACTTCGGCGAGAATGGTTGCCCCACGTGCAACGGCATGCTCATAATCTTCTAATACTAACGCCGCCGCGCCGCCCGAGGGAATCAGTCCGTCGCGATCGCGGTCGAAGGGTCGGCTGGCCTTGGTAGGCTCGTCCATGCGAACGGAGAAGGTGTTCAGCGCATCGAACGACGACATGGAGTATTTATTCACCTCCTGTGCACCGCCACAAAGCACCATGTCTTGCAAGCCCTGCTTGATAAGCAGGTAGCCCAGTCCGATGGCATGGCTACCGCTGGCACAGGCTGCGCTGACGGAGAAGTTTACGCCTCGTAGGTGGAAGATGGTGCTCATGTTCATGTTCACCGTGGAATTCATGCCCTGGAAGATGAGCCCAGAGCCAATCAGTGCCGAGTCGTGCTTCTCGGCCATAATTTGTGCGGCCTGCACTACGGCGAGAGCCGAGGAGTCGTTGCCGAAAATGCCACCCACCTCATTGTCGAGCAGGTATTGCTCGTCGATGTGTGCCATGTCGAAGGCCTCCTTGCTGGCCATAAATGCATATTCGGCCTCCTCTGACAGCCCCACTCGCGTACGACGGTCGAGCACACCTTTCAGTTGCGGTCGGGCAACAATGCCCGTCAACCCTGAGCGAAAACCATAGTCCAGCCGGTCTTGGTCAAGGCCGATACCCGACCTTCCTGTGTACAGCGACTGGCGCACCTCTTCTACATTGTTTCCCAGACACGACCAGATGCCCATGCCCGTAATGACTACTCTTCTCATATTTTAAATTTCACTTATCACTAAAATCTTACGTGTATAATCCTCCGTTGATGGAGATCACCTCTCCTGTGATATAGGCTGCCTCGGGCGAGAGGAGGAAAGTCACAAGCGAGGCAACCTCTTCGGGCTGTCCGAAGCGGCGCATGGGAATCTGCTGGCGCAGTTCGTCTACAGGCAGCTCGCGCGTCATGTCGGTCTCGATAAACCCTGGAGCTACGGCATTTACGTTTACTCCCCTTGCGGCAGTTTCTAGCGCCAGTGCTTTCGTGGCTCCTATGAGCGCGGCCTTGGCGGCACTATAGTTGGTCTGCCCTTGCATCCCCTTAACACCGGAGAGCGAGGACATGTTCACAATGCTGCCGCCATGTTTGCGCTGCATCATCTTTGGCAGCAGTTTGCGCGTGACATGGAAGAATCCGCCAAGCGAGGTGTCCACCACATCGTGCCACTCGTCGTCGCTCATCATGAACATCACGTTGTCGCGGCGTATGCCCGCGTTGTTCACCAGATAGGCGATGTAGTCATCGGGATGTGTTTCCATCCAGTTGTCGAGGGCTGTCTCGGTCTCCTTTTGCTTGCTCACGTCGAAGGGCAGTAACTCGGCTATTCCGCCAAGTTGCTCAATCTCGTCTTTCACGCATTGGGCCGCCTCAGCGTTGCGCTGATAGTTAATAATCACGGGAATACTTTTTGCTGCGAGTTTGAGGCAGATAGCCTTGCCCAATCCTCGTGATGCTCCAGTTACAAGTGCGTATTTCATATTTTCTGAATAAATGCTGTCGGGATATATGCTGTGGAGATGAGTCCCACCTCGGGTAGTTGTAACACCACACGTTGTTGGCCAGCCAGCCGTGCCACTTTTCCCTCTACGCCGATGAAAGGGCCTTCCACCACTCTCACCAGGTCGCCACTCTTGAAGTGGCACCGCGAAGGTTCTACGAACATTAGATGGCGGTTATGGCTCAGCGTGGCAAGCATAAAATTCTCCATTTCCTTGCACGGGATGGTGAGCGGAGGGTTTAGTCCGTTAGCGTTGTGTTGGAAATGATTGTAGTAGAAACTCAGAAACGGTATTTCTGGTGACCGTTTTACATACTCCTCAGCTTCCTTGTCGGTAGCGTAGGCAAAGAGCAGTCCCGGAATGAGCGATTTCAACACGCGTCGCCGCCGTCCCTTGATGATTTTCTCTGTCTTGCGCTTGGCTATGTAGGCGTATGTTCCATGATCCACAATATAGTCTAACGCCCTATCCTCTCGACCATAAGAGGCCCGGAAAACATACCATTTCCTGTTTTCCTCATGGGCATACTCTACCGACACCCCAGAGGCAAAACTTTTTGCCTCGGGAAACGCCGTGGGGGTAAACCCGCTGCTCGGGGGCATTACCTCGCCTCCAGGAGGATTCACATTAGACAATGTGCTCAATTCGGACTTCTCCAATAAAGTCGTGCAAAGGTACAAAATAATATTTGAATAAATACAACTTTTTTATAAAAAGATACTTTTTCCCATGGTTTTTCCGGTTCTCCTGATTAAGAGCTTGCTCTAATAGTTAGCTATATCCGATGTTAAATATTAAGTCGAATAAGATTTTTTTCTAAACAATAATTAACAAACGCCAGTTTTCTTTTAACATGAAAACGGGCGTTTTTTCGTTCGAGGAGGTTGCTCGTCCGAAATTCTTCAAAAATGAGCGGTTTTTACGTTTTTCGCTAACTCGCTGTGAATAAGCCGCATAGCTCATACAGGGCTTATAAGACTTATAGGTCGTTTCACGAAAGATATACCTTTCGCTTGTGAGCGCTTAGCTTTCGTATCATGAAAGACCGTCTTTCGCACTCCGAAACCTTGTCTTTCGCCACCCGAGACATATACCTTTCGCGACTCTTCCCCACTTTCAGCTCTCCACTTTCAACTCTCAATTTCCGAAAGATATATCTTTCACTCGCGTAGAATGCAAAAAAATCCCGACAGGAATTGTTAATTTTTCATGCCGGGATTTAAGAAATTTTATGAGAAATCGGTTAGATTCAGATGTCTTTAGATGGGTGTGGCCTTCGTCTGTTTTGTGATGCTCAATAGAACATATCGTAGACCATCTCGAGTTGTGGGTACATCCATTTGGCGAGGCGCTGACCGCCGCGTTCGCTGAGGTGCAGACCGTCGCGGAAGAAGTAGCGCGACGTGCCGAGCTCGGTCATGGGCGATAGGCGGCTGTAGCTGTAGGCATCGAGTACGATAATCGAGTAGTAGGCGGCTACCTCTTTGATGGCATCAACATATTCGCGGAAGGTCTTGCCGGTTTTCGGATTCTTCCCTTCGGTGATGGTTCCGTCGCTGTTGATTATATATTCGGGCACATCAATTTCCGTGCCGTGGTGGACAGGTGTCATGATGACAATGGGCTTGAGGCGGAAACGCTTCACAAGTGTGCTAAACAGCCGGTGCAGTCCGGCGTAGAAGGTATAGCGGTCGGCTTTTGTTCCGTCGGAAAACTCACCGAACTCGGCGGTGTTAGTATGTCCGAAGTCATTGGTGCCTCCGAAGACTACGACCATGTCGGCGCGAGTGGGTAGGCTGGCAGCCCGCGTCTCAAAAGCGTTTGTCGTGTTGGCATCAATTTTTGCCATATGGGTGCCACCCACGCCGTAGTTCAAGGCTGTGCAGCCAGTCAGCTCGGCATAGGCGTTGACATATTCGGCATACTCGGTGATGGAGTTACCAAGGAAGATGATGCGTTTGTCTTTCCATCGAGACTTGTTCGTGACGGTATAGAGGGTAGGGTCGACGGCCGTTGTGGTCATAAACTTGATAGAGTCGATGTCGGAGGTTTTCATGGCGAGTTTGGGGTCTTCGCCTTGATAGATGACGGCAGAGTAGTCGTCTTGTGCATGAGCTGTCGTTGCTACTGTGAGCAATAAGACAAGGAGTAGTTTCATATGGTTTACTCTACTTGATAAATATCTTCTTCGATGTTCCGTCCTGATAGCGGAAGATGTTGATGCCGCGTTGCGGTGTCTCTATACGCACACCGTCGATGGTATAAATGCCTACGAGCGGACTGAGCTCACCGCGGTTGTCGGTCTCTACTATATCGATAGCAGTCGGTGTGATGACGACGCGCCCGAAGGCGAAGACGGAAATCATGGGACTGTCGGTCTTTGTGGTGAGGGTGACCGACTCAATGTCTTTGTCGGGATTGGTCTCTACGCTATAGTCGAAGAGGCGGTCATGGGCATCGCTGCTGGTGTTGTCGTTGTCACGGTTGACGTTACCCAGTGCAGGCGAGGTCTCATTCGCTCCGGGGTTGCGCACCGACCAGTCGCGCACGGTTGTGTTTTCTGTGGTCTCCGAGGTGCCGTCGGTGTAGTTTACGGTAACGTCCATGGTGCCATTGCCTGCTCCCGCCGTGCATAGGTAGAACAGCTCGGAGGTTTTGAATGGTGTTTCAAACTCTACGACAGCGGTTTCTATCCCCCTGCTTTTGTTCAGGAAGATGACATTGTTCTGGTCGTATGGTGCCAGCTCATAGGTAAGTGTCTCACCCTCGCGCAGTAAATTGTAATTGCCCGATGTGATTTTACGGTCTGAGGGGAAACCGCCCATCTCGCGGTAGGTGTCGGCATAGAACGATCGGTTGGCATCGATGGTCATGGTGGTGGTCTGCTGGGCAGGTGCAGCTTCAGCCACTACGTCGTGTGTGAACGATTCGGGCTTCACCGCCACAGGCCCCAGCTCGCGCGGTGGCGGAGGTGGCAGCAGTTGCTTGTCCATAAAGGCCAGCCGGTTGCGGATCCAGTTTTTCAGATAGTTCATCTCGTCGTCATAGCTCTGTCCGTTGTAGGGATTAGGCCATACACTCCGCCCGATGATTTGCCATGCCTGTTGGTTGCGTTCTTGTGCGCCGCCTGCCAGTACCACGTTTGCCAGCGAGTCGATGGTGGCAAACAATCGTTGGTCACTATGGTTGCCCTCGCGATACTCCTGCCAGCGGTCTTTCAACTCGCTAACAAACGTCTCGTCGCTCATCAGCCGGTACCAGAAGAAGGGCACCTGCTCAGGGTCGCCATTGCGTTCGTTGAACTGCCACATCCAGTAGTCGGTGTACTGTCCCTGATTGTAGTTGGCGTTGCCCCATGCGATATTATAGTCCCAAAGCGACATCTTCCATCGGTGGTCGAGTCCCTCTTTTTGAGCACGGGTCACGCTGTATTTGTAGAGATTGGTGGAGAGGCGGTAGCCGTCGATGTTCATGGCTATCTCGGTAGAAAGCATGTAGTCCATGAACGAGGTTGGGTCAATGTATTTGCGGTAGCCATTAACGGGGTCGGCATAGTTGTTGCTGCGGAAAGCACTCTCCATATTTTGTATCTCCCTGTTGAGTGAGCTTTTCGTGTCTGCAGGAAGCGAGGAAAACTCATCGTTCTCTGGTTCCTTGTATTGGTATTTTACCCAGAAATTTGTTTTTTGTGTGCCGTTAATATCGCTCCACGGATGGTTAGGCGATTGGTAGTAGGGTTGGTCGGTGCGGTCAATCTCCACGTGAAAGTCGCCCGTGAGGTCGCCGTCGTCTTCACCTGGATCGTGCAGATTGAGACGGGTCTTTCCTTTCGAGACACGCTCGCAGATGACATATACGCCATAGTAGGTGCCGTCGAGGATGACCTCGCAGAAGCGTCCCTCGGGCACATAGTCCATCCAGGGGCGTCCCAGTTCGAAGGAGAGCAGGTCGCGGAACATCACCTTGTCGCACCAGGGCGCGATGAACGCCCACTTGTTGTCTTTACCCATGCCGAGAATGTCCGCCTTCTGTTTCTCACCGCCATCGTCGGGCAGCACATTGGTCTTCAACGTACGGAACTGGTAGGGTTTCTTATCGGAATTGGTGAACGATGTGTTGCCACGGTATTTCAGCGCGATATAGCCTTCATAGTCCACACCCTGATAGGGGTTGGCTATGGTGTCGCCGTAGTTGGTCTGCCCTGGGCCGTTGTCGATAATCTTCATGCGGGCCAGGATATAGCTGTCCTTCTGTATTTGCTTGCCGTTTACGTTAATGAAGACAATGGGCAGGTTGGTCTCCGTAATCTTCACGTTCTTGTCGCGCAGATTGTTACGGTAGTTATCCCATTGTTGGGCATGTACCGGCATGATGGTGCACAGCAATAGCATCAGCAGTGCGCTATACAGTCTATTGTTCATTTTTTGTTGATGAATAAAATAAAAACCAACTTTTTACCTTTTACTTTTGTCGGAAACAAAAGTGGGTGCAAAGATTTTGCCAGCGAGGGCAGAGCCAATTTTACTTGAGCTTTGCCGAGCGCAGCTAAAGACAGTGCAAGCCGAATGCAATCGAGCTCGCTCGGATTGTGAGGTGCAGCCTGCCTTATGCAAATTTTCTGCAAAGGTCGGAAAAAAAATTGAAATATGGAAATAAAAGTATATTTATATCTGTTGTACAACATCTTTTTTGCGCGTTTAACATAAATTAAGAACGTGGTGTAAGAAGTAAAGAACTTTTTTTCTATCTTTGCATGTTATTTGTGGTTTTGTCGTAGGCTACGGCCCTCGTCAAAACCTATGATACATAATATTCATCCTGACAAAAACTGATTACCGATATTAGTTAAGAACAATATAAACATTAATAACTTTCAAATTCAACAAAACAACATGAAAAAGCTATTTACACTACTTGCCCTACTCTGCATGACAGCAGTGGGTATGGCACAAGTGACGTTCACCTGCACGGCCGGTAAGAATTTCGAACAAGGCGAAGGCATCGACAAGATGTTCGATGGAAACACTGGAACAAAGTATTGCGGTGCCGCCGGCGATGACACCTATGCGCTTGTGACGGCTTCTGAGCCTGTCTTTGTATGGGGCTACGATATGACCACCGCTAATGACAATGCCGAGAACTCAGGTCAAGGGTATCGTCTGGTTAGGCGTTGGTCGCTCTATGGAACCAACGATGCAACTATAGCTGCCAATCCCTACGCTGGTGGTTGGGTGGCTCTCTCAGCATTCGGTAAAAACGATTTTATTCAGCAGCAAAACTTCAGCAAGCATCGTTTCTTCTGCGACAAAAGTACTGTGACCACTGCCTACAAGTATTTCAAGCTGGTTCTCAACGAGGGTAACGGAAGCATCATTCAGCTCTCTGAGTTCTCGTTCTGCTACGAGACCAAACTCCCTGTAATCTATGACTGGTATGCGTCAGATGGTGGTGAAGATTCCAAGAAAGCTGTCGACTGGCTGCTCGGTCAGAAATGGGAAGGTCAGACTGCCCTTCAGGGCAAATACCTCACCATCAAGACCAGTGACGGCCAGCCCCATGCCGTGAAGAGTTACTCTTTCTCTACCCACGATGACGGAAGCTGGAATAACCGCGCTCCCAAGACATGGAAGGTGGAAGGCTCTAACGACAACAGCACCTGGACTACCATTCACGAGGTAATCGGCGGTGATCCCATTGAGAACGCCAATTACAAGACTTTCGACTTCACTCCTGACAACACCACCGACGAGTTTACCTATCTGCGTCTGACCCTCACCTCCATGAAGGGGACAGGCTATCAGCAGCTCGGTGAGTGGCACGTGGTCAGTGCCAAAGATGTGGACACGTCCTATTACCAAGACATGATTAACGCGTTAAAGGCTAAGCTGACCGACTACGCTGCTCTGGGTACGACCGACCCCTGGTATGTGGAATATAAGAACATCTGCGATGGTTTGGATGCATTGTTAGCCAGCGAAGACTACGGCACGCTTACAGCCCAGCTGAATGCCGCTACAACCCTTGGAGGATATATTACAAACCTTATCAACAGCACCAAGGCCTATGCTTTCAACGGCACCAGCTGCTGGGGCGACGGGCATTATTCACAATTGGTTGATGGTAACGACAACACCAAGTGGGGTGGCAACGGTTTCCCGCAGTATGTCATATTCCGCGTGAAAGAGGCTATTCAGCCCTATTTTTATAAACTTGTGACAGGCGGTGACACCAAAACTCAGACGGGACGTAACTGGAAAGACTGGGAAGTCTATGGTGCTAATTTCGCTTCTTATGCCAATGTTACCAGCAATGCCACCGGATGGGTGCTGCTCGATCAGCGTGCCGACATCAGCGAGAAGTATCTGCCCATGGAGAACAATTATCCTGCTACGTTCAACTTCAATCAAGGTGTGAGCGAACCCTACTATTACTTTATGGTAAAGGTGACGGCTCCGCACGAAGGCAACCAGCAGCAGATGTCTGAGCTCTATCTTTGCACTCAGGAAGAGTTTGAGACCATTCGCCGGCCGCTGGTAGACGAATTTACCGAAATCGATGAAAACAGCGTAGTAGAGACTGACCTGACAGACGAAAAGACTCGGTTCCTTACCCTCTTTGCCGAGCTGAAGACCACCGATGACGCTGTGCGCCTGACCGAGGTGTACAACGAGATGAAGGCACTTTATCCCGCACTTGTCAGCTCGAAGATATTTGTGGAGCATGATAATCTCATCGCAAAAGTGGCCGGTGTTTATCAGTTAGGTACTGCCGCCGACATGACAAACTTTGCCAAGATTGTTAATTCCACATTGGGCAAGCGCATACTCAACGCTGTGGTTACCGCCGATATCGATATGGCCGAGGCTACTGAGTTCAGCCCCATCGGTAACAGCGACAATCCCTACGTGGGAACCTTCGATGGTAAGGGCAAGACCATCAGCAACTTCACTTATAACAATGCTGCGGTGAACAACGTAGGCCTGTTTGGCTACGTCAAGGATGCCACTATCAAGCATGTTCTGCTGAAAGCATCCTCTGTGACAGGTCACGCCAATGCCGGTGGACTTGTTGGTAATGCTGACAACTCGACCATCGAGTCGAATGCCGTAATGAACTGCTCTGTAACGGGCTACGACCATGTGGCTTCGCTCGTTGCCAATGCCGTTGGCGAAACCATCATCCGAAACAACCTGTCTAACTCCAGAGTGGCTTCTACCGCTTTTCAGGCTGGTGGTCTTGTAGGTACCATTAAAGACGCTACCATCGAGAAGAACCTCTTCACGGGTTCGGTAAGCAATCCTACAGGAACTGTTTGTGGTCTCATTTCCATGATCGACGCTGCCGGCTGCACCATCTCCATCAAGAACAACATGGTTGCTGCCACCTCGGTTTTGGGTGGTTACGAGCGTACGCTGATATACCCCGATAACAAAGAAGCAACTTATGCCGACAACTATATCTTGGATGAGACCACATACACCAACCCCACGACTGTAACCAACAAAGACGACGAGAATGGTAAGCAGGTAATCCGCAAGGAGTGCACGGCCAAGAGCTTCTACACCGCAACCCTCGGTTGGGATATGGTGAATGATTGGAAGTTCACCTACGCCGGCCAGTATCCTGTATTGGCATGGATGCAGACAGAGGCTGTTCCCGTTCAGGCCATTACCGTGTCGGCTGCCGGCTATGCAACAGCTGTTGCCGCTGCCGAAATCGACTTCACTAATGCAGAGGTTGTGGCATTCACGGCCAGTGTAAGCAATGAAAACTTCATCCATCTGGAGCCCATTACCATCGTTCCTGCCGGTATGCCCATCGTTGTCAAGGCAGCAGCAGGCAGTTACGAGATTCCTTACGCTGTAGAGTATGGTGAAGATACAAATCCCGCAAATGAGCTCAAGGTTTCTGATACCGACATTACTGCAGACGGCACTCAGTACATCCTGGCCAAGGACGAGGGTGTGGTAGGTTTCTACAAGGCTAAGGCGCAATCCACCATCGCAGCCGGAAAAGCTTACCTCGTCATCGGAGGAACTGATGCTAAGTTGTTCTACTTTGAAGGCGAGACTACGGGTGTCAACGGTGTGAACACTGATGCTGCAAATGCTGAGGCCAATGTTATCTACAACCTTGCCGGCCAGCGCTTGAACAAGATGCAGAAAGGCGTCAATATTGTCAACGGCAAGAAGGTGATCAAGTAAAAACGATTAAAATAAAAATAAGTAATATGAAAAAGACATATCAAAATCCCGCCATAAAAGTAACCGAGACGCAGGCGGTGCTGATGCAGTCGGAGAGCGTTCCTAAGACGGATAAAGAGGTTGACGGTAGCGAGGCTCTCGGTAAAGGGAATGCTTGGGGCGATATCGAAGAAGGCAACGTGGCTCGGAATCTCTGGGACGAATAATAGTCCTGTGTCTGAGTAAATTTTAAGATGTGGGTGCCCCAGTCCGTTTGCGGCAATGCAGCGTGGCTGGGGCATCTTTTTATGTTGTTTGGAGCGTAAAAAAATGTAAAAAATCTTATTTCGCCGAGGCTAAAGTGGCTCATTTTTGCGTTATTTGGGAGCGTGAAGACCTCTCGTGGCAAAAAATGTGAAAATGAGCGGGTTTTGCTAACTCGCTGATTTCTACATGTTTAGAAGATAATATTTGGCGTTTGGTGATTCCGTGGTTTGCGAAAGATATATGTCTCGCTTGCGAGCGCTTAGCTTTCGCCTTCCGAAAGACCGTCTTTCGCACTCCGAAAGCTTGCTTTTCGCACCCTGAAACATATACCTTTCGGAAATATGTAGCGACGCAGCGTGCTGCGTTAAGCCGAAGAAAATGTGAAAGATATATGTCTCATTCGCGTAGAATGAAAAAAAGTTCGAGGCGAAATGTTAAAATTCTTCTGCCGGTTTTAACATCTTTTTACAAAAAAGGGAAGTTTTGGCTGAGTGGCATTGCTACATCTTTTTGTCTGCGAGCGCACCGAATGAGGCGAATGAGAATGCTTATAACTTCTGCTGTCTCCTTACTTGCTGAAGTCGAGTCATATAATATTTCGCGGGAAATAGCGTTTTTATAATATGATGGAAAGTTATTTCGATGATGCGGTGGCATTGCTGCGTCGGCTGATTGCCACGCCGAGCGTGAGCCGTGAGGAGTCGGCGGCTGCCGACCTGATAGAGGAGGAGTTGCGGAGCTATGGTTTCGAGCCCCGTCGCGAGCGTAACAACGTGTGGGCTGTCGGCCATGGTTACGACGAGGCGCGGCCAACGCTGCTGCTCAATGCTCATCTCGACACGGTGCGTCCGGTTGACTCGTGGACGCGCGACCCGTTTACACCCGTCGTTGAGGGCGACCGTCTCTATGGCTTGGGCAGTAACGACTGTGGCGGCGGACTGGTTACGTTGTTGCAGGTGTTTAGACATCTCGCCTCCAACCCCTCTCAAAAGGGAGAGGCTTTTAACTTCATCTTTCTCGCCACTGCCGAGGAGGAGGTGTCGGGGCAGAATGGCGCGCGGCGCGTATTGTCGATGTTGCCGAGTGTGGATGCCGCCATCGTGGGTGAGCCTACAGGGATGCAGCCCGCCATTGCCGAGCGTGGTCTGCTGGTGCTCGATGTGACGGCGCGCGGCCGTAGCGGACACGCGGCGCGTGGTGAGGGCGTGAATGCCATCTACGAGGCCATGACCGATCTGGAGTGGCTGCGGTCGTATCGCTTCGACCGCGTGAGCCCGCTGCTCGGCGAGACGCGTATGCAGGTAACGCAGATAGAGGCAGGTACGCAGCACAACGTGGTGCCCGACACGTGCCACATGGTGGTTGACATCAGAACCAACGAACTCTATAATAATAAAGAGGTGTACAACGAGGTGGCCAGTCATCTGGGCAGCGAGGTCCGTGCGCGGTCGCTCGATCTGAACTCGACACGCATAGCCCCAGACCACCCGCTTGTACAGCGGTGCGTGGCGATGGGGCTGCAGCCCTTCGGCTCGCCCACGCTCAGCGACCAGGCGCTCATGCCGTGGCCGTCGCTGAAGCTGGGTCCAGGCGACTCGTCGCGCAGCCATACCGCCGACGAGTATATCTGCCTCTCAGAGTTGCGCCAGGCTCTCGAAATCTATACGCGGCTGCTTCCTTCCACAGAATGACAGAACAGGCGTGTCATTCTGCAAAAAGACATGTCCTTATGTCTTAAACTGAAAATTTTTGGAGAAAAATTTGGGAGTTCAGAATTAATTGCCTACCTTTGCAGCGCAATAAAGACATACGAGGGAAGAATTCCGACATCACGCACTTGTCGGAATTCTATCTTTTTTCGTCTTGGAAAAACAGATAAGCAATTAAAACAATAGGAGAATAAGATTATGTCCTACATGTCACAAGAGGGCTACGAGAATCTCGTGGCCGAACTACGACGGCTTGAAGGCGTAGAGCGCCCCGCCGCATCAGCAGCCATTGCCGAGGCTCGCGACAAGGGTGACCTGAGTGAGAATTCGGAATACGAGGCCGCGAAGGAGGCCCAGGCTCATCTGGAGTCGAAAATCAACCTGCTGAAGCAAACCATCGCCGAGGCAAAAATCGTAGACAAGTCGCGTCTGAGTGCCGACTGCGTGCAGATTCTCTCGAAGGTGGAAATGACCAACCTCGCCACAGGTGCGAAGATGACCTATACCATCGTCAGCGAGAACGAGGCCGACCTGCGTGCCGGGAAAATCTCTATCAAGACCCCCATCGCTCAGGGACTTCTGAACAAGAAAGTGGGCGATGAGGCCGAGATAAAAATCCCGCGCGGCACCATCCATTTGCGTATCGATAAAATCAGCGTGGAGTAAGTTTTTGTTTACAGCTTTTAACGCAACGTTAATGTTGAAACATTAAATACTAAACACATTAAGCAATGAGCATTTTCTCAAAAATAGCAGCAGGGGAGATTCCCTCCTACAAGTGTGCCGAGAGCGAGAAGTTCTACGCCTTCCTCGACATCAACCCTGTGGCCAAAGGGCACACACTGGTCATTCCCCGCGAGGAAACCGACTATATTTTCGACCTTGACGATGAGACACTGGCCGAGTTTCAGCTTTTCGCCAAGCGCGTGGCCGTCGCCCTGAAGCAAGCCGTGCCCTGCAAAAAAGTCGCACAGGTAGTTCTCGGACTCGAAGTGCCACACGCACACATCCATCTCATCCCCATGCAGACAGAGGCTGATGCCGACTTCCGCAAGCCGAAGCTGCAACTGTCGGCCGAAGAGATGCAGGCCATCGCCGACAGCATCTACGAAAAATTCTAAACAAACTCCTCTCCCTTATGTAACTGCACTTCGTTCACATATTTGCGAACAAGTGCAGAGGAATCCTCCTTGCGGCAGATGAGTAGCACATTGTCCTTCTCGGCAATAATAAACCCGTCGAGGCCGTTGATAATAGCAAGTTTTCCTTTCGGCAACTTGATGACATTGCCATGTGCGTCATCGAGTATCACGTCGCTGTCGATAACAACATTGTCGTTGCTGTCGTGGCGCATGGCCTCGTAGATGCTATGCCACGTGCCGAGGTCGGCCCACCCGAAGTTGCATAGCATGACACACACGTTCTCAGAACGTTCCAGCACGGCATAGTCGAGCGAAAGGTTTGGGTAGGTAGGGAAATGTTCCTGGATATAGCGATTCTCATGCTCAATACTGGCATTACAGTTGTCAGCATCAAACTGTCGTAGCATAACGGGTAGTTGAGTAGCAATGAAATTGAATAGCACTTGCGCACGACCGAGAAAGAGTCCGGTATTCCACAAAAACTCCCCATTTTCTAAAAACAATGTGGCAAAGTCGCGCTCAGGCTTCTCCGTGAACGATTTGACCTTGAAGATATTCTCGTTTACAACATCACCCATCTGTATGTAGCCGTAGCCAGGCTCAGGCCGGGTGGGCTTCACACCCATCGTGAGAATAGTGTCTTGTGCGGCAACGAGCGACAGCCCCTCAATGATATTGCGGCGGAAAGCCTCCTCATCTTGTACGGTCTGGTCCGAGGGGGATACCACCACGCTGGCCTCCGGGTCGATCATCAGAATACGATGGGTAGCCCAGACAGTGCTCGGAGCAGTGTTGCGATGAATGGGCTCGGCCATGAGATGAACGTCGTCTAACTCGGGCAACTGCTCACGCACCAATGAGACATAAGCCTTGTTGGTATTGACGAAGATGTGATCGCGTGGCATGATGTCGGCAAAACGGTCATACGTCTGTTGCAATTGCGTGCGACCCGTGCCGAAAAAGTCGATGAATTGCTTAGGGTATTGCTCGCGGCTGAAAGGCCACAGGCGACGGCCTTTTCCTCCAGCCAAGATTACGCAGTAAAAATGATCTGTCTGTATGTTCATGGTTTACAGTTTACGGTTTACTCTTCATATTAATTAACCACAAATATAATTTATGATTCATTGCTTTTGCCTTTGCCTTTCCCCGTAGGCAGCTGTAAAAGGTTGCATCCGCTTTGCTGCCGCGACCGTTGGTTCGTGATAATTTATGTTCATATCTTACGGTTTACGGGGTATCGTCTTGGACTCCTACACTCCTTGGACTCCTACACTCCTTGGACTCCTTGAACTCCCTGAATTTGGCTTCGCCATGACAGCTCCGGCCGTTTCGATGATATAACGCAGATAATTTCCTTTTAGTATAAAAATTGAAGGGAAAAATTTGTCAATTAAATAAAATAGTTGTAACTTTGCACCGCAATTTTGATACGGCTTGTCAGTCGCAGCCCATTCATTTCGGTGAAACCTGCCCGCAAGCAGTAAGCCCAGATGGCGGAATCGGTAGACGCGCTGGTCTCAAACACCAGTGGGGCAACCCGTGCCGGTTCGACCCCGGCTCTGGGTACGAGGATTGTGAAAAGCGATGAATCTCATCGCTTTTTTGCTGTTTTTTACGGTGAAAGTATAAAAAAAAATCTCACTTGTTTCCATTACTCAAAAATTTGCAGTATCTTTGCAAGCATAAAAACTCTTAATGGCATATGCAAAACAATTGTCATCTCTCTGTACTTATCCATGAGCAGGCCAAGCACTACGGTAGCAGGGCGGCCCTCACTTTCCGCATGTTCGGTTCGCTGGCATGGAAGACTGTGTCGTGGAAACAGTTCTCGCTACGCGTGAAGCAAGTGTCGAACGCAATGCTCAACTTGGGCATCCAGCCTCAGGAAAACGTGGCTGTCTTTGCGCAAAACTGCATACAGTATCTCTATACTGATTTCGGTGCATACGGAATCCGTGCCGTGACCATCCCCATCTATGCCACGTCGAGTGAACAGCAGATTCAGTATGTGGTGAAGGATGCCGGTGTGCGATTCCTCTTCGTGGGCGAGCAGGAACAGTACGACAAGGCTCACCGCGTGTTTGCGCTGTGTCCGACGTTGGAGCGCATCATCGTCTTCGACCATAGCGTACGTATCTCCACCCACGACCCCCATGCGCTTTACTTTGAGGATTTCATCGCCCTGGGCGAGAATCTGCCGCGTCAGTCGCAGGTGGAGCAGTTGTGGAAAGAGGCATCGATGGACGACACTTGCAATATTCTTTATACGAGCGGAACTACGGGCGAGTCGAAGGGCGTTATTCTTAGTTACGGACAATACCACGCTGCGTTCGAGGCCAATCACGAGTGTGTGCCCGTTACGGAGCGTGACCGTGTCATTAACTTTCTGCCACTGGCACATATCTTCGAGCGCGGATGGGCTTATCTGTGTCTCACCGAAGGCGCACAGCTCATTGTGAATACCTATCCGCAGGAGATACAGCAGTCGATGCGTGAGACCCATCCCACATGTATGTCGAGTGTGCCGCGTTTCTGGGAGAAGGTTTTTATCGGTGTGAAGGAGAAAATTGAAAGCTCGAGCGCGGCCAAGCAAAGGCTCTTCCGTCATGCGCTGAAGGTAGGTCGCAAGCATAACATCGAGTACTTGAGCCATGGGCGACGTCCGTCGCTGGCTCTGGCTTTGGAGTATCAGCTCATCAACCGCACCGTGCTGAGTCTTGTGCGCAAGCAGCTCGGCTTGGAGGATGCCAATTTCTTCCCCACGGCAGGTGCGACGGTATCGCCCGAAGTGGAGGAGTTTGTCCACTCCATAGGTATAGACATGATTGTCGGCTACGGACTCACCGAGAGTCTGGCCACTGTGTCGTGCGACCACCGTGGCGAGCCCTATACCATCGGCTCAGTGGGCCGTCCCATCAGTAGCATCCAAGTGAAGATAGGCGATGACGGTGAGATTCTGCTCAAAGGTCCCACCATCACAAAGGGTTATTACAAACGTGAGGAGGCCAATCGTGTGGCTTTCGACCCTGATGGCTTCTTCCATACAGGCGATGCAGGCTACATGCGCGACGGCGAGTTGTTCCTCAAGGAGCGCATCAAGGATCTTTTCAAAACCTCCAACGGAAAATATATTGCCCCGCAGATGGTGGAGTCGATGCTGCTTGTCGATAAGTATATCGACCAGATAGCTGTCATTGGCGACCAGCGCAAGTTTGTCTCAGCGCTCGTCGTGCCGGAGTTCCGTCTTGTAGAGGACTTTGCCCGTGAGCATGGCATCAGTTTCGAGAGCCGTGAGGACCTTTGTGCGAACCAGCAGGTCTACGACATGATGATGGAGCGCATCAGCACCCTTCAGCAACAGCTTGCCCACTATGAGCAGATCAAACGCATTACTCTCATCCCCCATCATTTCTCTATGGAGAATGGCGAGCTTACCAATACCCTCAAGCTCAAACGCCCCATTATCCACCGCAACTACAAGGAAATCATCGACAAAATGTACGAGGAATGATTACGCAGGAACAACTGAAAGACGTGCTGGAGCGCACGGAGGCGTTATATAAGTACTTGAACATTGAGCAGCGGCAGGTGGAGTTCGAGGAGGAGCAGCTGCGTACGCAGGCTCCCGACTTCTGGGACGACCCCAAGCGTGCCGAGGCACAGATGAAGAAGGTAAAGAGCATAGAGAAGTGGCTTACTGACTATAAACAGGTGCGGCAGTTGGCCGACGAGCTGCAACTGGCCTTCGATTTCTATAAGGACGAGATGGTGACCGAGGAGGAGGTCGATGCCGACTACGCCCGTGTCATCAAGGCCATTGAGGATCTGGAGCTGCGCAACATGTTGCGGCAGAAGGAGGATCCGATGGACTGCGTGCTGAAGATCAATTCCGGCGCGGGCGGCACAGAGAGTCAGGACTGGGCGCAGATGCTCATGCGAATGTATATGCGGTGGGCTGAGGCTCATGGCTACAAAGTCAGCATTTCCAACCTTCAGGAGGGCGATGAAGCCGGCATCAAGAGTGTCACCATGCAGATTGAGGGAGGCGAGATGGCTTACGGCTACTTGAAGAGCGAGAATGGTGTGCACCGTCTGGTGCGCGTTAGTCCGTTCAATGCGCAGGGCAAGCGCATGACCTCGTTTGCCTCAGTCTTCGTCACACCGCTCGTCGATGATACCATCGAGGTCTATGTCGATCCGGCAAAGCTCTCGTGGGACACGTTCCGCAGTAGTGGGGCTGGTGGTCAGAACGTAAACAAGGTGGAGTCGGGTGTGCGGTTGCGCTATTGGTACACCGACCCCGACACGGGCGAGGAGGAGGAAATTCTTATCGAGAACACCGAGACGCGCGACCAGCCGAAAAACAAGGAGCGTGCGCTGAAGCTGCTCAAGAGCCAGCTCTACGACCGTGCGATGAAAAAACGCCTCGAGGCGCAGGCCAAGATTGAGGCTGGGAAAAAGAAGATAGAGTGGGGCAGCCAGATACGCTCCTATGTGTTCGACGACCGTCGCGTAAAAGATCACCGCACCAACTATCAGACCTCCGACGTGGACGGCGTGATGAATGGCAAGCTCGACGATTTCATCAAAGCCTACCTCATGCAATTTCCCACAGCAGAGGAATGACCTTTGTCCTTAAAGACGTGAAGAGCCTTAACGACCTTAAATACATTAACAATAATAATAAAAAACCGAAAGACTATGAGTAAAATGAAGAACCCTAAGCGGGTAGCTTATCAGAAAAAACAGGAACAGCAGGGTAAGAACGTGGTTACATGGATTATCTGTGGACTTATAGGTCTCGCAATTCTCTATTTTATTTGGACTGTATCAGTACAATGAGCGGACTGGAGATTGAACGCAAGTTCCTGGTAAAGAAAGGCGGTGCCTACAAAAGCGCCGCCTTTTCAAGTAGCCGTATCCGTCAGGGCTATATCCCCAGCGACACAGCAACGGTGCGCATCCGTCTGCGTGAGGGCGACGAAGGTGCGAAGGCCTATCTCACCATCAAGGGGCGGCCTGCGCCAGGGAGCATTTCGCGCTACGAGTTTGAAAAAGAGATACTGCCCGACGAGGCCAAGCAGCTGTTGCGGTTGTGCCGTGGCGGTGTCATCGACAAGACACGCTATCTCGTGAAGAGCGGTCGGCACACGTTCGAGGTTGACGAGTTTCATGGCGACAACGACGGGCTCGTTATGGCCGAGGTGGAGCTGGCTGAAGAGGGAGAAGCCTTTGAGAGTCCCGATTTCCTCGGGCCAGAGGTGACGGGCGACCGTCGCTTCTACAACAAGCACATGCTCAAGTATCCCTTCTCGCTTTGGCGCGACACGCTGCCAGAAGCATACCGATAATCGCGCCCACGACAGCGCCAATCGTGTCGGCAGCCCAGTCGAGCCACTCGCCGCTGCGGTAGCCGAACGTGCAGTAGGCCTGCGCCAGCTCTATCACCCCGCCCATCAGTGCGGGAGCCATAAAGCCGAACAGGAACAGCCGGTTCCAGTTCGGCCTTCTCTTTTTGTTCCGCCAGAGATACTCTCCCCAGATGACGAGGCACAACCCCGCGTACATCACGATATGCGTCCACTTGTCTATCATGCTGACATTGTCGAGCGGAGTCTCTGGAAATGCCGGAATCAGGCAGAGCACCCATATCAGCACAATCAGCGCCGTAGAGTAAGGGTAGCGGCGAAACAAGTTTTTCTCTTTCATACCTGCAAAGGTAGTGCAAACCGAGTGAAAATGCAAATTTTGAAGCAGCGAAAACAAATAAATCTTGCATTTAATTTGTTGAGTCGCGACAAAATTATCAAAATTTTTATTTGCAATTTTCTGAACCGATGGAGCAGCGAGGGTCATCAAGCTCGCTTGAATGACCGAGTCGCGACAGAGGTCGGCAAAGCCAATGTGCCGCCTACTTTCGACGTTAGTCAAAGGTACGATTAAGAGAGCGAAAAGCCAAATTGCATTTGGTCTTTTTTAAGGAATTGTTTACAGGTAAAACATTTAGTGGCTATGAAATGAATATTTTTAGCAGAAAAACATATAGTATTCAATAAATTTGAGTAACTTTGTGACAATAATTAGAAATCCTAAGGAAAAGATATGAAAACGGAGAAACAGATGGCTGTGGCAGCTGCTGAATTTGCGGAGCGTTGGAAAGACAGAGGTTATGAACGTGGCGAGTCGCAACCCTTTTGGATAGACTTGCTGACGAATGTCTTTGGCATAGAGACACTATCGGATGGTTTTATCACCTTTGAGGAACATCGCAAGGTAGATGCCTCTAATTTCATAGACGGGCGCATACCGTCTACCCGCGTACTTATAGAGCAGAAGTCGTTGGGAAAAGATTTGCGGAAAGGTATTCTTCAAAGCGACGGCTCTTTGTTGAATCCGTTTCAGCAAGCCCGTCGTTATGTAGTTGGTCTTCCCGTTTCTGAGCATCCGCGTTGGATAGTCACTTGCAACTTCTCCGAGTTTTTGGTCTATGACATGGAGCAGCCCAATGGTGAGCCAGAGCAGATTCTTTTGGAGAATTTAGGGAAAGAATACTACCGCCTCATGTTTCTTGTTGATGCCAAGAACGAGCATCTGAGTAAAGAGATGCAGGTGTCAATGCAGGCGGGCGAGATAGTCGGCAAGATTTACGAGGCACTGCTGAAGCAATACGACGACAACAGCCCCGAGGCACTCCGTTGGCTCAACATTCTTTGTGTTCGTATTGTGTTCTGCCTATATGCAGAGGATGCGGGAGTCTTTACACACGACCAGTTCCACGATTATCTGAACCGCTACGATGCTGACGACATGCGCAGTGCGCTGATTCGTCTGTTTGAGGTGCTGAATACGCCACAGGAGAAGCGCAGCAAGTATTTGAAAGACGATTTGAAAGCCTTTCCATATACCAACGGCGGGCTGTTTGAAGAAGAGATAGAAATTCCCCAGTTCACCGAGGAACTTAAAACCACACTTCTTCAGAATGCCAGTCTTGACTTCGACTGGTCAGAAATATCGCCCACCATCTTTGGTGCCGTGTTTGAAAGTACGCTCAATCCTGAGACCCGTCGAAGTGGTGGTATGCACTACACTTCTATTGAGAATATCCACAAAGTCATCGACCCGTTATTCTTGAACGCCCTGCGTCACGAGCTCGACGAGATACTGGAAGAAAAGATAGAGCGTCAACGACAGAAAAAACTCGATGCCTACCAAGAGCGGCTGGCCTCGCTGACATTTCTTGACCCTGCCTGCGGCTCCGGCAATTTCCTTACCGAAACCTATCTGTCGTTGCGTCGTTTGGAAAATGAAGTCATCCGCGAGCGCTATCACGGTCAGGCGTTCCTCGGTTTTGAAGAGGTGAACCCCATCAAGGTAAGCATCCAACAATTCTATGGCATCGAGATTAACGATTTTGCCGTCACCGTAGCCACGACTGCCCTTTGGATCTCCGAGGCTCAGATGCTGACAGAGACGGAGAAGATTATCCGCCGAGACATCGACTTCCTACCATTGAAGGCCTACCATAATATACGCGAGGGCAATGCCTTGCGGATGGACTGGGACGTTATAGAACTGCCATCAGACATTCCGACTATTCATGCCAAAAACACCTATGTCATATTTGAGGATGAGCCATTGATGGCCAGTGAGCCTGTAGCAGAGTACAATGAGGTTAACCTGATAACGACTGGCATGGAAAGAGGACCGAAGCCTCCTACAAAAATAGGCATTCATTACGATTATATTATTGGCAATCCTCCGTTTATCGGCGCCCGTCAGATGGATGAAAGCCAAAAGCAGGATGTCGTGAATATCTTCGGGCCTAAATGGAAAAATGTTGGTAACTTAGACTATGTTTGTTGCTGGTATAAAAAGGCTTGGCAACTCATGAGAGGGCATAAGACTAAAGCTGCTTTCGTTTCTACAAACAGTATTTGTCAAGGCGAGCAGGTGGCTAATCTTTGGCAATCTCTGATGGAAGATGGTCTGCGTATTGATTTTGCACATCGCACATTCCGTTGGGATAGCGAGTCAAATTCTAAAGCCCATGTGCATTGTGTCATCGTAGGATTCTCCGCCGAACGCCCAGTGCAAACGAACTCCCCCTCTAAGATTAGAGGGGGGCAGGGGGCGTTGACTACAGCCACCGAGCATGTCATGAACACTTCTGACATGAAAGACCTCCGCCGCCAACTGCGTTCCAACGGTACTCCTGCTGAGGGCGCACTGTGGAACATTCTGAAAGGCAGACAGATAGAGGGTTTGCAGTTCCGTCGACAGTATAGTGTGGGGCACTATATACTCGATTTCTACTGCCCAGCTTTGAAACTTGCTATAGAACTTGATGGTGACTATCATTATTATGGTGCAAATCCAGAACGCGACATGGCACGCGACAGAGACTTGCTGCAAACGTATGGCATAAAAACGCTACATTTTGAAAACAAAGTGGTTTTCAATCAGCCGCAGGCTATTGTCAACAGTATTATAAAGGTGCAGAGAGAGGTCAACGCCCCCCAGCCCCCTCTAAGCTTAGAGGGGGAGCCGATTACTCCTGCATGTGTCATCTACGACGGAAAGCGTGTCATCAAGACGAACCATATTAACGCATATTTGATGGATGCGCCAGACGTATTTGTCGGGAGTCGCAATCTCCCGCTATGTGACGTTCCCCCTATTGGTATTGGCAATAAGCCAATTGATGGAGGCAACTATCTGTTTACAAAAGAGCAAATGGAAGATTTCTGCAAAGTAGAACCAAAAGCCGCTCAATACTTTAAACTGTGGTATGGTTCAGAAGAATTTATCCATCAGAAACCACGCTATTGTTTATGGTTGGGCGATTGCACACCAGCAGAATTAAGACAGATGCCCCATTGTCTGAAACGGGTAGAAGCCGTTAGGAACCTTCGGTTGTCAAGCAGTAGTGCCGGTACACGCAAGCTTGCAGACCGACCTACACGATTCCATGTTGAGAATATGCCCAGTAGCAATTTCATCATTATTCCATCAGTATCGTCTGAGAAACGCCGATATGTTCCGATGGGTTTTATGACACCTGACGCACTTGCTAGCAATCTTGTTCTAATCATCCCTGATGCTACGCTTTACCATTTCGGAGTTTTGGAGAGCAACGTCCACATGGCTTGGATGCGGGCGGTGTGTGGACGATTAAAGAGCGACTATCGTTATTCAAAGGATGTGGTTTATAACAATTTCCCTTGGCCTGGATCTCACGATGTCAACGCCCCCCAACCCCCTCTAATCTTAGAGGGGGAGCAAGTTACCCCAGCTAACTCCCCCTCTGACACAGGGGTAACACAGGACATCCTAACCAATTCCCCCTCTAAGATTAGAGGGGGGCAGGGGGCGTTGACTACCGAAGTAGCACAAGTTACCCTAACCAACTCCCCCTCTAAGATTAGAGGGGGACGGGGGGCGTTGACCATAGAAGTAACCGATGAGCAACGGGCAAAGATAGAGCAGACTGCACAAGCCATCCTTGATGCCCGTGCCCTCTATCCTGACTCATCACTTGCCGACCTTTACGACGAGCTGACGATGCCCGCAGAACTTCGCAAAGCCCATCAAGACAACGACCGTGCCGTGATGCAGGCTTATGGCTTCAATGTGAAAACGATGACAGAGAGCCAGTGCGTGGCTGAGTTGTTTAAGCTGTATAAGGAGATGACGAAATCAATGTCAGGGGAGAAATCTTAACATTGCAGTCCGAATTACATATTTTTTAACGATTGGCGATTTTCTTTTAACTTCATTTCTGGCGATTTTTCCACCAAGTCTTTGCTCGGAGTCAAAAACGGGCTAAAATCGCGAGTTTAGCTAACTCGCTGGTAATAAGTGTGATAAGTCCTTTTTGATGCTCGTTCCTCCTCTCTCGTCAGGTGAAAGGTATACCTTTCGCTTGCGAGAGCTTAGCTTTCGGGTTGCGAAAGACCGTCTTTCGCACACCAAAACCTTGCTTTTCGCCACCCGAAACATATATGTTTCACCTTCAAACCACATTCTTCGTTCTTCTCTTTTTATGCTTCATTTCCGAAAGATATATGTCTCACTCGCGTAGAATTGAAAAAAATCCGGACGGAATCTGTTAAAATTCCGCGTCCGGATTTAATGATTTTTAAGACTCGCAGGCTTGGGGTTGTCGGTGCGGTTAATCTTCCTTGACGATGGGGTAGAGTTCGATGAACTCTCCCTGATGGCTGCTGCCATCGTTGATGAGTGCCGCCATCTTGCTGCCCACGGTCTCGATGTCGTGGAACCCGGGTAGACACATGTTGCCGTTCAGGTCGGTTGTGGTGGGACCTGGATGCACGGAGAAAATCTCCAGGGGGGTGTTGCTCTGCTGGAACTCCATGGCCATGATGCCCATCATGGCATTCTGCGCGGCCTTGCTCGCCACATAGGCCAGGGGATGCCAGTAGGGGCTGATTGCTGACGGCACGGTGACGTTGACGATTCTTCCGCCGTTCTTCTCAAGCAGTGGGCACAGCGCCTTGGTGAGCGCGAAGGTGCCGATGAAGTTCACGTCGAGGGTCGCCTTGATGTCGCTGATGTCCGTGTGCAGTCCGTCTACGCTCATGTCGCCCGGGATGCCGGCATTGTTCACCAGCAGCGACAGCTCGGGAAACCGCTCGCTCACCTCCTCGGCGGCTTTTGCTATGCCGGCGAGGTCGGCCAGCTCAATGTTTACCCATCCGGCCACGTCGATGCCAAGCGACTCCAGCTCGCTGATGGCCTGCTCTGCACGTTGCTGATGGCGCGCGCCGATGACAACCTTCCAGCCGCTGAGGCCGAGGTGCTTCGCTATTCCGAATCCGATGCCTTTGTTGGCACCCGTCACTAATACAGTCTTTTCCATTGTTTTTTGTCGTTTTTATGTGTTGATAATGTTTCTACGTTGATGTCGAAGTTGACGTTAGCGGTATGTTGCTGCAAAGGTACGAAGAAATGCTTGGCCGTCCAAATTATTTTGCGATTTTGAGGTTTTAATTTGGGCAGGTCGTAAAAAGTTTGTAATTTTGCCGACTGATTGGATACGTTTACACATTATTAAATATATAGATATGGCTTTGAAAATTGTAGTGCTGGCCAAGCAAGTGCCAGACACCCGCAACGTGGGCAAGGATGCGATGACTGCCGAGGGCACTGTCAACCGCGCCGCCCTGCCCGCCATCTTCAACCCCGAGGACCTGAACGCCCTGGAGCAGGCGCTGCGCCTGAAGGAGCAGCATCCGGGCACGACCGTGGGCGTGCTCACGATGGGTCCGCCGCGTGCCGGCGAGATTATCCGTCAGGGTCTGTATCGCGGTGCCGACACGGGCTGGCTCCTTACCGACCGCCTCTTCGCCGGTGCCGACACGCTAGCTACGTCGTATGCCTTGGCTACGGCTATCAAGAAAATCGGCGATGTGGACCTTGTCATCGGAGGCCGGCAGGCTATCGACGGCGACACCGCTCAGGTGGGTCCGCAGGTGGCCCAGAAGCTCGGGCTCAACCAAGTGACTTATGCAGAGGAGATTCTGAAAGTGGAAGACGGAAAAGCGCTCGTCCGCCGCGTCATCGATGGTGGTGTGGAGACCGTGGAGGCTCCGTTGCCCGTTGTGATTACCGTGAACGGCAGTGCCGCACCATGCCGCCCCCGCAATGCGAAGCTGGTGATGAAATACAAGCGTGCTACTTGTCCGATGGAAAGGCCTGCCGAGGGTACTGCCTACGACGGTCTTTACGACGAGCGTCCTGAGCTGACGCTGAACCAGTGGTCAGTGGCCGATGTCGACGGCGATGCCTCGCAGTGCGGCCTCAGCGGATCGCCCACCAAGGTGAAGGCTGTGAAGAACATCGTGTTCCAAGCGAAGGAAAGCAAAACGCTGACAGGCTCTGACGCTGATATAGAGAGTATGGTCAAAGAACTCATTAGTGAAAAAATCATTTAAGCCTCACCCCCTGCCCCTCTCCGAGAGGAGAGGGGAGTATGTAGTTTCCTTGTGTGATGGGTTACAAATATGAAACAGCTGCGCCAGACAGGTATGAATTGCTGAAAGCATTTTCACGGGATAACCGTAAGAAAATGACCAAAAGCGAAACGATTCTTTGGAATGCTCTTCGGCATGATATACAAGGATACCGATTCAGAAGGCAGCATCCTATCATGGATTATATTGCAGATTTTATTTGTATTCCGCAAAAGCTGATTATAGAGGTTGATGGAGGGTATCATGACACCGTCGGTCAGCAACATGACGATCAAGTTCGCGCAGACTATTTGCGTGAAAAAGGCTATAAGATACTCCGCTTCAAAAATGAAGAGGTGAATACTAATGTAGGAAATGTAATAAGAACGATAAAAGAAGAATTATATAAACAATAAATAACATGATGAGTATGAATGAAAATCATCAAAATGCGAAACTGACAACTCCCCTCTCCCCTCGGAGAGGGGTCGGGGGTGAGGCTGTTTTCGTTTATGTAGAAATAGAGAGTACAACCGTACAGGAGGTCTCGCAGGAGCTGCTCACGAAAGGTCGTAAGCTGGCCAATGAGCTGGGCGTGGAGCTTCACGCTGTTGTCGCCGGTACAGGCATCCATGGCAAAGTGGAAGACCAGATTCTGCCCTACGGTGTGGACAAGCTCTTTGTCTTCGACGGCGAGGGACTATTCCCTTACACCTCGGCACCGCACACCGATATCCTCGTGAACCTCTTCAAGGAGGAGCAGCCGCAGATCTGTCTGATGGGTGCCACGGTCATCGGCCGTGACCTCGGCCCGCGTGTGTCGTCGAGTCTTACCAGTGGTCTGACTGCCGACTGCACTGAGCTGGAGATTGGCTCGTATGAAGACAAGAAAACGGGTAAGGTATACGAAAACCTGCTCTATCAGATTCGTCCCGCCTTTGGTGGCAACATCGTGGCTACGATTGTCAATCCCGACCATCGTCCGCAGATGGCTACCGTGCGCAGCGGCGTGATGCAGAAAGCTGTCTACGAGGGCGACTGCCGCAAAGAGGTGGTCTATCCCGATGTATCGAAATATGTCAGCCCCGAGGCTTACGTCGTGAAGGTGCTCACCCACGAGGTGCAGGCCGCCAAGCACAACCTGAAGGGCGCGCCTATCGTTGTGGCCGGTGGCTATGGCGTAGGTTCGAAAGAGGGTTTCGACCAGCTTTTCCAACTCGCCAAGGTGTTGCATGGCGAGGTCGGTGGCAGTCGTGCCGCAGTGGACGCGGGATGGATCGACCACGACCGTCAGATTGGCCAGACGGGTGTCACTGTTCATCCGAAGGTCTATATCGCCTGCGGTATCTCCGGACAGATTCAGCACATCGCCGGTATGCAGGACTCGGGCATCATTATCTCGGTCAACAGTGATCCCGATGCTCCCATCAACAAAATTGCCGACTACGTCATCGTCGGAACCGTCGAGGAAGTAGTGCCTAAGTTGATTAAATATTACAAACAGAATAGCAAATAAATCTGAAGTTAAAGAAGTTAAGAAGTTAAAGAAGTTAAGCCAATAGTTATGACGAACCAATTTCAGAGTATTGTCGCATGGCAGAAGGCGCACCAGTTTGTACTTCTTGTATATAGGGTAACTAAGACTTACCCTGATTTCGAGAAGTTTGGTTTGTGTTCTCAGTTCCAGCGTGCAGCCATATCTATACCGGCCAATATTTCTGAAGGGTACAAAAAACTGAGCAGAGCAGACAAACTGCGTTTCTACAATATAGCCCAAGGAAGTCTCGAAGAATGCAGATATTATATTATCCTTTCTAAAGATCTTGGATATATCAATGAGGACAGCTATGAGCTTTTAGCCACAACTATTGAGGAATGCAGTAAAACGCTTAACGCTTATTGTAAAGGCTTAGTTGACAACAATTTCGGCAACGAGCTATAGCATGTCTATCGGCTTAACTTCTTTAACTTCTTTAACTTCATAACTTCTAAAAATTAAAGAAATATGGCAAACTATTATAGTGACCACCCGGAAATAGCGTTTCATCTGGAACATCCCTTGATGAAGCGCCTTGTGGAACTCAAAGAGAAGTTCTACGAAGACAAGGACAAGTTTGACTTTGCTCCTGTTGACTACGACGACGCCATTGAGAACTATCGTCAGATTCTCGACATCACAGGCGACGTGGCTGCTAACATCATCGAGCCGAACTCGGAGAGCGTTGACCTCGAAGGTCCGCATCTCGAGAATGGCCGTATGATTTATGCGTCGAAAACGTTTGAGAACCTCGACGCCACCCGCAAGGCTGGCCTGCACGGTGTCTCCATGCCGCGTCGCTATGGTGGACTGAACCTGCCTAATGTGGTGTTCTCCATGCTGAGTGAGGTCATCTCCGCCGCAGACGCCGGTTTCCAGAACATCTGGTCGTTGCAGTCGTGCATCGACACGCTCTATGAGTTTGGCTCCGAGGAGCAGCGGCAGAAATATATCCCCCGTGTATGTGCTGGGGAAACCATGTCGATGGACCTTACCGAGCCCGATGCCGGATCAGATTTGCAGCGCGTCATGCTCAAGGCCACCTACGATGAGAAGGAGGACTGCTGGCGGCTGAACGGTGTAAAGCGTTTCATCACTAATGGCGACTCCGACATCCACCTCGTACTGGCCCGTTCAGAGGAAGGCACGAAGGACGGGCGCGGCCTGTCGATGTTCATCTACGACAAGCGCGACGGCGGTGTCGACGTGCGCCATATCGAGCACAAACTCGGTATCCACGGCTCGCCTACCTGTGAGCTAACCTACAAGAACGCCAAGGCCGAATTGTGCGGATCGACACGTCTCGGACTCATCAAGTATGTGATGGCGTTGATGAACGGTGCCCGTCTGGGTATCGCAGCACAGAGCGTGGGCGTAGAGCAGGAGGCTTACAATGAGGGTCTGGCATACGCCAAGGAGCGTCAGCAGTTCGGTGAGAAAATCATCAACTTCCCCGCCGTCTACGACATGCTCAGCCGCATGAAGGCCAAGCTCGACGCCGGCCGCGCACTGCTCTACGAGACAGCCGCCTACGTCGACGTCTACAAGTGTCTGGAAGACATCGAGCGCGACCGCAAACTCACTCCCGAAGAGAAGCAGGAGATGAAGAAGTATCAGCGTCTGGCCGATGCCTTCACCCCGCTGGCCAAGGGTATGAACTCAGAATATGCCAACCAGAACGCCTACGACGCCATTTCCGTACATGGCGGTTCGGGCTTCATCATGGAGTACAAGAGCCAGCGCCTCTTCCGCGACGCCCGCATCTTCTCCATCTACGAAGGCACAACCCAGCTGCAGGTCGTAGCGGCCATACGCTACATCTCCAACGGCACCATGCTCAACAACATCAAGGAGATGCTGGCCGAACTGAAGAGCTCTCAACTCTCACCTCTCACCTCTCACCTTCTCGAGAGAATCGAGCGACTCATTCCCGTCTACGAGGATGCACTCAACCATGCCAAGGGTCTCGACAACCAGGATGCCTTCGACTTCCTGGCCCGCCGACTCTACGACATCACCGCCGAGCTTGTCATGTCGCTCCTCATCATCCGCGACGCAGCGAAGGCACCTGAGCTGTTCTGCAAGTCGGCCAACGTCTACGTGCGCATGGCAGAGGAAGACATCCTCGGCAAGGCAGCCTACATCAAGGCCTTCCGCGCCGAAGACCTCGAAAGCTTCCGCGCCGCCGAGCCCGAAACCGAAGAGGATAGCGAGTAGACCTTTAGCTATATGATAGAAAAGAAATCCGGCAAATCACAACGATTTGCCGGATTTCTTTTTCTCATCATGCTTACGATTTTACATAAATCGTTCTCGCTTCGTGTAATTCGAGTAAATCGCTTCTTCAGTACGCTTCGCTTGCGAAGTAATCGTTTCTTTAGTACGCTTCGCTTGCGAAGTAATCGTTTCTTCAGTACGCTTCGCTTGCGAAGAATTACTTTCCCCGCTTCGCGACAGTGACCGTCGGGTTCGTGGTACTCGCTCACTTAATCACTATTTTTTCCCCCTTGCTGATGTAAACGCCGGGCTTTAATGAGGGAAGAGATGTCTCTCCCCAACCCTCCCCAGGGGAGGAAGTTAAGGCACCCGTCCTTTTGGGAAGGGGATGGGAGTAGGCTCTTCCTTGCAGGTCATAGAGGGATGAGGGATAGTTACTTTCATCCTTCATCCTTAATCCCCATCCCTCGCTACGCTCGCCCCCCCGTAGCCTTCCATCCTTCATCCAGTATATTGGCTCTCAGCCTATCGCAATAAAGCACCTCTCGCCTCTGCCGTCGACGGCCTGCACGCCGATGGTGTAGGTGCCGTCGGGCAGGGTGAACGTGGCTTGGGTTGCTGTGCCGCGATTGCCGGCCTCTTCCACCTTGCGCCGTCCCTGATGCTGCGGGTCGGTGTAGGCTCTGCAGTTGCCGAGCAGCCGGCCGTCAGCAGTCTTGATGTAGAGCTCGTAGGTGGTGTTCTTCGGAGCACCCTCGGCGGGTGTCCATGCAATGGTGATCTTCCCTTTTCCCATACTCTCGATGGCGACGGCAGCAGGCGGAGCGGGCGGCAGCGTCGGCTGTTCGTCGCAGCCGGTGACGATGAAGCTGCGACCGTTGCTGTAGTTATGGTCGACAAACTGTTGGTTGTCGCAGAAGCCGGTGGTGACGATGTCCTTCAATCCGTCGCCGTCCCAGTCGGTGATGACCGTTGCCGACTCAGAGCCTCCGCCGTAGACTGCACTGCGGGTGAATGTGCCCTGCTCTGAGTTGAGCCAGATGAATCCGCTCTGTTTGTTTTCATCGGGGCACCATCCCTGGTGCAGGATGTCAATCAATCCATCGCCGTTCCAGTCGTAGGCATTGGCCACGTTAGCCACCGAGTTCAGCCCGCGCACCTTCGTGCGGTCGAAGAGTTGTTCTGGGGCAGGTGTGAAGTGGCCTGTGCCGTCGTTCAGACAGATGAAGGTGTGTTCCCAATAGCCCTGGTCCTGGGTGTTGGTGTATTCGATGGCCTTGGGCGTTCCAGGAAAGAATCCGCCGTCGCCGCAGATGAAGATGTCGAGAAAGCCGTCGCCTGTGAAGTCGGCCACAGCCATGCCGCCGTTATAGACCGACGGGTTCTGCAGTCCCCAGTAGGAACGCTCGAACCGACAGCCCGTGCCGTCGTTCAGATAGACCTCGGTGAAACGCTCCCAGTCGGCACCCGTGTTCTGCCGATAGTCCCAATTGTTTGATGAGACGATGAAGTCGCAAAAGCCGTCGTTGTTGAAGTCGGCAGGTATGACAAATCCATCGGAAAACGACCGGCCACGCTGTTCGCTGCTTCCGCTGACGATGCCGTCGTCGAAGTAGATGGGCTTGAAGCTGACGTTGCCGTCGCTGATGCCTTGGTTCAGGAGCACCACGTTGTTCTCGGCGTAGCCAATGCCGACGATGTCGGGCAGTCCGTCGTTGTTGAAGTCGGCCACGGCTCCCGAACGAATGTTATAGATATAGGTAAATGGGTTGTTGAAGTTAGAAGGTTTGTCCGCTTCGGCATCGACAATGGTAGCTTCGAGCTTCCGAAAGGTGCCGTCGCCGTTGCCCAGAAAGATGCCCTTGTCGGTGTTGTACCGGCCTGTGCGCGTCTCGCGGACCGTGGGCAACGGGTTTTCAAAACAAACCACATCCATCGTGCCGTCGCCGTCGAAGTCGCAGATGCTGAGCGAGGGTCGCACGGCACAGTTAATAGGGTTTCCGATGTTGCTCCACTGCCCGTCGCCGTTGTTTCTCAGCAACCATTTCGGGCGCGACTGGCTGTAGCCTTGCTCGGCTGCGATGATGAGTTGCAGCGACTGGTCGTTCATGAAGTCGGCTGCGGCGATGTTGCCATACTGTGTGCCATAGTCGTGAGTGGTGAGCAGGGCGTATGGCGCATCGGCCTCGTAGAGTCCGAGGTCGGCATTCGAGCCGCCCCAGTCGTTGTGCACATGCATGGCCAGCACATTCGCAGAGCCGTCGGTATGGATGAGCGCCATCTCTTCGGCCGTCAGCACATACTGTGCGCTGAGAGAGCCGTCGGGGTCGCCGTCGGGATAGGCCACCAGCAGGTGCCCGTTGAGATAGATTTCGCACGGGGCATCGTCGAAGCAACTCTTCACGGCAATGCGCTTGTCGAGGGGTTTGTCGATGGTGAACGTGCGGCGCAGGTAGATATCGGCAGAGATGTCGTTATTGGCCCATGTGCCGGTGCCCATGGGGGCGGTCATGTCTTTCCACTTGCGGTTGCCGGTGTTGGTCAGCTGGTAGTCGGTGTCGTACCAGTTGCGGCCGTCGGCATCGGCGGGCGGTGTGCCGAGCACGATGCCCGACTGTCCGCCGTGGGTGCTGCTCCACTGGCTATAGTTTATGCCGTCGTTGAACACCATGGCTTTCACCGGATAGGAATATTTGTCGATGAAGTAGGAGGGCAGGATGGTGCCCTCTTCAAACTCGGTGGCGGTGGGCACGAGCGTGCTCACCTGCACATTGCTGAAGCTGACGGTTCCTTTCTGTGCATAGAGCCAGAGGTAGCTGCCGTTCTGGTCGGGCAAGCGGTTGACGATGCACCGGCGATGGTCGACGTCGACGTCGATGATGTCGTCTTTCATGACGATGGTGACCGAGATTTTTTTGTTCAGGTCGCCGACGTTGTCGATAGAGGCATCGTGAGCGAGCTTCACCTGGTTGCTCTTGGGCAGGAACGAGAGCACGTAGCCGTTGTTGCCTGTGTCGCCCGAGCGCAGCCGCAGACCATAGTCGGTGCAGTTGTCGTCGGGCTCAATGTCGAGCGTTATCTTGCAGTTGCGGGGCATGTCGGCCACATAGGCCCTCCCGCTGGCCGTGCCGGCTGCGATGACCGTAGAGGCACCGTCGGCTGTGGCACGTGCGACGGGTGTGATGGTGGCTGCCTGCGGAGCTTCGCTCTTGGGGATGACCTCTTCGGGAAACTTCGTGGCGAGGTCGCCGTCGGGCAGCTGGTAGGTCTCGCGCAGCACAACGCTGCCGCCAAACACCTCGCCGCCCGAGTCGCGCCCGTCGGACCGGCTGGCTATCCATCCGGCGACGATGCGTCGCCCACCGGTAAACTCAGCCGTCTTGGCCACGTTCACCCACTGCTCTTTCAGCGCCTGCGTGGCGGGCCACTCCCACGGGCCGTAGGGGCTCCGCGACTTCACATAGTAGGTGTCGAGACCTTGACCGAAGACGAGATAGTACCAGTCGTTCCATTGGAAATAGTCGGGACACTCGGGCACGGCGCCCAGTCCGTCGATGATGGTGCCGAGAACGGTCCAGTTACTGAGGTCGGCCGACGTCATGTGTACCAGACAGCCGCGCGGACCGTCGCCCGACGTCTTCTCCGACGAGACGAAGAGGTGGAACACACCGTCGTCGTCGATTGTCACCTTCGGGTCGCGGAAGTTGCGCTGGCTGTAGCCATCGGCCGAGATGAAGAAGGGGTTGGGCTGCTGCTTGGTGTAGTGCAGCGCGTCGGGCGAGATGGCATAGCTGAGCCGTTCGCAGACGTTGCCGCCGTCGAGCAGTCGCGTGGCATAGAAAGCATAGAACTTGTCGTCGTGAGCCACCACCGAGCCGGTGCAGATCGACTTCTCCCAGTCCTCGTCGATGCCGATGGCGATGGGATGGTGCTGCCAGTGAATGAGGTCGGTCGTCGTGCTGACACACCACTTGTGACCGCCCAGACCGCCGACTGCGCTGTGGTGGCCTTCGTCGAGCAGCCAATAGAGGTAATAGGTGCCGTCGTGGAAAAAGGGGATGCAGTCGCCCACGAAATATTTTCCGCCTACCGGAGTGAAATACTGCATCAGGTCGGGCTGTCGGTCGGGGTCGTATCCGCTTTCGGCCTTGGCCGCTGTCGTGGCGAGTAATGCCCCGCACATGATTAGTAAAATGTTTTTTTTCATTTATGATTAGACAATTTGACGATTTACATTTTATTATAGTTCCCGTTGACGTCAATCTTAACTAATGCAAAGTTACCTAAAATAATTCACTGCGCCAACAACAAATCAAGAAAAATGTATATAGAAAATCATCTTTTTCTTTACACGCTTGCCAACTTCGTGGCAGTCAACAACAGTCATTCGAAAACCTATACGGCCCATATAGCACAGTTATATGGGCCGTATAACTGTGCTATATGGGCCATATAACATTCCGAAAGACCGTCGTTTGAATTTTTTTTCACAGAAAGCGTAATATTTCAACTTATTTCCTTACTTTTGCAGAAGACAGGCTGCGTCTCAACAATTTTGAGCAAGCTCAATTGTATTCGACTTGCACTGTCTTTGCAAAGGCGAGGAAAACATTAAGATAATAATAACGATGAAAAAGCTGATGACTTTTGTGCTGACGCTGCTGGGGCTGAACACGGCTTGCAGCCAGCAGACATTTGAAGACATGGAGGCCGAACGGTTCTCGCAGTTCATACAACAGACCGACGTGCAACTGGTCGATGTGCGTACGGCCGGCGAATATGCCGAGGGGCATCTCGACGGTGCCGTGAACATCGACATCAAACAGCCCGATTTTCTCTCGACGGCGAAGCAGCTACTTGATGCCTCGCGCCCCGTGGCTGTCTATTGTCGCAGCGGGCGCCGCTCGGCCAATGCAGCCGACGTGCTGACAAAAGAGGGCTTCAAGGCTGTCAACCTGAAGGGCGGCATCCTGGCATGGCAGGAGAAGCAGATGCCGACGACCACGACCGAGGTCGATGTGTTCAAGACGAAAAGCGGCAAGACCGTGAAGCTTTTTGCGCTGATGCACGCCAGCATACGCATTGTCGTCGACGGCAAGGAGATTCAGATTGACCCCGTCGGTCAGTTGGGCAACCGCACGACCGACTATGCCGCCGTGCCGAAGGCCGACTACATCTTCGTCACCCACGAGCACCGCGACCATTTCGACCAGGCGGCTATCGGCCAGCTTACTGCCGACGCCACGCAGCTCATCACCAACAGCCGTTGCGCTGGTATGCTCGGTCGCGGCAGGGCGATGAACAACGGCGACAGACTCAGTCTTGACGAGACGTTTGAGGTGGAGGCTGTGCCTGCCTATAACACGACCGAGGCGCACAAGCAGTTTCATCCGAAAGGTCGCGACAACGGCTATATCCTCACCATCGACGGTCTGCGCATCTACATTGCAGGCGACACCGAGGACATTCCTGAGATGAGTGGCATCAGCGATATCGACATCGCCTTCCTACCCTGCAACCAACCCTACACCATGACCGTAGACCAGCTTGTACGGGCAGCCCGCATGGTAAAACCCCGCGTACTCTTCCCCTATCACTATGGTCAGACCGACGTGAGCACATTGCCCGAGCAGCTCAGTGCCGACGGCATCGATGTGCGCATCCGTCATTATGAGTAATCATAGCAGCGGATGAACACGGATTGAGTGTAGGTGCTTTTGCAGCGGATGAACACGGATTGATACGGATAATCTCCATTTGTATGTAGGGACGCGGCGGTCGGCTTCGGGCGGGTTTGGAAGGCCGCGTTAATCAATTCCGTATTCATCCGTTGTCCGATTCTCCCCTCCCTGAGGGGTAGGCCTCCAGATAGAAACTGACGGGTCGGAATCCGTCGTTGCAGCTGATCATGGCGCTCATGGGGTTTTGCATCCATCCGTCGAAGAAGTTTCCTTCGCCGCGTGCCAACGACTCCACAAACGGTCGCATCGACTCCCAGGCCGATGTGCACAGTCCTTTGGGACGCTGGCCGTCTACGGATATCCACTGTTGCCCTATCGTCACGTCGCAGGCGTGGAGGATGGGGTTCTCATATTTGGTCATCAGGTCGTGATAGACCGTCTGCCGCATGGCTGTGATACGTACCTTGTTCATAATAGGAAGTTTTTTCAGTTTTTAGTTTTTAGGAATGCCGTTGGCGTGATGCCGAAGTGGTTTTTAAATTGTCGGGTGAAGTGCTGAGGGTAGTCGAAGCCCAGCTGCTCGGCAGTTTCGGTTATCGGCATACCGCTGACGAGTAGTTCTTTGGCTCGCAACATGATGAATCGTCGGATAATGCCCGAGGCGGTGTCGCCGGTCAGCTGGCGGATAAGGTCGCCGAAGTAGTTGGGAGAGAGAAACAGTTCTTGCGCACAATAGCGCACGGTGGGCAGGCCATGCGCCCGCTGCAGTCCGTCGCGGTAGTAGCGCGTCAGCAGATTCTCGAAACGGGTGAGCAGGTCGGCATTTTCGCGAGTCGGCGTGGCCAGTTGCATTTCATAGAAACGGGCTACATATTCCAGTACCAACGCGAGGCGATGCACCAGGATGTGGCGACAGTGCTCATCGGATGGCTGCTGGCTTGAATGGAGCAGTTCGCTTCTTATCTCTTCGAACAGGTTGACGATGGTCTGCCGCTGTTCGGCCGAGAGGAGCAGGGCCTCGTTGGTGTTGTAGGAGAAATAGGTGTAGGCCGACATGCGGCGCTCGAGGTCGGTGCCGTGCAATAGTTCGGGGTCGAAGAGGAGTGCCCAGCCCTTGGTGTGAATCTCCTCGCCGGTATCGGCCTTGCCGCCAATCTGTCCGGGAGCCACGCACATCAGGGCATGACGGTGCAGGTCGTAGGTGGTTAGTCCGTAGGTCAGCTCCTCGAGCGTCTCGTCGCCGATGAACATCCCGTAGACATCGTAGTTGTTGAGCGAATGCCGACAGTGTTCCAGCTCGTCGTAGTGAATGACCGAGACGAGCGGATGCAGCTCGGGCGCTCCGATGTAGCGGGCGTAGTCGTTGACGTTGTGAACGCGTAGAACCTTCTCCATTTCGGGTGCAAAAATACTAAAATTATATAACATTCCATCCAAATTTATTTGTTTTTCCCAGATAATTTGTATATTTGCGCACAGATTACTTGTGAACAAATAATAGTCTGACGATGAGTACACAGACGATGACACAGCAGATAGCCGAATATTTCAAGACACAACCCGTTTTGAAAGCATGGCTCTTTGGCTCCTTCTCACGGGGCGAGCAACGTGAAGACTCAGACGTCGACATTCTGATATTACCAGACAAGCAGCAGCACTTCAGCCTTTTCACCCTTAGCGAAATCTACGAGGACCTGAAGGAATTGTTAGGGCGTGAGGTCGATGTTATTACCGTTGGCGGCCTGATGCCTTTTGCCCGAGAGAGTGCTGACCGCGATAAAATTCTGATTTATGAGAGAGCAGCGTAACGACCCAAAGCGGCTGAAGGACATCCTGCAGGCTATTGACACGATATTCGAGTATGTAGGAGGTCGTGGTATGGAAGAGTTTCTTGCTGATAGGAGGTCGTATCATGCCGTCATCTACAACATCATGATTATCGGCGAGGCTGCCAACATGCTGACCTTCGAGTTTCGCGAGGCTCACAGCGACTTGAAATGGAGACAGATAACGAATATGCGAAATTTCCTGATTCATGGCTATCATAACGTGGAGGAAGACTTAGTCTGGGAGGCTATCGCCGTTGACCTTCAGCCCATACGTGAGAAGATTGTGAAGTATCTGGAAGAGTTTAACAATAGTAGTAACTAATTAAAACAGATTGCCTATGAAGCAATAAAAGAACAAAAGACATATAGATAAGAAGCGTTAGCTTTCTTTCTTGCTTTTCGGACAGTTGGGGAATTGAAAGAAAATGCACAAGAGTAGAAGTTAAACGCTCACGCTAATGGCGTGGGCTTTTACTCATTGAAGTGCATTAGGTTATCCCCAACACCTCCGAAAGCGTAGATGAAGTTATTAGTCCACGTTTCTTTTTCTGTCTCAACTCAAAGGGTATTGGACTATTCAAACAAATTATTCACATTAAAACAAAACGAATTATGAACATCAAGAAATATTGGATGATGCTTGCAATAGTATTGGTTAGTCTCTGTACGGTTAGTTGCGGCGGGGATGACGACGAAGAAGATGCATTGCCAAATAATGAGAACACAAAAGAAGTGTCAACATCTACCCCTAAAACCATAACAATAGGACAGACCGCTAATAGTAGTTGTGACATCTATGCTGGTTATAATAATGTTTATACATTATATGTAATGGATGGATATATTCGATTATTACACAAAATTCGTTATGGAGGAGTACTTAGTGCTGAAACAAAAGCAGGCATTGATCAAAACCAATGTGGTATCATAGATATAGGAATAGTATCTAATATATCTGAAATAGTAACTAAAAAAGATATTGGTGGCAAAGGCGTAGATATAAGTTATGGAGTTATAGGATATAATGTGGTTTTTCAACCTTCTCATGGATACTCTATTATGCTTACAACAGATGAAGGTGAAAAGAAATATATAAGGGTTTATGCAAGTGGTTATTCATTGGATGCTAATGGAGAGTTGAGATTTGTAACCATTCAATATCAACTATATTAATTCAAAAGTCACAGTTGCCTTGCCGTTTGGATTTATAATTTGAATCCGTAAAATGGGTAGATAAATCCGTAAATCGTGTAGGTGCGGTTTACGGATTTCTTCGTAATTTTGCAGTCGAAATAAACC
>CAJOIW010000002.1 GCA_905234845.1 uncultured Prevotella sp. | reverse complement strand
TGTCGCTACGACAGAAGCAACGGCTCGCCACCCGCTACCTCGAACTGGTGCAGAAGCTCGACGACGACGTGCATAAGATGATCGCCGAGGGTGTGGCCACACGAGCCGACGGACTGAAGGTGGACGTGAAGGTGAACGAGGCGGAAATGGCACTCACACAAGCCGACAACGGCCTTGCCCTCTCACGCATGCTCCTCTGCCAGCTCTGCGGACTTCCCATGGACGAAGACATCGCCCTGGCTGACGAGGAGCAGCAGACGGAGGCCGAGATAGCCATCGCCGACTATTCCGACACCGACATCGCCTACAACTTGCGACCCGAGCTGCGGATGCTCAACAACGCGGTCAACATCAGCCGCGAGACCACCAAGCTCATACGTGCGGAGTATATGCCCCACGTGGCACTCACCAGCGGCTACCTCATCTCAAACCCCAATACGTTCAACGGCTTCGAGCGACGCTTCTCGGGTGTCTGGAACATCGGCGTGCTCGTGCAAATGCCCATCTGGAACTGGTTCGAGGGAAGCTACAAGATACGAGCCTCGCAAGCCGCCACCAACATCGCCACACTTGAGCTCGCCGACGCACGCGAGAAAATCGACCTGCAAGTCAGCCAATGCCAATACCGGCTGAAAGAGGCGCAGAAGAAACTCGCCACCACCAAGAAGAACATCCAGAGCGCAGAGGAGAACCTCAGATGCGCCAACGTAGGGTTCCGCGAAGGAGTGATGGAGTCGACCGATGTGATGGCCGCACAAACCGCATGGCAACTGGCACAGACTCAACGCATCGACGCGGAGATAGAAGTGAGGCTCAGCGAGGTAAACCTGCAAAAGGCACTCGGAATACTCAGATAAGAGCGGAGAGAGGAACATCAAAAAAAGTTAATCGTTAATTTTCAACATAATGAGCAAAGCAAAACAACAACATAACAACATCCTGCTGGCCGTACTCGGATTTGCAGCAGTCGTCATCGCCGTGGCCGCCATCGGCTTCTTCACCCTCGACCGCGAGCCCGACATCATACAAGGCGAGGTGGAGGTAGAGGAATACCGCGTGTCGAGCAAGGTACCCGGCCGCATTCTCGAACTACGCGTGAAAGAGGGCGACTTCGTGCGCGTGGGCGACACCATCGCCATACTCGACGCGCCTGAGGTGATGGCCAAACGCGCACAGGCACAGAGCGCAGAGGACGCCGCAGCCGCCATGAGCGATATGGCTCAGGCAGGCGCACGCCAGGAGCAGATCAGCGGAGCCTATCAGCTATGGCAGCAGGCACAGGCAGGTGTGGAGATTGCCAGGAAAAGCTACGAGCGCGTGCAACGGCTCTATGACGAGGGTGTGATGACCGCCCAGAAGCGCGACGAGGCTCTGGCCAACTACAAGGCTCTCGAGGCGCAGGAGAAAGCCGCCAAGAGCCAATACGACATGGCCGTGAACGGTGCCCGACGAGAAGAGAAAAGGGCGGCGGCCGCACAGGTGGCACGTGCCGCGGGAGCCGTGCAGGAGGTAAACTCCTATCTGCATGAGACCGTACAGATAGCCAAGGCCGAGGGCGAGGTGAGCAGCGTATATCCCAAAGTAGGTGAGCTCGTAGGCACAGGGTCGCCCATCGTCAGCATCGCCATCATGAACGACATGTGGGGCACGTTCAACATCCGCGAAGACCACCTCAACGGCATGAAGATTGGAAGCGAGTTTACCGCATTCGTACCCGCTTTCAACAAAGACATCAAAATGAAAGTCTATTACATCAAGGACGAAGGCTCATACGCCGTATGGAAAGCCACCAAGACCACCGGCGAATACGACAAGAAGACATTCGAGGTGAAAGCCCGCCCCCTGACGAAGGTTGAAGGCCTGAGACCGGGAATGTCGTTGATTATAAAAGAGAAATGAGAATCCTCAGGATTGCCCTGCGAGAGTGCGGAATACTTAAATCAAATCCGATTTACCTGTTCTGCATGATCATCTTTCCCCTGCTCGTGTTGTTTTTCTTCACCACGATGATGAACGACGGGCAACCCATGGAGATGCCCGTAGGCGTGGTCGACAACGACAACACACCCACCACCCGTGCCATGATTCGCCAGCTCGACGCCTTCCAGACATCACACGTCGTAGGCCATTATCCCAACGTGGGCGAGGCACGCAATGCCATTCAGCGCGGAGAGATCTATGCCTTCCTCTATCTGCCCCAAGGAACAACCTCATCGCTGCTATCCTCGCGACAACCCAAAATATCGTTCTACTACACCAACACCACGCTGACCGCCGGCGCCCTGCTCTTCCGCGACCTGAAGACCATCGCCACACTCGGATCGGCCGCCGTAGGACAAGCCACCATGTCGGCAAAAGGATACACACAAGAGCAGATACAGACCTTCCTCCAACCCGTCAGCATCGACCTCCATCCCGTCAGCAACCCGTGGATAAACTATAATGTCTATCTGAGCACCTTCCTCGTTCCAGGGTGCCTGATGCTCTTCATCTTCCTCATCACCGCCTACTCCATCGGTACGGAGCTGAAGTTCAACCGATCGAAGGAATGGCTTGAGATGGCTGGCGGAAATATCCACGTGGCCATCCTCGGCAAGCTGCTGCCCCAGTTCCTCGTGTCTGTGACCATCATGCTCATCTTCATGTGGTATCTCTTCGGACACCTGCATTTCCCCCATCCGGGAGGCGTGGTGCCGATAGTGCTATTGTCGGTGCTGACGGTGGTGGCCTCGCAGGCATTCGGAGTGTTCGCCTTTGGCCTGATGCCGTCGTTGCGCATGTCGATGAGCGTGTGCTCGCTATGGGCCATGCTCGGCTTCTCGGTAGCCGGATCGGCCTACCCCGTCATGGCCATGGACGGTGCCATACAGGCTACGGCATGGCTCTTCCCGTTACGCCACTATTACATGGTCTATCAGATATGCGTCTTCAACGGCTTCCCGCTGACCGACGCGTGGTATCACATTCTCGCCCTGCTGGTCTTTGCGGCCCTGCCCCTCTTCGTGATGAGGAAAATCCGCCGAGCCATGATCGAATACGTGTATATCCCCTAAGTGCCCCACGCTAATGAGTAATGAAATAATGAACAATCAGCACGAAACCCTCCTGCAACGGATAGTACAAGGTCTGAAAGACATGTGCTACATCTGGGCGAAAGAGATGCGCTCCACCGTCACCGACGAGGGCGTGCTCATCTTCTTCCTGCTCGTGCCGTTGTTCTACCCGTTGCTCTATTCGTGGGTTTACAATAATGAGACCGTAAGCGAGGTGCCCGTGGCTGTCGTCGACCAGTCACATGGGCATTTCAGCCGTCAGTTCCTGCGCGCGTATGATGCCTCGGGAAATGTTCGCGTGGCATACTATTGCAACGACCTCAATGAGGCCCGCACGCTTGTCGGCAAGCAAGTGGTCAAGGGAGTCGTCTATATCCCCGCCGACATAGAAACCAGAATGGGCCGCATGGAGCAAGCCACCATCAGCGTCTATTGCGACATGAGCCTCATGCTCACCTATAAAGCCATCTACCAGACGGCGGTCACGGTGGCCTCCGAGCTAAACGCGCAGGTGCAAAAACGCCTTTCAGGAAACTACACCACACGCGAGGACGAGATTCTCGTCCAACCGCTTGCCTTCGACGAGGTGCCATTGTTCAACCCCGCCGCCGGATACGGCCCCCGCCGTACTCATCATCATCATCCAGCAGACACTCCTCCTGGGTATCGGACTTGCCGCCGGTACGGCACGTGAGAGCAACCGCTACCAAGACCTCGTGCCCATGAGCCGGCAATACAACGGCATCTTCCGAATCGTATTGGGTAAGACACTCTGCTATTTCATGATCTATGCCGTGTTGGCGGCTTATCTGACACTGGTCGTCCCGCGCCTCTTCCACTTCACCGCACTCCCCCACCCCGATGCCCTGCTGGCCGTCATGGTGCCCTATCTGCTGGCTTGCATCTTCTTCGGGCTGATGCTCTCATGTATCGTGCGCTACAGGGAGAATGTCATCTTGCTGGTCGTCTTCACCTCAATACCCTTGCTCTTCCTCTCAGGCGTGTCATGGCCAGAGAGCGCAATGCCCGGAACATGGAAAGCCGTGTCGTGGCTCTTCCCCTCCACCTTCGGCGTGAGAGCCTTCGTGCGCATCAACTCCATGGGAGCCTCACTCGCCGACGTGGCAAGAGAGTATCAGGCACTATGGGTGCAAGTGCTGGCCTACTTCTTCATGGCGTGCCTCGTCTATCGCTTCCAAATCATCCAAGCCCGCCGACACGCAAGTCATAAGGTGGAAGGAATGAAGGAAAAAATCAAACAGGCAAAAGAAAAACTGAACTCCGAAAAATAACAGGAATAAGAGCATTCATGTTATTTTTTAAAAGTTTCCGACTCATTTTTTTGACATTTTCTTCATTTTTTACAAGGTTTTTTTATAACTTTGCGCCGCAAAATCGGATTATAAAATAATTCATATAAAAAACTTTAGATTATGAGACTGATTATTGAACCAAGCTATGAGCAGCTTTCAAAATGGGCTGCCGAACACGTCATCAAGCGTATTAACGAATTTAACCCCACTCCCGACCATAAGTTCGTGCTGGGTCTGCCCACCGGATCATCGCCCATCGGCATGTATCGTGAGCTGGTAAAAGCCAACAAAGAAGGCCGTGTGTCGTTCAAAAACGTGCTCACCTTCAACATGGACGAATATGTGAACCTGCCCGAGGAACATCCCGAGAGCTATCACTCGTTCATGGCCACAAACCTCTTCAATCACATCGATTGCCCGAAGGAGAACATCCACATCCTGAACGGCAATGCCGAAGACCTTGACGCAGAGTGTCGTCACTATGAGGAGATGATAGCCGAGGCAGGCGGCATCGACCTGTTCATCGGCGGTATTGGTCCTGACGGACATATTGCCTTCAACGAGCCTGGGTCGAGCCTTACCAGCCGCACCCGCCAGAAGACGCTTACCACAGACACCATCGTGGCTAACTCACGCTTCTTTGAGAACGACCTCAATAAAGTACCCAAGACAGCCCTTACCGTAGGTGTAGGCACCGTGATGGACGCCCGTGAGGTGATGATTCTGGTCAACGGACACGCTAAATGCCGTGCTCTTCAAGCAGCCGTTGAGGGAAGTGTCAACCACATGTGGACCATCTCCGCCCTACAAATGCACCAGCATGGCATTATCGTGGCCGACGAAGCAGCCTGTGATGAGCTGAAGGTGGCAACCTACAAATACTTCAAGGACATAGAGAAAAACAATCTCTAATTAAGTTCTCTTGGATGTTGAGTGACGGGTGTTAATGGATAGTTCTGCTAACCATTAACACCCATCATCTTTTTTTTCTTAAATACCCTACCCACGCATAAGGCTTCCTATGCTTCAGGTAGTTCGGGTCGTGCATGTGAGCATAGGCTTCGCGCTCAAAAGAAATACTGGTATAAGCACGGCTCTTCATCGGGATGCGCACCAACCACTCCAAAAGATACCACAAATAGAAACCCACGACTAACAACTCCAGCATCTGCCGTGTATGAATACGCTCATGCTGGATGATGTCTGTCGTCAGTGATGTACCCTTCCGGCAAAACAACACACCGAAAAGATTTATCGCCGTGAACCGCTTGGGCGGTATCAGGGGGTTATGGATGATCTTCATCATAGCAACAAAAATATTCTGATGCAAAGATAGTGCAAACCGAGCGAAAATGCAAATTTATTTGAGTTTTTCCAAGGTGCAGCCTACCTTCGCCAATTTATGGGCAAAGATAGCGAAAAACTCGAAAAAAACAAATAAAAATTTGGTTTTTCGCTCGTTTTGCACTACCTTTGCACTTGTATGAAAAAAATCATCACTTTTGGCGAGATTATGCTTCGCCTCTCTCCACCCATAGGACAACGACTTACACAATGCAAAGACTTCGAGGCTTGCTATGGTGGTGGGGAGGCTAACGTAGCTGTTTCATTAGCTAACTACGGACACAACGCTATATTCGTAACCAAACTACCCCAAAACGAAATCGGACAGGCCGCCATCAATACACTACGGCAATATGGTGTTGACACTGAGCAGATTGCACGTGGAGGCACGCGCATTGGCGTCTACTTTCTTGAGACAGGAGCATCTATGCGCCCAAGCAAGGTTGTCTACGACAGGGCACACTCAGCCATCGCCGAAGCTACAACCGACGACTTCGACTTTGACAACATCATGGCTGGTGCCGACTGGTTCCACTGGACAGGCATTACTCCCGCACTCTCCGACCAGGCCGCAAAACTCATTGAGCAAGCATGTATGGCCGCACGACGACATGGACTTACCATCTCATGCGACCTGAACTTCCGCAAAAAACTATGGACAAGCGAGAAAGCACAAAGCGTGATGCGACCACTCATGAAATATGTTGACGTGTGTATCGGGAATGAAGAAGACGCAGCCCTCTCGTTGGGATTCCTCCCCAAAGGGGTAGACGTGACCTCAGGGAAAACCGACAGCTCCGCTTACCACCAGATCTTCAGTGAGATGGCCGATGAATTCGGATTCCGAACGGTAGCCACCACGTTGCGCGAATCATTCTCCGCATCGCATAACGGATGGAAGGCACTCATCTACGATGGGCAAGAATTCTATGAAAGCCGCCGATATGACATCTGCCCTATTATCGACCGAGTAGGTGGTGGAGATGCCTTTGCCGCAGGACTTATCCACGGCTTGCTCACCAAACCGACACAAGCAGAGGCCCTCGAGTTTGCCGTAGCCGCATCGGCACTAAAGCACACTATCGCCGGAGACTTCAATCAGGTTACTATCGACGAGGTGGAAACACTCGCTGCCGGTGATGGCTCTGGGCGTGTACAACGATAATTTGAGGAGTTAAGGAGTTTAAGGAGTTCAAGGAGTTAAGAAGTTAAGAAGTTAAGGAGTTAAGAAGTTAAGTACAACAAGATGAATCATTTATTCGATATAAAAGACCGCGTAGTCGTCATCACCGGCGGAACAGGTGTCCTCGGCAGAGCCATTGCCACCTATCTCGCTCAAGAAGGCGCACGCATAGCCTTGCTCGGGCGTAATACCGAACGCGGCAATGCCATTGCCAAAGGCATTGAACAAAAAGGCGGAAAGGCCATCTTCCTACAAACCGATGTACTTAACCGTTCATATCTTGAGCAGAATTGTAACGATATCATGAGCCGTTACGGACGTATTGACGCCCTGCTTAACGCTGCTGGAGGTAATATGCCTGGCGCAACTATCGCCCCCGACAAGACCATCTTCGACCTTGATGTGGCCGATTTCCAACGTGTAACGGAACTCAACCTCACTGGAACACTACTCCCAACACAGGTATTCCTTCGTCCAATGGCTGAGCAGAAAAGTGGAACAGTGGTCAACTTCTCGTCAATGTCGGCATTTCGTCCACTCACTCGTGTGGCCGGATATGGTGTCGCCAAGGCAGGAGTCAGCAATTTCACGGCCTATCTGGCAACCGAGGTGGCCAAGAAATTCTCTCCAGAAATACGAGTCAATGCCATCGCACCAGGCTTCTTCCTCACCGAACAAAACCGCACGTTGCTTACCAACGAGGATGGCACCTGGACTGAGCGCGGACGAGACATCATCCGACAAACGCCCATGAACCGCATGGGAAACCCCAACGACCTCTATGGCACTATCCATTACCTTATCTCCGATGCCTCGCGATTTGTCACGGGTACCGTAGCTGTCGTCGACGGAGGATTTAATGTGTTCTCAATATGATACGATGTGAGCAAACCTTCCGTTGGTATGGTCCGTCAGATCCCATCAGTCTGCAAGACATACGGCAAGTAGGTGCTACAGGTGTAATTACCGCACTCCATCATATTCCCAATGGGGAAGTATGGACTATTGAGGAAATTATGAAGCGGAAAACGGAGATTAAAAACGCAGGGCTCAGCTGGTCGGGAGTGGAAAGTGTACCCGTACACGAACACATCAAAACACGCACAGGGCAGTTCAAGCACTATATAGAGAATTACAAGCAATCACTTCAAAATCTCGGCACGTGCGGAATCACAATGGTCACCTACAACTTCATGCCCGTGCTCGACTGGACACGCACCGACCTTGCTTACGAGCTGCCCGACGGCTCACGAGCACTTCGTTTCGAACGTGCCGCCTATATGGCCTTCGATCTCTATATCCTGGAACGACCAGAAGCTGAAATAGAATACACGGAAACCGAGAAAGCCATTGCAAAAAAACGATACGAGCAAATGAGCGAACATGAGAGAAATACTCTCACCCGCAATATGCTTGCCGGACTTCCAGGCTCAGAAGAAAGTTTTACGCTCGACCAATTCAACGAAGAGTTAAATAGATATAAATATATATCAGTCAACGATTTACGCGAAAACCTGATAGCATTCCTTAAAGAGATTTGTCCTACGGCAGAAGAGGCTGGAGTAAGGCTCGCCATTCACCCCGACGACCCTCCTATGCCCATTTTAGGTTTACCTCGCATCATGAAAAACGCAGAAGACTTTCAAGCCATTATCGATGCCGTGCCGTCAAAAGTCAACGGACTCTGCCTGTGCACCGGGTCGCTTGGCGTAAATCCGGCCAACGACCTCCCTGCCATGATGAGACGCTTTGCCGAACGCATATACTTCGTTCATCTGCGATCCACACAACGCGATGCTGACGGTAATTTCTATGAAGCGAACCATCTCGAAGGCGACGTACCCATGTACGACGTGATGAAGGCTTTTCTTGAGATACAGCAACAACGAGGCGAACGAATCCCCATGCGCCCCGACCATGGCCACCAGATGCTCGACGACCTCAAGAAACACACCAACCCCGGATATTCCTGCCTTGGAAGAATGAAAGGCTTGGCCGAACTTCGAGGACTTGAAGAAGGTATTATAAGAACTTTAAACTAAAACATACAACATATTGGTTATGAGTAAAATAAGTGTTTTGCAGAAGATAATCAACTCGCGCATTATTCCCGTATTCTATCATAAAGATGCCGATGTATCTTGCAAGGTGATGAAAGCCTGCTATGATGGTGGAATCCGCGCATTTGAGTTCACCAATCGCGGGGCGTTTGCCCATGAGGTATTCCGCAAACTCATAGATTTTGCCGCAAAAGAATGTCCGGAAATGGCTTTAGGCGTAGGTTCTGTCGTTGATGCGCCAACGGCAGCTCTCTACATACAAATGAATGCCAGCTTTGTGGTTGGCCCATTACTGAACCCTGAAGTCGCCCGACTTTGCAACCGCCGAGGAATAGCCTACGTACCTGGTTGTGGAACTGTCAGCGAGGTAGGGCAAGCGCAGGAGCTGGGATGCGATTTAGTAAAAGTGTTTCCAGGTGATGTACTAAGCCCGAAGTTTGTCAAGAGCCTATTGGCCCCAATGCCTTGGAGCCAAATAATGGTAACGGGCGGAGTGGAGCCCACCTTAGAAAACCTCACCTCATGGTTCAATGCTGGGGTCACTTGCGTAGGAATGGGCTCGAAGCTGTTCCCCAAGGACCGCATCGAGGAAGGCGACTGGCAATATATCACCGAAAAGTGCCAGGAATGCCTATCCTATGTGAATGTATAGCATTTAGCGTTGAGTGTAAGACATAGACCGTAGACCATAAACAGTAAACTATAAAACCGCAAACTGCTATGAAGCCTTTCATGGATCAGGACTTTCTTTTAGAATCAGATACCGCCCGCGAACTCTATCACGGACATGCGGCAAAGATGCCTATCATCGACTATCATTGTCACCTCAATCCCCGCGAGGTGGCTGAAGACCATTGTTTCCGTAGTATCACCGAGCTATGGTTGGGTGGTGATCACTACAAATGGCGTGCCATGCGTGCCAATGGCGTTGACGAGAAATATATTACTGGTGACGCATCTGACTGGGAGAAGTTTGAAAAATGGGCTGAGACCATTCCCTATACCCTACGCAATCCGCTCTATCACTGGACACACTTAGAATTACGCACGGCCTTCGGCATATCGAAATTGCTGAACCCATTGACGGCACGTGAGATTTTCGACGAATGCAACGAGAAACTCCAGCTACCCGAATATTCCGCCCGGGGACTGATGCGCCGATATAATGTAGAGGTTGTCTGTACAACCGATGACCCCATTGACTCATTGGGATGGCATGAAAGCTATGAAAAGAAACGCGGTCAGAACGACCCCCGAATGCTCCCTGCTTGGCGACCCGACAAGGCTATGGCCATCGAGCAACCCGTTGCCTACCGACGGTATATAGAGAAGCTGTCTGCATCGGCCGACATTGAGATAACCAGTTATCAAGACCTGATTACAGCTCTTCAAATCCGTCACGGCTATTTCCATGAACACGGCTGCCGACTGGCCGACCATGGCATTGACCGTTTCTTTGCCGACGACTATAAGGCGGTGGAGATTTGCGACATCTTCGACCGCACTATGAGCGGGTATATCCCCTCGGAAGAAGAAGTGTCGAAGTTCAAGTCGGCACTGCTCTACGAACTTGCCACGATGAATGCCGACCAAGGTTGGGTGCAGCAATTTCACTATGGCCCCCTGCGCAACAACAACACTCGCCAGTTCAATCTTCTTGGCCCCGATACCGGTTTCGACTCAATGGACGACCTGCCCACCGCCCGGCAAATGACACGATTCTTCAATTTACTTGATAGCGAGGGACGGCTCGCCAAAACCATTGTCTATAACCTCAACCCTGCCCACAACACCATGGTTGCCACGATGATTGGCAACTTCCAAGATGGTAGTGTTCCAGGAAAAATGCAATGGGGCTCAGGCTGGTGGTTCCTCGACCAGAAAGACGGCATAGAGCGGCAACTCAACATTCTTTCGCTACAAGGGTTGCTCTCCCGTTTCGTGGGTATGCTCACCGACTCACGGTCGTTCCTCAGCTATCCACGCCATGAGTATTTCCGCCGTATTCTTTGCAATCTCATTGCGAGCGATATCGAGCGCGGCTTACTTCCCACAGATGAAATCGGGCGCATCCGCCAAATGGTCGAAGATATCAGCTACAACAACGCCCGTCACTATTTTGACTTCTGGACATAGAAAAGTATATGTTTCGGGGTGCTAAAGACCGTGTTTATGATGACGAAACGTGGTCTTTAGCAAGCTGAAACCTTAGCTTTCGGAAGCGAAAGATATACCTTTCAGAAACGAAAGGTGAATTAACTTAAAAATGTGAACAAAAATATCGTATCACTCCACAGGCTTGTAACGAGGCACCAGCAGCTTCATCACCATCCAGCCAAGCATGTAGGCCACGGAGCAATAGCAGAAGATGAGAAAGTAGGCGGCCTCCTTGCCCGTAAAACTAAACACATGGAGCTGAGTGGCATGGGCATAGTCGATGAGCCGGCCAGAGCATACATTGATAAGGAATGAGCTGATACCTCCAGCCATACCGTTGATGCCAGTGATGGTGGCAACTGCCCGCTGAGGGAAAAGGTCGCTACCTACGGTGAAGAGATTGGCCGACCACGACTGATGAGCCGCACCGACAATGCCTATCATCACAATGGTGAGCCAAGGCGAGATGCCACCAAGTGGTTGTGCCAATAGGCCAAGCAGCGGGAACAGGGCAAAGATGAGCATGGCCCGCATACGGCACGTATAAGCATCGCGACCTGTGCGGTTGATGAAAATAGTAGGCAACTTGCCGCCATAGAGCGAGAGGAGCGTGATGGCGTAGAGGGTAAAGATAAGCATCTGCGCCATTGGGGTGTCAGACGTGTAACCATATACGTCGCTGATGTAGGCAGGTGTCCAAAATAGGAAAAACCACCATACGCCATCGGTGAGGAATTTTCCCAAGACAATCGCCCACGTTTGCCGCATACGTAGAAGGCGCGAAAGAGGAAACAATAACTTTCCCTCTTTTCTCTCTTCACGCTTTTCTTCTCCCTCCCCACTTTTTATATACGCACGCTCTGCGTCGTTGACATGGGCATTCTTCTCAATAGGTTTATAGACAAAAAGCCACACTCCCATCCACAGGAAACCAAGAGCACCAATGACAATAAATGCCATCTCCCAACCATTCCCAACACCGATATTCTTGAAATAACGCGCCAGTACGGGCACACAGAGCGGAGCTACAAGCGCGCCAACTGTTGAGCCGGCATTGAAAATTGATGTTGCAAAGGCACGGTCGCGTTTGGGAAAATACTCAGCCGTCACCTTCACCGCCGACGGGAAGTTGCCTGCCTCACCGACAGCCAACACTATACGTGCCGCCATAAAAAACCAGACGCTCACCATGGCAACCATAGATGCCAACGCACCTGTGGCACCAACAAGCTCGGCTGCCGTCTCAATACCAGTATACCTCATCGTGGCCCAACCGCAAAGCGCATGCAGACAAGCTCCTGCCGACCAGATGCCGATAGCCCACAGATAACCACGCCGAGTGCCAAGCCAGTCTATCAGCCGGCCGGCAAACAGATTGGCAATGGCGTAAACAAGCGCAAAAATTCCAGCCACATCGCCATAGTTAGCATCGCTCCAGTGAAACTCTGGCGCAATGAAGTCTTTCCATGTTAGCGATAGCACCTGACGATCCATATAGTTAATGGTGGTAGCCACAAAGAGCATACCACAGATAATCCAACGGAAGTTGGTCATCTTCTTGCCTGATTCCATCATGTTAAATCTAATTTTTTGTTAACATCGGCAAATTTACAACTTTTATTTTAAATATGTGAAAAAAATATTGTAAATTTGCAAAGTTGCAATAAAAGTGAAAAGTGCTCCCCTATCCTACCCACCAAGGAGCGGGATAACACTAAACGCTAAACACTATAAGATATATGGACAGAAGAAATTTTCTGAAAGGTTTGGGTACTCTCGGCGTAGGCGCATTGGCTGCGACAAGCCCATGGCTTTCTGCGTTCTCCGAAGTAGAGCATACGAACGATGAGCGCGTGCGCATTGGAATGATTGGTCCTGGCTCACGAGGTCAGTTCCTGCTTTCCTTCCTTTCACAGAATCCCAAAGTCAATATCGTGGCACTGGCCGATGTCTATCAGCCCTCGCTCGATGCTGCTCTGAAGATTGTACCCAAGGCTAAAACCTATAAAGACTACCGCAAGCTGTTGGAAGATAAGTCGATTGCCGCCGTGATTATCTCCACACCGCTACATACCCACTATCAGATAGCCATTGACGCGATGGAAGCGGGCAAGCATGTCTATTGTGAGAAAACCATCGGCTACACCATGGAACAATGCTATCAGATGTATCAGAAACATCTTGAGACAGGTTGCATCTTCTTCTCAGGTCAGCAGCGGCTGTTCGACCCCCGCTACATCAAGGCTATGGAACTCGTGCACTCAGGTATGTTCGGAAAGATTACTGCCGTTCATGCCTTTTGGAACCGCAACGGCGACTGGCGGCGTGAGGTGCCGAAGTCAGCTCCGTCGGGATGGGAGAGCCATGCCCCTACTTTAGAGAAATTCATCAACTGGCGGCTCTACAAAGAGTCTTCAAAAGGACTGATGACCGAGTTGGCTTGCCATCAGTTGCAAGTAGGCACTTGGGCCATGCGCCAATTACCAGAGAAAGTAATGGGACACGGAGCCATCACTTACTGGAAAGACGGACGCGAGGTGTACGACAACATCAATTGTATCTATGTCTTCCCTAACGGCGAGAAAATGACATATGGCTCCGATATTGCCAATAAGTTTTATGGACTTGAAGAACAAATACTGGGTAATCTCGGAACGGTAGAACCTGAACGAGGAAAGTATTATTTTGAGGATATAGACCCTGCACCGGCCTTCCTTCAGATGATTAACGACTGGGAGAATACTGTTTTCGGAAGCATTCCTTTTGCCGGAACTAGCTGGGCGCCAGAGACAGCCAATGAGAATCACGGAGAATACATCCTTGGAAAGCGCCCCGAAGGTGACGGAACATCACTTCTGACAGAAGCTTTCGTAGAGGCCGTCATCACCAAAAAACAACCTGAACGTATAGCCGAAGAAGGTTACTATGCCTCATTGCTCTGCCTCTGGGGTCACGAGGCTATCGAACGTGGAGAAATCCTCTCCTTCCCTGACGAGTACAAAATAGATTACGACGTTTATAAAACAAAGAAGCAAGAAGCATGAAAGACATAAAGATTACTGCCAGAAGGCAGAAACTGGAGTTGCTGACATTGCTAGCGTGCATTATGATAGCTGAATTGCTTAATGTCTATGCCATCATTGCCTACGACGGGAAATGGAGCCAGTTAATCACCTCAATCGGCTATGTGCTTGCCTTTGGAGTATTGCTTTATCTTTCATGGTCGGCACTTCGGATTACATGGTCGATATTAAGAAAAATAACCAAGAAATCAAAATAGAATTATGACAACACGAAGACAATTCCTAAAAACGATGGGTGCCTCGGCCGCTAGCCTCGCACTCATGCCTACCGATGGTTTTGCCCATGTACTCTCCTCGAAGGAGTGGGCAAGAGTGAGGGGTGAGAAGGTGAAGGTGGCCTATATCGGTATAGGTAATCAGGGCGCGTATGACATTGAACAGTTTGAAAAGACAGGTATGGTGGAGGTTGTGGCCTTATGCGACGTTGACCTCGACGGACATCAGTGCCAGAAGGTGTTAGCCAAATATCCTAAAGCAAAACGTTTCCGCGACTTCCGCGAAATGTTCGATAAAGCCGGAAACGAGTTTGAGGCCGTGATAGCTGCCGTTCCCGATCACGCACATTTCCCCATTTGTATGCTGGCGCTCAATCAAGGCAAACACATCTACATCGAAAAACCTCTATGCCGCACGTTTCAAGAGGCCGAGCTGCTGATGGCAAGTGCGCGACGACACCCTGAATTGGCAACACAAGTGGGCAATCAAGGGCACTCCGAGGCAAACTATTTCCAGTTTAAGGCTTGGCAGAAGGCTGGTATTATCAAGGATGTTACGGCTGTGACGGCTCACATGAACAATTGGCGTCGCTGGCACCCGTACGACAGCAATATGATGCAGATGCCTGGCGGCATGGAAGCTCGCCCGAAGGGAATCGACTGGAACACGTGGCTGGGTGTATGCCCTTGGCGCGACTATTCGGAGAAATATCATCAAGGCAATTGGCGAAGCTGGTATGAGTTCGGTATGGGTGCGCTTGGCGATTGGGGAGCTCACATCCTCGACACCGTACACGAGTTCCTTGAACTGGGTCTGCCCTACGAGGTGACGATGAAGTATGCTAACGGTCACAACGATTTCTTCTATCCCTACTCGTCAACGATTGTCTTCCGCTTTGCTGCCCGAAAGGGAATGCCACCTGTCGACATCACATGGTACGACGGTATGGACAATCTTCCACCATTGCCCGAAGGCTATGGTGTGTCGGAATATAATGCGAACATTCCAGCCACTAATCAGGGAGAGACCCCGCGAATGCAACTCAATCCGGGAAAGATTATATATTCGAAGACACTAACCTTCAAGGGCGGAAGCCACGGCTCTACACTTGAGATTATCCCGAAAGAAAAAGCCGACGCTATAAAGTCGCGCCTGCCCGAAGTACCGAAAAGTCCTTCAAATCACTATGAGAACTTCCTTCTGGCTTGTATGGGAAAGGAGAAAACACGTTCTCCGTTCGAGATAAACGGTGTGCTCAGTCAGGTGTTCTGCCTTGGTGTCATTGCTCAGCGACTCAATGCCCAACTCCTCTTCGACACAAAGTTAAAGAGATTCACCAACAACAACTTTGCCAATGCCCTGCTTACGGGTCTGCCCCCACGCCGTGGTTGGGAAGAGTTCTATAAATTATAAAATTAAAAATAAGAAAATGAAACGCTTAACCATAATAATATTAGTGGCGATGGCCACATTGTCTACCTTCGCACAAAATTGGAAACCGCTTTTCAACGGTAAGAATCTTAGCGGCTGGCAACGGCTGAACGGAAAGGCTGAATATAAGGTAGAAGGCAACACTATCGTAGGACATCCCAAACTGGGTGAGCCCAATACTTTCCTCGCAACAAAGAAAGAATATGGGGACTTTATTCTGGAACTTGAGTTTCGCATAAGTGACGGCATGAACTCAGGCATTCAGTTACGTTCACACAGCAAGGAAAGCTATCAGAAAGGACGTGTACACGGCTTACAATATGAAATTGATCCTTCTGAACGTGCATGGAGCGGCGGTATCTACGACGAAGCGCGCCGACTATGGCTCTATCCATTGACTAAAAACCCAGCAGCAAAGAATGCTTTTCTTCATAACGAATGGAACAAAGTTAGAGTGGAAGCTTTCGGTAACAGCATTCGCACATGGCTCAACGGCACACCATGCGCAAATCTTTGGGATGATGCCGACTGTTCAGGATTCATCGCTCTGCAAGTGCATGCAATAGATTCAAAAAATGATGAGAGCAAAAGCGTTGCATGGCGTAACATACGTATATGCACTGAAAACGTGTGCAACGATCTCACACCTATCGACAATACACCACTGGAAAATACCTCAGACAACTCACTTGCGCCACAAGAAAAGAATGACGGTTGGACACTGCTCTTCGACGGCAAGACCACCGAGGGTTGGCGAGGCGCAAGACTCGACCGTTTCCCAGATAAAGGCTGGGTAGTAGAAGACGGTATTCTGAAAGTACTCAAAGGTAATGGTGGCGAGGCTACAAATGGAGGCGACATCGTCACGTTGAAAACCTATCGAAGCTTCATTCTAAAGGTGGACTTTAAGATTACCGAAGGTGCCAATTCTGGCATCAAGTATTTTGTGAAGCCCGACATGAACAAAGGCGACGGCTCGGCTATCGGCTGTGAGTTCCAGATTCTTGACGACCTGCGCCATCCTGATGCAAAGCTCGGAGTGAAGGGCAACCGTACACTCGGATCGCTCTACGATCTCATCCCAGCTCCCGAGAACAAACCTTTCGACATCACAAAGTGGAATACGGCTACCGTCATCGTGCGTGGCAACCACGTAGAACATTGGCTCAACGGTGTGAAACTACTCGAATACGACCGTAACAACCAAATGTTCAACGCGCTCGTGGCTTATTCGAAATATAAGAATTGGCCTAACTTCGGTAATCACGAGGAGGGTCACATCTTATTACAAGACCATGGCGATGAGGTGTGGTTTAAGAATGTGAAGATTAAAGAGTTGAAAGATTAAGTATTAAAAAACTGAACATTTGAGCTACGCACCCCTTTTAGTATTATTTTTAATTCATAGTTGAGAGACTAAATGAACTTTCCTCATATCTATAAAGAGGGAACTGACGGACGTGGACTTTATTACATGTGGTTCACGGCCATGCATACACGCATCGACGTAATGATGGCGGGTGAGTTTTCTGAAGAATCTTTCAATAGTGTGGGCAATGAACTCAGGTCTGCCATCAGTTACATTGAACACATCGGAAGCTGCTTTGATCCTGAGAGCGAGTTATCAAGGGTGAACCGTGAGGCCACCAAGCACCCAGTTAATGTGGATGAGGAATTATTGTTAATCCTTCGTCTATGCAAGGAGTATCATCGTTTGACGAATGGGTTATTCGACATTACACAGGCTGGAAAGATGGAAGACCTAATGCTTACTAATGACGGCAAAGTGGGGTTCTCATCGCCTCTCAATCTTAATCTCTCAGGCTTTCTGAAGGGCTATGCACTAGAGAATATCCGTTCAATCCTCTCAGAACGAGGCATCAACGATGCGCTCGTGAATATGGGCAATAGCTCTATCATGGCCATTGGAAGCTACAAGGGCACCTATGGTTGGGAAGTAGCCATAGACGACCATGCACCCGACACCCAACAATCATCATCTAACGGCCAACACCCAACACCCCGAAAAACCGTAACACTCTATGATGAATGTCTGACTATTTCAGGAAATAGCTCTGGAGAGCGCCAACACATCATCAATCCCCTGACAGACGAATATGTTGTGGGAAAACGTGCTGTAGGGGTGGTAACAAAAAGCGGTATAGAGGGTGAGGCCCTCTCTACCGCATTATTTATTGCCGATGCCAATCAACGTGAGGCATTAAAAGAGCAGTTCGGCATTAAAATTATTATAGACCTATAGGAAGACTCTCCTTTTCTCTATTCCTCTCCGATAAGAGAGGAGTCATTGAAATAATCTATCTTCATTGCACGGCGTACCTCGCTCATGGTTTGAGCAGCTGTCTCTCGTGCCTGTTCTGTACCGCGACGTAGAATGTTAAGTATTTCAGGTATATCTTTCTCTAACTCTTGACGACGTTGACGCATGGGGGCTAAAAACTTATTGAGCACTTCGTTAAGGAATTTTTTGCACTTCATATCGCCCAAACCTCCACGACGGTAGTGCTCTTTCAGCTCATCAAGATTCTGATATTCTGGCCAAAAGTCAGCAAAATCCTGTTCGGTGGAAAATGCGTCAAGATACGTAAAAACAGCATTGCCCTCCACATGACCAGGATCGTTGAGGTTGATGTGCAAGGGATCAGTATACATTGAACGCACTTTCTGCCACACTTCTTCTGCAGAGTCAGAGAGATAGATACAATTACCGAGCGACTTCGACATTTTCTCCTTACCATCAGTGCCAGGCAGTCTTCGGGCAGTCTGATTCTCTGGCAACATAATCTCTGGCTCTACAAGTACTTCCCCATAAGTATTGTTAAAACGGCGCACTAATTCACGTGTCAGCTCGAGCATAGGCTCCTGATCCTCGCCTACAGGAACAGTAGTCGACTTAAAAAGCGTGATGTCTGCAGCCTGAGATACGGGATAGCAGAAAAAACCGAGAGGTATATTGGCCTCGAAATTACGCATCTTTATTTCTGTCTTTACCGTCGGATTGCGCTGCACACGGCTCACCGAAACAAGATTCATCAAGTAGGTCGTCAACTCGGCCAACTCAGCTATCTGACTCTGGATAAAGATGGTACAACGACTTGGATCTAGTCCTGCGGCAAGATAATCAAGGGCGACATCAATGATGCTCCGACGTATTTTCTCAGGGTTCTCGGCATTGTCAGTCAGTGCTTGCACGTCTGCCATGAAGACGAACATACGGTCATAATCACCTGCATTCTGAAGTTGCACACGACGCCGTAGCGATCCTACATAATGACCCAAATGTAGCTTTCCAGTAGGGCGGTCACCCGTAAGTATTATTTTTCCCATTTCCTTATATTTATGAAAACTTGTTCTTTATTATACATTTTCGAAGTGCAAAAGTACATAAAAAATCCCAAATAATGACCCCCTTGCACAAAGAAATTGTTTTAAATGCCAGAATGTCATCATCAAGTGACATTCTGGCATTCTTTCTAGCACGGCATACACTTTGAGGGTTAAATCTCAGAAAGGAGAAATAATAAAATGACATTAGACAAATTTACAATCAAAGCACAAGAGGCGGTGCAGACAGCAGTCTATGCCGCACAAGCAGCAGGCCAACAGGCCGTTGAGCCCATCCATCTGCTCAAGGGAGTGATGGAAAAGGGTAAAGATGTTGTGACCTATGTGTTTCAAAAACTTGGTGTGAACATCCTGCAGGTACAGACACTTACAGAAAGCGAGATTAGTCATTTACCGAGAGTTCAGGGAGCAGGGCAACCATATCTCTCCAACGAAACCAATCAAGTATTGTTCAAAGCTGTTGAGACATCGCAGAAAATGGGTGACGAGTTTGTCTCTATAGAGCCTATTCTGCTCGCCCTGCTTACAACTAGATCCACGGCAAGCCGTATTCTGAAGGATGCGGGATGCACGGAGCAGGATATGCGGCAAGCTATTCAGACTCTACGACAAGGGCAGAAAGTACAAACGCAAAGCGGCGACGAGAACTATCAAGCACTCTCGAAGTATGCCAAGAACCTCATCGAAGATGCACGTAAAGGGAAGCTCGACCCCGTAATCGGTCGTGATGACGAGATTCGTCGCGTGCTGCAAATTCTATCACGCCGCACAAAGAACAATCCTGTACTCATCGGTGAGCCCGGCACGGGCAAGACCGCCATTGTGGAAGGCTTGGCACAACGCATTGTCAAGGGCGACGTGCCAGAAAACCTGAAGGACAAGCAACTCTATTCACTCGATATGGGAGCGCTCGTAGCCGGAGCAAAGTACAAGGGAGAGTTTGAGGAGCGACTGAAGAGCGTTATCAAGGAGGTGACAAATGCCGACGGTGACATCATTCTTTTCATTGATGAAATACATACACTTGTCGGAGCTGGAGCCTCTGAAGGTGCTATGGATGCCGCCAATATTCTGAAACCGGCACTCGCTCGCGGTGAGTTGCGAGCCATCGGTGCCACCACGCTCAACGAGTATCAGAAATACTTCGAGAAAGACAAGGCGCTCGAACGCCGATTCCAGACCGTGATGGTCGACGAGCCCGACGAGCTATCCGCCATCTCCATCCTGCGCGGGCTAAAGGAACGTTACGAGAACCACCACCGCGTACGTATTCAAGACGATGCCTGCATTGCTGCTGTGAAACTCTCTGAACGGTATATCAGCGACCGTTACTTACCTGACAAGGCTATCGACCTCATGGACGAGGCCGCCGCTAAATTGCGCATGGAGCGCGACAGTGTGCCAGAAGAACTCGATGAGATCACCCGAAAGCTTAAACAGCTTGAAATAGAGCGCGAGGCCATCAAACGTGAAAACGACCAGCCGAAAATAGCGCAACTGGATAAGGATATCGCAGAACTGCGTGAGGAGGAAGCCCAATATCGCGCACGGTGGGAACAGGAGCGCACGGTCATCAATAAGATTCAACAAGACAAGTTGGAAATAGAGCAGCTTCGCTTCGAGGCGGAGAGAGCTGAGCAGGAAGGCAACTACCAACGCGTGGCAGAGATACGCTACGGGGAGATAAAACGTCTGGAAGACGATATCGACGCCCAACGTTCAACGCTAAACTCCCAGCTCTCAAGTAGAATGGTGCGCGAGGAGGTCACCGCGGATGACATCGCCGAGGTGGTCAGTCGATGGACGGGCATCCCCGTGACACGCATGATGCAAAGTGAGAAAGACAAGCTACTCCACCTTGAGGAAGAACTCCACCGCCGTGTCATCGGACAAAACGAGGCCATCACCGCCGTGAGCGATGCCGTACGCCGCTCACGAGCAGGACTGCAAGACCCTAAGCGTCCCATCGCCTCATTCATCTTCCTCGGCACGACTGGAGTAGGAAAGACTGAACTCGCCAAGGCTCTGGCTGATTATCTCTTCAACGATGAGACCATGATGACCCGCATCGACATGTCGGAGTATCAGGAGAAGCACACCGTCTCACGACTTATCGGAGCCCCTCCGGGATACGTCGGCTACGACGAGGGTGGACAACTTACCGAGGCCGTACGACGCAAACCCTACAGCGTAGTACTCTTCGACGAGATAGAGAAAGCCCATCCAGACGTCTTTAATATACTCCTGCAAGTGCTCGATGACGGACGGCTGACTGACAACAAAGGCCGTACCGTAAACTTCAAGAATACCATTATCATCATGACCTCCAATCTCGGCTCACAGCTAATCCGCGAAAAAGTAGAGCAGAAGAATGGGGAACTTACTGAAAGCGAGACCGAAAACCTTCGGAACACCGTCATTGATTTGTTAAAGCAGACTATCCGCCCCGAGTTTCTCAACCGCATCGACGACACCATCGTATTCTTGCCGCTTACAAGAGAGCAGATTGCCAACGTCGTGCGCCTGCAGCTAGAGCGTGTCCGTCAGATGCTAGAGACGCAAGGTTTTCAATTGCAATGGACCGACCATGCCGTCGATTGGCTTGCTAAAGCAGGCTACGACCCCGAGTTTGGCGCACGACCTGTAAAACGTGCCATCCAGCGCCACGTGCTTAACGAACTTTCACGCCAACTCCTCGCCGGACAGGTGACCGCTGAAAAGCCCATTATTATTGACAGTTTCGGAGAAGGACTCATTTTCAGAAAGCGGGCGGAACTATTTGTTCCGCCCGCTTTTTTAATCAATAATATATTTGCCTTTCTAACTGACACTCTTCTTCTCTACAGCTAAAAACATATGCCCCCTTCAATTCACTTAAGGTACTATTTTTTTCCAATGGCAAAGGAGTAATCGACCTTCATCATCACGCAGGTGCATACCACTGCCCTCACAATAGCGCCACATCTTACAATCAGCACATTCACCAATCTTCTTCCACGTGCGGTCGCGAAACACTTGGAAACGGTTCTGCCAGACTTCCCAGAAATCATCGCAATAGATATTACCCTGATGGTAATTGGAACGGATGCTGCTGCAGGCAGAAATGCTGCCGTCATTAAGCACGGAGCCTACGGTGATACCGGCCTTGCAGAAGAAGGACCCATCGCGCACGTCGAACTCATGATCGCCGAGGAAACCCTCACAGCCGTAGGAGGCTTTGATGCGACCTTCCTTTCGAGTGGCTTTAATGAACTCCATGAGTTCTTGAAAATGTCTGTTAGTAAGTTGCAACTCGGGATTCTCAGCGGCGCGGCCTACTGGAAAGACGGTAATTAGCCGCCACTCACGCACACCTTTTTCAATCAGAAATTCCTTCAGCTTAGGAATTTCTGAGAAATTATGCTCTGTGACACAAGTGACGATGTCAAAGATGATACGTTTTTCCTCTACAAGCGCATCAAGTGCCTCATTGGCTCGGCGGAAGCTTTCATTATGGCCCCGCATCCAGTTGTGGTTCTCCTCCAGGCCGTCGAGACTCATAGCCACAGTATGCATTCCAGCATGATAAAGCCTAGAAAGACGTTCTTTGGAGAGCAACATTCCATTAGTGACGATACCCCAAGGGAATCCTCGGTCATAGATCGCACGGCCCACGCTATCGAGGTCGGGACGGAGTAGTGGCTCGCCTCCAGTAACGATGACAAACACCTTATGAGGGTCTGTATGCACCTTAATGCCGTCGAGCACACGCAGGAAGTCTTCCGCAGGCATATCCTCACGCGCCTCTACCTTGCAGTCGCTTCCACAATGCTGACAATGCAAGTTGCAACGCAACGTACACTCCCAAAAAAATTGATAGAGAGGATGCTCAGCGGCAAGGTCTTTTTGCAATCGCCGCTCTATCTCGAGCCCAATACGTTTACGGAGATTCATCGCCTATTCCTCTATTTTTTGGAATGGACGGTTAGGACCTCCATAAAGCAACTTCTGTCGACCCATCTCTTCACGGTAACGCAATTCTTTAACCTCGGCATCGCGTGCGGCTAAAGTTGCTTGAAGAGCAGCGATTTCGGAATTTTTCTGGTCAATAACATCTTGCATTTCCTGTTGCATACGGGCCACTTCCTTCTTACTGACACAGGAGTTAAGTCCGAGCAGCGACAAACAACCCACTAACAGGCTGACCATCCAATTTGATAATCGTTTTGCTTTCATCTTTGTCAAATTTGAAAAAAGTGATACTTTACTATTTCTTTGCAAAAATACAACTTTTTCATTTTAAAATCGAAAAAATCATTTTTTTTAACGTAAAGAACTCAAAAAATTTTCACGAGAATTTTCTGAAAGATAAGCCTTCGGAATAAATTCTCGTGAAAATTTTACGCGAGCGACGGTCTTCCGCATTAGAACCCGCGTTTCTGCAGTAATTATTTCACTATTTTTTTACCGTTGATAATGTAGATACCGTGCTGTAGAGAGTTCATATTGGTACCCACATAGCGACCGTCGATGGTGTAGATGCGTTTATCGCTGATCTTCGTTTTACGTCCTTCACTCTCCACCTTCTCAATGCCGGTAATCTCAGGCTCGGCGGTATAAACCACCTTCACCTCGTCGAGGAAGATGCGCTTGTCAGGATAGAACGAGAGGTAGTAGTCGGAATCATCGCCCTCGATGTCGAACGAATACTCGTTCCATTGTTCGGCAGTCATCTCCTCGCCATCTTCAGTAATCGCAATATAGGAACCATCTTCATTGTTCTCCAAATAGACTTCTATTCCTTTGTCATCAGTTCCCCAAGGAGCGACTTTGAATGTGAGGGTAGCCTTTCCTGCAAGACTGAAGAGTGGCGAGAGCACGACAGGTGAGTACCTGCTGGTTCCGAAACGTGCACACTTGTTAGCACCGTAGCCAGTTCCCTCAGTGAAACTCTCCCAGTCTGTAGTATGATAAACTTCCCATCCGTCAAGGTCTGGATCGAACTTCGCACTGGCAATGTTTCCACTCCAGAGGTTATCGTTGCCACCCTTACCATTGTGATTGTTGAAGCTTTCGTAGAACAGGACTGTTCCGACCTCGGGGAATACCTTGGTAGAGACGGCCTTGAAGTTGAACGAGATGGTACCATCGGCATTCTGCGTGATAGCCTCCACACCATGGTTCAAATATTTACGACCGTCGGAGTTGGGATAGTACAGCTTTGCATTGGGCACAGAATTGTTGTCAAATACATTATTATCCTCGATGGGATAGAGGTCGGTGTCAGTGGTCTGCTGCTCATAATAGCCATAGTCTGCATCGTAATAAGCCTTGTCATCATCGCCATCGGCATGAACGATAGTCATGCGCTGGTGGGGGTTATACACGGCAGCCATCTGATCGGCATATTCCTCGGCCTCAGCCTCAAGATCGGCAATGGTCATTTCCCAGTAGTCTAACAATTCTTCAAGGGTAAGGTTATAAGAAGCGGCATAGTCTTCATAGTAGGCGATGTAGTAATCATAGGCGTCTTGCCATGAGAAAGAGGAAACAGTATTCACAATGTTGTTGGCAAACAGCTCTTCATCGTAGTCAACATGAGTAATCATGAGACCATTGTCGGGCAATTCGGCATCCCAACCTTTCTTCTGGCGGTTCTCAAGCAGGAAGTATTCATTCTTGTTTGCCTGATTGTACATGATGTAAGCCTCACCACCTTCGTTGATGGCTTTCATACCCGTAACGGCCTTGTCCTCGTTGTTGAGTTCAATGGGCTCAAGCCATCCTGCCTCCATGCGCTCCCAGCTGGTGTAACCCGCAGGAAGGAAGCCGTTGCCGTTATAGGCACCGCCGTCCATCAGGTCGAACTCTCCCATACCGAAATTGCCCTCATAGTTGGTATCGTACATGTCAGGATAGCCAAGACAATGAGAAAACTCATGGCAGAACGTGCCGATACCATCGATGGTTCCAGAAGCCATGATTTCGTTAGCGCAAGCATAGGTATCGATCTTCACACCGTCGAGCTCAAGCGGAGAGTTGTAAACCACATTTCCCTCTTCGTCCTCATAGCCGTAACCCGAGAGCTCATACTCATGGGGCCAGATGAGGTCGTTATCACCAGTGTCGGCAGATCCTTTGCCAGCATAGAGAACAAACACCTGGTCTACAAATCCGTCACCGTCCCAGTCATAGTCGGCAAAATTCACCTTGTCAACGACACCCATACAAGCCTCTATGACCATCTCGTTAGCTCGCCCGTCATCTTCTATGCCAGCCTCCTCATCGGCCGCACCATAATAGGCATAGCCATGTGCCAATGGCACAGGCCCCACCACATCGAACTGCAAGTCGAAGACACCAAGACTCTGCGCTTTGAAATAGTCGCGGACCGAACCTTTAAAACCGTCGGCACTGGTGAAGTTCTCCTCATTGCAGATGCGGTTGTAGAGTGTTTGAGTATGATCGGCAAGGAATTTCGTGTCATCGAAATTCACCAGAATAACCAAACCCTTCTTCGTTCCCTCGAAACGGTTGGTTGCCCAACTCCCTTTTGCCAATGCTTTCGTGTCCTTCAGCTTGGCCAGACGCTCTGCACGAGCCTTACCTATCCGAGCCCGACGAGCATTTACCTGTTTCATGAGTTTGGCTTCATTAGCCTTCACAAAATGCTTTTTCTGAACGTCGAACACATAGCTTGAGCCGTCGGCTGTCTTCCAGAAATGATGATGTTCGTCACCGACAAGCTGAGCACGCACCTCCGTACCGTTGGCGAGCTTGATGCTCTTCCACACACCGCGCTTTGCCGGAATGGCGTTAGCGGCAACCGTCGCTATTAGCAGCGACAAAATAAGCGTAATTTTCTTCATGTCAATCAAATTATATTAATTCATAAATTTAGGCGAAACGGGCGACAAAGGTAATCATTTTTTCGTCATTCTCCAAATTATTATGCTATTTTTAAATATGAATGTTGCGTTTTCCAATAAAAAACAGTACCTTTGCAGGTCGAAAACATAACGTTTATAAACATGGAAGAGAAAGAGAAAAACATGATGCAATTACCCGAAAACGCGTTTCGGGAACTAAACGAGGGCGAACAATATGAACCCGTCATGAGACCAGACAAGACGTATGCCGAAGTAAACATATGGTCAGTAGCGTGGGGCGTACTCATGGCCATCCTATTCTCAGCAGCCGCAGCGTATCTCGGTCTGAAAGTCGGACAAGTGTTTGAGGCCGCCATCCCCATCGCCATTATTGCTGTCGGGGTAAGCACCGCTGCAAAACGCAAAGGCGCATTGGGCGAGAATGTCATCATACAAAGCATTGGAGCCTGCTCGGGGGCTATCGTGGCAGGAGCTATCTTCACACTCCCAGCCATCTATATTCTACAAGCCAAATACCCCGACATGACGGCCGACTTTGTCAACATCTTCCTGGCTTCGGCTCTGGGAGGTGTGCTTGGCATATTGTTTCTCATTCCATTCCGCAAATATTTTGTCTCAGAAATGCATGGAAAATATCCTTTCCCCGAGGCTACGGCAACCACGCAAGTGCTTGTCTCTGGTGCCAAAGGCGGAAGTCAGGCCAAACCATTGCTGATAGCAGGCCTCATCGGTGGCCTCTACGATTTCATTGTGACCACCTTCGGCTGGTGGAATGAGGTGTTTACGAGTCGTGCCGTTATTTATGGCGAACAATTGGCAGACAAAGCAAAACTGGTATTCAAAATGAACACCAGTGCCGCAGTACTTGGCCTCGGCTATATCATCGGACTAAAATATGCATTGTATATCTGCCTCGGCTCCATCGCAGTATGGTGGCTTATCGTTCCAGGTATGTCGCTGATTTTCGGCGACCAGGTGCTCAATATCGGTGGAGCTACCATCACACAGACAGTAGGTGAGATGTCACCCGAGATGATTTTCAAGACCTATGCCCGTTCAATTGGTATCGGCGGCATTGCCATGGCCGGCATTATCGGCATCATTCGTTCGTGGGGCATCATCAAGAACGCTGTCGGACTGGCCTCGAAAGAACTGAAGGGCGGTGCCAGCGGACAAGAGGAACAAGTGCGCACACAACGCGACTTGTCGTTTAAGTTCATCGGCATTGCCTCCGTTGCGGCACTGTTACTGACGTTTATTTTCTTCTGGCTTGGCGTGATGCACAACCTGCTGTTTGCTGTGGTGGCCATTCTGCTCACGGCTGTCATAGCCTTCCTCTTCACCACCGTGGCTGCAAATGCCATTGCCATCGTAGGGTCTAACCCCGTCAGCGGAATGACGCTGATGACACTCATCCTGGCTTCGGTCGTGATGGCGGGAGTCGGCCTGAGTGGTTCTGGTGGCATGTTGGCAGCACTCATCATGGGTGGTGTGGTGTGCACTGCACTTTCTATGGCAGGCTGTTTCATCACCGACCTCAAGATAGGCTACTGGCTCGGCTCCACGCCGCGCAAGCAGCAGCAATGGAAATTCCTGGGTACGCTGGTATCAGCTGCCACGGTGGGTGGTGTGATGATGTTGCTCAACCAGACCTACGGCTTCAACCCCGACGTAGAGGGACACCTCGTAGCACCCCAAGCCAACGCCATGGCTGCCGTGATAGAACCGATGATGAACGGAGCCGGTGCTCCCTGGCTGCTCTATGGCATCGGTGCACTGATAGCCATTGTGCTGACATGGTGTAAGATTCCCGCGCTGGCCTTTGCGCTGGGCATGTTCATCCCGCTTGAGCTCAACCTTCCGTTGCTCGTGGGCGGTGCCATCAGCTGGTATGTCACGTCGCGCTCAAAGGATGAAACGGTGAATAAGTCGCGTGGAGAAATGGGTACGCTGATTGCCTCGGGCCTCATTGCCGGCGGCGCACTCATGGGCGTCGTCAGCGCACTGCTGAAGTTTGCTAACGTCGACATGGTTGCCAGTTCATGGTTGGCCAACTCGTGGAGTGAGGTTGCCTCACTCGGAGCCTATCTGTTGCTCATCGGCTACGTCGTCTGGGCAACGATGAAGGCCAAGGCATAGTATTCAGAAAAAAATCCCTAGGGAATTTTGTCTGAAAGACGCTCTTTCACGGCAAATTCCCTAGGGAATTTTCTTCAGAAGACATACATTCGGTATATCATAGCAACTCCAACAACTTGCGGTCGGCCTCGGTCCATCGCAAGTTTTTCATTTCCTCGCGTGTGAGCCATCGGGCGTCGAGGTGCTCATAGAGTTTGAAATCGCCGTCGCCGGGTCTGCAGTCGTAGGCTTTCAGGGTGATGGAAAAATCGGGATAGTCGTGTTCCACTGTGCCGAGACACCGACCCACATAAATGTCCCAGTCCATCTCCTCCTTGATTTCGCGGAGCAGAGCCTCATGATCCGACTCTCCCTCCTTAACCTTACCCCCAGGAAACTCCCAACGCTCGGTGATATACTTCAGCCGCGAACGGGTGCGCTGCGTACAGAGATAGCGGTCGCCATCCTTGACAACTGCCGCCACTACTTCGTAATGTTTCTTTTCCATATATATCTGAGATATAGTGACGCGGCATGCCGCGTTTGATTCCCGTATGCAAAAATAATCAAAACTATGGAAAGAAGAATACCTTTTTAAGAAAATAATTGTGATTTTTGCATTGTTTAGAAATAATTTCGTATTTTTGCAATCGCAATCCGAATAGATTGCACAGAATAGAACCAACGAAGCGTTATGCTCGACTTGCGAATGGAAACGTAAGAAATTTCTATAAGATGCAAGATTGGCGTAATGGTTCGCGTGTATGGCGTGGACTTATTGCCGCATCTGCATCTTAGGGTAATTCTCACGACCTCCATTCGAAGAAGCGGCATACAGCTCCACGCTTCTAACGTTAATAAGAATGCTCTTTTGGCAGCTGGAGGCATGATGACCATTGTATCGATGAAAAGAATTGCAGTTTTTCTGTTTTGGGCAATAATCAATTCGTTGTTGTCAGACCTTTCGGCCCAACAAGTGACAACTGGCCCTGTCGGGAATATCACCCAGACACGAGCCACCCTGTACGGACAATTTGCTGACGGCAGCACACAAAAAGGTTTTGAGTACAAGTATGGTACGCTTCCTACACTAGATGCCTTCGCCACACAGTTACTCACCGCTACAAGCGACCCTGTTGTGTTTACTCAAGGCTCAAAACCTTGGCGCACCGTCAGTTCCCAAGGATGGGTGGAAAGCTACTACGACCTCACCTCGGCATTGCTGACCTCAGACTTCAGCACTACGGTCACATTCTCAAAAAGAACAGATGTCAGTTTCCAATATCGTGTATCGTCACAAGAGGACATGGGAAAACTACAGTTTGTTGTCGACGGAAATATTGTTCTTAACGTTTCGGGCGAAAAAACCGGTGCTTTCGCAACGATGATAGAAGCCGGCAAGCATACGCTGAAGTGGCAATATGTGCGCACCTCGGTGGAAAGTGTGGGCGACGGCGTAGGCCAGATTCGTAATCTTGAAATGCACAACACAACCCCCGGTGAATGGATTGATTGTTCGATGTCACCAGAAGCGCGTCTGTCAAACCTCTACCCTGGACAAAACTATTTGTATCGTGCATATGGCACCGTCAACGGCTATAAAGTCTATGGATCCGTCCGCCAGTTCCGCACACTCGGCATTAGCATTGGCACACCGCGTGTCGTTAACACTACCCAGACAACTGCCACCGTGGAATGTGATGTGGATGCAGGAGATGCTGCTGTCGAGGCTGGCTTTTATAAGTATGCAGGAGAGTATCTGAAAACGACATCTTCGTCGGGAGGATCTGGGGCCGGGTCAGGGTCTGGATTAGGAACCAACAGTTTCCGCATCAATGCCCCACGGCGAGCATTAACTGTTTCAACGATAGAAGATGCTTTCTATGACAAAAACTCATCATGCAAACCTGAAATAAGTTACAATTCCACCTATTGGAAATTCAGCACGTCCGGATATGTTTACAACACGACAAAAACAAATAATCAATACCTCACAGTAACGTTTACTCTAACCGAGGCCTGTACTATCTCATTCGATTACCAAGTCTCTGGAGGAAGAATCAACTATGTGGAAGACGGTACCACGATAGCTTGCAATGCTACCGACGAATATAAAACCGTAACTAGATTGTTGCCTGCCGGCACACACACGATAAATTGGGGAAGCTATTATACTGGCACTTCTTATTCTGCATATATTAAGAATGTGAATATCGGTAGTGACTTTAAAATACCCATTGCCATAGCCAATGGTAAGATCTCCTACACTTTCACAGGCTTAAATCCGAACGCCACCAGTAGTGCGCAGCCTTATCTCATTCCGACCTATAGCAGCACGTTAGAAGAGAAGTGGCCCGTCAACGACTCTGAGCTTGTTTCATTTACAACCAAAGCTATCACCGCCACTACTGCACCCGCCATTAACCTGCGTCAGACCACGGCGACCATCAGGGGAGAGGCTGTGTATGGCGATGCAGAAGCAGTCAGCAGAGGGCTGGAATACAAAATCAGTGCGGGAAGTACGTGGGTAAAAGCAGTTGTTGAAGAACGTGGTGATAGTCTGTTTGCCGACCTCACCAAACTCCAGCCAAGCAGCAAGTACGATTACCGCAGCTATATACAACTTATAGGAAATGAAATTATCTATAGTGAAACGGCTAATTTTACGACAACAGACATTAGAGCCTTACAACCTCAAGTGGTCTCTACCACACAAACTACCGCCAAGCTCCAAGGCAGCGTGGATTATGGCGAAGCACGTATTTACAGCTGTGGTATGCAAATCAAAAAAGCTGAAGCCTCAGAATGGACAACAAAGGAGTTTACTGGAGAGGAACAGACATTTACATTCGATTTCACCAATCTTGACGTAGAGACTTCCTATACCGCACGAACCTTCGTAGAGCGTACAGGCGGCTTTTCGTACAGCGAAGAACTGACCTTCAGTACCAAGGGCATTGAACTTTATATTGACAGCATCACCGATGTTCATCAACGTAGTGCCATTGTGCATGGACGAATCATTCGTGGCGATGCACCGCCACTTGAGAGCAAAAAAATAAACATTTTTAAGACAACAGAGGTATATAAAGGCAAAGAATTTGACGACACTTATAGTCTCTATTTATATGGAACAACAGATATACTATCGAGCGAAGAACGATTTGCACAAGAAGTACAATTACAACCTGGTTATATTTTTGGATTTGGTTTACAAACAAAGATAAACGGAAAAGTTTTTGTTATGGATACTCCTAAAATAAACGTTCCTACTGTCGAAATCAACAACCCAAACTTCATTAAATCTTTGACAAAAATAGAAGCCTCGCAATATTGTCAGGTTGTTAGTAAGGACAGTTACTGGAACTCTTATAGTAATTACGTACAATGTTCTCGATCTTCTGCATCTTTAGGCTACAATATGCCTTTATCTATAAGTTTTGAATTAAAAGAGGCTACAACTATTAGCTTTGAATGGAGTGTTGATGGTTATCATAAAGGGATTTCTGCACAAAGAACTGGCCAAGAAACAAAGTATTATTATCTCTACAGTAGAATGTCCTGCTATATTGATGGCACATTAAAAGGAACATTAACCGATAACGGAACAAATAAAGGGCTCCTAACTGAGACTCTAAGTGCCGGAAAACATACTATTAGTTGGCAAACAACAGCATATGGCTCTTTTGTCGGGAAAATATGGAATCTTGAAATTCCACGTAATGCTGTAGTTCTCATAACGGACGAAGAAAAAATATGTTTTACACCTACCTTCTTTGAATCCGTGTCCTCAAATAGTGTCACCCAGACTACAACCACATTACAGGCAAATGTTGTTCCCACAAATGAAACTGGCGTGAAGTATAAATTCATACAAAATATATCTTATTCTTACGAAGAACTTGAGAGGTTATTCAACGCTTTAAGTGAATCTGAAAAAATCGCATATAAAACCGATGAATGGTGGGACGAAGAGACTGGAGAAATTCATTATGTATATGACATTGAAAGCTGGGCTGCAGCGACTGGCGTTTATGAAAATGAAACACCAGCTACACTACTGGATAACATGATATATGCCAATCTTTCAGGGCTATTGCCAAACACAAGTTACACATATTACGCTGTGGCCAAAACTGCGGATGGGCAAGAATATAAAGAAGCTATTGAATTCAAGACTTTACCCGTTGGTGTAAATATTAGCTCAAGTAATGTGACACAAACCTCTGCACGAGTAAATGTCTATACAGAAGCAGGAACTGCAACTATCACCAATTTAAGTTACCGGATAGACTACGGAGAGTGGAAGTCATTATCAGGTAATAGCATTGACTTGACAGGACTCACGCCCGACCGATCCTATCGTGTAGATTTGCAATGGACGGTGAGTGGTGAGACTTTCAACAATTATATTATGGTTCAAACAGCAAGCGTTAAGGTCTATGCCGGTACTGTGACCCCACTGCAAACCAGCGCACTCGTAAAGATGGGAACTATCTCTGCGGGCACGACTACCAAGACGGCATCAGGTATCATTTTCAACAATACAATTTATTCCCTCAACCCAAATGGTACGGTACGCTTGACAGGTTTAACACCCAATACGAAATGTACTTATACCTATTTTGTTGACACGAAAGAAGGTGGGCGAGTAAGTGGAACAGGCAGTTTTTCCACCCTGCCAATCACCGCCCAAACAAGTGCTGTGGTCAAAAACATCTCCAATAGCTCTGCCACGCTCAGCGGTACTATTGTCTGCGACAGCTACAGCGGTGCTCAGTTTGGTTTCCAGTGGAAGAAGAAGCAAGGGTGGACAACAGCACCGCGTTTCACCCAAGGTCGGCTCGACGATGACGGCTCTATCGTGCTGACTCTTGTCAATGGTATGCTTGATGCTGATACTGAATATGAATTCCGCGCGGCTGTGCGCTATGGAAAGAATGCCGATGAGACTGATTTCTTCTATTACGGCGACTGGAAAGACTTCCGAACAGAAAGGGAATTTATACTTTATCCAGCTACGGCTTATACGCTCTACCGTACTGACAGCGAGAACAACAGCATCGTGCTCTGCGGTTACTATGTGGCTGGTTCAGAAGTAGTAGAACAGCAAGGCTACGAATATTGGCTCACCAAAGCAAAGACTAATAGTAGCTTCAAACGTGCGAAAAGTGTTGGAGAGATTACCCGCGTGCTCACCGACGATACGATGTTCGGCACCATTGACACTTCGGAGCTTGCTGATGGTGTATATAGCCTTCGCGCTTTCGTAGAAACATCCAGTGGAACAATTTATGGAAATACACTGACGTTCAACGTGGGGACGACTACAGGAATAGATAATCTGGTTACCACAGGCAATCCTCGTTGTATAGCGGGAAAGGGATTCATTCGCGTGCTTTACGCTGATGGTCTGAGCCTTCAAGTGTGGAGTTCTGCAGGTCAAATGGTTACATCTTTGATGTCGTGCAAAGAAGATGAACGCATCAATCTTCCATCTGGCGTATTCATCGTGAAGATTAGCAATGGACAAACCTTTAAAATACACGTCCAATAACTCTTCTAAAAAATAAAAGAAAACGAATTCCACATCTTCGCACAAATCAGTGAAGATGTGGATTTTTTATACTTTTTGAATGAAAATGTCAAATCTGTTATGTTCTTTCATCAAATTTTATTATTTTTGCCGAAAAATCAGAGACCTATGGCCATTGTTATCGGAATCGATGTCGGCATCAGCACGACAAAAATAGTAGGCATCGCAGACAGCGGTATAGTTGTCTCTCCCATCCGTATTAAAGCGACTGACCCCGTGTCCTCCCTCTACGGTGCTTTTGGCAAATACCTCTACGACAACCATATCAAACTCTCCGACGTAGAGCGGGTCATGCTGACAGGTGTGGGTAGTGCCTACATCAACTCACCTGTCTACGGTCTGCCTACCGAAAAGGCCGAGGAGTTTATTGCCGACGGTCTCGGGGCACGCCACGACATCAATCTTGAACGGATGATGGTCGTCAGTATGGGAACAGGAACAAGTATCATCAAGTGCGACCATGATGACATTCGTCACATCGGTGGCATTGGAGTCGGCGGCGGCACGCTGCAAGGGTTGTCGCGACTGCTCCTGCAAACCGATGACATCAAGCAGGTATCAACTCTGGCAGAAGCGGGCAACATCGCAAACATCAACGTGCTTATAGGCGACATCAGTGCCCATCCGTTACCTGGACTTCCGATGGATGCCATCGCCTCACTATGGGGAAACGCTAAAAGCAACGCCTCGCCCGAAGACATTGCCATCGGACTAATCTGGATGGTACTGCAGAGCATCTGCTCGGCCAGCATACTTTCCTCACTTGGCAGTGGAATAAAAGATTTCGTGATGATTGGTCACCTATCACAACTTCCTCAGTGCCAGCGTGTTTTCTTAGCAACGGAAAAGCTTTACAACGTGTGTTTCCATGTTCCAGAACACGCCGAGTTTTGCACAGCCATCGGAGCCGCACTCAGTTATAAAAACAAGAAATAGCTGCCACCATCACTATTGGCATACTTCTGTAAAAGCATTTGTATGTATTCTGCATTCTGGCAAACGCGTTCGCGGTTGCCATCGTAGCCATTGATGAGAACGACGAGTCGGCGGGTGGCAAGTGTAATCTTTGTACGCTCGTGGTCGCTCGTGGGTGTTCCCACCCCACCCTCAGCATCGCGGTAGACGGGCAGTCCGGCTATGTTGATTTGTCCGCGACCGATACCCTCGTAGGGCTCACCCTCGCGACCTACACCGAGGGTAAGTGTTTCGCCTACAAACTTATCGGCATCGAATCCTCCGATGCTATAGCCAAAACGGATGCTGGCCAGGTTGATCAAGTCGACCAGCGTGTCGACCTTGTAGAGTTCTTTTCCCTGAAGCATCCTGCGGATGAGCGCCTCTGATGCCGGACGATAGCGCGACGGGTCTTTCCCACATTTCTTATATATACGTCGTGTGGCGGCGATACTCGGGATGTCTTTCAACGACTCTGTTGTAAGCTCCGCGCGAAATGCTGCCTCCAACGCGTTGATTTCCTGCCACAGGCCTTCGCTATAAGGCGTATTCACGACGTTGGCCTCTACACATGCACCCACAAACTCGGGGCACACGGCTTCTATCTCTTTTCCAACAAAAACTTTCATGCGTACAAAAGTACAAAATTTAATTGACAATTTTCATTTTTTTTATTACTTTTGCAGAAAATAAGCTGCATCTCAGCTATCTCAAGCAAGCTTGAAGGCGTTCGATTTGCATTATTTTTGCAGAAAATAAGCTGCATCTCAGCCATCTCAAGCAAGCTTGAAGGCGTTCGATTTGCATTATTTTTGCAGACAAAATTCATCTACCTATGGACAAGACACAACAGATGCAACAGCTGATTGACCGGCTGAACCAGGCATCGGAAGCCTACTACAACGGCCAAGGCGAACTGATGACCGACTACGAGTGGGATGCGCTCTTCGACCAACTCAAGCGGCTGGAGGAAGAGACGGGCACCGTGCTGCCCGACAGTCCCACAGCGAAGGTTTCAGAAGACCACATCGCCGGACAGAAAGAGGAGCACGAATTTCCTGCACTCTCGCTGGCCAAGACCAAGCAGGTGGCCGATGTGGAGAAGTGGGCAGAGGGCCGCCCCGTCTGGATTTCGTGGAAACTCGACGGTCTGACGCTTGTCGTCACCTACGACGGCGGCCGACTGACAAAGGTCGTCACACGAGGAAACGGCCGTATCGGCACCAACATCACCCATCTGGCTAAAGCCATCAGCGGAATCCCGCAGACCATCCCGGAGCAGAGTCACGTCGTCATTCGCGGTGAAGCCGTCATCAGCTATGCCGACTTCGACCGTTTTCTGTTGGAGAGCGGCGAAGACTATGCCAATCCGCGCAACCTGGCATCGGGCTCGCTCACGCTGAAAGACATCGACGAGGTGCGCCGTAGAAACATCCAGTGGATACCGTTCACGCTGGTGGCAGCCCCTTCCATCCTTTCTTGGGGCTCGCGCATGGACTTCATTGCCCGGCAAGGCATGACCACCGTTGCACACCGACTTGTAGAACACCCTACCTACGAAAACCTTGAACAAGCCATCGACTCGTGGAATCCCGAGCAGTGTCCCTACCCCGTCGACGGCCTCGTTGTAGTGTACGACGATACCGCCTATGCCGCGACCGGCAGCATCACCGGCCATCACGCCACACGCGCCGGACTGGCCTTCAAGTGGCGCGACGAGGCTGCCGAGACCGAACTCATCGAGGTGGAGTGGTCGTGTGCAGCCAGCACCATCTCGCCCGTCGCCATCTTCCGGCCCGTAGAGCTCGAGGGCACCACCGTCAAGCGGGCCTCGCTCTGCAACATCAGCGAGTGTAAACGGCTCGGCATTGGCGGCAAGGGCACACGTCTGCAAGTCATCAAGGCCAATAAGATTATTCCCAAAGTCATCAAGGTAGACCAGACCGTCGGCACGCTCGACATTCCTGCCCAGTGTCCCGTCTGCCAACATCCCACCGAGGTAGTGGTCAGCGAGGCCAGCGGCACTCGCACCCTGCACTGCACCAACCCCACCTGTCCGGCCAAGCAGCTGAAGAAACTGGCCCGCTTCGTCTCGAAAGAGGGCGTCAACATCGACGGCATCTCCGAGCAAACCCTCGCACGGTTTGTCAACCTCGGTTGGGTACAACAGTATGCCGACATCTTCCGCCTTCACGAACATGTGCACGAGATGGCTGCGCTCGAAGGCTTCGGCCAGAAGTCGGCTGCCAACATCATAGCCTCTGTCGACCATGCCCGTGAGGTCGATGCCCAGCAATTGCTCTATGCGCTCTCCATCCCACTCTGTGGGCGCGACGTGTGCAAGCGACTGCTTTCAGCCTATCCGTTCGACGAGCTCATCCGTCAGGCTGCCGATGCTCCGGCACCCGATTTCTTCGCCCACATCGACGGCATCGGGCCGGAGAAATCCGCCTCGTTCATCACGTGGATGAAGGACGAAGACAACCTTGCCATGCTTCACCGCCTTCTCGACGAGGTCAGCATCAGCCAGCAACAATCTTCACCTACAGGAAATTCCTGCGAGGGACTCACTTTTGTCATCACGGGCGATGTTCACCACTACAGCAACCGTAACGCATTAAAAGCTTACATAGAGAGCCAGGGCGGGCGAGTGGCCGGTAGTGTCAGTGGTGCGACCAGTTTTCTTATTAACAACGACGTAACCTCCACCTCGGGCAAAAACCAAAAAGCCCAGCAACTGGGCATCCCCATCATCTCAGAGGACGAATTTGTGACACGCTTTGCCGCCTCGTCTCCCCCCAATTCTTCGGGAGAAAAAGCCGACTCCTCCCCCACCCCTGCAAAGCAAAGAACAGAAATAGAGGGCAGCTTGTTTTAGCTGCCCTTATTGTTTATTGAAAAAATCGTATCGTTTACGGGGTGTAAACGTGGCGTTTATAAAAAACAAGTGCGAGCCGCCAACATGAAAACGACCCGCACCCGTCCTTCTATTAACTATTTAAACAAACCTTACTCTTTTGTCTTACTTAACAACAAACTTCTTGCCACCCTTCACATAGATACCCTTCGGGAGGGATGAACCATTGATGCGACGGCCTTGAAGATCGTAGACAACTGATTCCTCTATGCCAGCCTCTTCACGCTGCACCTTGTTGATGCCTGTGGTTGCTTCAAACGGGATATGGATGAAGAGGTCGTTGCTCACGTTGTCGGGTGCTCCGAGATAGTTGTAGGCCAGACTGCCCACTACACTCTCCACGAGTGCGTCGGTATCGAGACCTGCCTCGGCAAAACCTTCCTTAATCATCGGGGTAATGAAGGATGGCAACGTGTTGAGCGAATCGAAGAATCCGTCGAAGCCGGCCTTCAAGTCGTCGACAAGTTTCTGCGAATCTTTCAGATGCTCGTTACCCTCGACAAAGGTGGCAATGATGTTTATCAGCGGCTGTGTAATGTTGTTGTTCACACGCTGAGCCATATCTTCAGGACTTTCGGGAATACGCATAAAATCGTTCTTGTTGATAAGATCGCCCTCATTGTACTCGAACGTGAAGTTATCTTTGAAGATGGGGTCGATGATGTCCCAATATTTTGCGCAGAAATCTTCCACCAGTCTCGGTGTATCGTTCTTCAGCCGGTCGTATGCATAGTCTTCGAGAGTCATTCCTTCGGGAAGTTCGATGCCCTCAACCTCCTTGATGACACGGGTGTCGATGTCGAGACCCTCGTCGGTCACACTGACCAGACGATAGGGACAGTCGAACGAGGTGAGTGCACCTGTTGTCACCTGATAGAGTTTGCCTTCGCTGGGAGTTGTCACATGCTGAATGTCGGTAGCCTGGGCATCGCCGGTGAAGATTACGGAGATGCCTGCCTTGGCAAAAGCATCCTGCACGTCGCCGTTGCTGACCTCATAGGGCGGTTCGGTCTCTTCGCCTTCCTCAGACCCTCCTGCAAACATGCTGGCAAGGTCGGCCGACTGTCCGTTGACAACGGGACCCACGACATCGTAGCCATTGAACGGTGCTGAAACGAGATGGTGCATCAGCGCGACGACCTTTCTGCCCGAAGCCTGAGCGTCGGCCACAGCCGTCGTCATCCATGCAAGGGTTTCCTTGGTGAGTCGTCCCTCGCGCACCAGCACGGCCTCAGATCCGCCTTCTGTTGTTGCATCTGCTGCGGCCAGGTTCTCGTTGTAGCGGCAGGCATCGAGACAAAGTATAGCCAGCTTATCGGTCGGATAGGCCATATACGAGAGCGATGTCTCGTCGCGGCTCACGGCATCGGCAAAGCCGAACGGCGCATAAATCTCAGCAAACTCGTCGGCGGTGACGGTCTCGGTGGGAGTGGTGGTTGCACCACTATAGATGGCAGCAGTGGGATTGTTCACATCGTGATCACCGGGAACCACATAGACCTTGATGCCGGCATCGGTGACAGGCTTGAGCAGGTTGGCCAGCAACGCGTGGCTCACGCGCTCGCCGTCTTTCGTCAGGTCGCCGCCGATGAGCAGAGCCGTCGGCTTCACCTCGAGTACCTTGGCGACAACGGCATTCACGATGGCGGGGCTCTCCTTGTAGAGCTTCGCATCGCCCATGCGGTAGGCGTCGAAGGCATCGCCCTCCTCTACCAGCAACTCGGGTGCCATGAGGTGGAGGTCGTTGATGACAAACAGGCTGGCATCGCCGCCCATGAATTCAGGATAGGCCACAGAGAACGTGGTCTCGGCCACGACCTTTGTGCTCTCGAAAGCACGCACGTGATATACGCCCGGCTCAAGGTTGCTTACTTCATAGTTTCCTTTGTTGAATACCTGCTCGCCTTCCACAATCATCGAACCGGCAAGCACAGGCATGAGGTCGGCATACTTAAAGACTTCGAGACGGGTTTCGGACTTCATCTCTTCATAATTCACCGTGACGGTCTCGCCTACCGGCACTTCTTCCTGAGCCACGCTCAGCATAGGTTTGTGCACAACAGGCGTACCACCCTCGAGCACCTTGACCTTGGTCTTGTACTCCGGCTGCACATGATCGAAAGCCTCGTCGCCGTCATCTTTCTTGATGGTCGACGCCTCGGTCGATGTACAATAGACACGCGTACCGAGTGCCTTTCTCACATCGTTGCCATACTGCTCAAAGTCTTTCTCCTCGTCGCCGATGATGTAGTCGAGTTCGTATTCACCAGCCACACCGTCGTTGAGCACACGGTAGTTCAGCGCGATGGAGTCGCAGCTGTTGTTCTGGTGACCTTGCAAACCACGCCGATGCACATTATCGGTCACGAAGGCCATCCACGTGTAGCCCTCCTTCGGGTTGCTCTGGTTATAGAACGAGCTGAGCTGTGCGCTGTAGTGCATCCTGTCGGTGATATTGGCCTTCTCAGCCGGCTTGGTTGCATCGTTTTCATCGCCAGGGATGGTGATGTCGCCCGTGGCATATTGCTGATAGGCATTATCGCCAACCTCTACTGTCCAGTTCTCTGGCACACGCACCGCGAAAATGCTGTAGCCCGATGCCGGACCTTTGTTGTTGTCGTTTACCGCAACAATACGGCCTTCGAAAGCCTCATTAGGATTGACAACCTTCGGTGCCGCAATTCGTCCGAACTTATAGCACGACACCAACATCATGATAGCTCCCAAAGCTATCATAAAATTAAAAAGAGTTTTTGTTTTTCTCATATCATTACTGTTTAAAAATTATAGTTAATAGTTACATATTCACATCATATACCTTATAATATATATAATACAGACGAATCATTCCGCCTCTCACACTAACCGCCATAAACTTTTTTCACATTTCAATAAAAACGAGCCCTCGCTACATGGCTCAAGCGAAGACGTTGTTTCCACCAGGCAAAAGACAAGTTTTCGTCATGCGAAAGACAACCTTTCACCAAGTAATAGTATATATATTACCGAGTAAAATATATACTATTACTTTGTGAAACCTTAGCTTTCGAATCGTCAACAACATGCTTTTGTATCGTAAAAGGCTTCTTGCCACTGTTATGTGCGAAAATTCTACCTTGTATCATTCATCTTTCATGCTTTTTTTGTAACTTTGCAAGCGAAATGAGAATAGACATTATCACGGTGCTGCCCGAGATGCTTCAGGGATTCGTCAATGAGAGCATTCTGGCACGGGCACAGAAGAAGGGATTGGCAGAGATTCACCTGCATAACCTGCGCGACTACACACGCGACAAATGGCGGCGCGTAGACGACTATCCCTATGGCGGTTCTGCCGGCATGGTGATGCAATGCGAGCCCATCGACCGTTGTATCACGGCTTTGAAAGAAGAACGCGACTACGACGACGTTATCTTCACCACGCCCGATGGTGAGCTATTCAACCAGCACGTAGCCAACAATCTCTCACTGAAGCAAAACCTCATTATTCTCTGTGGACACTACAAAGGCATTGACCACCGCATTCGCGAACATCTCATTACACGTGAGATCAGCGTGGGTGACTATGTGCTTACTGGGGGTGAACTGGCAGCAGCCATCATTGCCGATGCTGTGGTGCGCATCGTGCCTGGGGTTATCGGTGACGAACAAAGCGCACTGTCAGATAGTTTTCAAGACGACCTGCTCGCAGCCCCAGTCTACACGCGGCCCGCCGAATACAAGGGATGGCGCGTGCCCGAGGTGCTACTGAGCGGACATGAGGCTAGAATCAGAGAATGGGAAATGGAACAGGCACTTGAACGCACCAAACGTCTGCGTCCCGACTTACTCGGGCTAAGCCCTAAACAAGAAGAAACAACTCATTAGGCATTGCGGCTAAAGCAAGCAATTCCGCAAAATCCACCAAACCAGGACAATCGCCACAACCGTCCAAATGACAGGCTGGCTATGCACACGGAAGTATAAACGGGGATAACGTGTGCGCAATAACTCGACTACCATCAAAAAAAGCACTGCCGGCAGGGAAACTACCAGCAATGCATTATAACGAAAAGCAGCTGCTATATCAAGATGCAGTAAACTATGTGCTGCCCGCTGTGAACCGCAACCAGGACACTTCAGCCCCGTCAGCGTCAGAAACGGACAACTGGGAAAAAACTTGCTCGTTGAAGGATCGAACAGGAAATAGACGACTAAAGCCACTATGCCCACAACAAGCCACAATGTCAGCGTACGCCTGGGCGTCATGAATTAGCAAGGAATGCTGCGCCGAAGATGAAAACGTAGAACAGGATATAGAGAATGATACCCACTAATCCTAACCAGAACGCTATCTTCGTCCACTTTCCTGCGTCTTGACTGGCACGCTGAGCATCGGCAAAACGACCCTCAGCATGTGCAGAAGACACCTTGCTGGCATTGATGATACCCACAATACCGAACGGCAGACAGCAGAACAACGTAGCAAGTATCGACTCTACCATCCATGTTTTGGGGCACGGGCCACCCTGAGGCTGTTGACCGTAGCCACTGTTATAACCGTACGAAGGAGCAGGCTGCGGTTGATACCCGCCTCCACTCTGATATGGAGGAGCCTGAAATCCCTGCGGACGATTGAACAACTGCTGCAATTCGGGTACCTGACTGGCCGGAACCCAGTTCGCCATTCCTGTTGTCCATACGTTTGTGTAAGGCGTTAAGCCACGCATAGCCAGCTGGTCAATTGTGAAAGGACCCTGCTGCTGATTATTCTCTAAAATATAGTATGAAGCCATATTGTTAAGTATATATTTATTTTCGACTGACAAAAGTATATAAATAATTACATTTTACCAAACTTTTTCAAGATTTTGTTTTCTTTCTCGCATATTTTTCGTAATTTTGCGACAAAAGTTGCGAAGTTACTGCGCCTCGGCATAAAAAATAAACCCGTTTATTTTCTTCTGCTCTCGACTTTCCGTAATTTTGCACATAATACACGGTAAAATAAGCATCATTATGTTCAATAAAGAGACTTACATACACCGTCGCGAAGAGTTGAGAAAACTTGTCGGCGAGGGTGTCATCATTCTTTTCGGAAACAACGAATCTCCTAACAACTACCCCTCCAATGCCTACTATCCGTTTCGGCAAGACTCTTCGTTCCGCTACTACTTTGGTATAGAAAGAGAGGGACTGGTAGGTGTCATCGACATTGACGAAGGCTACGAAATACTCTTTGGCGACGATATCGATATAGAGGATATTGTCTGGTACGGATCGGTTGATAGCGTAGCTGATTTAGGAGCTCAAGTTGGTGTAAACCAGTCGTTTCCGATAAAACAATTACAGCATCTCTGCAAAGACATGCTCGACAAGAAACGCACCATACATTTCCTGCCTCCTTACCGTCATGACACCATGATTCAAATCATGGATCTGCTTGGCATTCATCCCTTGCAACAGAAAGGAACGGCCTCGCTGAAACTCATCAAGGCGATTGTAAAAATGCGATCGGTGAAAGAACCTCAGGAAATCGTAGAACTGGAGAAAGCGGCTGAGATAGGCTATGAGATGCACACCACCGCCATGCGCATCACACGACCAGGGCTGACGGAGAAATACGTCGGCGGACAAGTGGATGGCATTGCCCATTCATTAGGCTCGCAGGTAAGCTTTGCCACCATCTTCTCGCAACACGGCGAGATTATGCACGGCAACCCCTCGATGGCCGTGCTCGAAGCAGGACGACTTGCCCTCTGCGATGCTGGAGCCGAAACCGTCACAGGCTATTGCTCCGACAATACCCGCACATTCCCCGTATCAGGACACTATACCCAAAGACAGCGCGATATATATAGCATCGTTGAAGAATGTCATGACTATGTCTTAAACGTGGCAAAGCCTGGTGTGAAGTACATGGATGTACACATGGCCGTGTGCCGGCTGATGACAGACCGGCTAAAAGAACTCGGACTGATGCGTGGCGACACCGAAGAAGCTGTACGTGCTGGGGCACATGCGATGTTCCTGCCTCACGGACTGGGACACATGATGGGCATGGATGTACACGACATGGAGGGACTAGGGCAAATCTATGTGGGATTCGACGACGAGACACGGCCCAACCTTGAACAATTCGGAACTAACTGTCTGCGCATGGGTCGTCGATTGGAAGAAGGCTTCGTCGTGACTGACGAACCGGGCATCTACTTCATCCCTGCCCTCATTGATGACTGGCGCAAGAGCGGCCACTGCAAAGAGTTTCTTAACTTCGACATGTTGGAGACTTACAAAGATTTTGGCGGCATCCGCATCGAAGACGACGTGCTCATCACCGCCGACGGTTGTCGTTTCCTCGGCACCCGACGCATACCCTATCACCCTGATGACGTGGAGGAATTCATGGCAAATAATTAACAAAACAACTATAAAACAAAGAAATGAAAAAAGTATTCACACTCGCACTGCTCGCCATGATGGCCATCGGTGCAAACGCACAAGAGGCTGACAACAAGCCTGTGTTCACTGTTGTAAAGGAAATTCCCATCACAAGTATCAAAGACCAAAACCGCTCAGGCACCTGCTGGGCTTTCTCCACACTCTCCTATTTTGAGGCAGAGATTTTGAAGAAAAGCGGCAAGACTTACGATCTCTGCGAGGCATTCGTAGAGAACAAGACCTACATGGATCGTGCTGTTCAGGTTGTCCGTCTGCATGGTGACTGCCAGTTCGCACAGGGTGGCTCTGCCTACGACGTGTACTACGTGCTAAAAAACTATGGCATCTGCCCTGAAGATGCCATGCCCGCAGCAGGTTCTCTTTACGGCGACTCGCTCAATAACTTCAACGAGTTCTTCTCACTTTTGGAACCTTACGTGGATGCTATTGCAAAGAATAAGGCCAAGAAAATATCCAATCAGTGGAAGGTGGGCATGCAGGGCATCCTCGACGCCTATCTCGGCCAATGTCCCGAGACATTTACATACGAAGGCAAGACCTATACTCCGCAGACCTTTGCCGCAAGTCTCGGACTCGATTGGAACGACTACGTGAGCATTACCAGCTATACTCACCACCCATTCTACACTGAGTTCCCCGTAGAAGTGCAAGACAACTGGCGCAATCCTGGCTCATGGAATCTACCGATAGACGAGATGATGCAGATTATCGACAATGCCGTAATGAATGGCTACACCGTGGCATGGGGCGGTGATGTCAGCGAAGAAGGTTTCACACGCAAGGGTCTCGCCCTTGCCTACGACACCAAGAAAATGGAAAGCTATGCTGGCAGCGACATGGCCCGCTGGCTGAAACTCTCGCAGGCGAAACGCACCAATATCATCGACTCGTTAGGCATCAACGCACCTGAAATTATTCCTACGCAGGAAATGCGACAAGAACGTTTTGACAATTGGGAACTCACCGACGACCACGGCATGCTCATCTATGGCATCGCAAAAGATCAGAACGGCCGAGAATACTACATGGTGAAAAACTCGTGGGGTGAGACTGGCGAATACAAAGGTATCTGGTATATGTCGAAAGCCTTTATCGCCGCCAATACTATGGACTATATGGTGAACAAGAACGCCATACCAAAGGCAATCCGAAAGAAAATCGGAATCTAAAAGATATTGAAAGGGGAGTCGCGAACTCCCCTTTCAACATCTTTAACACTACTTTTTCGCCCGAAAAGCATTGCAGTCTCATTTTTTCTTTGTAACTTTACACGCTGAAATTAGTTTGGGGTAATTTGCCCCAATCCGAACAAGGAAAAAAATAAGATAAAATATATAATGCTTTTTAAATGGAATTATCAAGAACCCACAGCCACAGAACAACAGACAGCTAAAGAACTAGGCGAGAAGTTGAATATCGGAAGTGTACTGGCATTACTGCTTATCAGACGTGGCATTACGACCGAAAGCGCAGCTAAACGATTCTTCCGACCACAACTAGCTGACCTTATCAATCCTTTTTTGATGAAGGATATGGATGTTGCTGTTGACCGTCTGAACGATGCTATGGGACGAAAAGAGCGCATTCTCGTCTATGGCGATTACGATGTGGACGGATGCACTGCAGTGGCGCTGGTCTACAAGTTTTTGCAACAATTCTACTCGAACATTGATTATTACATTCCAGACCGCTACGACGAAGGCTATGGAGTAAGTGAAAAAGGATTAGAATATGCAAAAAAAACGGGTGTAAAACTTGTTATCATTCTTGATTGTGGTATAAAAGCCATCGCTCAGATTGCTAAGGCAAAAGAGATGGGCATTGACTTCATCATCTGCGACCATCATGTACCCGACGAGGAAATGCCTCCAGCTGTGGCTATCCTCAACCCCAAACGACCCGATGACAGCTATCCCTTCAAGGAACTATGTGGCTGCGGTGTAGGCTTCAAACTTATGCAGGCCTTCGCCAAAAACAACGGCATTCCATTTTCGCGGCTCATCCCATTACTCGACTTCTGCGCCGTGAGTATAGCTGCAGACATAGTGCCCGTTGCAGATGAAAATCGCATTCTTGCTTTCCACGGCCTGAAACAGCTTAATCAAAACCCCAACATAGGATTAAAAGCTATCATAGACGTGTGTGGTTTGAACGGAAGAGAAATATCCATGAGCGACATCATCTTCAAAATCGGTCCTCGAATTAACGCCTCCGGACGAATGGAGAACGGGCGCAAGAGCGTCGATCTGCTTGTGGAACGCGACTATCAAGTTGCAGTAAAGATGGCACGGCACATTGATGGCTATAATGAACAACGAAAGGACATTGACCGCCAAATGACTGAAGAAGCCAATCAGATTGTAGAAAGGCTTGAAAGTCAAAAACATCAATCGAGCATGGTACTCTACGATGAGAATTGGAAGAAAGGAGTCATCGGTATTGTGGCCTCACGACTCACTGAAATCTATTTCCGTCCTACTGTCGTCATGACACGTGACGGAGACTTAGCCACTGGCTCGGCACGCTCTGTCACAGGTTTCGACGTATATGCTGCCATTAAGAGTTGTCGTGACCTGCTCATCAACTTCGGTGGACACACCTATGCCGCAGGGCTCACTATGCGTTGGAAAGACATTCCTGAGTTCCGTCAACGCTTCCAGCAATATGTGGAAGAACACATCCAACCCGAACAAACAGAGCCTACACTGAACATCGATGCCGTCATCGACTTCCGCGACATCGCTAAACGCCTGCAAAACGGACTGAAACGCTTCGCACCCTTCGGACCCTGCAACCCCAAACCGGTTTTCTGTACTGAAGCCGTTTATGACTATGGTACCAGCAAGGTTGTAGGGCGCGATCAAGAGCACATCAAACTCGAATTGGTAGATTCAAAATCAGGTAATGTACTTAGCGGCATCGCCTTTGGGCAAAGTGCGTCGGCACGGTATATCAAGTCGAAACGAGCTTTCGATATTGCCTATACTATTGAAGAAAATGTCTTTAAACGCAACCTTATACAATTACAAATCGAAGACATCAGACCAAGAGAAGAATAATTTATAGTCTATAGTGCATAGTTCAACATTAGGCTGGCACATCGGAACTATTATGAATATGCACTATAAACTATGAACTATGAGCCATGAACTACCGAGCCATTCTCCAGGAATATTTCGGCTTCAATGATTTTCGCGGTATTCAGCGCGAAATTATTGAGAGCATCGGCAGCGGTCACGACACACTCGGACTGATGCCGACAGGCGGCGGCAAGTCCATTACGTTTCAAGTACCTGCACTGGCCATGGAAGGCACATGCATTGTCATCACTCCCCTCATCGCCCTGATGAAAGACCAAGTTGCCCATCTGCGACGACGTGGCATTAAGGCGGCAGCCATCTATTCTGGCATGACACACAATGAAGTAGTTACTCGACTCGATAATGCTATTCTCGGCGGTACCAAACTGCTCTACATCTCGCCCGAACGACTGAATTCCGAATTTTTCCTTACTAAACTCCGTCGAATTAAAGTGAGTTTCATCACCGTCGACGAGGCTCACTGCATCAGCCAGTGGGGATATGACTTCCGACCCTCCTATCTCCATATTGCCGACATTCGCCGATTAAAGCCCAACATCCCCGTACTTGCTCTCACAGCTACTGCTACGCCAGAGGTAGCTGACGACATACAAGAGAAACTATGTTTTAAAGATAAGTGTCTGTTTCGCATGAGCTTCGAGCGCAAGAACCTTGCCTATGTTGTTCGCCATGCCACTGACAAAACAGCTGAGCTTATTCACATCCTCACCTCCGTAAGAGGATCGGCCATCGTCTATGTGCGCAGCCGAAAACAAAGCATAGAAATCAGCAAAATACTCAACACTGCCAGTATCAGTGCTACATACTACCATGCCGGTCTTGAACATGCCACTAAAGACCACCAACAACAACAATGGCACGATGACAAAGTACGCGTCATGGTTGCCACAAACGCCTTCGGCATGGGCATCGACAAGCCCGACGTAAGGCTTGTTATTCACACCGACTGCCCTGACTCTATCGAAGCCTATTTTCAAGAAGCCGGTCGTGCCGGACGCGATGGGCAAAAAGCATATGCTGTACTGCTATTCAACGGAAGTGATCACAGAAAACTTATCAAACGCATTTCCGACAACTTTCCAGAAAAAGACTACATCAGAAAGGTATATGAAGACCTTGCTTTCTTCTATCAGATTGGTGCAGGCAGCGGCGCATGGGGTACACATGCTTTCGATATCGACAAATTCAGCCAAACCTTCCGACACTTCCCCACCCTTGTCAACTCATCTCTCAAGATTCTTCAACAAGCGGGCTATATAGAATATGAAACAGAGCCCGAAGCTGCTGCGCGACTGCGATTCCTACTCAACCGAAACGAACTATATCAACTTAAGAACCTATCGGCTCAGGAGGACACCGTTGTAAACGCACTACTCCGCAACTACGGAGGTCTCTTTGCCGACTATGTCTACATCGACGAAAGCCTTCTCGCCAACCATTCCGGACTTTCACAAGAACAAATCTACCTTAGTCTAAGGGCTCTCAGCCAACGAGGCATTCTCAACTTCATTCCCCAACGTAAGACTCCCTACATTACTTACCTGCGTGATCGCGAGGAGACCGAGCGCATTATCATCGGGCCAGAAATTTACGAACAGCGCAAAGAACAATTCGAACGTCGCATACATGCTATCATCAACTATGCGGAAAACGACGATGTCTGCCGTTCACGCCAGTTGCTTCGTTACTTCGGAGAAGAGCGCACCAACGACTGTCAGCAATGTGATGTATGCCTTGACCACCGTACCGACCAGTTTAGCGAAGACCAACTATCATCAGCCAAACAACACATACTTGAGCTACTTGCCGACCACGAAAGCCATCACATTACCGAATTACACCAACTGCAAGTACCCACCCGACAACTCGATGTCGTCCTCGAATACCTCATTCATGAGGAAATCATTACCCTCAACGGTTGTTTCCTATCTAAAAAATAATCAAAATAAAAATTCTCATCAAAAAATGTCTGACTCCATAGAGCCAGACACTCATAAAGATGTTATAGGTGAGATTTCTTCCTAATTATTCTCTGGCCGGAGCTCGCGCACAACGGCACCAGTCTGCCACATTTCCTTGTTACGCATGGCAGCAAGCTCTTTCTCCAGACCCTCGCGATAGTCAGGCTTCGAGTTGGAGTCGATGCTACGCTGAGCCTCCTCGCCACTCTCCACAGCTGCATAGAGTTCTTCCATGACAGGCTTCAATGCCTCGCGGAAACGGGGTGCCCAATCGAGTGCACCACGCTGGGCGGTGGTAGAACAGTTAGCGTACATCCAGTCCATACCTTTCTGTGCAAAGAGCGGACCAAGGCTCTGGGTAAGTTCCTCAACCGTCTCGTTGAAAGCTTCGGAAGGCGAATGACCATGAGCACGGAGCACGTCGTATTGTGCCTCCAGCAGTCCCTCAATGGCTCCCATGAGCGAACCGCGCTCACCCGTGAGATCACTGACAGCCTCACGCTGGAACGTTGTCTTAAAGAGATAGCCCGCACCTATGCCAATGCCGAAAGCGAGAGTCTTCTCCTCAGCCTTGCCAGACGCATCCTGATAGACAGCATAAGAACAATTCAGTCCGCGTCCTTCTTTGAACATGGTGCGCAAAGATGTACCCGAGCCCTTCGGTGCAACAAGTATTACGTCGATATCTTTGGGCGGAACAACACCTGTGCGGTCGCTCCAATTGATGGCAAAGCCATGACTGTAGTAGAGTGTTTTTCCTGCAGTAAGATGCGGTTTAATAACAGGCCATGCCGCTATCTGTCCTGCATCAGAGAGCAACATACAGATGATGGTTCCGCGCTTAGCAGCCTCCTCAATGGAGAAGAGCGTCTCGCCAGGCACCCACCCATCGGCAACAGCCTTGTCAAATGTCTTGCCCTCACGCTGACCGACGATGACATTGAAACCATTGTCGCGCAGGTTGCCAGCTTGTCCAGGACCCTGTATGCCATAGCCGATGACGGCGATAGTCTCGTTTTTCAATACTTCACGTGCTTTTTCCAATGAAAACTCTTTACTCGTGACAACCGTCTCCATGATGCCACCGAAATTCATTTGTGCCATAATATTCTCCTTTTACCTATATAAAATAATACTTTTGCAAGATTTCGCCTGCAAAAGTATTAAATTATTACGAGATATCCAAATTTTCTTATGCTTTATTTACGAAAAAGAGTTTGCACCGCGCAACTTCCACACCATCATCCTTACAGATGCGTACGTTGAAAATGCCCTCACATTCCTGTTCACGATAAAACGACAACCGGTCACCGGCATGAGCCTCGGCCACGTAGGCCACCTCGAAACGAAACAAACGATACGTGTGATACCAGTCCGTCGGCCAGAGGTCGATAACGTGCTCAATGTAGCGAATACTATTCACATGCCCGTTCATGTCGACATCACTATAGAAAGTATCGATAGAGCGTACCAGACTGGCCTCATCATCCATCTTCACCCGTGAGCTCTTAGCGATGGGACATTCTCTTTCCGCATCTGTCCACTGCAACATCTCACCGTCGCGAATCGAGAGGATATCGGCTGGCTGACGCGTTTCAGTGTCTATCATCGCCCAGACAGAACGACCATAACCATAGACTTTGTCCCCAGCTATTATTTTGAAATTACGATTAGTAAAAAATCGCATGGCACTCTCCACCCACGTCTCCACCATAAAACGATCATAAGCCTTTGGCATCTCGTCAAGCTCGATGGCAAGCCGTGAAAGTACCCATGTCAGATGACGCGGATTCAGATAATTCATTCCGAAATTGCGGTCATTGGAATGAAAGTCAGCCGCATTGAGCAAATGGTTTCCTAAATGCCCCATGGTCAGTCGACGCTCGAAATCACAATGGAACGGTTCTGCCAGAAATTCGTATCGCCCTATCTTTTCCATTATGTTCTAATGCTTTATCTTTTTCTTATGCATTCCATTTATCAACGCAAAGATACGACTTATTTATCTAAGTTCCAAGAAAACGAGCATGAAAATCATCCACGCTGGCGTTGCTCAAGAAGGTCACTGAGGCGTTCGCTTGTACTACGGGTTACGGCCACGCGACCACTACGGGTAAACTGCAGCAAGCAACCGAAGTCATTGAGTTTCTGGAAAAGCGAGGCAATTTCTTCTGTCAATCCTGCCAACAACACTACACTATACGTTGGATTAACCTCCATCATACGGGCATCGGCACGGCGGATAGCACGCGACACCTCGGAATTCTCCAACAACACTGATGTGGAGATTTTGAAGAGTGCTGTCTCATGAATAAATATCTGATCATCTGTGAAATAGTCAGCTTTCACAACGTCGATTTTCTTCTCAATTTGCTTAGTTATTTTGACGATTTGCTCCTCATCGCTCCAAGCCGTAATGGTATACTTATGGATACCCTCGATACTCGACGCCGACACATTGAGACTCTCAATATTTACCTGACGACGAGTAAACACAGCGGTTATCTGGTTCAATATACCGGCAATATTCTCGGAATAGACCAACAACGTATACAGTTTCTTTTCCATTATCACCTGATTTTAATCATCTAAACTAAGTTTCATCTCATCAACCGAACAACCCGGTGGGGTCATCGGCATTATGTTTTCTTCTTCCCGAACAGCACATTCGAGCAGGAACGGTCCATCGGTAGCAAGCATTTCTGCTATCTTTTCTGCCAACTCACTACGGTTTATACATACCGCATAAGGGATACCATAGCCCTCGGCAATATGTTGATACGCAGGGTTCATCATCCGTGTGAACGACTTGCGCCCATCATAGAACATATCCTGCCATTGCCGTACATTGCCCAAATAATTGTTGTTGAGCAATATCATTTTCACAGGAGCGTGCTGTTCCATGATGGTACCCAGTTCCTGTATGCTCATCTGGAAACCGCCATCGCCCATGAAGAGGCATACCGTTCGGTCGGGTCGGCCAAATGTAGCACCTACGGCTGCAGGTAGCCCGAAACCCATCGTGCCCAGACCGCCACTAGTGACAATGCTACGCGGGTGAAGATAACGGAAATAGCGGGTAGCAAACATTTGGTTCAGGCCAACATCGGTCACGAGCACAGCCTCACCACGGGTAGCCTCAGCCACGGCATTGACCACCTCACCCATGAGTAGAGGACCTTCCACCGGATGAATGGCCGGTATGATGACCTGCTCACGCTCCATATTATAATAAGGTGTAAACGCGTCACGCCATGCTTTATGGCTACGCTGTTGGAGAAGAGCCGTAATGGCAGGCAGCGACTGCTTACAGTCGGCTACCACAGCCACATCTGTTTTGATATTCTTATCGATTTCAGATGGGTCAACATCGAGTTGAATGATTTTAGCCTGACGCGCATAGGTCGACATCAGTCCAGTAACACGATCGCTGAAACGCATACCGATGGCGATGAGCACATCGCACTGCTGCGTCATCATGTTAGGCGCATAGCTGCCGTGCATACCGAGCATTCCCACGTTGAGCGGATGGTCGGAAGGTAGTGCTGAAAGCCCGAGCATAGTGCGTGCGGCAGGAATGTCGGCACGCTCAAGAAAATCGACAAGCTGACAATGGGCACCGCCCAGCTCCACACCCTGTCCTACGAGTGCCAACGGACGCTCTGCCGCATTAATCAGCTCTGCCGCCGCACGGATAGCTCCGTCATCGGGCTCGGGATAAGGCACATAACTGCGCACACTGGTCACCTGTTGCGGTTCCCACTCACACTCGTGTGTCTGCGCATTTTTCGGGAAATCAAGCACTACGGGACCTGGTCGTCCACTACGGGCAATATAAAAAGCACGACTGACAGCCCATGCCACATCTTCAGGGCGGCGTATCTGATAAGCCCACTTTGAGATGGGCTGCGCTACACCGACAAGATCAACCTCTTGAAATGCATCGGTACCTAAAGCAGCCGTGCTCACCTGACCCGCAATAACCACAACAGGAGTGGAATCCATCATAGCATCGGCCACACCCGTGAGCGTATTTGTGGCTCCTGGACCGCTCGTCACCAGGCACACGCCTACCTCGCCGCTCACTCGCGCATACCCTTGTGCGGCGTGCGTGGCAGCCTGCTCATGACGCACTAAAATGTGATTAAATGCCTTCTTCTCCCCTCGTGTATAATCGTAGAGTATGTCAAAAACCGGCATGATGGCTCCTCCGGGATAGCCGAAAATCGTCTTTACTCCTTCAGCTTTCAATGCCAGCATCAACGCCTCACTGCCTGTTACTTTTCCTTTCATTCTGAAATCTTTTACCTTAATTCGTCTGCAAATTTACACAAAATCACAGAAATAAGCAACAATTTCAACATAATATTTCTGCTGACCTATGTAATTCGTGGCTATCCATAACATGAAAACTTATCTTTCATAAATCAAAAGATAAGCTTTCATAAAGTAAAAGTATATATATTACCGAGTAAAAGTATATATATTGCTCAGTAAAAGTATATATATTACCGGGTAATATATATACTTTTACTTTATGAAAGACGGTCTTTTGAACGAAGAAAGATTATTCGATGATGCGTACACCACCTTTGTCAGCACTCGACACACTCTGTGCATAAGCGCGAAGAGCTTTCGAGACAGTACGGTTGCGACGCAAGGGTTGTTGCTCACGGGCAGCAAGCTCCTCATCGCTAAGCAGTACATTGATACTGCGCGAGGGGATGTCTATTTCAATGATGTCACCATCCTTAATCTTTCCAATAGCACCACCAGAAGCAGCTTCGGGTGAGATGTGTCCGATGCTGAGTCCACTCGTACCACCGGAGAAACGTCCATCGGTGATGAGCGCACACGCTTTACCGAGATGCATCGACTTGATGTATGAGGTAGGATAAAGCATCTCCTGCATACCAGGACCTCCCTTCGGTCCTTCGTGAGTAATCACCACACAATCGCCAGCCCTCACCCGTCCGCCAAGGATACCCTCGCAAGCATCTTCCTGAGAGTCGAATACTACGGCAGGTCCACGGAAATGCCACAATTCTTCGTCCACACCAGCAGTCTTTACCACGCAACCGTCCTTGGCTATATTACCGAAAAGCACAGCCAGTCCTCCATCCTTCGTGTAGGCATGTGCGATGTCACGGATACAACCGCTCTCACGGTCATCGTCAAGAAATGTAATATAATCCTGACTTCCCATCTTTGTTGAGAACTGGCCAGCGACGCCTGCAAAATAAATACCCGAGGGAGCATTAAATTCAGCTGGTCCGACATGATCTGCATCTCTCAGCCATCTAGGAATGTCATACTCGCGGATTGTCTCCCCTAGAGTGGAGCCATCTACTCTCTTGAGATTTTCATCGACAAGACCACCCCTAGCCAACTCTCCCATGATGCCCATGATACCGCCTGCGCGGTGGCAATCCTGCACGCTATATTTCTGGGTATTCGGTGCGAGCTTACAAAGGCAGGGTACTTTTCTTGAAAGAGCATCAATATCCTTCATAGAAAAATCTACCTCAGCCTCCTGTGCTATAGCCAAGAGGTGAAGGATAGTATTGGTAGATCCACCCATAGCAATGTCGAGGGTCATGGCGTTAAGGAACGCCTGACGCGTGGCAATGCTTCTCGGCAATACGCTCTCATCGCCATGTTCATAGTAAGCAAATGCATTTTTCACTATCTGCTGTGCAGCCTTGCGGAAGAGCTCCACTCGTTTCACATGAGTGGCGGGAATCGTTCCATTACCAGGTAGGGCAAGACCGATGGCCTCGGTAAGTGAGTTCATAGAGTTGGCAGTAAACATTCCGCTACACGAACCACAGCCTGGACAGGCACATTGTTCTATCTCAGCTAGTTCTTCATCGCTAACTGACGGATCAGCACCTTTCACCATCGCCGTGATGAGATCAGCATGTTCGCCGCGCCACCGTCCAGCCTCCATCGGACCACCAGAGCAGAAAACAGCAGGAATATTCAATCGCATAGCGGCCATAAGCATACCTGGCGTAACCTTGTCGCAGTTAGAGATGCAAATCATGGCGTCAGCCTTATGGGCATTCACCATATATTCCACCGAGTCGGCGATAATATCACGCGAGGGCAGTGAATAGAGCATTCCGTCGTGACCCATGGCGATACCATCATCGATGGCAATGGTATTGAACTCTGCGGCATAGCAGCCCATGCGTTCTATCTCTTCACGGACTATCTGACCTATCTCATGGAGATGGGTGTGCCCTGGAACAAACTGCGTGAACGAGTTGACGATGGCAATAATGGGCTTACCAAACTGTTCTCTCTTCATGCCCGTAGCTACCCAGAGAGCACGGGCGCCAGCCATGCGGCGGCCTTCTGTGCAGACACTGCTGCGCAATTGGTGTTTCATCATACAATTAAAAGTGTTGGATAATTTTCTGCAAAGTTATTAAAAAAATCCGAATGAAATGCCTTTCGTAATTAAAAATATCCCTTGCCTTCCTACAAAACTAACAGATAAAAAATCCCGATGTCGGTGTTCCGACATCGGGAAATGATTATTTCATAATCAAGGTTATTAGCTTTTCACCTGATTACTTTACGTAAACAATGGCCAGACGGTTCGAAGTCGTACCCTGAACACCCTTACCGGCAGCTTCGTCAACGATGACGCCACGGCCACGGAGGTAATCAGCAACTACATCGGCACGAGCCTGAGAGAGGCGCTGGTTGAGATCAGCAGGTCCTTCGGGAGAAGCAGTACCAACGATCTGCACATGAGCACCGCTCTTCACACCGTCGAGAGCAACCTTAGCTTCCTTCGTGAGGACAGACTTACCCTGTGCGAAGGTAACGAATACAAGATCCTCAACCTTAACGGTCTTAACCTCGCCACCAACCTTAACTTCCTTGATGACTTCCTTAATTACTTCCTTCGGTTTCTTAGCCAACTCGCTCTGGAGACGGTTGATTTCAGCGTTCAGACGGTCAACTTCAGCTTGGTCGTAGGGACGAACGATGGTGAAGTTGTGGGTACCGTTGGAGTTCTTGAACTTGTAAACCAAGCCTGCGTTGAGCTGTACGAAGGAGTTCTTGATGTCGTAAGCGGGCTGGTCGTTGCGAGCACGCAGAGCGGGATCACCAACTTCCTCACTACCCTGACCAACACCTGTTTTACCGAGGAACAACCAATTCATTGACGGCTCAATGTAGAATTGCCACTGCTTCTGAGAACCGAAGTTGAAAGTGAAGTCAAGACCAGCTTTCGAAGACATGCGGTTTGCACGGAACATTGACGGATGTCCAAACGTGTGGAACCAGCCAAGTCCATAGAGAGCGCTCACCTCAAATGCACGGGGCTCACCTTTGTAACCACCCAGCCAATTGCTAAGGTTTACAGTACCGAGCAACTGAGTGTTAACAGCACGGAATGCAGTCTTGTTGCTAGGATAAGGCTTGTTTGAGAAATAGCCGTTGCCCTCAATAGCCAAACCGAATACCGGTGTGAAATAACGACCAATGCGAACACCAAAGTTAGGATTAAGATCGCTCAGCCATTTGTGACCAGTGGTTTTCGTAGCAACACCACCGTTGATACCAACATAAATGTTGTCAAAGCCCTTACTTTCCTGCACAGTCTGTGCGGAAACCGACACTGCCATGGTAGCGGCAGCAAAGAGTAAAACTAATTTTTTCATACGTTTTAATTTAAACAATTATAAAAAATATTTATATTCTTATTTTTTTAACTGAGTGCAAAATAAAGAAAATTTCCCGAAACTTCCAAATTTTTCGACATTTTTTTCAATGTTAAGCGATATTTAATTACTTTTGCAGGTATGAAAATACCAATTAACAGCCACATTCGGCACCGTAGCATCACTTTTTGGCCTATCACGGGATGGTTAATCGGAGGTATCATGGCGGTTGTCATCTACTTCGGTTCTGCCTATGTTCCCATGCCCATTGCTGTGGGAATGGCCATCGTTTTGCGCATATTGATTACAAGAGGAAAGCATGAAGATAGCTTACGCCGTTGTGTCGATGCATTCTTTTATGGCAAAACTCCTTCGGAAATAATCGACCGACAACGCTCGAACAGTTTAAGAGTCATAGGCCTCATTGCCCTGCTTGTCTATCTAATTCTGCTTTTCACGAGCCTCTGTGCACTTTCCCCACAGACTGCGGCCCTGACCATATTCGCCGCTGAGCCTTTTTCAAAGATGGTCGCAAGCCAGTTGGTGCAGATGCTTCCCTATGCTTGGAATACCATGGAAAACGACATGGAAGTGGCTTTCCGCAAACCTGATGTAAAAACAGGCATCCTCCTTTTCCTCCAAGGTATCGTGCCACTGGGCATTATGCTTTATGTGACAAAGGCACGATGGGACCTGCTGGTCTTCGTGCCTTGTCTGGTGATGTATTTTCTTTATCTGCTGATGTGGAATCGCCTAAAAGGCTACAATGCCCATTGTCTGAACATGGTAGCTCGGCTCATTGAACTAACGCTCATAATTACTGCTGCAGCACTTTTTTACGGTCTTGTCTGATAACAATGCCCTTATAACTTTTTCCTGCCAGAGTGCCGGCAACAGTGTATGTATTTGCTGACATAACCGAATCATCGCTCTTAATGACTGCAATGGCATCCACTATTCCCTTAGTGTACTTGGCCACATTCATGCTCTGTGCAAGATTCTCCACCTCTTCACCCATATCGTCAGACAGAGGAGAGTAAATCTCAAGACTCGACTTGAGCATCTTTCCTTTATTCAAAGCGGCCACTTCCTCAGGTGTGAAGCCTGAACGCCAGAAGAATAGTTCGCTATACTCACGGCTCACATCGCTCTCATCATCGCCAATGATAAACTGCTGAGGAATAAAACGCTTATGCACATTGTCACTCTTATAGTTGATTTCACCCTGAACAGTATTGTCCACATAGAGGATGATGCGATCTTGGGCATAATATTGGGTAAGCGTAATAGTGTGCCACTCATCATCGTTAATGGCTGTAGTGCCCTCAATGACCTTGCCTGCAGCTGTGGTGAAAGTCAATTTACCATCTTCACCGACAACAACAGTAGCATATTTAGTACCTACCTTCATTTTCATCAGAGTGCCAGCATCACCACCCTTCACTCGGATAGCCACCGTAAATGGATGAACAGGAACAACCTGCCGTGCCGTGTAATTTTCCGGAGCAAACTCTATGAAACCTTTGTTATTCAGCGTAAGAGTCTTTGTCTGATCACGAACAGGTAACGGTTTCTCTTTTGCCAATGCATCGAAAAGACTTGGCGGCATAGCATACATGAACTCCAGATGGCCTGCGGTGGTGGGATGATAATCATCTTGCTTGTAGCCATCAGCCCAATGACCCGCGCCGTCGTCAATGGCTCCAAGTGTACTCACCGATGCCACGTCCCACTCATGAATAAGCAGGTTGAGCTGCTTTACATAATAATAATCGCTCTCAGTGAAGTCAGCACGAGTGTAATTATTCATCACCACTGGAATCTTACCGTCGGTACGGGCTTTCTTAATGAGGTTGAGCATATTGTCGCGCCACTGGTTGAAAATGGTCTGCTGGTTGCTGGCTCCGTGTATACCCTCGTTACCAAGTGATAGGCCGAAAATGACATATCGGCCAAAGTCGTGCAACATCTCGTCATAGCGATTGAGCAGGTTATTCGTTGTATTTCCGCCTATTGAAACCCCTGAAACAGTAAACGGAAATTCGCTCAGATTATTCTTGAACCTATTATCAAGTTGCACACCATATTTATATGCGTAGCCTTTATTATCTGAAGCGCCCTGTCCATTGCACACAGACGAGCCGAAAGCTGATATCTTATTTTCGTCAATCGGCGCATCTATATCCCATGTGCCCTTACGCATGTCAAGTGTCAACGTATAGGTGCCACGGTTTAGGCGTATGTTCTCCAATGAATAACCCTCGGAAGCCATTGCGACATTCTTCCGCGTACCAGAACGCCGCTTCACGGCCAACTGGTCATCATCGTTGAAGGCAAAATAGAAATACTTATCAGAGAAAAGGAACACGGTGCCGTAATTCATATCTACCTCCGAGCTCCATATACCATTACCAGCATATCCAACCTTCGTACCATTGGCCACGATATTTCCCTTTACATATAGTTCAACAGGCAAAATGGTCAAAGTATTTCCTTTTGTGTTGAACGTGATGCGTACTACCTGCTCTTCTGTCACGTCGAACGGTTCACCGTCGACCTTGGTTGTACCTGCGGTATCTCCTTGCCCAAGAGTTAGGGTTTCACTTGGGGATGCCGTCGTTGCTGTCGTCGTGGCTTTCAGTATAAATGTTCCCGGCTGTAACTTCATGTAGGCCACATATTCTGTTGTCGTACCCATGCGTTTGAAGGTAAGGTCATTACCTCCCTCTGTAGCCGTTCCGCTAATAACTAATCGACGCAACTGAATGGGATCAGCAGGGCGTTCCGCACCTTCATATTCTTCTATCTTGATAACGTTGAAATGACCGTAACCTGTTGAGTTGTAACGCTCGAGAGTGAAAAGAATATTTCCGCTTGCATCGGGGAAGAGGTAATCGCTGACAGCAATGTTGCGTACATTGTATTGAACACCTTTTCCGCCAATGTCCACGCCCGAAGTCTGGAATACGGTCGACCATTCGTCAAGTCCGTTAAGCGTATATTTCGAGTGGCGGTCTTCATTGATGTCGCGGGCACCGTAGATATAGAATTTATAGGCATTAGCCTTGTTCAATCCTGTGAAACGTATCTGGCGTTGGCCATCAACGGCAATCCACACATAATCTTCTGTAGCCGTCTGAATGGCCATATCACCCAAATCAGCAGAAGGGTTCATGATACCACCAGCACCGCTTCCGCCGTTCGTGTACATCATTGTAGCCATCACTGCCTTATAACCCGTGGCTTCATTGGCAGAGTTCACAAGATCGATGCTACGATTCACGGGTACGATATAGTCGGAACCCGACGGGTCGCTAATCATGTTGTTCCAATAGTTACCATTCTTGTCGGCTCCTGTTGTTTGATGTCCACGCGAATTATTATTTTCGCCTACGTCAAGCAGGAGTTTCTGCTTCAGCCTATACGACTGATGGGGACGTTCCAAGCCACTCAATTCCTCTATCTTCATGGCATTGAGCATGAGCATACGGTCGGTACGGAACTTCTTCATCGTCATGCGAATACAACCGTCGCGGTCGGGGAAAATTGGATCAGAAACCAATATCTTATTATTGTTTCCATTGTAATTATTGGCACCTATTCCACTACCGGCAATCTGCTGATAGCCTTCCCACACGTTCTCGCCCCGGTATTCCCACCATCCAGCGCGTTCCTCGGTGGTATTGCGTGAGCCGAACGTATAGAAGCGATAGGCTTTCTGCGGGTCAAGACCACGGAAAGTCATGAAACCATGATGCTGGTTAATGCTTGCTGCACTCTCGAGGAAACAATAGTCTTCGGTTGCTGTCGCGACCGCAAGATCACCAAGCAAATTAGCTGCCGGACTGAGCAGACCTCCCCCCCCCGACATGCCGTTTGTCGTGAAGCGCACATTGATAAAAACCTCGTAGTCTGTAGCCGTGTTTTCAGCATTCACCAGACTAAATTTTTCGCCTGGATAGATATAGATACCATTGGTGGAATGCACGTTATTCCAGTAATGGCCATTAGCGTCAACGCCAGTTGTCAGATGGCCTCTGGAATCGTTGTTGTTCTCGCCAAAGTCGAGATACATTGTTTGCGTCACGGTCTGTGCGGTAGAGAATACGCCCCACAATAACGCGAGCAATAGAGATAACATAGTTTTTGTTTTCATATTGAGTATTTCTTTTTATCTTTATGTCTTCCTGATAATCTCCATGCCTTCCTCTACGGCCTGCATATTAAGTGGGATGAGGGGGTGATGGCGTTCGGGCAGGCTCTTATAAAGTGCTTTTTGCAATCCATCTGTGCTCACTACAGGACAAACCTTGAGCAGTCCGCCCAAAACAATCATATTGAACACCTTAGCATTCTTCATCTCAGCAGCTTTGTCCATCGCATCAATGCGATAGACGGTGATGTCGGTGCGTGTCGGAGGATTGAGTATACCAAAACCGTCGTAGATGAGAATACCTCCAGACTTCACTTTGGGTTCAAACTTCTCAAACGATGGCTGGTTCAACACGATGGCCACATCGTAGCGGCTGAGAATGGGTGATGAGATGCGCTCATCACTCACAATAACTGTCACATTGGCAGTTCCACCACGTTGTTCGGGTCCATAAGCCGGCATCCAAGTAACTTCTTTGTTTTCCATGAGTCCAGAGTAAGCCAGAATCTTACCCATCGAGAGCACGCCCTGGCCTCCGAAACCACTTATGATAATCTCTGTCTTCATTCGTCTATTGTGTTTTTTATATCTCCTTTGACATATTTCTTGAACATATTCTCTTTCATCCATTCGTTGGCTTTTACTGGTGAGAGTTTCCAGCCTGAGTTACAGGTGGAGACAATTTCCACGAGCGACGATCCCTTACCTGCCATCGAAGCTTCGAAAGCCTTGCGGATGGCCTTTTTTGCCTGCCGTATGGCAGCTACAGTCTCCACTGACTGGCGAGTCACGTAGCAGGTACCGTCGAGTTTAGCAGCCAATTCAGTGATGTTGAGCGGATAGCCATGTATCTCTGGATCGCGGCCATAGGGGCAAGTCGAGGTTTTTTGTCCGATGAGCGTTGTGGGAGCCATCTGCCCACCTGTCATGCCATAGATGGCATTGTTGATAAAAATAATCGCGATGTTCTCACCTCGATTAAGGGCGTGGATTGTCTCACACGTACCGATGCAGGCCAAGTCGCCATCGCCCTGATAGGTGAAAACGAGACGGTCGGGCCACAACCGTTTGATGGCCGTTGCCACAGCGGGAGCACGTCCGTGTGCGGCTTCCTGCCAGTCGATGTCAAGGTAGCGATAGGCAAACACAGCGCAGCCTACGGGCGACACACCGACAGTTTTCTCTGCCATACCCATCTCCTCGATGACCTCCGCCACCAGCTTATGCACTACACCATGAGAGCAACCAGGACAATAGTGCATCGTCACGTCGTTCATCAGCGCAGGCTTCTGGTAAACCAGATTCTCCTTTGAAATTATTTCGTTTCCCATCATTCTTTTTCCATTAATTTTTCACGAACTGCTTTCACTATCTCCTCCGGATCAGGGACGATTCCACCGAGGCGACCGAAATGGGCTACGGGCACGGCACCATTCACGGCAAGCCGCACATCCTCGACCATCTGACCGGCATTAATTTCCACTACGAGCACGCCTTTCTTATTCTTTGATATTTCAGCAATCTCTTTTTCGGGGAACGGCCAAAGCGTGATGGGACGGAATAGGCCGACCTTCAGTCCCTCCTCACGGGCAATCTCCATTGCCTTCTCAGCAATGCGTGCCGCACTACCGAAGGCCACGATGAGGTAGTCAGCATCGTCAGTCTGCTGTGTCTCGTAGCGCACCTCCTGCTCACGTATCTGGCGGTATTTCTCCTGTAGGTGCAAATTCTTCTGCTCCATTACCTCGGGCTTCAGTTCAAGCGAGGTGATGATATTTGGGTCACGATCGGGAGTACGCCCAATGGTTGCCCAAGGGCACTCACGCCTGATTTCTTCCTCCGTACGACGGGGCTTCTGCGGTGGAAGCACCACCTTCTCCATCATCTGCCCGATGACACCGTCAGAGAGTATCATTGCCGGATTACGATATTTGAACGCCAACTCAAAAGCCAAGTCCACAAAGTCGGCCATTTCCTGCACCGAGTTCGGAGCGAGCACAATGACATAATAGTCACCATTACCGCCCCCGCGTGTCGACTGGAAATAATCGCTTTGCGAGGGTTGTATCGTCCCCAGACCAGGACCGCCACGTTGCACGTTGACAAACACTCCTGGCAGCTCGGCACCAGCCATATAGGCGATGCCTTCCTGCATCAGCGCCACGCCAGGTGACGACGATGAGGTAAGCACGCGCTTGCCAGCGCCCGCGCCACCATAAATCATATTGATGGAGGCCACCTCGCTCTCAGCTTGCAGCACCACCATGCCCGTTGTCTCCCAGGGCTTCAGCTCGGCCAACGTCTCGATAACCTCGCTCTGCGGCGTGATGGGATAGCCAAAGTAGCCATCGGCACCACAGCGGATAGCCGCGTGGGCAATAGCCTCGTTGCCTTTCATCAGCAAGACATCTCCAGCAGCCTCACCCCTAACATTATTCTTATCTTTATTCATTATTCTGAACTCTTAACTTCATTACTCTTTTTTCTTATATACCGTGATACACCCGTCAGGACACACGATACCACACGAAGCACAACCAATACAATCGTCTGGACGCACAGCCTCCACGTAGGGATAGCCATGCACGTTCACCCGTTTGTCGGCCAGTGCAATCACATCTTTCGGACATGCCACGATGCAGAGCTGACAACCCTTGCATCGCTCCGTGTTCACCACAATTGCTCCTTTTATCTTTGCCATTTTACTAAATACTAAACGCTAAATCCATGCAAAGGTAACGAATATTTTTGAAACAGGAAAAGAAAAAACGCAAATCTTGGAAGACCACCATCCCCGGCAGTTAATTCTTGTTAAAACGGTGACTTGGAAATTAACACTTCCTGTTCAGATTTTTTGTCATTCTATACGAAAGAAACACACATTTTTGCTTTTTCAGCCCACTTTTCACTCTCATTTATTACTTATCACTTCCGAAACACATATCTTTCACCTCACGAAACACGGTCTTTCGCACTCTGAAAGACCGTGTTTCAGAACCCGAAAGCTTACCTCTCGCAAGCGAGAGATATATCTTTCACATAACAAAAACTGCACACTTGGCCTACGCGGCACGCCGCATTCCCACATTCCATCCCTGTTTACAGGGCAGAACGTGAGGTCGGGAAACTGCACACGCATACGTGAAAAATTCCCGAGCTCAAAAAATTTTTTTGAAAAAAATCGATTCTCCACGTTAAAAGAAAAACGCCAACTGTGAAAATATGTTTACTTCACGACAAGCTATCACAACAATTGCAAATAATAAATCATCAAACCCATCCTACGGATTATACATGTCTTTATTGTAGAAGTTCATGATATCGTCGAGCATCTGCTTGGCCTCGACAGCGGGAGAGTCGGGGTTGATGGCGATGGCCTCCATGTAGCAGTTCATCGCCTCGGCCCACTTGCCCTCACGACGGTATCGGTTGCCGAGAAGGTAATATTCTTCGCTGGTCATAGAGCGGGAGTGCCGGCCTTTAACGTATTCAACATGAGTGAGCAGATGGTCATCGGTCCCACCCCACCTGGAACGGGTGTGATATAGGAGCATTTCGGAGCCACCTCGTCGAACCTCACATCGCCCGACAACCGGTAGCCGCTCTTGCGTGAGGCATCAGGCACGCGTGTAGTGCCCACATCTATGACGACAGCACCTTCCTTCACCATGTCGGCTGTGACAAAGCCTGGACGGCCAATAGCGGCAATGAGGATATCGGCCTGACGACATTCCTCCTTAAGGTTTTGCGACCGCGAGTGGCAGACCGTAACAGTGGCATCGCCCCATTGCTTCTGCATCATAAGCTGTGCCATCGGTTTACCCACAATGTTCGAGCGGCCGAGGATGACGCATTTCTTCCCACTCGTCTCAACATTGTAACGTTTCAACAAAGTTATGATGCCAAGTGGTGTGGCCGAGATGAAGCAAGGCAGACCAATGGCCATGCGCCCGACATTCTCGGGATGGAAGCCGTCAACATCCTTGCGCGGGTCGATAGCCTCAATGATTTTCTGCTCGTCGATGTGCTTCGGAAGGGGAAGCTGCACGATAAAGCCATCCACGTCCTCATCGCAATTCAGCCGCGACACGCACGACAGCAGTTCCTCCTCGGTGATGCTGGCCTCATAACGGATAAGCGACGACTTGAAGCCACACTGCTCACAAGCCAGCACTTTGTTTTTTACGTATGTCTCCGACCCTCCGTCGTGCCCTACAAGCACGGCGGCCAGGTGCGGGCGTTTGCCGCCAGCGGCCACTATTCTCTTCACCTCCTCGGCAATCTCAGCCTTGATGGCTGTTGCCGTTGCTTTTCCGTCAATGATTTGCATATAGCACTGTCTGTCAGAAATTTACATATATAACATTCAATAAAAAACTTCCGCATAAAATTTCCGAGGAAATGGTTTGCGAAAGTTCTGTTCCCTACATTTTTGGCATTCCTCTCATGCCCCTCATCATACCTGCCATGCCTTTCATGCCACCACCAGTCACCATGCGCATCATCTTACGCGTCTGCTCAAACTGTTTCAGCAACCTATTCACCTCCTGGATATTCGTACCCGATCCTTTAGCTATACGCATACGACGGCTCTGGTTTAATATCTCTGGGTTGGCGCGCTCCTTCGGAGTCATGCTCTGAATGATGGCCTCGATGCCCTTGAAAGCATTGTCGTCGATGTCGAGGTCTTTGAGTTGCTTGCCCACTCCGGGAATCATCGCAGCCAAGTCCTTGATGTTGCCCATTTTCTTGATTTGTTGAATCTGCCCAAGGAAGTCGTTGAAATCGAACTTGTTCTTACGGATTTTTTTCTCCAGCCGACGGGCTTCTTCCTCATCGAACTGCTCCTGCGCACGCTCCACGAGACTCACAATGTCGCCCATACCGAGAATGCGGTCGGCCATGCGTGAGGGATGGAAGGCATCGATAGCCTCCATCTTCTCGCCCGTACCCACAAACTTGATGGGCTTTGTGACCACGGTGCGAATAGAGAGAGCCGCACCACCGCGGGTATCGCCATCGAGCTTGGTAAGCACCACTCCGTCGAAATCGAGACGGTTATTGAACTCCTTGGCCGTATTCACTGCGTCCTGACCCGTCATCGAGTCAACCACGAAGAGCGTCTCATCAGGTTGCAACGCCTGCTTCAGGTTGTATATCTCGGTCATCATCTCTTCGTCGATGGCCAACCGACCAGCGGTATCGACAATAACCGTATCGTATGACTTCATCTTTGCCTCTTGTATGGCATTACGGGCTATGCTGACAACATCTTTCGACTCCGGCTCCGACCACACAGGCACACCAATCTGCTCACCTACCACATGCAACTGCTGAATAGCGGCAGGGCGATAGACGTCGCAGGCCACAAGCAACGGCCGACGGTGCTGCTTCGTTTTCAACATGTTGGCCAACTTACCCGAGAACGTAGTCTTACCCGAGCCTTGCAGACCCGACATGAGAATAACGGCCGGACGATTCTGCAAGTTCAAACCCACGGCCTCGCCTCCCATCAATTCAGCCAACTCGTCGTGCACGAGCTTCACCATGAGCTGCCCAGGCTTCACCGCAGTGAGCACATTCATGCCCAGCGCCTTTTCTTTAACGCGATTGGTAAAATCCTTGGCTACGTGATAGTTAACGTCGGCATCGAGCAATGCACGACGCACATCCTTCATGGTTTCAGCGACGTTGATTTCAGTGATTTTTCCTTCACCCTTCAGTATCTTGAAACTTCGTTCAAGTCGCTCACTCAAGTTCTCAAACATATTCTAACCCTTTTTTATTTGCGGGTGCAAAATTACGCAATATTTTGCGAACAACCAACATTGGTTTCTCTTTTTTTCAATGCTTTTTAGTTTTTGGCTATGGTTATCAAGTCTATGCATTATTCATTAGCGAAGCGACATCGTGAATCGCGCGACAAGAGGCAAATGGTCACTATAACCATTAAGGTAGCGCGGGCCGAGGTAGTTGCGATGAGGCTGAACGCCACCATACTTCTCATCTGGTTCCAAAAGGAAGGAAGCATCCATTACAAAACACTCAGATACGCAGGACGACAGTGGAGACGAGGCGAAGATGTGGTCGAGGCCGGCCCAGAGCCCATGATACTTATAGGTCGCCTTCGCACCGTTCTGCCCAGTCGCCTTAGATGAGATGTCGGTCAACCCTATCGTCTCAAGCCGTCGCAGACTGAGTTCACCCGCATAGGCATTGAAATCACCCGCTACAAGAATACGGGCTTCAGGAGAACCCGCGCGAATAGAGTCGATGGCCTGTGCCACTACTTCAGAGGTCTGCATCCGAAACCTCCTCGTGACGCGTTCGCCCCCACTGCGGCTCGGTGCATGAACAACAAAGATGTGCAACGTGTCGCCACCCGCGATACGTCCAGAAACATAGAGCACATCACGCGTGGGTCGCATGTCTTTGACAAGTGGGACACGCAGACTATAATGTTGAATTAGGGCAAAGGAGAAGGGAGAATAGAGCAACGCCACGTCGACACCGCGCTCGTCCGGCGAGTCGGTTACCACATACTCGTAACGAGCATTGCGTAGGAGCGACCGCTTTGTCAGGTCGCGCAACACGGTGTCATTCTCTACCTCACAGAGTGCCACGAGATCAGGCAGTTGCCAGTCATCTCCCTCTCCGCCACAGGCCACAATCGTCTGCCCCACCCTATTCAGCTTCTGCCAGTAGCGCGAGGGCGTCCATTGATAAGCACCCTCAGGCAAGAACTCGGTATCTTGCCTGAGAGAGTCGTGCCTTGTATCGAACAGATTTTCGCAGTTTAGCTCGACAAGCGTAAAAAGCGATACCAGAAACAGCCCTATCGACATCAGTTCGGTATGGTTGGTGTCTTGAACGTTTGCCTGCTGGTAGTGTTGAACGGCTCTTGATAGAGCAGGTCGTGCAGTTGCTGTTCCGAGAGAGCTTTCAACGTGCCGTCGTCCACCAGAGCCTGCATATCGGTCTTAAACTCGTCAATCATATCTTGCGTCATAATGAACGAGCCATCAGTATAGTCCTGCTGATGAATCGCCACCGTACGGAAGAAGCCCCAGGCATCGAAGTAGGGAGTCAGGTCGTAACCAGCCAACCGCGACCATTTACGGATGTAGTTCAGCACGAATGGTGTTGTGTTATACGTTGCCGCCACATCGCCGTTGTTCAGGTAATTGTCCACAACCCAGCATGATGTGGGCCAGGCCTCAACCAATTTTTGATAAGCCCCGAGTGCATTCGAGTTCTGCGCCAGCGCGATGAGCTCATACTTATCCCACCCCAGAGATTTCTCTATATCCGATCCACCTTCCTGACTGATGCGACGCAGACTTTCATAGAAGTCAGGAGCGATGTCGGTAAGGCCGAGATCAATGTAACACCATGTGAGCAGTTTGACGAAAGGCGTAAGAGCGAGAACAGGATCGGCAGGCTGAGATTTGTCATTGCCGTCATACTTGATGAAGTCCCAGATACACTGCGAATGCATAGGGTCAGTAGCGAATGAGGGAATCACGTCGGTCATACTCTCTACCACTTCCTTCATCTTCTGACTGAAACGCCAGTGACTTTGTTTGCCCTTCATCTTCGTACGGGCAAGATTCTTAGTCATACCGCCATTGTGCTCAACAAAATAGTTGAGCATCGTGCCCCAGTTCTTCGTAAAGCCACTATTCTTATTACCCACCCGCATGATGTTATAGTAGGAGTTCAAGTTGTTGGTAATCTCTGCCGTACCAGCCCAGCAGAAATAAGGATGCATCTGATGCTGATGTCCCCATTCGTGGCTGATACCCCAAAGCTCATCGGTCGTGTAGAGCAGGTTTCGCACGTTAAGGATTTTTACCTCTTGATTGTGATGGAAGCTCACACCGAGACCACCTTGAAACATGAAGTAGGTGTAGTTAGTATAGGCAAAAGAGTGATTCTTGGGTATACGGTCGTACTTGGTAAAACCGAGTAGATCATGTTCCCATTGTACCACGGTGTCGAGCATATTAAGCAACTGATGGTAAGCTTTCGGCAACCCTTTGTCAGTTTTACATTTGGTAAGCAGTCCGTCGGCCGTCCACACAGAATGTACTTTGGAACCTCGACAATCCACATGCAAGTCTTTAGCATTCTGGCAAATTGCATACATCTCGTCGTTGGTCTTGTCGGGGGTAAGGATACCATTCTGAATACCATTAACAATGTGTACAGTAATAGGATTGTAAGCTTCAGGATCAGTATCGTCCGAATAAGTGACGTATGCCAATCCACCCCATTCATAGTTGTAATCAATAAGATTGAAACCATTGTGCAGAGAGTATTCCTTCACCACAGGGTCTCCACCATCGAAACTCTCGCCATCAAGACCTATATACCACGCCACAATCTTTAGAACCGGTCTTAAGTTTGAAGGTATGCCACTCACGCATACGCCGATAGTCGTATTTGCAGGTACATGGATACCTGTGACACCCTCGAACTTATCGTATGATTTTCCAGGACATGACCACAGGGCAGCCAGTGCTGTAGTGGAGAGAATACAGTCAAAGCGGTTCACGCGATAGGTCTTGTCGTAAGTTCCGTTAAGGAGAGCTGTGGCCAATTGCTCAACAAAAACATTACCCACGCGGTCAATATCATCCTGTGTGACCTCAGGTTTCAGTTCCGTCCATGCCTCATCGGTAAAGAGTGCATTGCAACGATTGAGTAACTCGGAGTTGCTCGATGTGAGGTCTTTGATAGAGCTTTCGGCTTCCTGCTCCACAATAAGCGGTCGTTTGAGAGAGCCGTCGGCTGTGGCGAAAAGCACCGTAGCCTGTCGACTATAGTTGTTATAGTTCGTTTCGGCTTTCAGTCTAACCGTATTGCCGTCCTTCTCCATACTGAGCCAATCAGCCGTCATGGTGACTGTATACGGGTTGTTAGCCTTCACCTTCACTATACGAGTTGTCCCTGAGCTCTTCAAACTAAGCTGTTGGTGACTGAGCAGCAACGTCTGCACTTCATTAGAAGTCTGAGCGTTGCTAATGGTTGCCATTACCGACAGCAAAAGTATATATATAATTACGTTTGCCTTTTTCATGTTCTTTTGCTTTTTAAACATTTTTCACGTTACAATGCTATTTTCCTGCCATTAACCACATAAACACCACGACGCAACGGTATGCGCTGCCGCCCATCAACCACTCCTTTCCAGCAAAGCTGCCCCCCATTGCCAACAACAGTAATGGGGATGCTTCCTTGAGTAGTAATGACTAAACCTGTACCATCGTTCTCGATGGTCATGCTATTCTGTTGCCCAGTCGGCAATTTCGTATGATCAATGCCCGTAGTATGCTCAACTACCTTGAATGGCACGCTTTTAATAATCACGCCCGGATAGACATTACTGGTTGCCTCGAGATGGATAAGCAATGATTGGGAAACCAGAAACTTCATGATGTGCGAGTCTAAGCGCGATGCGCCATAAGTGTAGTCTTTATTTTTGGCAAGCACAGTACCGTTAGATGCCACTAATTTATATACTGGTGCCATGCGAGCATTCGTATGAACATTCACCGTCATGTCAGGGAACACTATCGTATCACCCACCTCATATACCTCCTTCTCCGTTGGCCATTCCATCTGCTCACCCGGATAAAATTTTTCCACCATAGTCGCAGGCAACAGGTTGGCCAACGTGAAATGGTTGCCACCGAGAAACGCCTGTTTCAGCACTCGTTCACTTTCCTGACTCCCCATCTCAAAGTTCCACATCCCATTGTCCTCCACATTCACCGTTTCGAGCAGCGGACAGTTTCCCATCTTTAACTGTGACAAATGGTTACCGGCCATCCAAAAATCAGTCAATTGAGGCATCGCCGCAGGCAACGTAAGCGTACTCACATCATTATCATCGAATACTACCGATTCTACCTGCGCCTGTGCCCCCAGTGCTAATTTACTGAGTTGATTGCCGTCCACCCAAATGGTTTTCATCCCTGAAGACAGCTGCAGCGACTTCAGCTCATTTCTCGAGGCAATCAGCACCTCCAGCGTTTTCCCGGTTGGCAACCGCAGACTCGAAATATGATTGTCTGAGCAGTCAAGCATCGTCAACTTCGACTGATTCAACAGGTTCAACGCAGTGAGGCTATTGTCAGAGCAATCAAGCACCGCCAGTTGCGATCCACTTGAGAAGTCAAGCGCCGTGAGCTGCTGTCCTTTGCAAGTCAGGACATCGATTGAAACTCCAGAAAGTTTTACTGTTTGGCCTGCCAACATGCCAGTCACAGGATCGCCCGTACTAGTCAACGTGACCTCCACGCCGTCGCCCCAGTCCACCATATACTCACCTACTCCCGTGGCGAAGGTAAATGATGCACCTACTGGTAACTCCGTCTTCATCCATGCCACATCATCGGCAACCACTGCCGACAAAAAAGCAAAGCTGAAATAGAGTAAGCTTACAGCACGAGACATCGCATGCTTTAAAAAAAATACAAACTTGTTCATAGTCTTTAAGGTTTTAACCCTGCAAAAGTAACAAAAAAAACTGAACTCATCTTTTTTTTCTCGAAAAATTAAACTTTTTAACCTTATTATTATCAATTGTCAATTGTCAATTGTCAATTATTTTGTAACTTTGCAGAAAATTTAGCTGCACTCCGCGTAATCGGTGCAAGTTTCTTTTGCGCTCGTTTACAATATCTTTGCAGCAGAAACTTTCAATTGAAAAATATGAACAAAGTTAGCATGAAAAGAATGAGATTAATGCTGCTGATAGCAGCAGGGGTGTACTGTAGCCTCATGGCTACGGCCAAGAATGTGGTGGTGGCATCGCCTAACGGGTTGGTGAAAGCAGACATCAACGTTGGTGAAGATCTGCGTTTCAGCGTCAATGTGGCGGGAGATATCATACTGGACGGTTGCCGCATCGGACTTGTCGTTGAAGGGAAGACGTGGGGCGAGAAACCACAATTGAAAAAGGTGGTTCGAAAGGCCGTCAGTGAGAATATTCGTCGCGAGGTGCCCATCAAGAATGCGATTGTGAAAAACGAGGCCAACGAGGTGTGCCTACAGATGGCTTCGGGCTGGGCTGTGATATTCCGTGCCTACGATAATGGAGTGGGCTACCGTTTCGTGTCGATGAAGGGCGAACGGGAGACACAAGTCGACGACGAGATTCTCGACCTGCCCATTGACCGCGATTACCAACTGACAATGTCGCAGTGCGGCTCGTTCCGCCAGAACTATGAGGAGCGGTATACGCACATGGTAGCGGGCGACTACAACAAAGACTCACCCATGAACTACCTGCCACTCTATATGCAAACCGCCGACGGCTATCAGGTGCTCTTCTCCGAGACGGCCGTCGAGGACTATCCCCACATGTTTCTCAGGGGAACTGACGAGGGCATGAAGGCCGTCTTCCCAAAGGTGCCGATCGAGGTAGAGCAGCAGTGGGACCGTTTTCTGATTCCCACCAAGGAGGCCGACTACATTGCCAAAACCGACTGTCCGCGCAGTTTCCCCTGGAGGTTCTTCGTCATCTCAAAAGACGCGCGTGACATCGTAGCCAACGAGATGGAGTACGTATTAGCAACGCCCAGCGTCATCGGCGACACGTCGTGGATTCGTCCCGGACAGGTGTCATGGGACTGGATTCCAAATCGCCAGTTGTGGGGCGTAGATTTCAAGTCGGGCTGTAACGAGGAAACCTACAGGTATTACATTGACTTCGCCGCTAAATATGGTATACCTTATATTATACTTGACGAAGGATGGGCTGTGTCTACTGCCGACCCCTTCCACTCGAACAAGGACATTGACCTGCCCCGACTCATCGCGTATGGCAAGGAACGCGGCGTACGGCTCATCCTCTGGCTTACCTGGCTTGAGGTGGAGCGCAATTTTGACATCTTTGCGAAATATGAGGAATGGGGTATCGGCGGATTGAAAATCGACTTCATGGATCGCTCCGACCAGTGGATGGTGAACTACTATGAAAGGGTCTGCAAAGAAGCCGCGAAACACCACCTGCTGGTCGACTTTCACGGCTCGTTCAAGCCTGCCGGACTGGAACGCAAATACCCCAACCTTATCTCCTACGAAGGCGTGCTCGGCGAGGAGCAGGGAGGACGGTGCAAGCCAGAGAACACCAACTGGATACCGTTTATCCGCAATGCTGTGGGACCGATGGACTTCACACCAGGCGGTCTACTGAACGTACAGCCGGAAAACAACAATACAACTGGCGAGCTGGCCATGACTAGCGGTACACGAGCCTATCAGATGGCATTGTACGTGATTTTCACAACTGGTCTGCAGATGTTGGCCGACTCACCATCGCGCTACCTTGAAAACGTGCCATGCACGGAGTTCATCACCAGTGTGCCGGTACTATGGGACGAGACGCGCGTACTGCTGGCCGAACCAGGAAAATATGTAGTCATGGCACGTCGTTCCGGTAATCGCTGGTTCGTTGGCGGCATCAACGACAATGAGCCGCGCGACATCGAAATCAATCCCGATTTTCTGAGCCAAGGCGAGAAGACCCTCACCGTCTTCGTTGACGGAGCGAATGCCGACCGCAGAGCCATCGATTACAAGAAACAAGAGATGCCAGTCAGCCGTTCAGAAAGAATAAAATTCCACATGGCTCGCAACGGCGGCTTCGCCGGAGTAATAGAATAGTTTTCCTGTCAGAAACAGAATAAGCAATTAAGCGGAAAGAAAGAGGAGAGAAGTATGGTACCACATTTCTCACCTCTTTTTTTCATGTCATTCCAACTTCGGCAAATTGTTAAGAAATCCCAAATTAAGAAGTAAAATTTAACATTTCAATTTAATACTCTAAGTTGTTTTGACAATCGAAAAAATCCTTTTCGTTCCCCTTTCACTACTCTTTCACTCCATCTTTACCACTCTTTCCTTCCCAAACATATACGTTTCACCCTCCGAAAGACGGTCTTTTGTTGTCTAAAAAACCGTCTTTCGGAGGGTGAAAGCTTATCTCTCAGAGACGAAAGATATAGCTTTCACAAAAGTAACGGGAAACACACTGCAAAGAAACCACGACTAATGTATTGAGTGACAATAAGTTAGCAAACTGAAAGAAAAGCCTACAATTTTCCTCAAAAATGAAAGGCTGAATGATGAGGCATCCAAAATTTGGTGTTTTCTGTAACTTTCCACACGTTCGGTTTTAAGATTTATTATCATTATTTTACTTTTAAATTATTCTTTCCCGTTTCCCCACCTATTTCTTTTAACTTTTTCAGTTTTTCGTTTGTCAGTTCATTTTTTTACATTATCTTTGCAGCAGTTTCCAGGGTGGAAACTAAGGGGTGCTCCGAAGCTCGGGGCTGAGATGATACCCTCCGACCTGATCCGGGTAATGCCGGCGTAGGAATGTGTATGCTTAGTACCCCTTATTATTGGTATTATTTAATAAGGTGTAAAACAAACAATGAGAACAGGATTTTTTTTCATGCTAATAGCCATCGGCTCAATGCGGATGGCGGCGCAGGTGCTTGCAGACTCCTCTCGCGTGAACCAGTTACAGGAGGTGCAAGTGGTAAGCACACGAGCCTCGAAACTGGCACCAATGGCTTTCACGGACATGACACGTGAACAAATCGAGAGTGTGAATCACGGCAAGGATGTGCCGGCGATGCTATGGATGCAACCTTCGGTGACTATGTCGAGCGACGCGGGCATCGGCATCGGCTACACTGGACTGCGCGTGCGTGGCACCGACCCCACACGTATCAACGTGACTGCGAACGGCATCCCACTTAACGATGGAGAGTCGTCGCAGCTCTACTGGGTAAATCTAGGCGATCTGGCATCAAGTATGCAATCGATACAATTACAACGCGGCGTAGGCACATCGACCAACGGCGCTGGAGTGTTCGGCGCCACGCTCAACATGCTGACCGAGAGCATTGGCACCCAACCATACGCCACGCTCGACCTCTCGGCCGGATCGTATGGCACACACAAGGAGAGTGTACGGTTTTCGTCAGGCCTGCTCAGAGAAAGATGGGGCGTACAGGGAAGACTCTCGAACATCGGATCAGACGGTTATATCAACCGAGCGTCGACTCGGCTAAACTCATATTTCCTACAGGCAGGATATTTCGGAGAGAACACGGTCGTGAAGTTTATTACATTCAACGGAACCGAAAAGACCTATCACGCATGGGACTATGCCTCGCGTACCGACATGGAGCGTTACGGGCGCACCTATAATCCCAGCGGTGCCTACACTGACGCAGAAGGCAACACCGTATATTATAAGAATCAGACCGACAACTATCATCAGCAGAATTATCAACTGGTGTGGAACCAGTACCTGTCGCAGTGGTTTTCGCTGAACGCCGCACTTCACTATACGCACGGCGACGGCTACTACGAACAATACAAGACCGACCAGAAGCTTTACAAATACTGGCTATCAGAGGGCAAAAAAGTCTACAGCGACCTCATCCGCCAGAAACACATGGACAACGACTTCTACGGTGCGGTGGCCTCACTCTACTTCACAAACCATCGCAACTGGAGGGTTTGCATCAGCGGTGCATGGAACATGTACGACGGTGACCACTTCGGCGAAGTGGTATGGGTACGCACCCCTGACCCGTCGGCACCTCTCCTCACCCCCAACCTGCGTTACTACGATAATAACGCCCGTAAAACCGACGGCAACGTCTATGCCAAGGCCACATGGGATATGGGCGGAGGCATGAAAGCATACGCCGACATGCAATATCGGCATGTAGGCTACCGCTCAAAAGGCTCGTCACAAGAGTTTGAGAGCGTGGGACAGCAGCTGCCCCTTGAATGGGACAAGAAATACGATTTCCTGAACCCGAAAGTCGGAGTTATCTACCAACCTGGAAAACATCACACACTCTATGTCTCAACAGCTCTTGCGCACAAGGAGCCTACCCGCAACGACTTTGAGGACATGCTCGCTGAATCGAACGCCGTCGACCCGAAGGCCGAACAGCTCAAGGATACGGAATTGGGTTACCGCTACGAGAACGAACGTCTCACGTTCAGTGCCAATCTTTACCACATGGACTACGACAACCAGTTCGTGCTCACTGGCGCACAAGACTCCAATGGCGAGATGGTAGCACGAAACATCAAGGACTCCTATCGTATGGGAGTAGAGCTCTTGGCGGCATGGCGTCCGTTCAAAGGATTCTCGTGGGAAGCCAATGCCACGTGGAGCCGCAACCGAGCAAAAAATATGCACCTCACAGTACTTGACACCGAGACATGGGAAGAATCGGTTGTCAACGTGGGGAGCACACATCTGGCCTATTCGCCCGACTTCATTGCGGCCAACACACTGGCATACGAGTGGAAAGGCATCAAAGCGTCACTCATGTCAAAATACGTCAGCCGGCAATACATGACCAACTCCGATTTCAAGTCGTATGTCGACGAGGACAACAATGGTCGTGTGGAAAGCGCCATGCTCAACGACTTCTTTACAACCGACCTCGATCTAAGCTACACCTTCCATCTACGAGGACTGAAGCGTGCCGTTATCGGATGCACCATATATAACCTCTTCGGCGAGAAATACGAAAGTAATGGCTCGTGCGGACTCAACTTTAAGCGCACAGCCAACGGTAGCATCCAGGCATTCAACAACCACGGACTGGGATTCTGGACATGGAGCACCTACTCCGCACAGGCTCCTACTCATTTCCTCGCCTACCTCTCTATTACACTATGAACTGGCTCGACCTCATCACGACAATCCTCGGACTTGCCTATATCATTTTTGAATATAGGGCAAGCCGTTGGATGTGGGTTGTAGGCATCGCCATGCAGTTGCTTGGTATCGTGCTCTACTATCAGAAAGGGCTCTACGCTGACTGCGGCATGGAGTTCTACTATCTGGCCATGAGCTGCTACGGACTGGTAAAATGGAGCCGCCCCCCCAACCCATCTCCAAAGGGAGAGGGGAAAACTGGTGGGATACGTTCCATAGTTAATACCCCTTCCTTTTTTTGGGGGGTAGGCGGAGGCTTTCTCTTGTTGTGGTTTATCATCTGGTGGTTGCTTACTACCTTCACCGATTCGCGTGTACCCATTGCCGACAGTTTCACAACCGCTCTCAGCATCGTGGGCATCTGGATGCTGACACAGAAATACCTCGAGCAATGGTTTGTCTGGATTGCCGTTGATATCGTCACCTCGGCTCTCTACTTCTACAAGGACATACCCTTCAAGGCCTCGCTCTACGCCCTCTACGTCGTCATTGCCGTTTTTGGCTACCGAAAGTGGAAACGAGACATGGAAAGCTAAAATGTTGAATAGTTGGAAAAAAGTTAATTCTGCCTGTATTATTTGGCATATTCACAGAATTAATGTATCTTTGTAGCAAATTAAGTCTATATCATTACAAATCATTATAGCCGTGAGCAAAATTTTCAAACATTCAACTCGACTAATGCTGGGATTTCTTGCCCTACTGGGACTTGTGTCATTTCAGTCATGCGACTACATCTTTAATCAGCCCACGCTTTATGGAGGGCCGCCAAAGAAATACCAACCAATTGATTCCGACTCTGTCATTAAAGAAGAACAGCAAGTCGTCAAGGAACAGCCACAAATCACCAAGGAGCAACTAGCCACTCCTCAAAAGAGTGAAAAGTGAAGAGTGAAAAAACTCCACCCCGCAAAATTATCCATATCGATATGGATCAGTTTTTCGCGGCAGTGGAGCAACGCGACAATCCCGAACTGCGCGAAAGACCTGTGGCTGTAGGCTACGACGGCCCGCGTGGTGTAGTGTCTACAGCCAGCTATGAGGCACGCCGCTTTGGTGTGCACTCAGCGCAGGCTATGGTAACTGCAAAGCGGTTGTGTCCACAGCTTATTGTTGTTCCGGGACACTATGAGAAATACAAGGAAGTATCGGCACAAATCCGCAATATCTTTCTCGACTACACCGACCTCATCGAGCCACTCTCGCTTGACGAGGCTTTTCTTGACGTAACTACAAATAAACGGGATATCTGTCTGGCCGTAGATGTAGCACGTGAAATCAAAGAACGTATCCGCGAGGAGACCCAGCTCACGGCCTCAGCAGGTGTCAGCTATTGTAAGTTTCTGGCCAAGGTGGCCTCCGACTGGCGCAAGCCCAATGGACTTTGCACTATTCATCCAGACCGCGCACTCGATTTCATTGCCCATCTCGACATTGAGCGCTTTTGGGGTGTGGGACCGAAAACAGCCCAACGAATGCACCAAATAGGCATTCATGACGGCTACACACTGCGTCAGTATTCGCGCGACTATCTGACAAAACATTTCGGGAAAGCCGGAAACCTCTTCTACGACTTTGCTCGAGGCATAGACGAGCGTCCCGTTGTGGCCGACTATGTACGTAAGTCGGTAAGCTGCGAGCATACCTTTGCAAAAGACCTTGTCCGACGGTCGGACACCATTATCGAACTTTACCACACCGTGCTCGAGCTCGTCGACCGGCTGGCCCGCGCCAATTTCAAGGGACACACGCTTACCCTAAAGATAAAATTCCACAACTTCACCCAAATTACCCGCAGCCACACCGCCGAGCAAATACTGCAAAGCAAGAACGATATTCTGCCCAGAGCCAAGCAACTGCTCAACGAAGTTATTACTGAGCACAACAATCGCCCGATACGTCTACTCGGCCTCTCTGTTTCTAATCCTGAGGAAGAGGGCCAAACTCGCCACGAAGTTTGGATAGAGCAAGAACTGGAATTCAAACCCTGGCCAATAGGAGCTGACTGATGTTTTATTATAAACTTTAACCAGATATAAAATATGGCTGATTTCCACTTCGAAAACCAACCATATCTTTATAATAAAATCTATCGATTATTTCAGTTATTCCGGCATAACATAAATCTCCTCTGCCGAATCCGGACTTTCTAGTTCTGACTTCTGTGGTATCTGAGCAGGTTCCTCCTGTATTGTCTCAGCTTGTGCTTCCTGCTCTTTCGCAGCAACGGCTGCTGCCTCCGCCTTTCTTACTCTCCGCACGACAGCAGAAATCTTGATACCATTAATCAACTCCACCACGCCATAGACCATCATTGCCCAGCCGATGACAAAAAGCGGAGCAGCGGCAATTGTCTGCGGACGCACTACAGCCACAATGCCCAATATCAGCAATAATGAAGGCACCACCCACCAGAAAAAGCCAACTTTGCAATACTTCAAAATAGAAGCCAGCCCGAAAAACTGCCCGATGGCACCGAGGATGAGCAAGGCGGCAAGTACATAAACAAGTCCATTGGTAAATGTGTCAGGCATAAGCGCAAGAATAATGCCGAGAATAATACTGCCTAATCCCACGATGGGAAACATCGGGCGTCGGCCACCTGCCACCAAACTGCCCTCAGCGTCATAGACCTCCACATCTGACGACTGACGGCGGGCCGCAAAATAAGACACCGTAGAAACAATTCCTGAAAGGAAAAACAACACCCCGATGGCAATTGTCATCCAAGTCACCATCTCACTACGATACTTCACAAGCAGTGCGCCAACTACAATAGCACACAAAGCACGCACTGCAAAACTTTGAAAATTTTTCATGAGCACAATTCTCTTATTTATTCCGCCACAAAGGTAAGAAAATTCTGATTAAACAGAAAGAAAAGTGATGAACTTTTTTATGACGTGAATAGTTAAAAGGTTGAACAATAGAGACGCCACAATGTGACGTCTCTACTCTGCAAGTGATTTTTGTATTGTTGGCGCTATTCATCGCCGGCCTCCGAAATGACTGGTGCCTCCTGAACGACCAGAACTGCCACCCGTACTGCGTGAGGAAGCGCTGCTGCGGCTTCCTCCGAAGGAACTACCGCCACGGCTGCCACCGAACGAGCTACCACTGCTGTGCGAGGGACTTACCGAACGGGACGATGTGGAGGGGCTTGACGGACGTGAAGGACTTACCGAACGGGATGAACTCGAAGAACTCGTTGAACGAGATGGAGTGCTGACACTACGCGAGGGGGCTGACGTCGAAGGACGACGCGTTACGGTAGAAGGTGTAGAGCTGGACGGGCGACTGTTGACTACTGTACCTCCATCAGTGCCTCCGAAACGACGTCCAATGCTGCGGGGCGAAGAGTTCGGACGAGTGGGAGTGGCACTCGGAGCCGTAGTGCGGGTGCTGCTCTCGCGCACGCCCTGTCCGTTTCCGGAACGTCCAAAGCGGTTATTGCCACTATTGCCATGGTTGCCGTCTACATTCTCATGTGAGCCTCCGTTGCGGTTGCCGAACCCATTACGGTCCTGTCCTGTTGCGCCATTGCGGCCAGTATTCTGATTACGGTTGCCGAAAGTGCGGTTGTTACCACTATTAGAATGTCCTAAAGTCTGCCCACGCCCATAGTCGCCACGGTCAAAGTGATCGCGCATTCCGCCACGGTCATTTCCGGAACGGGGACGACCAAACTCACGCCCATGATACCAGGAGTGTCCACCGTTGCTGTGCCATGAGTGTCCGCCACGATAGACATTATAGAAATGGGGACGGCCAAAGAAGAAATAGTCACGGTGGGGATAGCGGGCATAGATGCCGAAATGCCAGTAGCCAGCACTCCAGTAAAGCGGACGGTAGAAATAGCTGGCGGCGAGATAGGCCCGATATTGCCAGTCGAACAAAATATAGCTAAGGTCGAGATTGCGACGCTCCCAGTAAATACCATAAAGGTCGCTCTCCACATTAACACCCATCAGATAGTCAAGGTTAATCTCATAGGCGGCCTCATACTGGTCGTCGGTAAGATTGAGTTCGTAAGCCATCTTGTCGGTCAGAAACAGTGCCTGACGGCGAGCCTGCTCATAACCCATTGCTTGTGCCGAGACTGCCATCATAAGCAGTGCTACTAAGGCGAAAATCATTTTTTTCATAGTCGTATCGTTTTTAAATTATTATTCAATTATGATGTTTTGACGATGCAAAGATATGAAGATATTTACACCTCCGCAAGGGGAAAACCCTAAACAGTAGGGGGAAAATCCCTAAAATGTATAAATCGCTATTACAAACGTGGAAATGCCACGCATACCATTCTTATATATTTATCACACAAATGTTAATAAAAATAACAAATATAATCGCCAGAAATGTTAATTATTTCTGCCAGATTTTTCACCATTCTAGAAGTTGAAAATGCCATTTTTACATCCTTTCACTCCCATTTCGCTTCCCTTTTACCACTCTCCTCTTCCCAAACATATATGTTTCACCTCGCAAAACACGGTCTTTTGCACCCCGAAAGACGGTCTTTCGTTACGCGAAAGCTTATCTTTCGGAAGTGAAAGGTGTATCTATCATAATATAAAAATTGCACACTTCCTCCCTCATTCTATCTCCTTTCGTCTTTTTGCAAGGGCAGACAAATGCACACGCATACGTAAAAATATGCGACCGCGGCACTTTTTGTCGAAAAAAACGCAGAAATGGTGTTAAATGAAGAACGCAATTCGTTAAATTATGTAAAGGCAGTAAATGTTGAAAGCGATTACAATAATTCCGTAAAATCTGCGTTATGATAATATATGAATAAGAAACTTATCGTGGTGCTGATGTGCCTATTCGGCATGTCGGCATCAGCACAGGTGTGGATAGATGACCCCGAGGAAGGGAAAAGTCATCCTGGAAGCGACCTTACTTACAAGATAGAGGCCCAAGGCTCATTCTCCAACAACAAGACTCCGCTTTGGCTCAATGCCAACAAGCATGGTCTGAGTTCATTAGAGAGTAACAACGGCTATCTGCGCGCTTCCGTCATACGCCCATTGGCAGCCGACTCCGCACGTCGCTGGGGCATCGGTTATGGCGTAGACCTCGTAGCCCCCTTCCACTACACCAGCAAAGCCATTGTGCAACAAGCTTTTGCAGAGGTGAGATGGCTGCATGGAACTCTCTCCATAGGCAGCAAGGAATATCCCATGGAACTGAGAAACAACCGGCTGAGTAGCGGTGCTCAAACACTGGGTATTAACAGCCGACCAGTGCCACAGATACGTCTCGCATTGTCCGACTATTGGGTCATACCCAAGATGGGACGGTGGGTCGCACTGAAAGGTCATCTCTCTTACGGAAGACTGACCGATGACAACTGGCAAACAGACTTCACGCAGAGAAAATCGAAGTTCAGTGAGAAGCAATACTACCACAGCAAAGCAGGCTATCTGCGCATTGGACGTGACGAAGATTACTACCCACTCTCACTTGAGGCGGGCCTCGAAATGGCGGCTATCTATGGAGGCACCTCCTATGCTGTCAATGCCGACGGCTCACTTCAGACTATCTCAAATGAAGGTGGGCTGAAAGGAGCCTGGCACGCCTTCATGCCTGGTGGTGCAGAATCAACGGAGACCACCTACCAAAACGTATCGGGAAACCAGCTCGGCTCATGGCTCATACGTATCAACTATAACAAGGACACCTGGCGACTACGCCTCTATGCCGATAAGTATTTCGAAGACCACTCGGGCATGCTACTCGTTGATTACGACGGCTACACCACCGGCGAAGGATGGGCTACAGGCGTGAAACGCAAATATTTCCTTTATAACCTCAAAGACTGGCAGCTCGGCATGGAGCTCAATCTGAAATATGGTAGCTGGATACGCGACATCGTCATGGAATACGTCTACTCCAAATACCAGAGTGGCCCAATCTATCACGATCACACTCAAACCATAGCCGACCACATAGGCGGAAACGACAACTTCTATAACCACAATATCTCGAATGGTTGGCAGCATTGGGGGCAAGTCATTGGAAATCCACTCTTCCGCTCACCCATTTACAACGATGACGGTAGCATAGAAGTGAAAGACAACCGTTTCGTGGCCTATCATCTGGGACTTTCAGGTGAGCCTGCTGAAAACCTTGGCTACCGTCTGCTAGCCACTTATCAGGAAGGATTAGGAAGCTACAATATTCCATACACGAAAAAGCATCACAATATCAGCTTCATGCTTGAAGCCAACTACACCCTACCCCACAACTGGCACATCAGGGGAGCATACGGCATGGACTTCGGACACATACTCGGGCACAACGCCGGCTTCCAACTCACCGTATCGAAATCAGGACTACTGACTAAGAAAGGAAAGAAACAATGAAAAAGACCATCATATCCGCTACAGTCGCTGCCATCACGGCAATGCTGGCCATTACCTCGTGCGAATTGGAAAGCTCAGGCAATGGCAACCTCGACGGTTATTGGCATCTCGAACGTGTTGACACACTCGCCACAGGCGGAGTGAAAGACCTCTCAGAAGATCTCTATTTCTGGGCATTTCAAGGAAAACTGCTTGACCTTGTTAATAGAAATTGGACCACCAGTGAATGTCTGGCACGTTTCTTACAATCAGGCAACACGCTAACCATCAGCAGCCCATTCAGATATGACCGCATGGGAGGCGATGAGCCGTTGGAAACACCTGAGCTGTTGCAGCCCTATGGAATCAATAACATAGAAGAAAAATTCATCATAGAATCGCAAAGCGGCTCTAAGATGACACTCAAGTCAGAAATGCTGAGACTTTTCTTCAGGAAACTTTAATAAAACGGTTTACTGCAAGATGGAAAATCGTATAGAGCACTATATCTATTAGTGCGATATACGTAATACGTATATAGTCGGCAAGGAAATAGTTGAACACAATAAAAAACAACGCCAACAAAATAATCACATTCAGTGCGCCACGCTGAGAAAGACCAGCACGCATCAACTTATGATGGATGTGATTTTTATCTGCCGTGAATAATGGCTTTCCCAATCTTACACGCTTTAATATCACCCTGACCACATCGAACACAGGAACCACAAGTAACGTATAGCTCAGTAGCAGGCAATCCTTTCTATAAGGCATTACATTAGGATTGTCCATCGAATACTTCACCAACAAAAACGCCAAGATAAATCCTAATGACAAACTGCCCGAGTCGCCCATGAAAATCTTGCGGTTCTTCTCTGGCTTTCCCCAAATATTAAAATAGAGATAGGGTACCAGCACACCCATCAGGCCGGAAATCATGATGCAATAAACCCACAATCCCTCCTTTGCAAAACAGTAAAGGAAACCAGCAAAAGCTATCAGTGACAGACTACCAGCCAAACCATCGATGCCGTCGATAAGATTGATGGCATTGTCGATAAAAACAAAAACAAACACTGTAAGCAGAACACCGACCCAAAATGGAAGCTCGTGAATACCCAAGAAACCATAGAGATTGTTGATGTACAATCCAGACAAGGGTATCAATGACGCAGCAACAATCTGAATAATGAACTTCGTCCGTGGAGACACCTCCACAATATCATCAACCAGTCCCACACCATAAATCAACAGCAGACTGATACAGAACATGCATGTCCATACGCCTATCGTAATCTGCTCCTTCCCTGTCACTTGATCGAAAACCGCCAACGCAATAATAAACGCAAGTAGTGAACTCGGAAGAAAACAGATGCCCCCCAACCGAGGTACAAGATTATGATGTTCCTTGCGACGATTGGGTATATCGTAGAGATTATTCTTCTGACAGAAATTCATAATCAGCGGGATAAATACAAATCCGCAGACACAACTCACCACAAAAGCCGCCAGCGCAAAAAATAAAGGTTCACTCATGCAGAATAGTCATTTTCTATATCTATAACTCTTTTAAAGTAGAAATATTGCATAAAAAACGACCTTTTTATTGTGTTATCTTATTTTTTTTGTACCTTCGCCGTGAATTTAATGTATGCTTTGAACTATGAATCGTATTAACACCACCCCCCAACGGCTATTTGTTATCGTTTTTAGCCTATTTATATCCTTAAATGTCTATTCCACTGTATTGTTCGCCGACGGAAAGAGCTTTTATGACATTGTGTTGCCCGCCTCTGCAAGCATTTCCGAAAAGACAGCTGCCCAAGAATTAAAAACTTACTTGCACAAAATCAGCGGTGCCAATTTTACGATTTCATCTGAGCCTAATCAGGGAGTACATCACATTTATATTGGGTATAACGACATCGTACATGACATGACCCACGAAGAGAAACCTACAAATGAGGACGAAAGTTTCACCTATAGAACCATCGAAAAGGATCTGTTTATCTACGGCGGTCGTCAGCGCGGTACCATGTATGGAGTCTTTGCATTCTTAGAGCAACAATTAGGAATACATTGGTATACACCAGATTACACCCACATTCCCCAGTTACGCAAATGGGATTTACCCCAATTGCATCGCTGCGAATCACCAGCTATTTCAAGAAGACAAGTCTACTATCACGCCAGCTTTAATCTTGACTGGAAAGCTCACAACATGGATAACGCCGGCTACTATGTCGGTGATGTCAATAAATACGGAGGCGGCCAGCCAGCCATTTGGGGAAACCACACAATGCATAAACTTCTGCCACCGGAAAAATATTTCATGCAACATCCTGAATACTATAGCCTGTACAATGGAAAACGCTCAGAAAACGGACAGCTATGCCTAAGTAATAAGAGTGTTCTCCACGAAGTCACCAAGAACCTTCTGGACAGCATAAGTCAACATCCTCTTTTTGAAACTTATTGTGTAGGACAAAATGACAATTCTTATGCATGCGAATGCAATCATTGTAAACAACTGGCATCACAATATGGCGGTCAGTCCGGATTATTGCTTTGGTTTGTCAACCAAATTGCAGATGCCATAAAACAAAAATACCCAGAAAAGTATGTAGCAACATTTGCCTACCAATATACACAAAAACCTCCTAAAAATATTACGCCACGTGACAATGTAATCATAAGACTCTCCACTATTACCTGCTGTTTTTGTCATCCTATAGAGAATTGTCAAGAGAACGCCACTTTCCGAAATGATTACACGGAATGGAGTAAACTAACCCGGAATGTTTATATTTGGGACTATACAACTGGTTTTTTCCAATTCCTCGCCCCTTTTCCTAATTTTGCAACAATGGCTCCAAATATTGATTTTTTTTCACGGCACAGTGTCCTTGGAATATTGGAAGAAGGCCAGTATTTAAATGCGGGAGGTGAATTTGGAGAATTAAAAGCCTGGCTATTATGTAAATTGTTATGGAATCCAAAACAGGACACTGATTCGTTAGCCCACATGTTCATCTATGATTATTATAGCCATGCAGGCGATGACATCTATAAATATTATCAATTATGCAAATCTTTAGGTATGACACCTAACCATGTAAAGTTTAAATATTATGACAACGACCCTGTTCTTACAGAGCAATTCATAAAAAAAAGCAAGCACATCCTTTCTCACGCAGAACAGAAAGTAAAAGACAACTTTGTTTTATTGCAGCGAGTGCAGCGAATATGCGCACAAATCACATGGCTTGAAGTTGCTCGCAATCGCTCTCAGGCTATAGCTAATGGTAGCTATAAAAAACTTATTGACTATTTAAAGAGAGAAAAAACGCACGTAAAAGAAACAATGTCAGCAGAACAATATCTGCAACGAGAAGGAGCCACATGACTGACTATAGTCAGTACCATTTGCATCTTTGTTTTGCTAATAGACCTCACAATTAGAAAAAAATGGCACAAATGAAAATTTTCTCTATGTCCAAAGGGAGAGAGAACCATATTGACTCTACAGCAGGATTTCTTATCTGCTACATGATACTAACACACATCTTCCAGTTTGCGAACATGGATGACACGCCTGTCTACCTATGGTTACGTCGTTTCTTGTTCTTCTTCATGCCGTGGTTTTTCTTCAAAGCCGGTATGTTCTACAAACCTGCTCCTGTTAGTCAAGTCATCAAAAAAAGTACAGGCCGACTGCTTCTGCCTTTTATAATATTCTCATTTATCGGCCATATTATTTGGTGCACAGACATTGCCACTGCTAGAAAGTTTAGTATAAGAGAGTTTTTCTTCACACCTATCTCTGACGTTGTCACACACACGGGTGCACCACAAGGAAATACTCCTCTGTGGTTTCTGTTCTCACTATTTTTTGTACGAATCTTATTCTGCATACTACAGAAAAAGACACCCGTTTGGCTCATCAGCATATTAGCATTTGGCACTGCTTACATCTTGTCATTCATCCATACAGACCGCTTTGTATACGTCATGAACATCAGCTCAGGCCTTGCATTTTGCTCCGCTGGGTATGGTTTCCGTCATATTTCCCAAAATCGAGCTGACCAATTAATCGCTCCTGCTATTGCAATCTATACTCTGATTGTAATACTCCTTCCCTCTTACGTAGACATGCGCTCTAATCATCTTATTACTGGCAATTATTGGATATATTGTCTCTCTTCTGTATGCGGTATTTTTGCCATTAACAAATTGGCACAAGTAAAGTTTCTGTCAAAAACTTCTAACAAACTCAAGCTTTCTGTCATCGGGCGCGGATCTATGATATGGTTCTGCCTCCATTGGCCTTTGCTCCTTGTGGTCAAGATAATAGCTCTCAACATAATTGGCACAAATGATACTGCCTATTTCATTGCTATGCTGGCTACTTGCACCATTTTTTTACCAATTTTTACCCGAATCCCCCTGCTATGGGTTCTCACCACTGACCCTTGTGCACTCATACAGAAGAAAACTTCAAAGGAAAACGTATAAAGATTTCCATGAGCTTTCGAAAAAAATCTTCATTATCGACAAAAAAGGTGTTAATACAGTCTGCAGGAATCCTTACTTTTGAAAGCATAACATAAATCTTTGGGTCTTTTGTTGACTTCCTTCGCAGGAATGCCTGCTACAACACTATAAGGTGGAACATCCTTGGTAATTACAGCTCCAGCACAGCAAACAGCGCCTTCACCAATAGTAACTCCTGGTAAAACTATAACATTGCTTCCAAGCCAAACACGATTGCCTATATTGACTCTCTTCTTTATTCTTTTATTTAAACCAAAATACGAATCACGATGATCGTGCTGCTCTGTATAGATTGACACATTAGACGAAAGGTTTACATTTTCACCCATCGTTATTCCATTACGCGCATCAAGAATCGCCCGGTCTCCGATGATTGTTCCTCGACCTACACGCAGAAGCCAAGGATGCCGTATTTCTGTACAAAAATGGAATACTACATCTTGACTCACTTTTACGCCTAATCCACGATAAACGAATTTTCTTATATGACATGAAGGGATATGCCCTACATGGTAAATCACATAGCGTTCCCATCCGCCGCGCATAAGTTTCTCTAAGAGCCAATAAGGCAAGGCTAATAGCTTGAGCAAGGTATTGCTGCGCGTTATCTGATAGGTTCCATAAGCAGATTGAAATGGATATATCAATGCTATCACTATCCATTTGAAACATATTAAAAATAGAATGGCAATAACCAATATTGTATTCATAATCGCGATTTAATTTGTTTTATAACATATCCGCGCTCAGTGTTGTTCATACCAATGAACCACACAGAAATCACGGTGAACGATACTGAAAGAATGCAGTTGATAACAGATAAGAATACACTATCGTTGGATATAATAAGACGTACTGCCAATAAAGGAATCACCGCACATAGGCTTACTTTTGTAATTGGCCATAACACTTCTCTTGGAAATACAGACATTTTATATTTGAATAGGCGTGCTCCATAAGCTATTCGCCATATACATACAACGACAGCCACAGCAAATTGCACAACATAGACGACTGTTGGATTATACCCCATACGCAATCCTACCCAGGCTAATGGTATTACAGAAAAAAGTAATAATCCCATAACTGTGTAATAAACATTTACATGACCATTGGCCGCCGCCCCGACAAGAAAAGGATAAACCAAACCGTCGAGCATGGTTATTACGACCATGTATCGGCAAAAGGTAACTGTATAGTCCGGGTAACTTTTCAACCACAATGTCAAAAGCGCCTCCATTTCGAGAAGAAGCGGCAGTGATATGAGCAAGACCAGATAAAATGAATAACGTGCCGTGGTACTGACCATGCGATGCATATCATCAAGAGAATTCTCTACATATAGTTTTGTTATTTGAGGGTTTGTTGCCTGCATGAAACTCTGCATAAATTTTGTCATGAGGTTCTGGACCTGTATGGAGATACCACGCGCAGCATTGATTACCGGAGGATAAAATGCGCTAAGCAATACGTTAAGGCCTTGCCCGCTGGCCATCATGCCAAGCCCAGCAAAGATATTATACGAACTAAACTTTAGCATAGAGCAAAATATAGACTTGTCTATACTGAAACTTATCCGACATTCTGCAAAATGGTATCGGGAATAAACCGCATATGCTAGACGCACAAGAACTTGAACGACAAATATCAAGATTGCATAAACTACAAGATGGTCGGTATGAAACAACGATAAAGAGAGGGCGATTGAAAGACGCACGATAGACTCCACAACGGTAACATAGGCAAAAACATGCATGCGCTCATGAGCGTAGATTAGCGAGTTGTAAGGACTGCTCATCATTATAGCCACCATCGTGGCTACCGATAAATGGAACACCCATCTGGCCGCATCGAAACGATCTGAGGGAATATTCATGGCATGGCTCATATACCATATGCCCCCACCCTCGCATATAACAACGAGTAATAGCGAGCATAAGACACATAGAAAATACGAGGTATTGAAAGTGCGTTGCATAAGCAGTTTATCACCTGTCCCTATGGCCACATTGATATACCGATTAGTGGCATTGGCCATGGCTATTTGGATAAAACTAACAAAGACAACCATACCACCGACAACGTTGTAGATGCCAAAGTCGGTAAAGCCCAACTGGCGCAACACAACGCGACTGGTGTAAAGCCCTATCAGCGTGGTAATAATCATCATACCATAGAGATAGAGCGAGTTTTTGATTATTCTACCAGCGTTGTTCAATTGATAGTATAACGCAAAAATATATTTAAAATTGTATATAAAGACAATAAAACTACATTATTAGCGTTTTTAATATTGCAGAATATGAAGATATCAGTTGTCACAGTAACATATAATAGTGTAAATACTATAGAGGACACTATTGTTTCAGTGCTTAATCAGAGTTACGATAACTTAGAGTACGTTATTGTTGATGGAAAATCTACAGATGGTACTCTCGGCCTGATAAAAAGATATGAAGCACTATTTGGTGGAAGGATGAAATGGGTCAGCGAGCATGATAACGGCATATACGATGCGATGAACAAGGGGCTGCAGATGGCATCTGGCGATGTTGTGGGTATTCTGAATTCCGATGACTACTTTACGGATAGTGATGTAGTGAAGACGGTGGCTGAAAATATGACAGATGCAACGATTGATGGTGTTTATGCCGATGTACACTTCGTTCGTGAAGGACAGCCAGAGCGGTGTATACGCTATTATTCCTCTGCACGCTTCCAACCACGCTGGCTACGTTTCGGTTTTATGCCAGCTCATCCATCCTTCTATGTTAGAAAGAGCATTTATGAGCAGGCTGGCTACTATAAGACCGACTATAAAATCGGATCTGACTATGAAATGATGGTACGCCTGTTTATACGTCATAAGCTTAAGGCACGATACATAAGCAAAGACTTTGTGACAATGAGAACGGGAGGTGTAAGCACCAATGGTATTAAAAGTAAGCTTACACTTATTAACGATGATGTCAGAGCATGTAAAGAGAATGGTTACGCCACCAATCGCCTGTTAATAAGTATGAAGTTTTTCTACAAGTGGTTAGGCTTTCTACGTACACATTAGTCACGTTCATATTTACGCTGAGCTAGTTTACGTAAAGTAGCGGCAACTCGGGTTAGAAAGAATATAAAATTGTAATGAGCCACATCGCTCAGATAGATACGTATGTAGCTGAGTGTAAGACTTAATGCCAGTTTCACACGAAAAGTATAAGTGTGCTGTCTGTGTGAGGCGGAATCACGACGATATCGCACATAATAAACCGCATCGTTAGCAGCTGTTTTTAATTTGTTAATACGCTTTGAAATGCGAAACATAAATAAAGAGTCTTGACCTAAACGGTGTTGAAGACTAAATCGATCATCGGCTATAACATTGCGCGGAATGATCTTACCCACTACACTGGACAGAAAACTTCTTCCGGAAAATAATGAGATTTTTTCTTTTCCTGCATTTTTATTATATGCGCGAGTCATAAAATAGTCTCGCTGTTTATCTCCGTCTAAAAGAATTTCATTAGCTTGAACAACTGCATTGTTTTCTGAAACGTCAACCAAACGCTCTAAGTAGGTTGGTGTAACCCAATCGTCATCGTCGATAAATGCTATATATTCTCCTTGTGCAGCGTCGATTCCAAGGTTGCGAGCATTTGATACGTTACCCAGGTCTGTTTGCATAATAACGATGTTCCACTTTTCATGCTCGTTCTTATAGCTGACAAGATTCTCATACCAAGGCTCTTTACACCCGTTTAGTATTACAATAATTTCATAATTATCGGGGGATAGCGTTTGATTACACAGAGAATCAAGACATTCCCAAATGTAGTCGCCTGGCTTGTAACTGGGAATAATTATAGATACTTTCATGACTTTATTTTATATTGTTATAAATAAGAGAATAATCTGGCTGTAAATCATCTGGACTAACAATGCACGATGCTTCCGGGTGATTCTTGATATATTTAATTCTTTCACATAATTCTGTGATATTTTTGAAAAACACATTGTAATTATAATAATTGGAGCAATAAGCTAAGGAGGGGTTGTCGTAAATCAGAATATTTTTTTTATTTGCAACACATTCATAACTTACTCCACTTACCATATATTTAAATTGTTGTGGATACGCTAACAAAATAATATCAGACTGGAGAAACAGCGAACGATACTCCTCTGTTGACAAATATCTGTTTATAAATTGAATATTTTCATTATCTTTTTCGCTTTTACCATTACGCAAGATAAGAAGAATGTTCTCTTCTTTTAAAAAGCGTTGGAGCTGACTGCTACCGGTCATTTCATTTACAAACGATTTTTCAGGACGTGTGGACGGATGGAATATCGTAAGACTGTATTTTTTCTCAGATGACGCGTCTCGAATGTTCTTTAAAGGCTCAATACATCCATGAGAAATTATGTGTATTTTGTCGATTCCATTTTTTAAGAATGGCTGTGCCATATAATCATTGAATACAATAAATGAGTTGTGTCGAGCCAATCTCTTGCAAAAAAAACGTTTTACCCTATTCTCCATATTACATGCGTTTCCATGACATATGATGTACATATTTCGACACAATGGACATAAGCCTAAGGTTATCTCATCACAGCTTGAAACAAAAACTTTTTTATATTTTTCCGGACGTACTCTTATTTTTATGTATATTAATGTTATCAAAAAAAGAATACGATTCAGGAATGCGTGACCATCTTTTTTTTCCAGAAAGTTCGGTAACTTCAACGCATATTGCTCTGAAGGAAAAGGAAGCTGTTCGGCTATTCTTTTAAACAGCACCAACTTTGCATTTTTGTCATGTTTAAGTATTCCTTTTATATGAATATTATTAAAATTCACATGACCCGTCAGATAAATATAATCAACATACAAAGAACTTCTCATATCTTTTCTTAAATATTAAGACAACAACAACTTTAAATAATTAAGATTATCTTTCATCGAATAATATGGATTAAATACCGCCGGTAATCTGTAGAAAGCAAAACGCAAGCGAAAAAGGAAATAAGCAAAATTTCCGTAATGTTTCTTAATGTAGATGATTTGGCTGCGTCCATACTCTAATCTACGGCGGGCAGACCTCTTCTGGGTCTTTGTATAGGAGCCTCCATCATAGTGTAATATCCTTGCCTTTGGTATGATAGTTCTTACATATCCTGCGTTTGCCATTCGTTTTTGCAAATCTACTTCTTCGCAATACATAAAAAACACAGGATCGAATACACCAACATCTTCGAGAACCTGTCGCGTGGTAAACAAATCTGCCCCCGTAATGAAATCAACAGGAATAGCCTCATTCACAAAGCACACTTTGTTTTTGTATTGTTCCTTTTTATAACTTTCAAAAACTTGTTTAGGGGAAATGAATTTACCGTATGAATTGATAGGATTACCATGTGTGTCACTCAAAATAGCTCCAACAGCACCGATTTTGTCTTTGGCATGTATCTTTATGTAATCAAGGAAAATTTTTACTGCATTGTTAAGCAATATCGTATCGGGATTTAGAAAGAAGATATATTCGCCCTGCGAGACATTATAGCCGACGTTATTAGCCCTGCCAAAGCCAATGTTTTCAGAGTTTTCTATCAGTATTATTTCTTTGCCAAAGGCTTCACGAAGTAATTCCGTACCATTGTCTGGAGAGGCATTATCCACAACAATAATCTCATAGTTCACATCAGTACATTCTTTATGAATGGATTTAACGGCATCTATCAGATATTGAGTAGAGTTGTAGTTAACTAATATTATAGAGACTAAATCGTGTCGCATGATGTTTATTAATCATGATTCGTTAAACGTTTTATCGAAAATTATTTTCCGCTCTTGATAGGATTTAACACCCCAGATTAAATTGTCATATTTCGCAAAAGGATAATTACATAGGCTATAGGTTTTTAATAAACAATATATTGAAAGAAATGCTATAAACAGATTACGATTGTTTCTGAGGGAGAAACATCTTATTAAATCACTCCATATAATCCAATAGCTAAATACAAAAAGAGTAGCAAAGCGTTTACTGATAACAGGGAACTCACTAAAAGCATAAAACACGATAAAATAAAGCAGAATAGCATTGATGAAAATATTGGAATTCTCTCTAATACCTCTTAGCTTATCATAATAAATAAATACAAGAATGCCAGAGAACAAACGCTCAATAAAGCCTAAATCCAATTTGAAACCAATTCCGGTGGCATATTTTACATATATGTCTATCTTTAATTGGAGTTTGGGGTCTATGTAATTGGCAAAATATGAAACTAATTGCAAAAATACAGGTATGCGCAGAAGAAAAATCATGTTGCCAATAATAAAAACACCTAAAAAGACCCATTTGCTTATGCGGCGGTGTAAGAAGAAATAAAGAGGGAAGAAAAGAAGCGAAGAGTAATGAATAGATGTAGCTAACACACATACTGCAAAATAAGGTATAGGGCGACGTTTCTCAAGAAACTCCAAAGCATTGATAAAAAGTAAAATAGAAATGGAATTCCTCATAAGGTCTGTAGAAAGCCCTATTCCATTCATGCACAAGAAGACCATCAGGCTTAATGGAACGTTAAAGGAGTACTTGCCGAAAAAACGAAAAAGGAGAACCGCGTTGATACATGTACAGACAAAGACAAAGAAATGGAAATTGTTGTATAAGGCCTTACATGAAGTCATTAACAAAACAAATCCTGGTTCATAAGGCCACTGACTAAATGGTAAAGTTTTAAGGGTGGCAAGAGAATAACTATTAAAATTTGGGTAATAACCATACCAGTCATAGAAAACAAATCCTCGCAAACCAAAAAAGAGAATAAATGTGACAATACACAGCACAACAATGCGCCCTCTGGTGAGTCCTTCTTCTGCCGTTCTATACCACCAACCAAGGATGCCATAGAAACTGGCTAATAAGAGATATGGAAACGCATACTCCATTTTTCAATTTTACTTTGACGAAGCATCTACGCCTTTGTCATGAGCTGTCTTTATTGCCTCGGTAGAAAAGTTGTTTCCCTTCCTGTCTTTTTTACTTTTTGAATAATAATCACGAATAAATGCCACCCATAGTACGTCAAATATAAAGGCAATTAGGATGTATATGAGAACCGTCATTGAACGAGGACGACTTGAGGGACGATTCGGAACAGTTGCTTTCTGTATAATTGTGAAAGCAGGAGTTTGCTCTTGTACTTTAGCTATTGCATTCTGCAACTGATTAGTCATCTGGGTATAAATGTTGTATTTAATCTGCATCTCATTTTCCAGCTCATCGCGCTTCGAGGCATACGATTGCAATATAATGTCTTGATTGGCATCCGCGTATGTGGCATAGACTTGCTGAGCGTGTCTGTATGCTTGTTTACTTTCATTGTAGAGTTTTGTATAATAAGCCAAATCAGTACGTGCTTTCTTGGTTTTGTATTCTGTTATATATGCTTGTAACCGATTCTGCAGGGTGTCTGCCATAATGGCAGACACTTGTGGATCCTGATCTTTTATGCTAATAGAAATAACGCTTGTTTTTTGGTCTATTAGACAGCCGATGGATCCCCTTATGAAATCTACGGTATTTTCTTCCTTTTTTGTCAAATGAAAAGGATCTATGCCGTTTCTTTTGTTTGGTACATCATCATTCTTAGGGGGAAAAATTTTGGCAAACCATAGCTTAGGGTAGTCCCAAAATCCGGGTTTTAAATCTTGAACGAGATGTTTATAATATGTTTTATGTATGCTGTCTCCTTTCAACGTTATGGGCACATCAAATAGTGACAAAATGAAATCGGTTGAAGCAAACACACTTGGATAGATTTCCGGATAGATTGCATCCATCGAATTCTTTCCTCCAACATCTATTCCAAACGTTGATGCCATATCTGATATCTTATCGGACATCCCTAATCCTGCCGATGACATCTCTGGTGCCAAGATGACCTCAGCTTGATATGTTTTGGGGGTATTTAGTGCTACTATTATCCCAAATACAGCTCCAATGGTTAAGGAAATAGCAAGTGTTCTTTTATATTCCAACACTTTTTTCAGTATACCGACAATATCAATTTCTTTGATATGATTTTTTTCTTTCATGTCGTTAATAATTTCACCCCTTATTCTCATTCTATTTCAGAATATTTGCGATTGTAGCGATGACGGCGGCGAGGGAGCCTACTGTGGTGGCGATGCTCAGAGTTTCAGCAAGTGTTCCCTTTGAAGGAATCTTTGCCGGGACGACTATCTGGCAACCAGGCTGCGGCTTGGCATTGTGGGTGACCTTGGCCACGGTGCCGTTCATGTAGATGATGTAGGCCTGCTTCCGTTTTGCCCTGCTGTTGAAGCCGCCTGCCTGATCTATGTAGTATTTCACGCTTTTGCCCTTCATGAAGCCGACTGTGTTGGGATACATCACCTCGCCGTTAATCTTCACTGTCGCGTCGTATTGAGGTATGATAATGCGGTCTCCTCCCCTGAGAACGAGGTCTTCCGATCCGCCGGGGTTCTTAAGAGCCTTGTCCAATTCAATGCCGACGGGATAGAACTCGCCTATCTCATATTTTTTTAATTGTTCGGTCATGTCAAGGCTTGCCAGACTGGCATTGCCCGTTTTTGCCACCTGTGCCTGCAAATTGCCTTCGGCTTCCTCACGGGCCTTACGCAACGTTGCCTCTGCCAGTTTCCGCTCCTCTGACGTAAAGCGACGTTCAAGGCGTGCCCCTTTTGCATAAGCCAAATCGTTAAGGCCACCAGTCTCACGGATAATGTCGCTCAATCGTTGTTTTTTCTGTGTCAAGGTATAAGTGCCACTGAACACCACTTCCCCTTCGACAAATACATTCTGCTGTTGGCTGTAGCCTGGACTTCTACGCACATAAACTTCGTCAAAGGGCATTAGAGTAAAGCCCGGCTCGCCATCGATAACAAAGCCGTCTTTCAGCGCGAAACTGAAAGTGCGGGCAATGATAGAGTCATTGGCCAAAGCCTTTGGATTCTTCATACGACGTGACACGTCAACTTTCACTACAGAGGCTCTGTCGGTCAGCCCGCCAGCCTGTAGCACGAAATCCTCCAGTGTCTCGTTATCAGCATATTTGTAGATACCTGGACTATGGACTTCACCATGAATAGTAATTGTCCGCTCAGTCATGACATCTGAACGTGTAGGGATAAAAAGCACATCATTTTCCTTGAGTGGCACATCGGGGACAGTTCCTTTCATGATACCTCCTACATCGGCACGAACTATCTCAAGGGTGCGATCTTCTTTCATGCGATGGATGATGGCACGAGCCGTAAAGGCTTCCTCTGTGAGACCCTCGGCATGCTCGATGAGCGTGCGCACACTATTGATTTCACCACCTACATGATACATTCCTGGACGGAATACGGCTCCACGCACTTCCACCATATCCTCATAACGTTGAAGAATGCTGTCCACTGCTACAGAGTCACCATCAGCAATCAGAAATTCATTCATATCGAACTCTTCGATATTAAAGACGGAAAACTCGCGACCAGTCTTTCTTATCAGACGAACGGCCTTGCGGTAAGCATCACCCGTAAAACCACCAGCATATTTGAGCAACGAGCCAACGCTTTCATTTTTCTTCATCTCATAGTACATCGGCCGTTTTACCTTACCAGTAATATTGACCAGGCAATCGTAGGGACCTACCACGATGACGTCGTTATCGGCCAAACGCACATTACCCGAGAGCTTACCATTAAGAATATAGTCGTAGATGTCAACCATAGAAATGAGCTGACTATTGCGATAAATCTTAATATTTCTAAGCGTTCCGAGGTCATTGGTACCACCTGCCATATAGAGTGCGTGGAACACACTGGCAAAGGCCGAGACGGTATAGGTTCCCGGAGCCTTTACCTCACCCATGATGTTAATGGTGATGGTGCGTGTCTGTCCGAGAGTGAGCCTTATGCGACTGCTACTGTAGCGTTTACCCAACTGGCTTTGTATGCGGGTATTGGCCTCCTTGATACTGAGTCCGCTAACTTGTATAGGACCGAATCCCTCGATATTGATGTCACCATCAGGTGATACTGAAGCAGTCATTGTCTTCTGAGATGCCCCGTAGATGTCTACAATGACAGCATCACCAGGGCCGAGCCGATAGTTCTGCGGTGTGGCAATGTTCATATTCGGCTCAAACGTCAGGTTTTTATTATTGAAAATATCACGTCCAAATACTTTTTTCCCCTTCCGCTCAAGCTGGGCTTGCAACTGTTTGATGAGCTCTACGGTGTCAACAGGCAATAGCCCGCTCAATTCCTGCTGCATGAGAAGATAGTCAGGGTCGTCATCGTCATAAGTATGCCGATAGTCAGCACCCTGCATTACACGGTAATTAGTATAGTTACCGGTATTATCGGGTCCCTGCCCTGTAGGAGTATCGTCGCGCTCGTCGCCGTTATTGTTTCTCAGCCTCGATGCGGCTTTCTCGGTCTCACCAGGAACAGAACCCACTGTTTCCTGCTGACGAAGCTGAGTTTCATATTTACGACGCACACGCTGTATCTGCTGAATGTTCACGCCGCTTTGCATCAGTCTGACCACAATTTGCGAGTTGCTTCGTCCTGCCTCATGCTCGCGAATGATGGTTTTCATCACCTGTTCATCGGTCATCGACTGAGCTGAGGAAACGATAGGAAAACAGAGTATCAGCGTCACGGCCAAAAGAGCCTTTCTTATCCAAATACGATTCATTCTTTCGTTTGTTTTTAGAGTATTGAATACATCAACAATCATTTTTCTTACTTTTTTATCTCTTCTCACATTTGTCTGGCTCATATTCTTTTCCCACTGACAATGCCGAGGAAGGTCTTGGCGAATATTTTGAAGTCAAGCCAAAGTGAGCGATTCTTGTAATAATCGATATCCATATGGAGCCGACGTATCATCTTCTCCATCGTATCGGTATAGCCGTTGTAGAGTGTGGCATCTGAGGTGAGTCCCGGCCGCATGTTGTAAACGATGGGATACGATGGATCTGCCTCGAGTATCTGGTCGATGAAGAACTTACGCTCCGGCCGAGGTCCCACCAGCGACATGTCGCCACGCAGCACGTTCCATAACTGTGGCAGTTCGTCAAGGTGATGACCGCGCAGGAATTGCTCAAGTTTAGTAGAGTTGCTGTCGTCGCAAGTGGCCACGAGCTGAGGGCCTTTCTCCTCAATCTCACTACTCATCGTGCGGAATTTATAGATAACAAAGGGGCGCCCCTTGTAACCTATGCGGATTTGGCGGAAGAACACAGGACCATTATTCTGCTTCTTTATCAACAAGGCAATCAACAAGAATACTGGCGAGAGCAATAACAAGCCTAACAGCGAGCACACCATGTCGGTTGCCCGCTTGAGAGCCCTCGAAAAAGCTCCCATGCCGTCTTTTATGTCGATTTGTGAAATCTGCAAATCCGTCACTGTCTGGCTTTATTTTTTATTTATAACGTAAAAAATAGAAGTTTGTTGTAAAAAAGTTAAAAAATATTTTACATCCGCTTCGTTTGCTCAGAATTTTCATTACCTTTGCAGAAGTTTTAGCGGCGCTCGGCATAGCTCAAACAAGCTTGGCTCTGCTCTTGCTGGCAAAAACTTTGCAACCGTTATCGTTACCGTTGACATTAAACTATTGATATGAAATACAGCATTACATGCCCGCACTGCGGCAGCCAATATGTGAAAGACTTTCCGCATGGCGGTGAGGAGCGTTGCCGTTGCCAGACTTGTGGAGCTATTATTAGGGTGAGACTGCCAGAACAGCGCAAAGCCACTTCCGCGCCTCGACCGTCTGGCAGCAACGATCTCGACCGGCGGCTGAAACGCTTCTTCCTGTTTTCCACACTATTCATCGTGGCTGCCGTCGGCTGTCTGGTACTCGTGGCCATCATACTGAAAAATTGCTGAATATGGGCTGGTTGAACAAGCGGAGACGCGAACTCCTAAAAAAAGTTATTCTTGCCACGCGGGTGAACGGTGACCTGCTCCGCTATGCCAGTAACCGCATACGTAAGATGCTCCTCAACAAAGAGAAAAATACTCGCGTGGCGCATCCCACAAATGCCATGATAGAATTGGGCAACGTCTGCAATCTCCATTGCCTGATGTGCCCCCGCGAGTATCAATACGGCAAGGAGATGGACAAAGGTTTCATGCCTCTTGACAGGGCCTGTGCCATCATAGACCAGCTCTATCCCTATCTCGACTCCATCGGTCTGACCGGACTTGGCGAGACACTGCTCTACCCTCACCTGACCAACGTGGTGAAATACATCAAACACAAGAAGAAGAGTATCATCATCACCATCTCCACCAATGCCCACCTCCGCGACTATAAGCAGCGCATAGAAGCCATCCTGCCCTACGTCGACAACATCCAGTTCTCGGTTGACGGCGTCGGACCGGTCTATGAAACCATACGCCCGAACACCTCTTTCGCTGAGGTGAAAGACAACATCCGTTTCACCATGGAGAAAGGAAAAGGCATTACCTTTATGATCAACTGCGTGGCGATGAGAGAGAACTATCTCGACATGAAAAACGTTGTCGCCTTTGCCCACGAGATGGGAATAGCGTATGTCAACTTCAACTGTGTGAGCATTACCGCCCGTCCCGAACTCGATCGCAGTTTTTACGAATTCTTCCGTTCTGCCGAGTACCGCGAGACCATCAGCGAGATCAAGGCCCTCAGCTACGACTACCCCAACCTCGAAATCACCGGAGCCGACATTCCTGCCGAGGGTACCTTCCACGACTGTATCTTCCCTTGGGAATACCCCTATATCACATGGGACGGCTACTATGTGCCATGCTGCGCAAAACCCTTCCCAAAGCTGCTCAACTTCGGCAATGTCTTCGAGCAACCCGTCATGGACGTACTTAATAGCGAGAAAGCCCAGAAATTCCGTCAGGCGTGGCAACGAAATGTCACACCAGCCTTCTGCCACAACTGCCAGCTCGCTGGAAATCCGACGAGATAAAAGTTTAGTATAAGGGCACAAATCACCACCCCAATATCTTAAAAAACACAAACAATTCTTAAACTCGAAGACCTGAGAAAATACAGAAGCAACGAAGTTTCTGCATTTTTCTGTTAAACTTTGTCATTTCTTCAAGAAATTTTTCGCTTTTCTTGCATTTTGTCAACGTACTGGGAACCAGAGTGTTAACATCTAATCGCTCATTATTTTCTTTCCCATTCACTTTACGAAAGATACATGTTTCACTTCCGAGAGCTAAGCTTTCACCTTCCCAAAGACCATCTTTCAGGTTGCGAAAGACCGTCTTTTGTCACCCGAAACATATACCTTTCGCAAAATAAAGGCATAACGGCCATCCGACAAAGACCAAATTTTAGTTAACAAAAGTCAAATTCTCTCCCATCAAAGACTATTCCCCGACAAGTTGAAATGTTAAAACGACGAACTGGCATTTTAGACATATTAACATCTAAACACTAAAACATCCTTTTGAAATAAATTAGAGAAAATATTTGGAGGTTTATGGATTTCTTCTTACCTTTGCAGAAGTTTTAGCTGCGCTCGGCATAGAGTAAGCAAGCTTACCTCTGCTCTTGCTGGCAAAAACTTTGAGTCCGTATCAGGAAAGCCTATATGCGCGATATCTGGGGTTGACTGGATTTGACAGCGGGCAGGAATGGTACGTAAGCACGCGGAGGCTCGTTGGCTACCTCCTAAAACAGAGTGAACGAAAAAATAATTGGCGAAAACAACTACGCTCTCGCTGCTTAATCGAAGTATAGTAGATTTTTAGCTTAATTCCCCTGCAAGGCGGGGGAACGAGACATCGCTCAAGGGTCGTTGTTCCGAGACTTACTTGGCCAAGCGGTGCAGCAACAATCGGGAATAGCTTGCGAAAAGCCTCGTGTCGCAGGTGAAATTTTTAGAGGATAAGGCATCGGATGGGTGGCCCAGGTCTTGCCGGTGCACGAAAATGAAGTCTGGGATAAGCGTGTAGAAAGCGTATGGTTTCCCCGTTTGGACGCGGGTTCGACTCCCGCCAGCTCCACAAAGAGTGTTTTGAGTGATGAGTGTTGGGTGATGACGGTTAGCAAAACTATCCATTATCACCCAACATTCGTTACCCATCAGCTATCATCCATTATGCGAAAACAACGATTCAACAAACAACAACGCCTCATTTTCAAGCACTTCACCAACAAGGGTTACGCGCTTTTCTCATGTCTGGGCAAAGAAGTAATGATTGGGGTGTTGTCGGTTTCAACGTTGACCCATGCCAATGCTAACGACATCAGCACCCAGACGGAGTTGGCCGATGACACGCTCAACAGAAAGGAGTTGATGCTCGATGAAGTGGTCGTAACGGGCTCACGCACGCCACAGACACAGCTGCAGTCGGCAGCCATCATACGCATCATCTCCCGCGAGGAGATTGACCGTGCGGCTGCGGCGACAATCAACGACGTTCTCAAAATAGCCACAGGCGTGGATGTCCGTCAGCGCGGTGGCTTTGGTGTACAGACGGACATCTCCATCGGCGGCGGCACATTCGACCAGATTACCCTTCTGCTCAACGGAATAAACATCTCAAACCCACAGACGGGACACAACGCAGCCGACTTTCCCGTTTCAATCAACGACATCGAGCGCATCGAGATTCTCGAAGGCGCGGCAAGCCGCACCCATGGCATCCAGGCCTTCTGCGGTGCGGTGAACATTGTCACGCGGAAATCTGCAGACCACCCTGCAGGAGGAGAGGTAACACTTGCCACCGGGTCGTTCGCCACAGCGGAAGCCCGCGCCAGTGCTTTTCTGAGCACCGCCGCCACACGCCATCAGGGTAGCGTCGCCCTCGCACGCAGCGACGGTGCCACACGCCACAGCGACTTCGAGAAATATCAAGCCTTCTACAGTGGACAGTACATACTCAAAAGCGGCAACATCGAGTGGCAGACCGGCATCAGCAAGAAAAACTACGGAGCCAATACCTTTTACTCAGCGAAGTTCGATAACCAATATGAACGCACCGAGCACGGGATAGTCTCTCTAAAAGGTTATTTCAACAATCTACTCCCAAATCTCAGCATCCGGCCTTCGCTCTATCACAACTACTTTACCGACCACTATCAGCTCATGCGTGGCATAACAGGAGACGCCAATGGCGAAAACTTCCATCGGCTCTATGTAGCAGGGACAGCCACTGACCTTTCACTCAAATGGAAAGGCGGCACGACCACCATCGGCCTAGACATCCACCACGACCATATTCTCAGTACGGCCTACGGAAACCTGCTGGAAGAAAACAAATGGAAAAAAATACACGGCTCCGACCGACACTATTCACGGGAAGCCAGCCGAACTAACACAAGCTTTTATGCCGAGCACAGCCTCATCGCTGGAGGATTATCGGTCTCAGCAGGTGTTTTAGCTAACCGCAACACAGGTCTTGACAGCCAGTTTCGCCTTTATCCTGGCATTGACGCAAGTTTCCGCCCCGACAATCATTGGAAAATATTTGCAGCATGGAATATGGCGCTACGCATGCCCACCTACACCGACATATACATCTCCAATGCCGTACAACAGGGCGACCGCGAGCTGCGTCCAGAGCGGAATAACACTACAAAACTCGGCATCCACTATCAGCAACAGCATATCTTTCTTCTCGGAACAATATTCTACAGCCATGGGCGCGACATGATCGACTGGGTCTATGAAAATCAGGAAAGCACGCGCTACCATGCACAAAACATCGGACAGCTCAACAACATGGGATTCTCACTTGAAGCCAGCGGAAGCCTGCTCCTTACCACCCGTCATTCATCCTCCATCACCTATAAGGTGGGATATGCCTTCATTCACCAGCACCACGAGACACAAAAGCAAATCGTCAAGTCGCTTTATGCTTTGGAATACCTACGCCACAAACTGACTGCGCAGGTAGAGCACCCCATCTGGTCACACTTGTCGGCATTGTGGGCGATACGGTGGCAGCAGCGCATGAACGGCTACCACCCTTATACAAAAATAGACGCGAAACTCTCATGGACCGTTCCGCGCTATCGTCTCTACTTGCAAGCCGACAACCTCACTGCACACCGCTACTACGACGTGGGCGGCATTCGCCAACCCGGCTTGTGGCTAATGGCAGGGTGTGTCGTCAACTTGTCTTTTCATCATCATGCTCAATGAATCGCCGCTGAAGGGTTCCAAGCGCGCCAAGCCCGAAAAGCACAAGCAGCGTGCAGACAGTAGCTAATAGGAACAGGCCACCTCCACAGGCCAAGCCAATAGCCGCCGTCACCCATAATCCCGCGGCGGTTGTTAGCCCACGCACAACATGTTTCTGGAAAATAATCGTCCCTGCTCCGATAAAGCCTATGCCTGAAACAACCTGAGCGGCAATGCGCGACACGTCGAGTCGCATATTATCGGACATAGCGGTAACACCTTCAAAGCCATACTGCGATACTATCATAAACAACGCACTTCCTAATGCAACCAGAAAATGCGTGCGCAGCCCCGCCTCTTTTGCACGGTAAGCGCGTTCAAGTCCTATCAAACTGCCTAAAAGCGATGCCACGACCAATCGTAGCACAAGGTCTAAAGTTAAACTCATATCTGTCATAATTATAGTCGCAAATAATTCTACCATCGGCAAAAATAACAAATTCCGGCGAGACTGGCAAATTTTCCAAAACAAAAAACTCACCTTTCATAACGAAAGGAGAGCAAAAAGGACGATATCTCTTATCTGATTATCGCTCCAGATTATCTTTTCAAGCGGAATGACGCCTCAATATCGGCAAGCTCTTTAGAGAAATCTTTATCGGTCTTCAGGCGGGCTTCCACTTGCGAGCAACTATGGATAACGGTAGAATGGTCGCGCCCGCCAACAATCTTCCCAATGTGCGAGGCCGACATTTCTGTGAGTTTTTGCGCCAGATACATCGACACTTGACGCGGTACCACGAGCTCACGCTTACGACTGCGGCTATTCACAGCATCTGTAGTGACATGATAATGGTTGCAAACGGTCTCCACGATTTCGTCTACAGACAAAGACTGGTTATCGGTCTTCACGGTACGGCTGATGACACGCTCGGCAAGCTTCATGTCGATATTACAATTGTAAACCACGCTGAATGCCATGAGCGAATTGACGACACCCTCGAGATCACGCACGCTGCCATTGGCCGTATGGGCGATGTATTGCACCACGTCGTCGGGGATGGAGAGACCGTCGTGCCGAATTTTACTGTTGAGTATGTCGACACACAATTGTACGTTGGGCTTTTCCAACTCGGCAATGAGACCGCAGGCAAAGCGCGTCAGCAGACGCTCGTTCATTCCCTGCAAGTCGACGGGCGGACGGTCGCTGGCAAGGATAATGCGCTTGCCGTTGCGGAAGAGGTGGTCAAAGATGTGGAAGAAGGTGTTTTGCGTCTTCGTTGCTGTCAGCCATTCCTGAATATCATCGACGATGAGCATGTCAATGGTCTGATAAAAATGAATGAAATCGTTGATCTTGTTTTGTAAACGCGCATTGCTGAACTGTATCTGGAAAAGTCGGGCTGATACATAAAGCACGCGCTTCTTCGGATAGAGTTGCTTCGTGCGCAGGCCGATGGCATTGATGAGGTGGGTTTTTCCACAGCCTGACGGACCGAAGATAAACATTGGATTGAACTGCGACGAGTTGGGATGTTCGGCTATGGAGAGACCTACGGCACGGGGAAGTTTATTGCTGTCGCCCTCGATAAAGTTGTTGAAAGTCTGATAAGGTTTGAGCTGTGAGTCTATCTCTGGCATAGCGGCGTCCACTAAGGTCTGTGGCTGATTAGCCCCACTACGTTGGATTCCAACAATGCCTTCGTCGCTCGGATTGTCGCTTTCTACAACTGAGGTTCCCTCTCCTTGAGCCGATTTTTCAACAACAACCACCCGATAGGATAGCCGCACTCTCTCACCCTCGCCAAAGCAACGGCAAAGCACTTTGCGAAGCAAGTCAACATAGTTCTCTTCCAGATACTCGTAGACGAACGGGCTCGGCACCTGAAGCAGCACTGTTCGCGTCGTTTTGTCGAACGACTCGAAGACAATGGGCTTGAACCATGTTTTATACTGTTGCTCGGTGACATTGTCGCGGATGAGCGCAAGACACTTGTCCCAACGAGCATTAGGACTTACTTCCATTTACTAATACTTACTAATCTTTTTTGTGTGTAGCGACAGATTGTTTACTTTGTCGTTTCGTTGCGACTGCAAAATTAGAAAACTTTTTCCAACCTCACAAACCCGTTTTTGGGGCTTCCCAAAAAGAAAAAAGCTAAAATGCCTTATTTCCGCACTTTAGCTAACGACTTAAAAAAGTATCGGAAATATAGATTTTGCCATTTCATCTGCTCTGATTTTCAACTAATTACACTAATTCGAAGAATCATGTCTGAGAAGAGTGAAACATTTTTCTTGCGCGCTTAATTATTTGCAGTCAAACAACTTCAATAGAATTCTCCATCTGTGAAACATCTGCAGTTGCTATTCAGACTAAATTTAATTAACTCGTTTATTTGTCTTTTTTCCCGAACACGGAGAAATGCACATAACGCTTAGGATGCTCTTTGAGGTTGACGACCAGCGAGTCGGCATTGCGAACGGTTGCGTTCAAGCTTTGCACGGTGGTGTTAAGGTTGTTGTAGAGTGTCTCATCTTTCATCAACAGCCCCAGCGAGCCCTCGCCTGCATTGAGCTTATCGGTGAATGCCTGTACGTTGGCAAGTGTATGGTCTACTTGCTGCATGGTTTTGGCGACATCAATGGCATCCAACTGATTATCGAGGCGCGCGGTGAGATGGCGGGCATTGTCGAGTGTTCCGCTGGCATTTTGAAGAAGTCCGGGCATGGTTTTGTTGAGTCCGGCCATAATGCTGTTGAGTTCTTCCGATGAAGTGATGAGCCGAGAGGTTACGTTCTGCACGTTGTGGAGCGACTGCGTGATGCTCGGGTCTGCCAGTATCGTGTTCAGGCTACCCATGATAGAGTCGAGCTTTGGCAACATTTTCTCGATGTCGGGCACCATTGCGGCAAGTTTTCCCGTCGTTCCACTGTCTATCATTCCCTTGAACGTGCCGCCTGGCTTAATGGTTGCGGGGCTGTTGCCCAAAACCAGATTCATTTGCACGTTCCCCATCAGGTCGCTTTGAATCATTGCCGTTGTTCCCTCTGTCACACGCAAGTCTTTGGTCAGCCCCACTTCTACGCGTATGGGCTGTTGCTGTTGATCATAATCGTATTTAATGCTTCTCACCGCTCCCACGGGATAGCCGTTAGCGAAGATTGGAGTCGACTTATTCAGTCCTGAGACATCGTCGAACTCCACGAAATAGATGTTGTCTGTGGAGAATATGCTTAATCCTTTCAGAAAGGTCAGTCCGAAATAGAGCACGACCAGTGCCAGAACTGCGACTAATGCTATTTTTATTTCTTTTGTCATTTTCCTTTATTACGTAAGAATTCTTGTATGGCCTCGTTCACGTCCATCTTCTTTCCGTCTTTGAAAGCGACGATGAAAGCCTCTGGGAAGCGGTCGAGGATTTGCTTGCGCAACCGGGCTATTTCATTATAGTTAGCCGACTCGCCATAGGTGTATTTCATCATGTTGTTTTCCTCGTAGCTGCCGTAGTCGGTCAGTCCTTTGAAGTGTTCGTCGTTGGGACGCAGTTTTCGGCTACTGGCGAGTATTTGAACTTTGAAGACAGGTTGTCCTTTTTTTGCGGGCTGGGCGGCAGGCTTGGCAGGTTGGGCAGTAGCAGGTTGCGCAGCGGCAGGTTGGGCGGTAGCAGGTTGCGCAGCGGCAGGTTGGGCGGTAGCAGGCTGGGCGGACTGTTCCAATGGTTTGTTGGGCTTTACTGACTCCGGCTCCTTGACAGGTTTGACCTGTTCCGGCTCCTTGACAGGTTTGACCTGTTCCGGCTCCTTGACAGGTTTGACCGACGCAGTCTCTTTGGCTGGCCTGTGCGGATCTGTCTCCTTCACGGGGCGATCCGGTACACTGACCTTATTTGCCTGCGGCAGATTGGAGTAATATTTGTTCTTGTATTCGACGAAGGCATTGAAGACACCTCGCGCATAGAGGTCGGGAGCCTCTTTGGAATTAAGGAACTCCTCCTCATCGGGTGTGGAGATGAATCCGAGTTCGAGCAGGCAGGCAGGCATTGATGTAAGCCTGAGCACGGCCAGATTGTCTTGATGCGAGCCCATGTTGCTGCGCCCTGTAGCCTGGCACACGCTCCTCATGAGCATCTTTGCCAGCTCGACGCTACGCTCGCGGTTGTTGTCTTGTATAAACTCAAACATGATATTGCTCTCGGGCGAGTTCGCGTCGAAGCCCTGATACGTCTGCTTATAGTCTTTCTCAAGGAAGATGACGGAATTCTCGCGTTTAGCCACCTCGAGGTTCTGCTGTATGCCGACGGTATTTCCGTTGCGCTGGCTTCGTCCGAGGGTATAAGTCTGAAAGCCGCGCACGACCTTTCCTCCGTCGATGGCATTGATATGGAACGAGAGGAAGAGGTCGGCCTTCTGCCTGTTGGCGATGTCGGCCCGCTCTTTCAGCGTCAGGTACACATCCGACTTTCGCGTGTAGACCACTCGCACGTCAGGGCAGTTGCGCTCCACCATCTGCCCGAAGGCCAGTGCCATGCGCAGCGTGAGCGTCTTCTCCAGCGAGAAAGCCCCTGGCGCGCCCGTGTCGTGGCCGCCGTGCCCTGCGTCGATAACGAGGGTGAACTTCTTGTCGGCTGCCATGGCACTTCCGCAGAGCGCCAGCAGCACTGCCACCAAGAGGGTCTTTAACGTCCCTAACTCCATAACTTCTTAACTCCTTAACTCCTTAACTCCTTAACTCCTTAACTCCTTAACTCCTTAACTCCTTAACTCCTTTAACTCCATAACTTCTTTAACTCCATAACTTCTTAACTCCTTAACTCCTTAACTCCTTAACTCCTTATCAAAGCGCACGCTCACCCCGGCGCCTTTGCAGTCGGCACCCATGGGCGGGTTCAGCTTGATGATTTCCAGATCTATCCACCCGATGCCGGGGAAGGCCTCGGTGAGCCGCCTCCCTATCCGCCCGGCGACATGCTCCACCAGACGCGACGGTTTCCGCATCTCCCCGTCGACAATCCGATAGACGGCGGCATAGTCGAGCGTATCGCCCACACAGTCGGAGTCCATCGCCGCCGACACATCGTAGCCGATGCGCAGCGACACCTCGTAGTCGTTGCCCGTTATCCGCTCCTGCGGCAGCACCCCATGACGGGCGTGAAACCGCATGCGCTCTATCACGATGCTACTTTCCATTATTCACTTTTCATTCAACTCCCCCTCTGCTGTGCTTGAGCGTATTCACTCCCCTCTCCCGTGTAGGTTTCCCCCTCGTCCTTTGGAGAGGGGGGAAGGGGGTGAGG
>CAJOIW010000001.1:94278-110843 GCA_905234845.1 uncultured Prevotella sp. | reverse complement strand
GGGAAGGGGGTGAGGCTGGGGGTCGGGGGTGAGGCTAGGGGCAGGGGAAGTTGGCGAAGCGTCATTCTCGTCGGGGTCGTTGGTGTATTTCTTCAGTGCTCGCACCACGCCAATCTTCCACGTGTTGATGCTCTCGTCGCGCAGGTCGAGCGACCCGACGAGCTTCACCACGTGCTCGATGGGCATGCCGTAGCGCAACACGCCCGAGATGAGCTTCGCGTAGTTCCAGTACTCAGGGTTGAATTTCTCCGAGAGCCCCTCGACGGTCGTCTTGTAGCCGCGCTTGTTCTCAAACTGGAAGTCGTAGCGTTTCGAGCCGTCGTCGTTCACCTGCTTGATGATTTTCCCCTTGGTGACCGTCTTCGGCAATACGATGCCCTCCTCGTCGTCCTGCAAGCCCGTGAAAATCTCATACGGCCGACCCTCTATCAGGCCCACGAAGGCCACCCACTTCTCCTTATTGTTCTGAAAGCGCACCACGTCGCACTCCAGCTCCCTCGGGCGTACCTCAATCACGCCGTAGGCGCGGCTCCAGACGGGCTGCGGCTCCGACAGAGCCGGTTTCTGATTCTCCATGATTAACCCAATTAAATTAGTTCATAGTTCAACGTAGAGACGTCACATTGTGGCGTCTGTACAGGGAGTCCAATCAACATTGACGTTAACGTGTCAGCATTAGCGTTAAAAATGTTGAAAAGTTGAACAACCATGCAAAAATTTTGCCAATGAGCGCAAAAGGAGCTTGCTCCGATTTTGCCGAGTGCAGCTAAATTTTATGCAAAAGTACAAAATAATTATCAATTATCAATTGTCAATTACCAATTATTTTGTATTTTTGCATAAAATTTGTATAAGGCAGGCTGCGCCTCAACAATCCGAGCGAGCTTGATTGCATTCGGCTTGCACTGCCTTTATGGACTATGAACTATGGACTATGAACTAAAAATGCGGCGCACCATCCGCCAGTACACCGAGGCCCCCGTCACCGACGAGCTGCTCCACAGCCTGCTCACCGCCTCGCTGCGCACCCAGACCATGGGCAACCTGCAGCTCTACAGCGTTGTCGTCACCCGTTCCGACGATCAGAAGCGTCGGCTCGCCCCCGCCCACTTCGGCCAGCCGATGGTCACCGCGGCGCCCGTCGTGCTCACCTTCTGCGCCGACTTCCGGCGCACCACGCGCTGGGCAGAGGAGCGGCAGGCCGACCCGGGCTACGACAACCTCCTCTCCTTCCTCAACGCCGCCACCGACGCCCTGCTCTACTGCCAGACCTTCTGCAACCTTGCCGAAGCCCGCGGCCTCGGCCTCTGCTTTCTCGGCACCACCGTCTACAGCCCCCAGACCGTCGTCGACGTGCTGCGGCTGCCCCGTCTCGTCTTCCCCGTAGCCACCATCACCCTCGGCTGGCCCGCCGAGGAGCCCACGCCAACCGACCGCCTGCCCCTCGAGGCCGTCGTCCACAACGAGACCTATACCGACTACACCCGCGAGCTCATCGACCGCTACTACGCCCCGAAGGAGGCGCTGCCCGAGAACCGCCACTTCGTGGACATCAACCACAAGCAGACCCTCGCGCAAGTCTACACCGACTGCCGCTACACCCGCCGCGACAACGAGGCCCTCTCGCAAACACTCCTCCAAGCCCTCCGGCAGCAAGGGTTCCTGCGCTAAGGCCCCTCCCCATCATTTAAGCAACAAGCCTTCGTATACCAAAAGCTTACCTTTCACAAAGTAATAGTATATATATTACCGGGTAAAAGTATATATATTACTTGGTAAAAGTATATATATTACCGAGTAAAATATATACTATTACTTGATGAAACCTTAGCTTTCGCATCGCGAGAGCTTGTTTTTCGTATTGTGAAACCCTATCCAACACATCGCCAAAAAAGAGGTTCACATAAAAAAAAAGAAAAAATAATCACTTTTTCAGACAAAAAAAGCAAATATTAAACATAAAGTTTGTATATTTGCACCATTATTTAAAATATGTTTAAAACTTCATCTGATAAAATCTAATAAAAAAACTATGAGAAGAATTTTATGTTCCATGCTGTTCCTGCTCACGGCAGCTGTATCGCTGTGGGCAGAGGACAAGAAAGAGTGGATGGTTATCTGTTCCGACGGTCAGGCCATGCCTGTCAGCGAGGTGGCCTGCCTCGTGGCGGCAGACGACGAGGATCTGCTCAACATTGTGAAGACCGACGGCACAACCGTCGCAGGCGTGAGCTACATCACCTTCGAGTACCGCAACGTGACTGGCATCACTCTTCCCCAAGGAGAGAAAGCCATCGAGGCCTCACGCTCACTCAACTTCTCCATGCTGCCAGCAGGCACCGTGGTGGAGATCTACACCACCGACGGCCGCCTCGTCAGGAAGGCCGACGCGACTACACTCTCCATTGACAACCTCAAGAAGGGAAGCTATCTGATTAAAATAAATAATGTCACCACTAAACTTCTGAAGAAATGAAAACGCGTACGATATACCGCAGAGCCTTTGCGGCATTTCTCACGATCCTGCTCACAACCGTTACGGCGCAGGCTCAGATCTGGATAGCCGGCACACAGGTAACCGACTACAATGCGATGAGCACCATAGACGGTGTAAAGGGCGGCACCATCAGTTACAACACCACGACCAACGAGCTGACGCTTAACAGTGTGACTATCGACACCGGCGACAAATCGGCTCAGGGAATGACCATAGGTATTGAAGGCATAACCATCGTGCTCAAAGGAAGAAACAGCATTAAGGGCAATGCCCAAGCCGCGCTGAAAATAACGCAGAATGTCACCTTTCAGGGCGACGGTAGCCTTAATCTCACAGGTAAGGACTATGGACTATATTTTGATAGTCAAAGTATAAGTTGTTATATTAGACCCAATGTCAAGATAACGGCGCAAGGCAACCAATATGGCATTTGCTCTCTCGACAACGCCTCTACAAATTTCACCAGTATTACCTGCTATAATGGTGCCAATGTGACAGCCACTGGAAACACGGCGGCCATAGCCAGATTATACGACCTGAGATTCATCGGCAAACAGATTGCGATAACCTCCCCTGAAGGCGCCGCTTTCCGTCGTAATCCGAACAGGCAGGTGGAAATGCCTGACGGCTCAGTGCCGCAAAAGGTTGTCATCAGCGACAAAGTCCCCGCACGCTATCTGGTGGCGGAACTCAACGACGGGACGATGAAGGCAGTTGCCGAGACCGACCGCCAGTTCCGGTTCATGGCCTATAGCGACGGCAGCTATGCCTATGGCTATGATGAGAATACATCTACGGGAAACCATTTTATTGGTCTTGCCCACATCCGCGACATCAGCAAAATCCGCCGAGGGCTATACACATTTGCAGAGAATGACTATATTTCCCTCTACGACAGCAATTGTTACCTTAGCCCCACGCTGCAGGAAGTCTTGGTGGGCGACGAGGTACGCCTGTGCGTCAACAATTCCGACAACGAGAATGTGGAGAATAATGTCGGCCCATGGGTGCGGTGGAGCGCTTCCGACAGACGCGTGGCCAAAGTTGAGCGAGTCAATGGCGTGGTTACAGTGAAATTCCCCGCTGAGGGCAGGGTGACCATTTACGCCCGCGACGAGAAAGGCAACACCATGACGGTGGGCTACGTCGTCACGCGTCCACAACCCATCGCTAAAACATTCGCATCGGGCGACCACATTGCGCTCTACAGTAACGGCCAAAATATTGAGGGAACGATTCAGGAACGCTTTGTAGGCGACGAGGTGCGTCTGTGTGTGAACAACCAGCATAATGAGGACGTGGAGAAGGATGATGGCCCGTGGGTATATTGGAGCACTTCCGACGAGAGCATGGCCAAGGTTGAGCGGGTCGACGGTGTGGCCACCTTAACGCTGCTTGTCCCTGGTACGGTGGGCGTCTTTGCCACCGACGAGAAAGGCACCTCGAAATCAGTCTTCTATAATGTCAAGACCCATCAGTTCGTATCAAATAGTGTAATCAGGCTCAACACTTCCACGGAAATCACCGAAGCACCTGCCGAGGGAAGCGCAGAGGCGTTCCCTAATGATGAGTTCTACCTCGACATTTTCAACAAGACTACCAATCAGATATTGTCGAAAACCAGTTGGGTAAAGTGGTCGAGCAGCAATGAAAGCGTAGCAACCGTGGTTCGGGAATCAGGAGGAACAAATGAGCGAGCCCTTGTTACCGCCAAGAGTACAGGTGAGACAACCATCACTGCGCAGAATGAAGATGGATCCCAAAAACTGACCTTCAAACTTACGGTCAAGACATCACATTCGTTCCCCGCAAACGCCGTTATCAGGCTCAACACTTCTACGGGAGCAACTGAAGCGCCTGCTGAGGGAAGTGCAGAGGCCTTTTTCTGGAATGAGTTCTACCTCGACATTTTCAACAAGAGTACCAATCAGATGCTACCGAAAACCAGTTGGGTAAAGTGGTCGAGCAGCAATGAACGCATAGCAACCGTGGCTCGGGAATCAGAAGGAACAAATGAGCGAGCTCTTGTTACCGCTAAGCAAGCTGTGGGTGAGACAACCATCACTGCGCAGAATGAAGATGGATCTCAAAAACTGACCTTCAAGCTTACGGTCAAAGCACATTCGTTGCCAGCGAACGCCACTTTCATCACGACAAAAAAGTCATACTACATGGAACCCTCAACAGTGTTGGGAGGAAACAGTGATTTGAAGGGGCTGGCTGGCGAGTGGATAGAAGTCTGTCTGGCCGACATCAGCACGCTCGAGCCTTGTGCGCGAATGAATTGGGCAACGTGGGTGAGTGACAATGATTTAGTTGCTGAAGTGATAAGATATGATGACCGTACCGACGAGCGTGTTATCATCAAAATAGGAGAAGTAGGAGGCAGGACAACTATCAGCGTATGGGATCAAGCCCATGAAAATAGAATCTCGTTTACAGTAAATTCAATAAAGGGTATTGAAATAAACGAAACCAATTTCCCAGATCCCACGTTCCGTCTTTGTGTCCTTGGAGTTGGAGGTACTGATGATTTACTTAATTGGTGGAATATCAAGAATACTACATCCATGGATATTGCTGGATATCGTGAGAATTGGGTAGAAATAGAGTCCATTAAAGGTATAGAGTTCTTTACTGAACTGACTAGCCTCTATTGCCAGTATAACAAGCTTACCTCGTTAGACTTGAGTAATAATACTAAGTTGGTAGAACTTGGCTGTCACGCTAACCAAATATCGTCTCTGAAATTGGGCAAGAATACGGCTTTAAAGGAACTATATTGTGAGGCTAATAAGCTGAAATCGCTCGACCTGAGTGGTAACATGAGCCTGGAAGTGCTTTCTTGCTATGGAAACGATATTAAGACGCTTGACATCAGCTGGAATCCATATCTTATCCTTGCTTACAAAAATGGTACAGTGACGGATACATATCATTATATAGGTACCAAAAAATACAACTTCAGACGATATGAATACAGTGGTTATACACTTGAAGTGGATAAAGACGTAACCATTATCACGGAGTAAGTTGCCAGTGCGGCAGAGAAAGCCGGTATTAGAATCGACCTCGGGCGCGACCTTTACGGCCTCGCCCGAGGTTTTTTAACTCCTTGTAGAGACGCCACAATTCGAAGCCCCCTTCTCTACTCCTTTCTCGCCTTCATTGCTCACTCGCGAGGCGAAGGCTCAGGCTATAGGTCTGGCCGCCCTTGACGTTGTACTGGGGCAGCTGGGCGGGACCGCACGAGGCGTTGCCGAGTCCGCGCATGGCGGCATCGAGGCAGAGCACCACCTCGGCGCGGCGGCAGTTGTCGAGCTCGTGGTCGTACTTGGCCTCCCACACCTCTCGGTCGGTCCAGTGCTGGGCTGAGAAAGCGAAAAGGGATGATGAGAGGGGGGCTTCGATGCGCAGACCCTTGCCCTGACGGTCGGTGAGGGTGAGCCAACGGGTGTCGCAGCGCTCGCCCATCGACTGGGTGCGCACGTAGTGCTCGCGCATGCCGTCGACGGTGCTCTTGTAACGGCCGACGAAGGCGCAGTCGGAGCGGTCGGGGTAGTTCTCCATCGGTCCGCGACCGTACCACTCGACGTTCTCCAACGCTGCCGGCAACATCATCTGCAGACCTACGCGGGGCAGCTCTGAGCCCTCGGGCACGTCGAAGGCGGCATCGAGGTCAACGGCTCCGTCGGCATGTATGGTGTAGACGATGCGGTAGGGCAGCCCCCTCCGGCTCCCCCCACTGGGGGAGAGAAGGCTACCATCCCACGTGGCTTCCAGTGCGGTGCTGACGGTGACCGTCTGGCAGTCGTCGCTGACAACGGCATCGAAGGCTTTGACGGCATGGCGGGTGTCGGCCCACTGGCGGGTGTCGTTGCTGATGGAGCGGTACCAGTTGAACACGGGTCCCTGCTGGCCGTGAATCATCTCCTGCCCGTTCATCTGCAGGTGGGTCATGCGGGCGGTCTTCTTGTCGAACGAAACCTGCAGGAGGTCGTTCTCTATGCGCAGGTAGGCGGGCGACTCCTCAAAGACACGGAAAGCCTCAGCCTCACCCCCGACTCCAACGGGAGAGGGGGGTATTTACTTTTCTATTGGTTATCATTCCACCCCCCTTCTGCTGTGCTTGAGCATATTCACTCCCCTCTCCCGTTGGAGAGGGGTCGGGGGTGAGGCTGGGGGTTGTGTAGAGGTCTAAGTTGATCTGCTCACGGGCGACGACATGGCCGGCCTTAGCCCACGTCTGGTCTTCCCGCAGACAAATGTAGACGTTAAGGAACTCCTCCTGAACTCCTGAACTCCTGAACTCCTGAACTCCTGAACTCCCGAACTCCCGAACTCCTTGATTGTTTACGGGTGATGGTATCTCCACGCTTGTTGTCTGCCACGGCCCACACGGGGGCAAGTCCATCGTCCCGGTCTTTACACATTCGCCGTCGGCCATCAGCTCATAGCGCAGCACAAACTCGCTGAGGTCGTAGGTGGTGTAGCGGTTGGAAAGGGAGAGGGGAACCCCTACAGCCTCACCCCCGACCCCTCTCCAACGGGAGAGGGGGGTATTTTCTTTTCTATTGGTTATCATTCCACTCCCCTTCTGCTGTGTTTGAGCGTATTCACTCCCCTCTCCCGTTGGAGAGGGGGCGGGGGTGAGGCTGGGGGTTGAAGTGAGGCTGGGTTCGGGGCTTATCTTCACATACTGATAGATTTGCTTCACCTGTTGCAGCTTGGGCGTGACCTTCCTGTCGGGGGTGACGATACCGTTGCAGCAAAAATCGTTGTCGTTGGGCTGGTCGCCGAAGGAGCCGCCAAAATAGAAACGGCCGGGCTCGCCCCGTCGCTCCAGTCCCTGGTCAACCCAATCCCAGATGCAACCGCCTATCATGCGCTCAGAACGGTTCTCGATGTAGTCCCAGTACTCGCGCAGATTGCCGATGGCATTGCCCATGGCATGGGCATACTCGCAGAGGAAGAAGGGTTTCTGAGCACCGTTGCGATCCATCTGCTCCATGCTGTCTATCGATGGATACATGCGCGAGTCCATGTCGGCCACCTCGTTCTGGCGGTCGCGGGTGGCGGTGCAGATGGTGGCATAGTCGTACTCGGCCTTGATATTGCACCCGCCGCCGCTCTCGTTGCCGAGGCTCCAGAAGATGACGGAGGGATGGTTGCGGTCGCGCCACATCATGCGCTTGGCACGGTCAACGTATGCTGCCTGCCACGAGGGATTGTCGGAGAGCGAGTGGTTGCCGTGGCATTCTTGGTCGGCCTCATCCATCACGTAAAGACCGTAATAGTCGTAGAGGGCATACATCTTCGGGTCGTTAGGATAGTGCGACGTGCGCACGGTGTTGATGTTATGCTGCTTCATGAGTATGATGTCCTCTGTCATCGACTCCACGGGGATAGCCTTGCCGTAGACGGGATGCGTGTCGTGACGGTCTACACCCTTGAAATAAGTCAGCTGACCGTTCACGTAGACCTTGCCCGCGCGGGTTTCCACCTGACGAAAGCCATGCCTTTGAAACGTGCATTCCGTCGGCTGCCCTTTGTCGTCGAAAATCTCCACCACAACGGTGTAGAGATACGGCCGTTCAGCACTCCAGAGATGAGGGTCGAAAAGTGAAAGTTGAGAGTTGAAAGTTGAAAATTGAGAGTTGACAGAGCTATCGTCCATTAACTCCCGTCGCGAAGCGACATAACTCCCTCTAACTCCCTTTAACTCCTTAACTCCTTGTATGCCAAGCGTATTCACTCCCCTCTCCGCTTTCACTCCCCTCTCCACTTGGAGAGGGGTCGGGGGTGAGGCTGTCTTCGAGGCAATCTTTCTTCCCTCGGCATCGAGTAATGTTGTCCGGCATGTCCAGCCCTCCTGCCTGCGGCCAGAGTTGTTAAGCATCGCAACACTCACCTCGAGGTCTACGCTGTTCAACGCACGGAAACTGTCGCGAAGCACCACACTCGCGATGTGCGTCTTCGGCATGGCCACAAGGTAGACATCGCGATGAATGCCGCTCAGGCGGAACATGTCCTGATCTTCGAGATAACTGCCGTCGCACCAGCGATAGACCTCAACGGCAACGGTGTTCCTGCCCTTTCTGACGTAAGGCGTGACGTCGAACTCCGAATCGTTGTTCGACCCCTGGCTGTAGCCTACCTTCTTGCCGTTCACCCAAACGTAAAAAGCAGAATAGACACCGTCGAAATGCAGATGCACCTCTCGGTCATTCCAGTCGTCGGGCAGGATGAAGTCGCGCCGGTAAGAGCCCACAGGATTCTCCTCACGCATGGCCGTATAACCATATTGCGGCTGGATGAACGGCGGGTTGTTCAGATAGGGATAGGTGATATTGGTATAGATGGGCGTGCCATAGCCCTTCATCTCCCAGTTGGAAGGCACGTCGATATCGTCCCATGCCGACACATTATACGCAGGCTTATAAAAATCGCGCGGCCGCTCATCGGGCTTCGCCACCCAGTGGAACTTCCACTTACCGTTGAGCAGCATGTAACGGCTCGAACGAGTGCGCTCCCACGGCTTCGCGTATGCAGGGTCGGCCTGCATCTCGCTGAGCGAGGCAAAGGGAATGTAGGTGGGATGGGGCTCGAGCTTGTTTATGCCAAAGACACGCTCATTCTCCCAGTCGTTGCTGCTCTGTGTGCGACGCTCTATGACATTCACCTTCACATTCGAAGGCTTCAGCACCCACTGCTGCGTCTCAGCATCAACGTCACCCGTCACCTGCCACACAGGCTCGCCGAACTGAGCCGCATCGCGCATGCCCAGCGACATGCCCGACGACACGCAGGTAAACCGGTATCGGCCGTTCTGCAACCGATCCACGCGCCATTGCTGATTGCGATTCTCAGCGTTGGCCTCCCACTGGATGACAGTGTTCAGCCGACTTGTGCCGCCGTTGTCGAGCGCCTTCACGGAACCTCCGTTGAGCAACTGATAGACCCCTTCGCTCACCTTAATGAATTTCCAAACCTGCGAGGATCTTCCCTCGGTACGCATGGCAAGAAAAATGGGAGCCTCATTGCCCATCGAGCCACCATTATCGAGCACCAACCCCGATGGAGTCTGCACCTCATAAGTCAGCCCTTCATCAATGCCGAGACTCCTCACATTTGTTTGCGCTACACTCGTCGAAGCTATCAACAGACAGCCGACAAGAAAAAATAATCTTGACATTCTCATATTTTTGAGTTTTTAGTTTTCGGTTTTAAGTTTTTATTTCTTCGTTTTCACGATAATCACGCCATCCTTAAACCTCTCCCCATCCCTCCCCCAAGGGGAGGGAGTTATGTTCCTCTCCTTCGGGGAGGCTAGGAGGGGTTTTTGCCAGCGAGAGCAGAGCCAAGCTTGCCATTCCCGACGTTCCGTCGCCTACCCGTAGCCTTTAAGCTATGCCGAGCGCAGCTAAAGACAGTGCAAGCCGAATGCAATCGAGCTCGCTCGGATTGTTGAGGTGCAGCCTGTCTTATGCAAAACTTCTGCAAAGATACAAAATAATTGATAATTGACAATTGATAATTGATAATTATTTTGTACTTTTGTACCATAATTTATATAAAAAAACCAACGTACTATGAGAAAAATTTTGTTTATTTTTCTATTGACCTGTGTGTGGACTACGGCCGGAGCACAGAACGTAAAACTTTACAAAAAGACGGTAAAAGCATTGAGCTCCGCAAAATTCCAGGGACGCGGATATGCTCTCGGCGGCGCCAACAAGGCGGGAAGTTATCTGGAAAACTCATATCGTCGGGCTGGTGTGGACGAGGTGACGCGACAACCTTTCACACTCGACGTGAATACGTTTCCTGACAAAATGAAGATGTCGGTAGACGGCAGGCGACTGGCAGCTGGTAGGGATTTCACGATGAGAGAGTTCTCGCCTGGCGTGAAGGGCAATTTCCCGCTCTACTTTGTAGACACGCTGAATTATAGCACTGAAAAGCTTTTTCGCGATCTTGAGCTGCCAAGATACAAGGGAGCTTTGGTTGTCTGCGATTTCTGGTTCTCATATAAACACAGAGAGGACTTTGCACGGCTGCAAAGCAAGGATGGAGCCCCTAATGGCGGACTTATCTATACGTGGAACGAGCCGCTGAAGTTCTATAAAGCTTACGCAGAAAGAGTTGCCGACAAACCAATATTCTGGGTTCTTGATGAATGTATAAAAGGAGGTAAAAGCGTCTGCGTAAATGTAGACCATAAATTTTATAAGGACTACGAGTGTTTCAATGTCATTGCGAAAGTAGCAGGTGAGCGCAGCGACAGTTGTTACATGTTTACTGCCCACTACGACCACCTGGGCAACCTCGGGCGGCATGTGTTCTACCCTGGGGCTAATGACAATGCCTCGGGCTCGGCTGCGCTGGTGACACTGGCCGAGTATTTTGCGAAACACCGCCCGAAGTTCGACATTTATTTTATAGCCTTCTCAGGTGAAGACGCTAACCTACGAGGGTCGATATGGTTTGTCAACCATCCGGTAGTCCCATTAGAGCACATCAAATATCTTTTCAATCTCGACATGATAGGCGACAATAATCGCGTGCTATACTGCGAGACGAGCGACGCAGGCCTGCCCGGCTTTCAGAAGTTTCAGGCCATCAATGCGCGGAAAGGCTACTTCGAAGCGCTGAACCGCGGAAAGCTCGCCGCCAACAGCGACCATTATCCATTTGCCGAGCGACATGTGCCATGCATCTTCTTCGAGAACGAAAAAGGTGATGCTTTCCAATACTATCACACTCCACAAGACGAATGGAAGCACGCTGTATTCGACAGCTATGAGCCTGTCTTCCGCTTAGTGGTTGATTTTATCAGCGAGTAGACACAACCCCTACAACCCATCCCCATCCCTCAGCCTCACCCCCGACCCCTCCATCCCGAGCGCGGCTCGCCCCCCCGTAGCCCATTCCCGCTGACGCGCCTACCCGTAGCCTTTCCCCCGAAGGAGAGGAACATAACTCCCTCCCCTCGGGGGAGGGATGGGGAGAGGTTCCAGTATCGGCTTAACTACTGTCCGAAGGACGAGCGAAGCGATAACTTCTTAACTTCATAACTCCTAAAAAAACTCCTTAACTTCTTAACTCCTCATCTTGACAACCTTTCCTGTCTTGCTGCTCTTAATGGCGGCACAGAGAATTTCCACAACAAGAACATTGTTCTCAAGCGAGGCAAGGTCGGTAGGCAGAACCACAATTTGTCCTCGCACCGCAGCCCGCAGATAATAGAAGGGGTCTGTCAGCGTGTCGGGGTTCCTCTCCTTCGGGGAGGTAAGGAGGGGTTGCTCGGGATGGGTAAGGAGGGGTTGCTCCTCTCCTTTATACAGCTCTAGCTCATTTGCGTTTTTCTGATAGACGTAACCATTGTCACCATAAACATACATGTCTTTGCGGTTCATCGGCCAGCACCAAGACGCCATAATCTGCACCGTTGTATGGGGATAACGCACAATAATGGTAGCGTCATCGTCGACTTTAGGATACTTCTCCGGCTTGTGCTGTTGCAAGACCGCCTGCACACTTACGGGGCGCTCACCCGACAACAGCCACGTAGCAAGATTCGCACCATAACATCCGAAATCGATAACTGCCCCTCCGCCATTCAGTACGGGGTCTGTGAGCCAATCGGTAAAAGCCTTACCACAGCCTATCTCAAAAGGTCCTTGATGACCGTCATAAACATTGATGCGACGTACTGCACCGATGGCATTTTCGCCAACAAGACGTTTCACCTCATGATTGCTGGGATACCACGAAGTCTCATAATTCGTGAGCACCATGATGCCATATTTCCTAACTAATTGGGCAATGCGCTTTGCCTGATTGACGGTGGTGGCCAACGGTTTCTCTACCATTACATGAATGCCGCGAGGAGCGCATGCCTCAACAACTTGTAGATGGTCGTATATACTGCCATAGGCGACGACTACCTCAGGTTTCTTCTCGTCGAGCATCTGACCGAGATTTTTATAGAAACAGTCGTCTCCTATTTTTCCGCGCAATCCGTTATCTTGCCGGTAATTGTCATTATCTTCCCAAACACCAACCAGCTCAAAGACACCCCAAGGAATTCTACGAACTACCTCCCACAGGTGTCCATGTGTCACACCAGCCACAGCCAAGCGTAATGGCTTTTCTGTTTGATTCAAGTTCTCCTGCGCATTAATACAGATTGTAAAGGCAAAAGTTATTGCTAAAAGCGACGCTCTTTTCAGTAATGATGTTATTCGCATAATTAAATTAGGTTTTTATAAACTCTACAATGTCGTTTGTGTTTTGTATGTGCAAAATTATAAAATATTTATGAACTACGAACTATGAACTATGAACTTTTTTTCGTACCTTTGCTGCAAATAAATAAAACTATGAAAAGATTTCTTCTGATGGCATTTGTCACCATGACAACGGCGACAGTCACTGCACAGGTACGCTTGCAGTCCCTTTTTACAGACAATATGGTACTTCAGCAACAGACCTTTGCTCCCATCTGGGGTGAGGCAAAACCTGGTTATCTTGTCAACGTCACCACATCATGGAATCAACGGACTTACCAGACTACTGCCGATGCTGACGGCCATTTCACGTTGTTGGTTGAGACTCCACAAGCAGGTGGTCCATACGACATTACACTGACAGAACAAAGAAAAGCCAACCGACGAGGAGTCACCACCACGCTACGCAATGTGATGATTGGTGAGGTATGGCTTTGCGGTGGGCAGTCGAACATGCAGATGGCTGTGGCAAGTGTGAATAATGCCCAAGAAGAGATGCAACGCGCTGACCGTTATCCGCAGATTCGACTGTTGCGCATCGAGACAACGGCTGCCGCCACACCCCAGACTGTCGTTCATGCTGCCGGCGGCGGATGGCGCATCTGCTCGGCCGAGACCATTCCCGCATTCTCTGCAGCCGCCTACTTCTTCGGACGCACGCTGACCGAACAGCTCGACAACAACATCCCTATCGGACTCATCGAGTCGTGCCTGGGTTCCACCTTTGCCGAGCCATGGGTAAGCGCTGAGGCGCTCAGTCGCATGCCCTACTTTCATAAAGCTATCGAGAAGGTGGCGACGATGCCCTCCGACAGTCTGCAACGCGAACAGCAATATGCCCGCGATCTCGACGCATGGAATGCCGAGGTGTCGCTACTCGACGGACATACCACCTATGTTAACGGTCGACACACGCTTGTCGGTGGGTTCAACGATGCCGTGCCCATTCAGGTGCCCGGACTCTTCGAGGACCAGCTGAAGAAAAAATATGGCGCTTTCGACGGAATCGTGTGGTATCATCGCACGGTCGACATTCCGCAGGCATGGAACGATCAAGAACTATTACTTTGCCTTGGGGCTATCGACGACGATGATATCGTCTTCTTCAACGGCAGCGAGGTTGGCAGTCACCTCGGCGTAGCGTTCAACCGAGAATACAAAGTACCTGCCGAACTTGTGAAGGCCGGTACCGCGCAAATAGCTATTCGCATTCACGACACCGGTGGGCTCGGGGGAATGTATAGCAAAGATATGCACCTTCGCCCCACGTCTGTAGCGCTCTCCGGGCAACAGATTCCGTTGGCAGGCACATGGCAGTTCCAAGCCTCTCTCGACGAGAAGCAACTGCCTTTCTATCCCACCAATCTCAACCGCGACACCAATGTGGCAACGGCACTCTACAACGGTATGATTCACCCGTTGGCACCCTATGCCCTGCGCGGAGCAATATGGTATCAGGGAGAGTCGAGCGTAGGTCGGGCTGCACAATATCGTGAGTTGCTCTCCGTGCTCATCGACGACTGGCGCACGCGCTGGCAGCGGAAACCTGCCGACATGCCTTTCTTTATCGCACAACTCGCCAACCACATGACACCACAAAGCGACCCCGCAGAAGAGTCCACATGGGCAGAGCTGCGCGAGTCGCAAAGCAAAGTCGCCGAAGAAGTACAAAACACCGGACTTGCCACGCTCATCGACATCGGCGAGGCCGACGATATCCACCCGAAAAACAAACAGGAGGCCGGCAGGCGACTGGCTCTCGCCGCACTCGCATGTACCTATGGGCAAAACATCGAATACGCAGGACCGCACTACAGCCACTACAAACAAGAAGGAGACCATATCCGCCTCTACTTTACCCATGCCGACGGACTGACGCTGCGCCAGGGACAGGCTTTCACCATTGCTGGACCTGACCGCGCTTTCCACTGGGCCGAGGCACGGGTCGACGGTCAGACCATCGTCGTTTCCTCTCCCGAAGTCAAACAGCCCGTCGCCGTGCGTTACTGCTGGGCAAACAACCCTGCCAGCCTCCTCTACAACGCTGCCGGACTCCCCGCCACGCCCTTCCGCACCGACCTGTGGCCCGTCCTCTCTACACATAACTACTAAGATTGAGGTAAAAAGATATACCGACTATCCCAAGAAAGTAAAAGAGAGCTTCTGCTATGAAACTCTCTTTTTTTCATTCCGTGATTCCGTTGGTATCACTTTGTGACCCGTTTGGGGCTCGAACCCAAGACCCCAACATTAAAAGTGTTGTGCTCTACCAACTGAGCTAACGAGTCTCCCTTTTATGACTTTTTCTGAAAGACAGTGCAAACCGCACGCAATCGAGCTCGCTCGCATTGCTGAGACGCAGCCTGTCTTATTCAAATCGGCTGCAAAGGTACTACCTTTTTTTGAAACTTCAAAATTATTCTTCGTTTTTTTCTTCAGCAACACAAATTTCCTCTGATTTTTCCGACTCTCTCGTAACGTACCTCTGCCAGTAAGCAATGATAAGGGTGGTTAGCGGAAGGGCTATAATAAGACCTATGAAACCCAACAGCGCACCCCATATCGATAGCGAAAGGAGCAGTATAGCCGGGTTGAGCCCCATTGCCTTACCCATGATTTTCGGGGTGACAAACATATCGGTAATAATCTGTACAACGACGAACAAGGCTACGGCCAGACCGAAGATGACCCAGAAATTCTGACCTGTGTCGGCGGCTTTGAGCAGGGCGAGAAACGCTGTTGGAATGAGCGCAAAGGTATGGAGATAAGGCACAAGGTCCATCAGACCAATAAGTATACCCAATCCAATAGCCATAGGAAAGTCCATAATGGTAAAGCCTATACAGAACATAATTCCCATACACAGTGCCACCATGCCCTGTCCTCGAATGTAGTTATTGAGTGCACGTTCCACATCGCTCATCAGTTCGCTCCAAAACGGGCGAACCTTGGCGGGGAAAATGCGTATCCAGTTTTCCGTCAGATACTCATAGTCAAGCAGGATAAAGAACATATACAATAAAGTGATACACGATGCGATGATACTCATCACGACACTTGCTGTCTGTCCGAGGAAAGTGAACAGTTTAGGCATGGCAGTTTTCATGGCATCGCTGAAGTCTTTACTCTTGAGGAATTTCTCGATTTCTGTGCGATGATCTTGTATGAGGTCTTTCACATAGGCCACGAAATTATTGGAGCTGGTATTTTGGTTGACAAACTTGTCGAGGAATCCGCCAAGTTTGCCTATCTGTTCTATCATTGGAGGAACAATAAAATAGATAACAAGAGCTATAATCGCAATGGCAAACAACATTGTAATGGTAATTGACAAGGCTCGTATGCGCACATGAAGTTTATTCTCCACAAATCTCACGACAGGATAGAGCAAATAAGCGAAGAACCATGCAATGAAGAAAGGTAGCAACACTCCACTCAGGTAATTTACTGCCAATAGCACTACGATCACACCGAGCACGATGAGTGCCCAACGGATAAATTTGTCAAATGTTATTTCTTTTCTCATTGTTCTATTAAGGAGTTTTTTCGGAAGTTAAGAAGTTAAGAAGTTATCGGCCTTTCGGCCTAAGAAGTTAAGCCGATACTGGAACCTCTCCAGCCTCACCCCCGACCCCTCTCCAACGGGAGAGGGGAGTATTTACTTTTCTATTGGTTATCATTCCACTCCCCTTCTGCTATGCTTGAGCGTATTCACTCCCCTCTCCCGTTGGAGAGGGGTCGGGGGGGAGGCTGGCCTTCTGATAGCATTCTCTACA
>CAJOIW010000001.1:0-94229 GCA_905234845.1 uncultured Prevotella sp. | reverse complement strand
TCCACAAGCCGATGGCTCAAATAAGCCAGATTTCCGCATTTCACACAGATGGCATGCACTTTAGTCACATCATCGGCAATGGCACACAGCCCAGGCATAGGACCGAAGGGAACACCACGAAAGTCCATGTCAAGTCCTGCCACAATGACACGCACGCCACGATTAGCCAGCTCGTTGCACACATCAACCAAACCCTCGTCAAAAAACTGTGCCTCGTCAATACCCACCACATCGATTTCTGATGACAGCAACAAAATTGCCGCTGAGGAGTCGATGGGGGTCGACTGAATGGCATTCTGGTCGTGGCTCACCACATCGGCCTCTGAATAGCGGACATCGATTGACGGCTTGAAAATCTCCACGCGCTGTTTGGCAAACTTAGCCCGTTTCATTCTCCGAATGAGCTCCTCTGTCTTGCCCGAGAACATCGAGCCACACACCACTTCTATTCGTCCGGGACGCTGCGATTCCCCTGCAAACGTATTAGTCATCATAAAATACTATGCACTTATCTTATTATGTATTATTATGCAAAAAAACATGTCATTGTGTCCGCAAAATTACAAATACGTTTTAAAAATTGCAAATTATTCATGATATTTTTTGTCCGTGTTGAATAAATAGTTATATTTGCCCTCGATTATGGGCACTCTGTATATCGTACCCACTCCGGTGGGCAATATGGAAGACATGACATTACGTGCCATACGTACGTTACGTGAAGCCGACCTCATCCTGGCTGAGGACACGCGGACGAGCGGTCGGCTACTAAAGCATCACGGCATAGAGGGGCGCATGATGTCGCACCATAAATTCAACGAACACGGCACGGCTGCCAGCATCGTCGAACGACTGAAAGGCGGGCAGAACGTTGCACTCATCAGCGATGCTGGCACACCAGGCATCAGCGACCCTGGCTTCCTTTTGGCCCGCGAGGCTGCACGAAACGGGATAACCGTGCAGACGCTTCCTGGTCCTACGGCTTGCATTCCAGCCTTGGTCAACTCCGGACTGCCATGCGATCGTTTTTGCTTCGAGGGATTCCTGCCACAGAAAAAAGGCAGGCAAACCCATCTTGAATCGCTGCGCGAGGAGACGCGCACGATGGTATTCTACGAGTCGCCCCACAGGCTGCTCAAGACTCTACAGCAACTGGCCGACGTGCTTGGCGGTGACCGCCCGGCAAGCGTCAGCCGCGAAATCTCAAAGCTCCACGAAGAAACCCTGAGAGGCACTCTCAACGAGCTTGCAACACACTTCAACGCAGCTCCGCCACGTGGCGAGATTGTCATTGTCGTAGCTGGAAAAGTAAAACAAAAAAAATTAAAAGACTAAGAAATGAAAAAGCTATTAATTGTTTTCGCCGGGCTGATAGCCTTGGCTGTCACAGGTTGTAAAGAAGAGCGCCAAGCCCCGCAGGCCGACAATAATGCGCTTAGGGCAAACGACTCGCTGCAGCGTATTATAGCCCAAAAAGATAACGAAATCAACGACATGATGGAAACCCTCAACCAAATACAAGACGGTTTCCGCGAAATCAATGAGGCCGAGAACCGCGTCACATTAGCCGAAAGTGGAGAGAATGCTGACAAGAAACAACAGCTTATGGAAAACATCCAATTCATCACTACGACCATGAAGCGCAACAAAGAACTTATCGGCAAGCTGCAACAGCAGTTACGTGAGAGCACGTTCAAAGGCGACCAGATTAAGCAGACGCTCGAAAACACCATCGCCAACTTCACTCAGCAACTCGCCGAAAAAGACAAAGAGCTGCAAAACCTTCGTGCACAGCTTGAAGCTAAGGATATCCACATCGCCGAGCTCGACAAAACCATCACCGACCTTAACACCAATGTGTCGAATCTACAAACCGAAAACTCACAAAAAACCGAGACCATCAACGCACAAGACAAACAACTCAACACGGCATGGTATGTCTTCGGCACAAAGAAAGAACTCAAGGAGCAACGTATTCTTGACGGAAGCCACGTACTGCAGTCGAACTTCAACAAGAACTACTTCACCAAAGTCGACATCCGTACCGACAAGGAGATTAAACTCTACTCCAAGTCGGCAAAGATACTCACTCAACACTCCGCCTCCTCTTATACTCTGCAACCCGATGCCAATCGCCAGTACGTGCTCCGCATCACTAATCCACAGCTATTCTGGTCGACTAGCAAATATCTCGTCGTCCTTGTGAAATAAATAGTTGAAGAGGAGTAAAAAGTTAAGGAGTTAAGACAACTCTTTCCTATTTCGGGAAAGTTGAAGTCTTAACTCCTTAATATTTAACATTTCAACTGTTAAAATTTAACTTTCAAACTAACGCAAAAAGACCATCGTTTCAAAATATTCCTACAAAACTACAAAAAAACACCGTTTTTGTTCTTTTCTCACTTCTTTGCCAACCGACTGGTTCTCATTCGGTTAGAATTTTCTTCACACGCTATCCTTCACTCGTCACTTTCGAAAGATATGTTTCTCACTTCCGAGAGCTAAGCTTTCACCTTCCGAAAGACCGTCTTTTGCACTCCCAAACGCCGTGTTTTACCACCCGAAACATATACCTTTCGCAGTCCGACCACACTTCTCACTTATCATTTCTCACTTATCACTTCTGAAAGATATACCTCTCATTCGTGTAGGAAACAAAAAATCCTAACAAAAAAAATTTGATTTTGTCTTCAGATAGTTAACAAAATGAACAAAGTTCAAATACTATGAAGTAGTTATTACACTATGAATGTTACCGCTTATTGTGGAAGAACTGTTGCACGAGGTGGCGACACTCATCAAGGAGAATGCCTTGAGTAACAGCACATCGAGGATGGAGAGCATCGGGAGCGAAACGGGTAAAGCCGCGTTTCTCGTCTGGTGCGCCATAGACAATACGCGAAATCTGCGACCAGCCAAGCGCACCGGCACACATCACACACGGCTCAACCGTGACATAAAGCGTGCAGCCGTTCAGATATTTTCCACCCAATTGATCTGCGGCGGCGGTGATGGCCTGCATCTCGGCGTGTGCCGTCACGTCGTGGAGAGTCTCGGTAAGGTTGTGGGCACGGGCGATAACACGGTCTTGACAGGTGATGACTGCACCAATAGGCACCTCACCAGCCTGCCATGCCCGTTCTGCCTCTGCCAGTGCCATACGCATAAACCGCTCATCAGAGCTACCGTCCTGAGACTGACTATCGATAATTGACAATTGAGAATTCCTTATTCTCTTGTCTTCATCTTTCATTCTCAATTATCAATTCTAACAATAAGGTAGGTTCCAAGAACCTGTAACAGCAAACCAGGCCAGCCAACGGTAAAATCTGCGACGGTGGCGGTAATGCCTCCAGTGAGTGCCCATTCTCCGATGCCACCCAACAGTTCACTGACAATCACCACACCGAGAAGAATCGGCAGGGTAGCCTTCCTAAAATATTGTGCAGTCAGTCCTGCAACCATCGCCAACACAACGAGTTTGACCGTCATCACCGGCAACACTCCCCACGCTGGCATACCAAAAGCAAGATTATTAACTATAGGTGAGGCGACAGCAGCCAGCAACCCTGTTTTCCAACCCAGCTTAAACGAGCCGGCAAGTATCACAAACGACAGGGGCGCAAAGATGAAGCCGCCCTGAGGAATAAGGTGGAACACTTGAGGCAATATCATATTGCAGGCTACGAATACAGCGGCCCACATCCAAGTTTTTACCTCGTCATAGTTTAGTGCATAAAGTTTTGCGTCTGTAACCATAGAAAACTAACATTTAAAGATTTATATAATTCAACTTTTCATCTCCATTATTTTCGTGGGACACGCTTGTATGCATTTGCCACATTTGATACAGTCGGCATGCAGATAGCCCTGTTGCTCTCCTCGACACTCATAAGGTGCGAGTTGCATGGGGCAAACGCGGGCACAACTCTTGCATTTCATCTGGCAGGCACTGCTCACGTGAATACGCTTGAAACTCGTGGGAAAGGGTACTTTCTTCGGAGCTACCCACGAAGAAATGGAGCCCATCGGACAAAAGGAGCACCACGTGCGCGGTGCATAGATAAAAGAAAGTATAATTCCGACAACGGTAGTCAGGAGTATAATATTCCAAAACACCTTTCCCATAGCATTCCAGTCTCCCCAGCCCAGATACAATTGCACACCAAACATGGTGAAGATGAAAAACACCATAAACAGTCGGAAGCCAAAAGTGCGCACGAACTTGGGTATCGGACGATGTGGTGAATACTTGGAAAGCAGTCGGTCGTACATGTTTCCCCGAGGACAAATGTGCCCACACCAGTAGCGCCCGCGCCAAATAGAGGTCAGCACAGGACCCAGCATACAAACCAGTGCCACAAAACCGATAACGGGATAAAACCAGCCAATGACAAGATAAGCAAAGAGAATCCAGTAGAACGAGATACCCTTTGTCGGAAAATGACGGTGGAAGCGTCGTTTGGTGTTTAAAGAGTTACGGATATTATCTGATGGGGTCATATCGTTTGCAATATTTTGTCAAGCTGATTATAAATTTCTTCTTCGTTCTCGTAGGGATAGATGTTGAAGTAGGGATTGCCTGTGAGCATGGCCGACAATTGCGTCTTAGTCTTGTCGTAGAAGATATGACAGGGAATACCATGCGACTCGGCATAGGCCAGTTCATAGCCCACGCCCAGCGAGGGACAGGTGCATTCACCTATGAGCAAGTCGCTCTCGCGTAACCAAGCCGTATCTTGCTCGTAAATATGCGCATCGCGTTGGCGGCCTTGTTCCACAAGGCTCAACTTACTGCTGCCAACGTGCTCAGTCAATACGGTATCAGTCCGACCGATATATGCTATCATTCTCCGATAGCGCTCGGCATCTGTACGCCCACCACGAATGGAACCTGCAAAATAGATTTTCCGCTTTATCATCTCAACTAATATTATGGTTGCAAAAATACAGAAAATATTTGAATTACATATAAACGAATGAAAAAACTTGTGCATCATTAACAAAGAAAAGAATATTTTTCGTTTTTAAACCATGAATTATGAATTAAATTTGTAATTTTGCAGACAGAAATGGATTGCCGTATCATACATTTAGAAGAGACGGATTCTACCAACCGTTGGCTAAAAACACATCGGCTGTCGCTGGGCAAAGGCGAGAACGTTGTGGTCTGGACCGACTACCAAACTGACGGCCTAGGCTGCGGAAGCAACACATGGGAAAGCGAACGGGGCAAAAACCTCCTTTTCTCACTCTTGCTACATCCAAGAAACATCAAAGCAGGCAATCAGTTTGAGATATCTAAGGCAGTAAGCGTAGCCATGTGTCAGACACTTAGGCAACATGCCGACGGTTTCAGTATCAAGTGGCCCAACGACATCTACTGGCACGACCGAAAAGCGGGAGGCATCCTGATAGAGAACCGTTTGCAGGGCGGTGTAGTCAAAGAAAGCATTGTAGGCATAGGCATCAATGTGAACCAAGACAAGTTTTTCAGCGATGCGCCCAATCCTGTCTCGCTCTGCCAAGTTACAGGGCATAAAGAAGACCGCAAACAACTGCTGGACGATTTTCTCGCAAGACTGGATCTGCAGGCATTACCACCGTCATACGAGTCATTCCTCTATCGGCGGAATGGTATGTGGCCCTATCATGACGAAGATGGCGAATTCACAGCTGAACTGATTAACGTAGAGCCAGATGGCCGGTTGACATTAAAAGACGATAAGGGAATCTTGCGGCAGTATCAGTTTAAGGAGGTACAATTTATCATTGCATAATCATCATTTATAAAAAAACAATATGGCAAGATTTAAACGAATACTATTGAAGTTAAGTGGCGAGAGCCTTGCAGCCGGAACAGGTTTCGGCATCGACACAGAGCGTCTCGCCGAGTATGCCCGCCAGATTAAGGAAATTCACGACATGGGTGTCGAGATTGGCATTGTCATCGGTGGTGGCAACATCTTCCGTGGGCTGAGTGGAGCCAAGAAAGGCTTTGACCGCGTGAAGGGCGACCAGATGGGTATGATGGCCACGGTCATCAATTCACTAGCGCTCTCATCGGCACTTGATGCTGAAGGTGTGAAAAACCAAGTCTACACGGCCATCCGCATGGAACCCGTCGGTGAGTTCTACACCAAGTGGCGCGCCATTCATTCTATGGAGCAAGGCAAGGTGTGCATCTTCTCTGCTGGTACAGGGAGCCCTTACTTCACCACCGACACAGGCTCGTCGTTGCGAGGTGTTGAGATTGAGGCCGACGTGATGTTGAAAGGCACACGCGTGGACGGCATCTATACCGCCGACCCAGAAAAAGACCCCACAGCCACAAAGTTCGACGACATCAGCTACGACGAGGTGCTACAGCGCAACTTGAAGGTGATGGACCTCTCGGCTATCGTCATGTGTCGCGACAACGGTCTGCCCATCTATGTGTTCAACATGGACAAGCCAGGTAACCTGCGCCGTGTCATTGAAGGCGAGGAGATTGGCACGTTGGTACACCCTTAACGACTGAGAAGGTATTTCTCTTACGAAAAATTCCCTAGGGATTTTTATCTGAAAGGCCGTCTTTCGGAATAAATTCCCTAGGGAATTTTTATTGAAACATATTATCGGCAAATCAAACTATGCTCATACGAAGCCAATTCTCTAACTCTGCTCGCCTTTCTTCCATCTGCCACACCTTTGTGCCAATTATCTCGTGAGTCGTGTCATCTACGCCCCATATCATATAAGCATGGTCGCGGTCGGTCAGTGTCGCACTGTTGGCAAGGGCACTAATGTCCTCACCAACCATATTCGGCTCACAATTGCTATGTTTGAACTCAATCCATCCCACTTCCTTGGGCAACTTACAGAGTTCTTGTACAAGTATGTCAATATTTCCTACCATATTATTCTTGTTTCTTTTGAACTCAATTCAATTGGTTTCTATCTCCTGCTTGTTCAGCAGGACTTCTAGGTTATTGCAAAGCCCACTTATTATCAACCCCACCCTGGCCATGATTCGCAATTCGAACCACATTCACCACATTCTCTCCAAAAAGCACTATTCAACTTATCTACTTCATCATTATAATCATACATAGTCTCTCTCCAACTATTTTCTTTAAGATATTTTTTCTGCTTCTTCTGCATCTTTTTCAAATTTCTGAAGTTTTTCATCTCCTTCTTTTGTTCTAAGTGGGGTAAAGCACCTTTTTCCATTTACTTCTATTGAAGGGAAATCATTAGGTGCTAATTCTTTTATTCCCCTATTAACATTCTTCATGAAATTGATAATGCTGAAGTTGGACGTATCAAGGTAATAGCGAATCCATCCTAGATATCCAGGTCTAAATCTCCATGCTTCCGTAAAAAATTCATTAAAGGCAACAAACGAACTTTGGTTTTGATATTGGTTGTGACCATATTTCTTGTGAAGTATGTTTAAGCAATATTGTGCAATATGATTTGACCGAATGGTATTTAAATATATTGTTCCATCTTCTTCAAAATAAGATTCTATGTGTAATAATATAAGGCAATTATTTTCATCTAAGTTTCTAATGTTATTTAAGGCTGATTGCGAACTGTATTTTCTTCGCTCTTCCTCAGGAATTTCATCGATATTTTCATAATCCTCAGTAATTAACCGGATATGTTTTTCAAAATGAGCCCTTAGCCAAAAAGCGCAGGAATCAGAGAATTTGTCAATATCTTGGTTAGTAGTATATGATGCTTTTAGATAAGGCTTAATAATTTTAACAGACTGACAGGGAGATATTCTTTAGGAATAAAGCTATAAGCAGCTTTTACTTTCAAGTAAGCCAACAAGGGCTTCCATCCTTCTGGCTTAACATAAGTTGGATTTACAAAATATACATTCATAGTTAATAATTTTTATTTTATTGACATACCAAATAATTCATTCAATATTCAATTCTTGTTTTAAGAAGTATGCTTTGGGACTATTTTCAACATCGAAAACTCTAACAATATAGTGAAGAGCATTATCTGTCGTATTATCATCTATCCACTCCCATTCTTTAGTTTCGAAGATAAGTGGAAAATCTTTACTATATTTTATATTTCCCACAGTTGTCTTAACTTCAATAAATATGGTCTTACCATTATGCGAAACAACGAAGTCAAAATCATGTGTAGTAGTATTCAAACGATAATCTTTACCGTTAAAACTTACAATTCTTGCATTCTCGTCGTTTGGTGCATAATTTGACCATCTGACATTAACACTACCAAAGCGACTACAAAGCATTTCGTAAACGAAACATTCACCTTTATCTCCGATGTCTCTTTTGCGCTCATCAGAAATGTTTTGCTGGAATCGTTCTAAGTTAAATTCTCCTTGCTCTCTTCGTAAGATGTTTAGTATTGACTTAAAATCCGTATCAGGAAATTCCTCGATAATCTTTTGGATGGTCATTAGGTCACTACTCTGTAACATTTTCTTAACAAAGTCTTTATTCTCAATCAATATCTCTATTTCATCCGAAGAATAGTTGTCATTCATTTGGGAGAAACGAGCTTTTGTTTCAGCATCGTAAATATAATCATATGACAAATTCTTCCTGTTCTTGTATGTTTCTGGAAATAGTCTTGACAATTTTGTGTCATCCATATTACGGAGACTAAAAATAGCCATTGATTTCGATTCATTTGACTCGAAAAAAAAGAGAAGCGTCTGTATTGAACGTTTGAGCAAGCTCCTCCATTCTGTAGAGTTATGTTCACTACAGAAGAACACCAATCTATCAACGAGGTTGAATAACTTTTCGTCAGTATTATTTTGAAATTCTTCTGCGAAAATATATTGGGGATGAACTATAGAGCTTATCATATTGTCATCACCTTCTATCTTCTTTTCGTCAGGGAAATGTGACCATAGTTCACTATCAACTAGTTTTACTAGACTATCACAATGTTCGTATCGATTAAGAATGGTTCCATCATAGACAACCTCATTTGAAGGATGAAGATTGCCGTACCAGTCGGGTATCAATAAAAGATCTCCGTTCACTGACACTTTGCTATTTTTAATTACCTGCGCTAATCGATTAAGCCAAGACATTCCTATTTTTCTGCAATCATTCATTTGCTCGTTAGTAAGTTCCTCCTCATTAGTAAAGTCTTTGAGTATCTTACCAATAGTGAAAACATTATTGCATTCAGACGCTTTCTCTGCTAGTAAACCTATCATGTAGTCTTTTGCTCCCTTCCATATGCTTAACTCTGAAGTCTTAATAATGGCAATAGTGGCATCTTTAACGTTATTGTATTCGTCGTAAAGGTTGCGAATCTCTTTATATTGTTCGCCACATTCCGGAACTAAATGAAGCAAGAATTTTGATACAAATTCCTTCTTGCCATTATCTTCACCATCAAAGTACTCATTGTACTTACTTGCCAAAGTTGTAATTTGATAATCTGTAATCTTAGCTTTTTCATTTAATAGAAAGCCATCATACAGAAGGACTTCTTTGATGTCAAAGCCTGTGTCTTTTAGACTGTCATCCAATAACTTATCGGGAATCAAGCCCTGCTTGTATAATAAATTGATTGGTTTAAAGTCACCATACCTGTTTGGAATTATACTTAGAACATCGTCAGAAGATTCGCTTTCTGTTATATCGTCAAGATGCAGATAGCCCTTGTCAAACATAAAGCTGACAATGTCTGAGAGCCATTCTGGGGTGCAATACTTGGATGCAATTTGTTCTTCGGTATCTTCCGGCTCGATAATATCCAAATGGTTACGGTTTGCTATTTCTTTAGAAACATGGCTCATGAACCACTTATCTGAGTCTTCCCAGGCTTCAGCTTTTAATTCCAATGTAACAGAATCTACTTTCTTGCTATCAGATTGATATATAGTCTTTAAGATTGAAAGAATCTTTGAACGCTTATCATAAAAATCTTGGGTTCTTCCGTCTTCAGTAGAGGGAAGAGACATCAACAATGGAAGTAACTTTGTGAGTTTAGAAGCATCGTTTGAATATTTGTCGTCGCGAATTTTTTTGGATCGGTCCTTTATTGCAGTAACAACATTATCTTTCGTTTCCTTTGTTAAGGTTATGTGTTGCACTCCTTCCATAAGCAGATTCTTATCCCAGTCTATTTCTAATCTCTTCATGAAATCGAAAATGTTAGTTGGGATGTCGCTTGCATCTTTTAAATCACAACCTTGTTCTATAGAACAAAAGTAACCAAGACGATTTGGTACGATCTTCTTATCTGCAAGGTTTGTTATTTTTGATGCTTCAATCCATTCATAGAACTTATTTAACCATTGAAGTTTTTGTGAAGCTACGAAAGCATTCTGTTGTTCAGTATCAGAATTGCTATCAGTATCAGAATCATTTTCAATGATAAGATTCAGATTATCAATACAAGTAGCATCTTCTATGTACTTGGCAACTTTATCGTATTTAACAGTAGGGAATGTAGGATTCTCACTATCAGCCTTCTTTTCATCAAAATCTGATTCAAAGGTGAATCGTCCCCACTTTAATGCAACCCAGTTTTCGTTTTCATCCTCAGCAGCGAGATTCGTTCCATATATAGTCTTGCATATTCCATAGAGATTGTGCAAGTTACAATCCTTAGAGCATTCAACAAATTTAACCTCGGAGTTTATGCTCCTATAGCCCACACTTGTCCTGACTAAATCCTTTTGCACAAGCATGTTTCGTAGTGGCAGGATGAATCGTGAGGCTAAACAGTTCTTGGTCTCAACACCCCAGGCTCCGTTAAGTATTTCGCCCAAACCATTAATGAGGTTATATCTTTTTTTATATCCGTTATCGACAAGATAATCAACTACAGATTCATAAAGTGAAAGCGATCTTTCAAATATTGACCAGTTGATGCCGCTTTGCAGATAGAACTGTTCTTCCTCCTCTGTTTCCTCGTTAGTCCTGTATTCATATCTCTTCTTTTTTAGATACAGAGAAGTTCTTTCTGTAGCTGGTTCAAAGTCGTTACTGTTGATATAGAAAGGTAATGACATACTCTCAAAGCCAATAAGTGGAAGAGAACAATATACGGCAGGCGATGTTGATGGAATAGGTAATATATTATTATCCTTGTCAACTTCAACGGCTACATGAAGTCGAAGGTTTCTACCTTTCGCTTTCCAATGGCTAGAGATTTCCTTAGAATACTCTTCGATTTCCTTTGAGATGAATCTACGCGTAATAGGTTCGTTTTTATCGCTACTTTCTTCTACGAATACGGTTTCTTTTACGATATTCTTACTTTCATTATTATTCTTTCGTGTAATATTGAAAGTGACATGGCTTTCTTCATCAATTACAGTAATAGAACGAACTGATGAACAGAAAAGCATAGTTTGAGCAGCATTGGCACGTACATTTTCAATACCCATTCTTGCAGCCTTTTCACTAGCTTCTTTGTTCAGATGATAAGTAAATCTTGTAGGGAGTATTTGACCGGTGGGAATAGGTCTTTTATCCATATTCTCGTCGATTTCCATTTCAGTTCTATCAACACCATCCTTATATGCTTCGTCATCTGGACCTTCTCGATGTAATGTAAAATCTACAGATACATTTCTCATAACATCTTCTCCATCATGGAATAATGAGCCTGATACATCTACTGTAAGAGACAAAGCGTGAGTGGTCATAAAGCCTGTACCAAAGCGGCCAGTACTTTGTTTGTCACGAGTTAAACCATCTTCGGTTGTCTGCTCATTTCGTTTTTCGGCACTGAACTTCCAAATAAGACCAGTTATCGCCTTGTTTGTGAATTGATCTCCGTTATGTTCAAAATATAGCTTTTTCTTGCCTTCGCTATCTGTATAGTATTTAATAGTTACATCAACATAACGATCCTCAGGATTCGTTCTTTTTACAACAGTATCTTTCGCATTCTGTAAAAGTTCCCATGGCCAACGCTGGCAATCAATATCGCTAGGATCAGTCAATTGCGGCAATCTGTCGTGTAGATTGTTTACATACTGTTCGTACTTGACATCGTCAAGACTCTTTTTTAAAGATGGCGATCTTTCCATTGTGCATATTATAGTTAGTTCGTTTTCAATTTACCAATAATTTTTTCCCAAACCATGCATTCATTCTTACTTGATTATATCGTTTATGATTCGCCCCATTATATTCTTTGTTCTTTCGTCGCAGTCATCACAGATTATAGTTCGGCATACATCCTTGCTTCCCTAAACATGATTACAGGTGTAACCTTCTTCAACGTTTCATTGTTTACGATTGACTCTATTGGTATATTTTGGACAAATTCAGCCTTTATCCATCCATTATTCCATATTGGCTCATCAATATTACCCATAACCAATTTGCATAGACGAAGTGAATATGGTGATGTCCCATTCTTCTTGTCCTGGGTATAGGTCATGTTCTGAAGCCAAAGTTGGTTGTAGTCAGAGTTGGGTTGGTAACAGAGTTTGTTATAGACAAGATCGATGATGGATTGCTTTTCTGACATGTCCTTAAGCGAGTCAATCATACGACTGATAATTCGGAGGGCATAATGAGCACAACCGACATTTTCAAGAGCAATCTGAACACAGATGGCAGACATGGCGCGAACACTACCACCTGGAATGTAATACGGTTCCTTCACTTTCTTGCTATCTGTCTTTATAAGATGACCATCATCGCTTACATCGATATCACCCCATAATATACTTTCTGCTTTCTTTTTCTCATCTTGTGGATGAAGCCATTCCTCTATTCGCTTATCTATATCTGACAGCATTGTCTTTATTGAACCACTATCTGGATATTGACGTGCAAACATTAGAATATAGAGTAAGTGCTTTTCGTAGCTATCGAAGTCAACGCCCTTCTTATTAAAAATGGGAGTGTTATAAATGTAGGCAAGTTTGTCGGACTTAACTGCATCTGTCACTATGCTTTCGCTAATTTTAGTCTTCTGACTGTTCATGCGAAAATTCAGCCGTTCCAAAACCTGCTGGAGGGTGTAAGAGATGTCCTCAAGCGCATCCTTATTACTACAGAAGATACGGTAGTCGTCACGATAGCGTATGATCTCGTAATCTGGTAAAGTCTTACCTTGTTCCTCATATTCCTTTGCCTTCTCCAGCAATGCTTCGTGGAGCAGAAGGTCTGAATAACCGAGAATAATCTCACCGACAAAGTCAAAAATGGCACTACCTTGAGGAATGCCAATGTTGCGACCTTGCTGGAATGCTCTTAGGTAGCTTTGGATGTTTTTTGCAATTAAACTTTCACCATCTTTTTCGCAAGAAGTTCCTTTGAGCATAAAAGCCCAATCGAATATTTGAGGATTGACAGAACCATAGCAGTTAGTGATATCTGTCACAAACATATAACGATATTCCAATGACAGTTCAATAGAACGTTGTTCCATGCTGTTCCACCAATTGTTGATAGTCGTTGCCTTATGGAACGACTCTTTCTCGTTAGGGATGACTGGAATTGCACAAGATGTGATATGAGGAACATTAAATCTCTCAAACAATTCTTTTATTACTTGCCAGTTGTTTTCGCAACAAACCTCTCGCACAAGGAAGTAGTAGAGGAAAGGATTGGCGATAATAATTGGACGAACTGCATAGCGTCCATCTTTGTTGAGCAAAATATCAAGATTTACATCTGAAAGAGATTCGGGAGAAACGCTTCCTTGCAGACACTCTTTATAGGGTATGGCTCCAACCTTCTCGCGGACATACTTTAGGACGTCATCAAACGTAAAGTATTCGGGTAGCTCAAATCCATGATATTGTTCAGATTTCATGAAGAAGTCCATCGCTTCCTCATAATTCAAACTCAGTATATTTTTGACCGCTTTACTCATCTTAGTGTTATTTGTGATTATTTTTGCGCGGAATTCTCATATTATGACCACAAAGATAATCATTATTTTTGAAATACTGCCAATTCACAAAAAAATCTCCGCTTTTTAGTCGCATTTTAACAGTTAAATGCGACGTACAGATGTCTTTTAATGAAAATTGCTCCCTTCTAATTTCTATTTCAGCACGCTTGTCCTTTCGCTTTACTAAGAGCAAATCCCGCATAACTACTTGAGTTATACGAGATTTCTAATTTGCTTGTTGTTAGCCTATCAAACTTATTATTCCTCTATGTAATCCACATACTCGCCCTCATCCTTTGGAATGATTTTCTTGCGCGTCTGCTCAGGCGACCGGCGGTCGGTTACAGTGTCATCCTTTTGCCCACCCATATACTCGGCAGCCTGCTTGCGTGCCTTGCGGTACATACGCTTTACACCAGCAGCCAATCCGTAAATAGAAATACCGCCAAAGAGAAGAAGCAGGAGAAAAAATATGAGGAGAAACTTTATTATAGTCATCATTTTTCTTTATAAAAGAATGAAACGACAATATAGCAAGCTATAATAGGTGCAAAGGCCTTCAACGGACCAAGCACAATAATAGCAATAGCAGAAACGGCTACAAAAACATATTTCACTTCGTTTCCATGCCATCCCCAATGCTTAAACTTCAACGCGAACATTGGTAGCTCACAGACTAAAAGCCAGCAACTTACCAGTAAACTCAATATAACTACTGGTGCTGTCCATACCCAGCGCTCCATCCATGACTGGAGCAACACGATGAGAGAACCCCAGAAGAGCGCATTGGCAGGTGTAGGAAGCCCGATGAAAGAGGTGGTTTGACGGGTATCGAGGTTGAATTTTGCCAAGCGCAGGGCAGAGAAGGCGGCCATAATGAAAGCTGTATAGGGAAGAACAGCCCGTACCACAGGAATATCAATGCCCGAAGGATAAGGCAATGTCTGCAAGGTAGCAAATAGAATGGCAGAAGGTGCGAAACCGAACGTGATGTTGTCAGCCAACGAGTCGAGTTCTTTTCCAATAGGAGAACTGACATTTAAGAGTCGCGCCACCATGCCATCGAAGAAATCGAACACCGCACCCACGATAATCCACACCAGTGCCCATACGGCATTACCCGAAAAAGCGAAATAAGTAGCAATGCAACCCGAAATGAGATTGCAACAAGTAATCATGTTTGGAATATGCCTTTTCATCTGTGGGGGGATATTGATAATTGATAATTGACAATTGAAATGAAATGTTCAATTTTTCAACCTTTCAACTTTGCGATAACGGTCTGATCGCCCGTCGTAGACTGTCCCATTTTCACGCAGACTTCGGTGCCAATGGGTAAAAATACATCTACACGCGAACCAAACTTGATAAAACCGAGATGCTCATCGATGTAGCAGTCCTCACCCTCTTTGGCATAAGTGACAATACGACGCGCCACAGCTCCAGCCACCTGACGACAAAGCACATCAGTGCCGTCGGGCGTGGTAATCATCACGTCGGCACGCTCGTTCTCCTCGCTGGCCTTCGGTAACCAAGCCTTGTGGAAGTTGCCGTCTTGATGTTTCACAAATTTCACCTTACCATCTACAGGGAACCAGTTGGCATGAACATTGAAAAGGCTCATGAAAATGCTTATCATAAGTCGGCGCTCATGGAAATAGGTATTTTCCTCTACCTCCTCTATCACTACGACACGTCCATCGGCAGGGGCCACTACGATGCCCTCTGTATCCTCCTGCGGGAAATAACGAATAGGACAACGGAAAAAATTGACTACGACAGCATAAGCCGTTCCGAACACAGCGACAAAAAGCCAAAAAGGTATCTTCGTCTCTATACGCCACAACAGCAATGCCACAGCAGCGACAAAGATAAAACCATAGAGCAATGTATCGGTACCTTCGCGGTGAATATGTATCTTCTTGATTTTTTTCATTTTGCGGCTGCAAAATTAGTTATTTTTTATCGATTTAGCAAATTTTTCATTCATTCTTTTGCACATCTCGGTTTTTTGTTGTAATTTTACACCTCGAATTTGCACTTAAAATGGAAGACTTCATACACCTACACGTACACACTTATTATTCCATTCTCGACGGGCAGTCGAGCATTCCGAAACTCGTTGACAAAGCCATTGCCAATGGGATGCGTGGCATGGCCATCACCGATCACGGCGACATGTTCGGCATCAAGGAATTTGTCGACTACTGTAGCAAAGTAAACAAAGATCTTAAGAATGCAGGAAAGTCTCCGTTCAAGCCTATCGTGGGCTGTGAGATGTATGTGGCCAAGTACGGGCCAAAAGAGCAGAAAAACGGTAAGGAAGATCAAAGCGGCTACCACCTCATCGTGCTGGCCAAAAACTACAAAGGGTATAAAAACCTCATCAAATTGGTTAGTCGTTCGTGGGTCGACGGTTTCTACATGCGTCCACGCACCGACCGTGCCGACCTCGAGAAGTACCATGAAGGTCTCATCGTTTGCTCAGCCTGTATCGCCGGCGAGGTACCCCGAAAGATTCTTAACGATGATATAGCTGGGGCACGCGAGGCCATTGAGTGGCATCAACGTGTGTTTGGCGATGACTATTATCTCGAATTGCAGCGCCATGAGGTCACCGACCCCACGATACGCGCCAACCGCGAGACTTTCCCGATGCAACAGAAGGCCAACAAGGTACTCATTGAACTAGCACGCGAATACGGCATCAAGCTCGTCTGCACCAACGATGCGCACTTCGTAGACAAGGAAAATGCAGAAGCTCACGATCATCTGCTCTGCCTCTCCACCTCAAAAGACCTCGACGATCCTACCCGTCTGCTCTACTCCAAACAAGAGTGGCTCAAAACTCGCGAGGAGATGAACGCCATCTTCAGCGATGTGCCCGAAGCGCTCTCCAACACCTTGGAGATTCTCGACAAAGTGGAATTCTATAGCGTCAATCACGATCCCATCATGCCATTCTTCCCCATTCCCGAGGATTTTGGAACGGAAGAATTGTGGCGGAAGAGATTTACAGAGAAACAACTCTTCGACGAGTTTACCACCGACGAAAACGGTGAGAACCAATTGCCACGTGAAGAAGGTGAGAAAAAAATAGCTCACCTCGGCGGTTATGACAAACTTTACCGCATTAAACTCGAAGCCGACTATCTGGCCAAAATAACTTACGAGGGTGCTCACCGCATTTATGGAGACCCTCTGTCGAAAGAGGTTAACGACCGCATACGCTTCGAACTCCACATCATGAAAACCATGGGCTTCCCTGGCTATTTCCTAATCGTACAGGACTTCATCAGTGCCGCCCGTAACAAGCTCGATGTGATGGTAGGTCCAGGACGTGGCTCTGCTGCAGGAAGTGTGGTAGCTTATTGTCTGGGCATCACAAAAATAGACCCTCTGAAATACGACCTGCTGTTTGAGCGTTTCCTCAATCCCGACCGTATATCACTGCCCGACATTGACACCGACTTCGACGACGACGGACGCGGACGGGTGCTACAATGGGTAATGGACAAATACGGCCATGAGAACTGCGCACATATCATTACCTATAGTACAATGGCCACGAAAAACTCCATCAAGGACGTGGCACGAGTAGAGAAATATCCGTTAGATAAAACCAATGCCCTCTGCAAGGCCATTCCCGACAGGCTTAAAGATCCCATTACGGGCAAAGATCTGAAGATGAATCTTGACAATGCCATCAGATGTACTCCCGAATTGAGAGACGCTGAGGTGTCAACAGACACAAAGCTGGCCAACACCATCAAATATGCCAAGATGCTCGAAGGCACCGTCCGCGGAACAGGTATTCACGCCTGCGGTTTTATCATTTGCCGCGACCCCATTTCAGATTGGGTGCCTATAAGCACTGCCGACGACCCCGACAACAAAGGCACGAAAGTTCCTGTTACCCAATACGACGGCCATGTCATCGAAGAGACAGGACTCATCAAGATGGACTTCCTCGGACTGAAAACCCTATCCGAGCTGAAAGAAGCCGTAAAGAACGTAAAACACTCGCACGGCATAGAGATTGACCTCGATAATATTCCTATTGACGACGAACTGACCTACCAACTCTACCAGCGTGGCCAGACAACAGGAACCTTCCAGTTTGAGTCGCCAGGAATGCAGAAAAACTTGCGCGAGCTCAAACCAACCGTCTTCGAAGACCTCATCGCCATGAATGCTCTCTACCGGCCAGGACCGATGCAGTACATCCCCTCATTCATCAAGCGCAAGCACGGCGAGGAATCCATCACTTACGACATTCCTATCATGGAGGAGTTCTTGAAAGACACCTACGGCATTACGGTGTATCAGGAACAGGTGATGCTTCTTGCGAGAAAACTGGCCAACTTTACCCGAGGTGAGAGCGATGCCCTCCGAAAAGCGATGGGTAAGAAGATCACAAAGCTCATCGAAGCGATGAAACCCAAGTTTATCAATGGTGGCAAAGCCAACGGCTATGATGCGAAGGTATTAGAAAAAATATGGGGCGACTGGCAAAAATTTGCCCAATACGCATTCAACAAGAGTCACTCCACCTGCTATTCATGGGTGGCCTACCAGACTGCCTACATGAAAGCCCACTACCCTGCCGAGTTCATGGCAGCCATCATGACACGCCGGCGTGCTGACATCAAGGAAATTACCAAACTGATGGATGAGTGCAAGGCAATGAGAATTCCTACTCTCGGTCCTGACGTGAACGAGAGTTTCCTTGAATTCAGTGTAAATAAGAAAGGTGAAATACACTTTGGTCTCGCAGCCATTAAAGGCATGGGCGATGCCGCTGCCATGGCCATTATCGAAGAACGCGAGAAAAACGGTCCTTACAAGGATATCTTTGACTTTGTGCAACGCGTGAACCTCTCTGCTGTCAACAAGAAAGCCATGGAGAATCTGATTCTTAGTGGCGGCTTCGACAACTTAGGTATAAACCGTGAGCAATACTTTGCCACCAACACTAAAGGTGATGTATTCCTTGATACTCTCGTACGCTACGGAAACCTCTATCAGCAAGAGCAACTGCAGAACCAGAACTCTCTCTTCGGTGATGTCGAGGCCATTGACATTGTCACGCCACCTGTGCCCGATGCCGAACCATGGAACGCGCTAGAACGACTTAACCGCGAACGCGACCTCGTGGGCATCTATCTCTCGGCTCATCCACTCGATGATTACGCCGTGGTACTCAATCATCTATGCAATACTACCTGCGCAGAGATTATTCGGGATGCCGATCTAAAAACACTTGCCACAAGGCAAGAACTTACCTTCGGAGGAATTGTTACTGATGTTATCTCGCGATGGTCAGCAAAAACCAACAAACCCTTCGGCATCGTCACCATAGAAGATTTCAATGGTTCTGGTGAACTCATGATTTTCGGCGATGACTGGACAAAGTGGGAGGGTAAATTGAAGAAAGGCTATTCTGTGTTCGTCACCGCAAAAATTACACCACGGTACAGTTGGAATCCCGATTTGTTAGATTTAAAGGTAGAGAACGTAGTTTTTCTCTCCGATGTCAAGGAGAAGCGCCCCTTACAACTCACTATCGGTTTCTCATCAGCAGATTTCAATGATATGCTATTAGACGAACTATCAACAGTCATACTCGACAACCCTGGCAAAACTCAGGTTTATTTCCGTGTCACCAGTGATGACCCTCAGGAAAGTGTCACCCTCCGTTCTACTCTTCAGGGAGTAAGTCTAAACAAGAAAGTGCTCGACTATATCTCTAACAATCCACAACTCAGCTATCAGATAAATTAACAAAAGGAGTTAAAGAAGTTATGTCGCTTCGCGACGGAAGTTAAAGGACGATAGTTCTGTCAACCTATCAACTCGTCAAGAAGTTAAGAAGTTAAATTAAAAAATTATAAAATAAACAGAATTATGGAAGTAAAAATCACATCTGAGAACTTCGAGAGTTACAAAAATGGCACATTACCATTAGTAGTAGACCTTTGGGCCACATGGTGCGGTCCTTGTCGCATGGTAGGTCCGATTATCAGCGAATTGGCTGAAGAATATGACGGTCGCGTCGTTATCGGCAAATGCGATGTTGAGGAAGAAGAGGAGATTGCCGCACAACTGCGCGTGGTTTCCATTCCCACTATTCTTTTCTTCAAGAACGGGGAACTTGTAGACCGTCACGTCGGAGCAGCCCCCAAGGCCGTACTTGATGCAAAAATCAAAGCCCTGCTATAGCCCATTTATTTACAATTTGACTATTTACAATGTACAATTTATTTGTTTATTTTGTTATTTGTCTATTTCTGCATAACAACATGTCACTATGCTTTTGTGCGGAGAATAGAATTGTGAAATCAATAAATAAATTGTAAATCGTAAAATTGTAAATAAGTAAACCATAGATAGAGCCTTTTAGCTATGTTTGTCAGAAAATTCTTCCGTCACATCTTCGTGACTACATTGCTCCTGCTGATTGTCGCATTCACCCCGGCCGACAATGAGCAGGAAGCATTGCAGAAATGGAAGGCTGGAACTATAATCAGTCAAAAAGCCGTCAGTACCTATGGTCTTGACCGGTGCTTTGTAGCAGAAACTATTAGCGACCATGTCTTTGCCCGTATGAAGGGTAAATCATATCCAGCTCACTGCACCATTCCTCGCATAGATCTCCGCTACATCCGCGTACTCCATTATGATGCCGAAGGTAACATCCGCCTTGGCGAGCTTGTGGCCAACAAGACCATTGCCAAAGATCTTGTCAGCATCTTCCGTCAGCTCTACGAGGCACGATATCCCATTGAACGGATGCAACTTATCGATGACTTCGATGCCGATGACGAGCAATCCATGCGCCACAACAATTCTTCAGCCTTCTGTTACCGCGCCGTGGCAGGTACAAAAGTTCTTTCCCACCATGCAAGAGGTATGGCTGTAGACATCAACACGCTCTACAATCCTTACGTCAAGCGCCGCGCTGACGGCACCCTTATCGTGCAGCCACAAACGGCCAAGCCTTACATAGACCGCAGCAAGCACCATCCCTATACCATCAGCAAGGGCGATTTGCTTTATCGCCTTTTCATTCAGCATGGTTTCACATGGGGTGGCAGTTGGAAGTCTTGTCAAGACTACCAGCATTTTGAGAAAGGGAAGTGATGGTTGAACCCACCTCTATTCCTTATTAGCGCGCTTGCGGTCATTGTGGTCAAGGATAATTTTGCGCATGCGCATCGACTTGGGTGTAACCTCAACATACTCGTCACCCTTAATATATTCCAGACATTCCTCAAGACTCATCTGAATCTTGGGCACAATGCGGGCTTTCTCGTCACTACCCGATGCACGCACATTGGTGAGCTGCTTGGCCTTACACACGTTAATAACAAGGTCTTTCTCATGTACATGCTCACCTACTACCTGTCCGAAGTAAACATCTTCACCTGGGTCTATGAAGAACTTGCCACGATCTTGTAACTTGTCAATAGCGTAAGCATATGCCGTACCGGTCTCCAGCGCTATCATCGAACCATTCTGGCGGCGTTCAATATCACCCTTGTAAGGTTGGTATTCCTTGTAGCGGTGAGCCATGATTGCCTCGCCCTGTGACGCTGTGAGAACATTTGTGCGCAGACCGATGATACCGCGCGAAGGAATGAGAAACTCTATATTCGTCCGCTCACCCTGAGTCTCCATGGATGTGAGCTCACCTTTTCGGCGAGTTACCATATCAATCATCTTCGAGGCGAACTCATCAGGAACATTTATGGTGAGCTCCTCTATGGGCTCACAGTTCTTACCTTCAATTTCCTTATAGATGACTTGCGGCTGGCCCACTTGCAACTCATAACCCTCGCGCCGCATGGTCTCAATGAGCACTGAAAGATGGAGCACACCACGACCAGAGACAATCCACTTGTCAGTGGAATCCTCAAACGGAGTCACACGCAAAGCGAGATTCTTCTCCAACTCGCGCTGCAGGCGGTCGTAAATATGACGCGAGGTGACGTATTTCCCCTCCTTGCCGAAGAATGGCGAGTCATTGATGGTGAAAAGCATCGACATCGTCGGCTCGTCAATGGCGATGGGGGGAAGCGCTTCCACTGTCTCGGCATCACAGATAGTGTCGCCAATTTCGAAATGCTCCAGTCCGATGATTGCACAGATGTCACCCGATTCCACGCTATCGGTCTTCACATGCCCCATGCCCTCAAAAGTATGAAGTTCCTTTATACGTGTCCGCTCCACCGTTCCATCGCGATGGCAGACAGCCACTTGCTGCAAATCGGTAAACGTACCACGTAGCACACGTCCGATAGCAATACGGCCAGTATAGTTAGAGAAGTCGAGCGAGGTGATGAGCATCTGCGAGGCACCCTCTATCCTATGTGGTGCAGGAATCACCTCCACAATCTTATCCAGCAGATATTCTATATTATCGGTAGGAGTGTTATAATCCTCACCCATCCAGCCCTGCTTCGCTGAGCCATATACGACGGGGAAATCGAGCTGGTCTTCTGTTGCGCCGAGCGAGAACATCAGATCAAACACCATCTCATAGACCTCCTCGGGACGACAGTTAGGTTTGTCCACCTTGTTTACCACGACGATTGGCTTCAGTCCTATCTGCAAAGCCTTCTGCAGCACGAATCGCGTCTGCGGCATCGGACCCTCAAAAGCATCGACCAGCAGCAAACAACCGTCAGCCATATTGAGCACGCGCTCCACCTCGCCGCCGAAGTCAGCGTGTCCCGGAGTGTCTATAATATTGATTTTCGTGCCTTTCCAGTTAATGGAAACATTTTTCGAGAGAATAGTGATACCACGCTCACGTTCAAGGTCGTTAGCGTCGAGCACCTGACTGCTGTTATCCTGACCCTCACGAAAGAGCTTTCCTGCCAGCATCATCTTGTCGACAAGCGTAGTCTTACCATGATCCACGTGGGCTATAATCGCTATGTTTCTAATATCCTGCATTCCTATGTAATTGATAGTTGATAAAACGCCTGCAAAGGTAGTGCAAACCGAGCGAAAAACCAAATTTTATTTGAGTTTTTTCCGAGGTGCAGCCTACCTTCGACATCAGTCAAAGGTAGTGCAAAATTTCGAATAAGCGAACAAAATAAGAATATATTTTCATTTTACGTGAATGAAAATTAAAAAATCTTAATTTTGGGGTGAGTGATATACCTCTCACTGCCCGAAATGTTAAACTGGAAAGTGCGAATTAACATTTCCAAAAGACCGTGTTTCGTGCTGTAAACCGTAAACGGTAAACTGTAAACTCCCCATTTTTCACCTTTCACTTCCCAAAGATATACCTTTCGGGTGCCGAAAGACCAGCTTTCAGAGAGTAAAAGACCACGTTTCAGAAGTGAGACATATACCTTTCTCAAAACAAAATACATCATTATGCCTGTAGGGACGCGGCGTGCTGCGTTAAAACCTCAGGCAACACACTGACCGACAGTACTTTGAAAAAACTTTGCCCACCATCGCCCTTTCTCCCTCTTCTTGGAACAACTGCCCACTGCGCTGTTTTCATGCGCTTATGCGTGTTAAAATTTCCACCTTTACATCACTCCATTTTAACATTCTTATCTTTTTACTCTCGGTACTTTGGCTTCGCCCAAGTTACTTTCATTGGCTTCGCCGACCTCCGTAGACTCGGTCGTTCAAGCGAGTTTGACGCCTCTTGCTGTTCCATCGGTTCGAGAACAAAAGCAAAAAAAATGCTTTTTATTTGGTATTTTGCCCGCTTTTTCGTACCTTTGCACCCGCTTTCGGAAAATCCGATGCATCTGACGAGGCCCTGCCATTGTGATTAAGGTGGCTTGAGCGTTGGAAAGATGTAATGGCAAACAACATTAATCAAAACAAATTTATGTATTTAGACAAAGAAAAGAAGGCTGAGATCTTCGGCCAGTTCAGCAAGGGCCAGTCTGCAACCGACACTGGCTCGGCAGAAAGCCAGATTGCATTGTTCTCGTATCGCATTAAGCATTTGACTGAGCACCTGAAGAGTCATCACAAGGACCATCGCACTGCTCGCTCGCTGACCATCCTCGTCGGCAAGCGTCGTTCGCTGCTCGACTATCTGAAGAAACGCGACATCGAGCGTTACCGTGCCATCGTGAAGGCTCTTGGTCTGCGCCGATAATCACAGTCGGAATAGAACCGAAAAGGAGGTATGTCTTTCATTTGGCATACCTCCTTTCTTCATGATAGAAAGCTCGCTGAGAAGTTCTTGAAGTCTCGCTATAATAGCAATTTCACTCCCCTAAACAAATACTCAATTGGTGTATATGCGATTCCGGCGTGGCCCAGCTTGTGGCAAAGCGGGTAACCACTCGGTCATCATCAAGGTGGCTCCACACCTCATACATCACCTTCTCGTCGAGTCGTGCCCTGTGACTGGCTGTCAGGATGGGGAATTGCTGATTGGTCGGCGAATCGACATAGAACGGTATGCCTCGGTCAGCAAACACCCTCCGCAGCTTCATTGCCATGTCTATGGCATGACGACTGATGCGGAAATAAAGGTCGTCAGAGAAAAGCGTGTCGAACTGAATACCGAGTAGACGGCCTTTTGCCATCAATGCTCCGTGCTGCTTCACAATGGTAAAAAAATGTTCTGGTGCATTGCCACGGGGGAAGACCACAGCCTCGCCACATAGTGCGCCAACTTTGGTTCCACCGATGTAGAACACGTCGCACAGGCGAGCCAACTGCCTCAGGTCGATGTCGGTAGCCGGACTTGCCAATCCATAGCCCAACCTTGCCCCATCGATGAAAAACCACAGGTGATATTCGGCACATACACTTTGTATAGCAAGTAGTTCTTCACGCGTATAGATGGTTCCGTACTCCGTGGGGAATGAGACGTAAACCATACCCGGATGCGCCATGTGCGGCCACGAAGGGTCGGCATAGAATTTCCTCAGCCATACCTTGAGCTCAGATGCGTCTATCTTCCCGTCGTGCGAAGGCAAGGTAATGACCTTATGCCCACACAGCTCTACTGCGCCCGACTCATGCACTGCGATATGGCCTGTCTCAGCCGCGATGACCGCCCCATAATGAGGCAACACAGCATCGATGACGGTAGAATTGGTCTGTGTACCACCTGCGAGAAAAGTCACATCAGCATCAAGACATCCCGTCGCTTCCCTGATTTTCTGTCGGGCGGAAAGGGTAAACTGGTCATCCCCGTACCCTGACTCCTGCATCATATTCGTCTCTGACAGGCACCGCAATATCTCTGGATGAGCACCCTCGTTGTAATCGCATGTAAATGAAATCATAACTATCTTTTTTGTGTATTGGTTATGCAAAGGTACAAAATAATTGATAATTGACAATTGACAATTGATAATTATTTCGTATATTTGCCCCAAAATTGTCAAATATCGTGCAAACCGAATGCAATGAAGTACACTCCAATTGCTAAGGTGCAGACGATATTCAAACGTAGTTTAATTGTCATAAAATGAAACGAACCGCAACCATCATCCTCGGCTTGTTGCTCGCACTGAGCATCGGCGCACAAGAGCTCTACGTCGGCTCCTACAACATCCGTAACAAAAACCGTGGCGACTCCATCAACGGCAACGTGTGGGCCAAGCGCTGTCAGGTAATCTGCGACCAGCTCAACTTCGAGCAACCCGATATCTTCGGCACGCAGGAGTGCTTCATCTGGCAGATCCGCGATATGGAAGCCCGCCTCGACGGCTACCAACATATCGGCGTGGCCCGTGACGACGGCAAAGAACAGGGCGAACACTCGGCCATCTTCTACAAAAAAGACAAACTCAAGCTACTATGTAACGGCGACTTCTGGCTCTCAGAAACGCCCGACAAGCCTGGTCTCGGCTGGGATGCGGCCTGCGTGCGCGTCTGCTCATGGGGACAGTTTAAAGACGTAAGGACCCACCTAAAGTTCTACTTTTTCTCGCTCCATATGGATCATGTGGGAAAGGTGGCACGGCGCGAGGCAGCGAAGCTCGTCGTGAGAAAAATACGTGAAATTGCCGGCGAAGAGGCTCCCGTCATTCTTACAGGCGACTTCAACGTCGACCAGAACGATGAGATTTACCAAATCTTCACCCAGTCGGGAATTCTGAAGGACTGCTACACCAACTGCCGTCTGCGCTTCGCCGAGAACGGCACGTTCAACGACTTTGACCCCGACCTGAAGACCGACAGCCGCATCGACCACATCTTCGTCTCGCCACGCTTTTCCGTCGATCGCTATGGCGTACTCACCAATGGGTACTGGACTCCGCACGCCAAAGCCATGAAGAAGCAACGCAGCGCAGCAGCACCACAGGAAATCAGCTTCAGAAAATACGATCGACGCGTGCCATCCGACCACTACCCCATCTTCGCCCATATCAAGTTTAAGTGAGAACCCATCCCATCACCAAGGGAGGGGAGATTGTTTTCCTTTGAAAGAACTATATTGACTTCCCTCCCTTGGAGAAGGGATGGGGGGGGCAACTCGTCAACTCTCTACGCATAGCTGTGCATGCCTCCCAACAGGTAGTTCACTCCGAAATAGGTGATGATGACAACGAGGAAAGCACTCACCATGTAGATATGATAAAAGATTGGTCGGCGGAAGATGCTCACAGACGCTTTGTGTAGCGGTACAGCATAAACCATGAGGGTGATAAGTGCCCACGACTCTTTGGGATCCCACGACCAGTAGTTGCCCCATGACACATTCGCCCATACGGCACCAAGGAAGATGCCGATTGCGAGCAGAAAAACGGCCGGATAAAGTAATAACTGAGACAGGGCAGTAGTTCTTTCAAGGTTCTCCTTTTTCTTTTGTCTCATCTGCAGCAAGGCCTGAATCCCTAATAACACTTGAAGGGCAAACAGCGCATAGGCACACATGACCGTCATGACATGGACAGAAAGCAGCGGTGATTGGAGCACAGGCATCAATGGAGTTATTTGCGAGTTGCTTCCCGCCAGCACAGACACAAGCAAGCAGAACGAAGCCATCAGCGAACCAAACGCCATGACAACAGGAAACTTACGCCAGAGCAGGGATATCATTAGGAGCAGCACCCATGCCATGAACAGCATCGTTTCGTGACCGTTGCTCACGGGAATATGTCCGCTGAGCCACCAGCGCAGGCCAAGCAGTAGAGAGACATAAGAAAAGAGCAGAAAGTGAAAAGAGAATAGTATAGGAGTTACCCTGTGGTGGCGGTACAAAAGCATTACCACACAGAGTAGCAGGCTAAAGGCCAACGCAAGGAATATCGGCCATTTCTGACTACGCAGCGCGTTATAGAGAACCTCTGATTTAGTCGTATTCTCACTGGGCAGCAGACCGCCTATCATGTCGCGCTGGAAGAGTTTTATCTTCGCAATTATCTCGAAAGCTCTGTCGCGCTGTCCTGTCACAATGCTCTCCGTCAGATAATCCATAGACTGCTTAATGAAGAACTGTTCCTTGACAGGGATTTCCTTTGGCAGCGACTGACCACCAGGGGAATACCAGGCAACAGCCTCACTCCCAACCCCTCTCCCAGAGAGAGGGGAGTGGTTAGTATTGACCGTGGAGTCTTCAGCGAAAGAGGTACATACTCCCCTCTCTCTGGGAGAGGGGTTGGGGGTGAGGCTGTTGGGGAGCTCGTAGGGAAATATCTTACAGAACTGGCCACGGTAGAATATCTCTATCAGTTGGAATTTCTCATCAGCATCAAGCAGAGATTTATGGTGTTTGCGCTCTTGAGAGGTGATGAGTGAGAGAGGGACTTTTAATTTATATTCGTGGTACTCATTAAGGAAATCGTTGTAGGATGCCCACTGACCATCAATACCTAACAGTTGCTGTACATCACGGCTCTTCACACGTATCAGTTTCTGTTGTTCCCACGACGAGTAGTAAATCATCCAACTGACGAAAATCTCATCGGCAGAATAGCCTTTCCACGAGGCATTACCCGACAGTTTTGTAACGAAGTCGGTCGCCACTGTGTTGAGCGGACAAATACGATTGTTGTAGAGCACGTTAACCGTACCAAGCCGATGAGCGATATCCTTGTCGACGGTTTGGGGTGCTGCATTAATGAATAGTGGGAAGTGGAAAGTAAAGAGCAAAAGAACAAGAGGGCACATTGCTTTACGGTAGAGCACGCGCATCTGTGTCTTACGTGACAGCAAGGTTGCGACAACACTGATAAGCAACAAAAGATAACCTGTGTAAGTGATGGCGATGCCGTAAGGATCGTAGCTTATGCCGAGCGACACGCCCTGACCATCGGAGTCATAGTCTGACTGAAAAAGGCGATAGCCATTGATATGCCCAATATTATTCATAGAAATAATCATCTCCTCGTCGCCACTTTGAATGACACTTTGGTAGTCAAGCGGTGCATCTGTTCCAGGATAGTTGATTATACGAAATTCCTTTAAAGTCAGTGAGAAAGGCAGGTAATTCTCCCTGCCTGCTTTGTCAACAAAAACGGTTTGAGGAACTTTTGTTCTGAGTTTTACAGAGCCCTGCCTGGCAAAGAGATGGGTAAACAACGCTCCAATCAGTATCACGACAAATGAGGCATGCAACAGCATGACGGCCGCACGTTTATATAATCGCTGTCTGAGAATATAGATACAGGCTGTTACCGTTAGCATAGCCCACAATGCAAAGAACCACCAGGCACCATAAATATGTTCACCGACAAATGATGTCCCACGATATTTTTCTATAACAGTGGCAAACCCTATACACACCACAACGAGTGTGTATAGGGTAAAAATAAGTCTCTTGTTCACCGATTTAATTTAGATGGATTCAATAAAAAGAATGATCTGGTCACGTTGTTTCTTTGACAAGTTACGGAATTTCACAACGGAGTTGTAAGCATCGCTCATACCGCCCTCGCTTTTACAACCGTGCCACATGATAGCCTCCACGACATTGCGGGCACGGCAATCGTGAAGACGTTCCACGCCACTGCCACACTTAGCAGCAAGTCCGCGACCCCACAACGGGGTGGTACGGCACCAGCCCGTGCGAATGTCGTTTTTCATCCACAGACGATGCTGCACGAAGTCGGTATAGGGCCATATCTTCTGATGAGGATAACGAGGCATGTCGCTGTCAGAGGTAAAAAACTTGGCGGGGTCTTGGATGTGATCGTCGCCCGTCTGCCATGATGGCCGATGGCAAGCTGCACATCCTATCTGCGTGAAAAGTTCCTTTCCTTTTTTGAAGTCCTCGGTTGTGGTGTTGCGTGCGGCGGGAACAGCCAAACCACGATGCCAGATCATAAGATTCTTATATTGTGCATCGGTCATCTCTGCATCCAGCTGCTTGCTGGTGAGATAGTTGTAGATATCCTGCTGCAGATTACCGGTGTGCCATTCCGGATGAGCCTTCATTGGGTCTATGCGGTTGATATACTCCGTAAAGCCGGCCTGCACATCTGGGTCTTGCGACGAGGTCGTGGCATAGTATTTGCCAGCGAGGTCAAGATAGTGATAGCGGCGGTCGGAGCGGGTGACGTTGGTGATGTTCCAGATGGCGTTAGCTCCGGCGGCGTCGAGAATTGGTCCGCGCGAGAGGGCATAGGTGTAGCGGCGCACGTACTTCGTGCCATCGCCCTGCAACGAATTACTATAATAGCTGTTCCAGGTGTTGGTGGCCTGGTTCCACATGGCGGGATTCAAGGCATCGTGTCGGCCGATGCTATTGAAATGTTCGCTTTCCGATTTCCACTGCGCAGTAATGTCCTCGTCAGGGATGGCGTCGGTAAGTCCTGTCCCATAAATGCCGATAGTCGATTCCAACAACACGCCTACCTCATTATTATATTGTGCCTCGGAGAGCGTAACATCGGTTCCACCACGAGCAACGACGACAGGTGAGTAATAAGCACTGTAGGGAATGGTCACCTCGGGATAGATGAGCGAGTAGCTCTCTCCGTCGGGGAACTTATTGCCCCACTCGTCGGTGTAATTGTTCCAAACTATGCGAATCTGGCTCTCGTCTACAGGTGCCTTGAAAGGTTTCACGGCGCCCGTCTGCGGCATACCGGCCACTGAGCGGATATAGGCATTGGTGGTCTTGTCATAGATGACGAGCAGGTAGCCGTTGCGATGGTTGTCGGCCTTATACTCCGTCTGTCGGGCACCATGTCCGTAACCTGGATGGCAGTACAGACATCCGCGGCGCACATAGACGGGACCAAGACCATGGAAAGCTCCGTCGGTATTGGTGTTATAGTCTTTCTCGAAGAGATACTCTCCCTCGTTGAAGGCTGTCATCATGCCTGCGTTCTCCACGGCTTTCGTTGGTTGCTCGAAGGCGGTGGCGGTATTGACGGCAGTGGTGCCGAGAAGACCTCCGGCGTAGTAGTCATCAGGGTAGTCGGTCGCTGTCGGGTCACCTATTTCCCATGTAGTGGGTTCTATATTCTTATCATCGGAGCAACCGGCGACGAGGAAGGTTCCCGTCAGGAGAATACCAAGTAAAAATGGCTTGCTCATCGTAGTTTATTTTTTTATGTTAACAATCGACTGATAAAGTTTCTGTGCGTTGTCGGCCAATGTTCGATAGGTAGCCAATACTACGTTGTCTACGTAATTGTCGTTGATTACTCTGCATTGCTCCTCTACGGTCTCGTTGCCTGCATATCCGGCCAATGTCTCGGCAAGAGCTCCGAGCGCGTCGTCCAATTCTCCCAGTGCGTCGATGGCCACCCCGCAGGAGGCATCTGAATAGTAAAGGGCGAACGGAGACTTCATGGCACTGATTTTTGCCAATGCGATATCGAGTTTCGTCACGACGGTATTTGCCTGAGCTGCCAGAGTGGCGTTGCCCGCGTTCCGGCAGAAGTAGATCAGCGATTTTTGGTTGGGACTGGTAGCCCCGACTTGCCCATAGAGAGCATTTTTGCATGAGACGATATTATCGTAGAAGTCAGTGATGGAGTTGTAGGCATAGGGCGACTCGATATAAGTCGCGTCTTCGCCGGTATAGGGTAGCCCTATCTTTGAGTCACCTACCTCACCGATGATGTCCCGACATCCGGAGACAATCTCAAGAGTGGCGTCAAGCGCCGTAGCCCAATCGCCAGTGCCTGGATTCTTAAAGGCCTTACCGAAGTTTTGGAAGCCTGCGAGTGTTCCCTCTTGATTGCCGTCGTCGTCAATGGCGAGGTGGGTAGCCACGTAGTTGAGGGCTATCCGATAGCGTTCGGCATTAGTTTCTCTGGAATCCCAAGCGGCCTCCAGTGTTGCCGTTGCATTATAGAGGTCTTTGGCAACGGCACAGATGTATTTGTACTCCAATTCGGTTATTTGGCTAATCTGACGTGGTTGCCCCTGCCGGAAGAGCACATACTCGAGACCGTGATAGCCGAGAATACCCGAGTTGGCAGTCTTGATGAAGTTGTCGAGGTCGGCCATGGCATTGGCATCGCGCAGCACGTCGGCCAAGTCGTTGGCGGCCACTGGCCATGTGTCGGTGTGTGGGTCGATGGAATAGACATCGGCGGCGCCGAAGAGGAATGCCTCTGAGTGTTCCCAGTCGGCACGCGCTGTTTTCCAGTCGGCACACGCCTGGTCGAGAGCGGCCTGTGTGCCGGTTACGGTTGTTGTTACGGGGTCGTCGTCATTTGAACATGAGACGAGACCTGTGGCGACTATGGCTGCCATAGCCGCCATTTTCAAAAGATTCTTACTTTTCATTTCTCTTTTTGTATTTTGTATTTTATCCCCCTAAGTTAGGAGGTTGGGGGTCTGAACGACCACCCGTTAATTGATAATACTATTGTTTATTGTTACTATTCCTTTATGATTAGCATTTCCGCTTCTCCCCTCCCCCCTACTCTGGGGGCTTAGAGTCACAGAAACCATCCGCAGTAGGTGATGCCCAGGCTGAGGCTTGGCTCATTGTTGTAGGGTTGCTTGTAGAGTGGACTGTCGGAGGCCAGTCCGTTGTTATTGGGTTTCTCAAAGAAGCGATACGAATACTCCCCTTTGATGGTGATCTGCCTTACAGGCGAGTAGTTCACGCCGAAGACGCAACGGTATTTCTTGGTGTATTTATACATCGATTTATAGGTGCCCGCCGCCATTGTGTTGTAATGTTCAAATCGTCCGAACACAAACAAAGCCCTCTCCGACTCACCCAACCGGAGGCGAGACTGCTTCGCGTTGGGTTTTCCCCCCAGTCGGGGGGATAAGAGGGGGGCTACATTGTAGCCGGCCTCAACAGCATACGCCAGGGCATTGCTGCCGATGTTGGTATAGTGATGTGGGTTACCGTCCTGATATTTGTGGTGGGTCCAGTTAGCCTGGTTGTAAGCCGATATAATGTCGGCATCGCTGAAGTGGGCATAGTCCACATTGCCTCTTACTATCCAGTTCCAACGGTTGAGCGAGAAGTCGAGAGCCACTATTCCCAGTGCACCCGTCACGTCTTTGTATTTGCTTCCGGGCGTGCGCAGGGTATTGCGGAAAGTATGTCCATAGTATCCGCTCAGCCCTACTCGCAAGCCCTTGACAGAATAGTTGTCTATACGCACGGCACCAGCATAATTGTTGGCTACTTTGAACTCATAGGGACTGGTAGCCCCGTTGTGCACGAAACCCTCTGCCGTGAAACTCTCAGAGTTCAGTCCTGAAAGTAGCTGAGCCTCATAGCGCCAGTTCCTCAGCCTTCCCCACAGCGAGAGACCCACCTGATGCCAGGTGTTGGGCATGATGGTAGCCTCGCCCTCAGGACGATAAACGGTAAAGAACTGGTTTGGCTCGTGGTAGGCATTAGAATAGCCTACGGGAACGATGATCTCACCAGCCTTGACGTTGAACCTGCCATTCCAGAACGCCTTGTTTATCCAGAACTGCTCAATGTTCACCTCGCCGCCCTTCTCCACCTCGGCCTCGTATTCGCCAGCCTCCTCGGCCTCAATTTCCACGGCGGTGCCAGCACCGCCATGCTCAAACTCAATCTCAGAACCCATCGTCCAGCCTTTCCCGAAATCATAGCCGATATTCAGACACACATGAGGCAGGTCGAAACGCCCGTGGCTCTTGTCGTTAGCATAGTTCTCAGGCATCTTATAGCGGTTGAAGCTCTGGCTGTAGAAGTTGCGGGTCATGACCGCCTCGCCATAGCCGCCAACACTCAGCCGCGAAAGAGCCCTAAACCTCTCCCCATCCCTCCCCAAGGGGAGGGAGCTGTGTTCCTCTCCTTCGGGGAGGTTAGGAGGGGTTGCAGTCCTCTCCTGAGCAGCCCCGCAAAGAACAGACAGGGCAAAAACAATTGTCAGAATAGTTGTTTTCATTGCCATATATATTCGGTTACGGTTGCAAAATTACACCTTTATCACATAGCAGACAATACGCAAAAAAGAGTATTTTCGCTGAAACCACTCCGACCGCCATACCCAATCTTTATTATCCGCATACCTCATAATAATTATGAATAGAGACAAAAAAATCACGAAATACCTACAAGTAAGGATTGCGCCCTTCACAAAAAATTCGTACCTTTGCCGACGTGAAAAAAAACTCCTAACCCATCCCGAGCAGAGCTCGCCCCCCGTAGCCTTCCCCCGAAGGAGAGGAAACCCGACTGCACACAACTCCCTCCCCTTGGGGGAGGGATGGGGAGAGGTTTAGGGATGGGTTAGGAGGGGTTCCAACTGTAAACCGAAATATATGAAGACAATGAAACTATATGAAGCCGACGATAAGATGATAGACCTTATCAGCGACGACTACAGCATGCTACAGGGACTCAGCGCCTTCGGCATCAGGCTCGGCTTCGGTGACAAGACCGTCAGCGAGATATGCCACGAGCAGGGCGTCGACTGCCATACCTTCCTCACCGTCGTCAACTTCCTCATCAACGGATACGCCCCCAAGGAGGGCGACGACAAAATCTCCGTCACAACGCTACTCGACTACCTGCGCGCCTCGCACCGCTACTTCCTCGACTACCAGCTGCCGTCAATCCGCCGCAAGCTCGACGACACTCTCAACCACCACCCCTCCGCCATCACCCATCACATCCTCCGCCTCTACGACGAGTACGCACACGACATACGCCTGCACATGAAATACGAGGAGAAGACCCTCTTCCCCTACGTCGAGGCACTCATCCGCGGAGAGCGGAAGACCGACTACAACGTGGAGATATACTCCCGACACCACAGCGACACCACCGGCAAGTTCCACGAATTGAAGAACATCATCATCAAGTACCTGCCCCACGACCCACTCGCCAACAACCAGCTCACCGCCACCCTCTACGACATCTACAACAACGAGGAATGGCTCAGCAACCATAGCAACGTAGAGGAAGCCCTCTTCGTGCCCGCCATACGCCACCTCGAGCAGCAGCTCAAGAGCGACGCCATCGCCCAAAACCTCTCGGCCATCACCCGCCAGCCGTCAGCCAATACTCCCTCCGAGCGCGAGAAAGAAATCATCGTGTGCCTCGTGCAGGGCATGACCAACAAGCAGATAGCCGAACGGCTCTTCATCTCCGTCAACACCGTCATCACCCACAGGCGCAACATCGCCCGCAAACTGCAGATCCACTCCCTCGCCGGACTCACCATCTACGCCATTGCCAACAACCTCATCGACAAACGGTGCTTCACAACAACGGAAGAGTGAAACCCCTCCCCATCCCTCCCCCAAGGGGAGGGAGTTGCATGCAATCGGGTTTCCTCTCCTTCGGGGAGATTAGGATGGGTTCCCAAATGTTAAAATTTAACATTCCCGCTGACAAAAAAGGCCGATTTTCCCATCCACACCCCTTGCGAGACGGAAAATCCGCCTATTTTTGTATTTTCCATAACTCTCTGAGAATAAGCCATATAGAAAGTTTATCCCTTTTCACTTCGCACATATCATTTCCGAAAGGTATATATCTCATCTGCGAAAGATAAGCTTTCAGCGTGCGAAAGGCCGTCTTTCGGACTGCAAAAGACCATGTTTCGCAACCCGAAACATATATGTCTCATCGGATGAGGGATAAATAATAAAGGATGAAGGACAGTGAAAGAGTGGAAAAACGCTGTTTTCCCACTCTAAAAAAGAGAAAAAATCAAAAAATCTGACGGCCCACCTGCATCGTCGTAGTTGCAGATTTGCACATAAAAATCGCTGAAATGTTAAAAAAAGGTTCTGACTCACTCGGCTTCATTTACTCTGTAAAATTCCGGTTTCTTTATCCTGATGATTCATTGTACGCTGAATATCGCGGTACTTACGACCCGAAGAAAACGTCCATGAGAGATTAAGTGTCAGCATATTGCCGAAATCGCGATTGTGCTGTGATACCACTTTTTGGATGTAACGATTGAGGACCTCTGTCTTATAACTGAGAGGACTTGTACAGAAGGGATGCTGAACATAGAGGGAAATAGTGACAGACTTCATACGATAGGAAGCCGTGAGATACCATGCTGCAGGCTGATATCCCCGATGTTCGCCCTCCATGAAGTGCCAACCGTTGTCAGCGTATGCCGTCAGCGTCCACTTGCCCAAATAGGCTTCGAGGCTTGCACCACCACTGAATGCGGTATAGGTGTGACGGTAATCATCGGTGAAGTTGAAGAATCGCCAAATTCCTCCATATATGGTGGCTGAAAACCTCTCTGGTATGACATCCCATCGATTATAGCTCTGGATGAAAAAGAAACTGCACTCGTTGCCGGCGTTCGTCTGAGTCTGATAGAAATGACCGTCCATTCGGTAGTATTTCTCCAAATTGCAGTTGCTATTCAGTCGCCAGTAGCCTTGCAACTCGCTCATGATTTTGGGCGTGAAGTAGGTCAGACGAAGATCGTGCGAGGTAACGCGATTGGGGGAAATCTCCGGATTGCCCACCAATGTCTCCATCGCATTCTGTTTGATACTGACATCGCTGACGAGTGCTATCTGCGATACGTGCTGCGATACCTCGAAGTCGTATTTCGCCTTCAAGTTCTTTGTCAACGGATAGGCAAGCGTCATCTTAGGACGGAACAGTAGGAAACGGTCACTATTATTTGCCTGCCGATAGTAGCGCGAGCTCACCCCGAGTCCTCCCATATAGCCGAGTTTACCCAAGCGTCCTTTCAGCTGTCCGAAGAAGTAAAGCATCGATGAACGCATAGAGTTGTCGGCGTCGGCATCGCCCGCATACACATTGTTAATGTATTTCTGCCCATACTGAGTTCCCAGTGATAGCGTGAATGGTTTCAGACGGTTCTCATAGATGGCTTCAGTCCACAGCGAATAAGTCTTACCAGTCACGTCGTAGGCATAACTGCCTCCTTCGTTATGCTCTGAATGGCTATCGGTTTTGATATATGTTCCCACGGCATTAGCTGTTAGCGACTGATGATGCTTGAAGTCACGATGGAAATAGAGGTCAAGCACTGGCGATGATGTACGGGATGAAGAGCGGTCTTCGTATTCCGTCGTACCTCCCACAAGACTCCAAGCCCTCTGCGGCTGAATATCCTTCCTTGCCAAGAGTTTCGACTGGAATACATAGTTCGAATCGCTCAGGCTATAGGTCAGTTGTATGTTATGGCTCAGGTTCTTGTTCTGTCCGTCCAACTGTTTACGGAGTACCTCGTGTATCTGGCCCGACTCCATTTCGTATGTTGCCAGTTCTTCGCGCCTCGTTCCTTTGAAGTTTTTGTAGTCAAGGCCGTATGTCACGCCAAACTCACTTTTGCCAGAATTAAACTTCCCATAAACTGTCTCATCACCATTAATGGCAGTTAGCGAGTTCGTCATATCCGCACCCATATCATAGCCACTAACGGGATGCTTTACTATGATATTGACCACATATGCTATTCCTTCACCATATCTTACTCCAGGATTGTCGATGTAGTCGATATGCCGCACAGCCTTCATGTCGAGTGAAAGCAGGTCTTCCTTCGAAGCCACAATGTCGTTAATGCGTACCTGCACGCTACCGAGATTGGAGAGCGCAGTGACGGTGTGCATCACGGGGTCGATGCGCAAATGTGGCAGCGCCAACTTTGACAATAGCGAATAACCATTCGTAGAACTCTCCAATTGTTGACGTGTGGGATAGATGCTCTGTCCGTCAACCCGTTGCACCACTTTGGAACCATGTATAACTACCTCCTGAAGTGTGTCCCCATCCTTGATATCTTGTGCCTGAATCATCATAGACACAATCACCAGACTAAGAAATAAAAAACTCCTCATACTTATGCAAATTTTCTGCAAAGATTCTGCCAGCGAGAGCAGAGCCAAGCTTGCTTGAGCTATGCCGAGCGCAGCTGAATCTTCTGCAAAGGTATGAAGAGAACCAGTTACTGGCCAAAAAAAATGCCTGACATTAGTCTGACATTTTACTGACAACAATCTGAAAGGCAGTGCAAGCCGAGCGCAATCGAGCTCGCTCGGATTGCCGAGGCGTAGCCTGCCTTATTCAAACACCCTATCTGAGCGTCAGACTATACGCCTTTCCTCTGTCAACCACTATTTTTAAGTCAGAATGTTGTTCGATGACAGGTTTCAGCCGGCTTATAAGCGAGTAAAGCGTCTCGCTGGCATCCTCCTTCCTCGGCCAAAGGCTGTCACAAATCTCCGTCTTCGAGAGCTGGCGGGCAGGCGACTGCCACAGCATCTCCATCAGTTGCTGCTGCATAGGAGTCAGCCTCACCACATTGCCCCTCACATCCACAAAACGGCCTTCCCGTAGCGACAAGCCACCATACATGCCCAACGCCTTGCGCCGCCGGCAATCATAAAGACAATACAGGCCCCACAACAACGCCATCGACCACAGAGCCATCGCTGGTCGCTGGTCAGACAACCACAGTATCGTAGCCGTCGACACCCGCGCCCGAGGGCAGAAACCATTCTCAGTGTCAACGGTCAGCATAGCCCTGCCCCTCAACTCCGCCAGCCGCAGATAACCATTGAACGCCCTGACCGTATCGGCACTGATAACATCCGACTGCTGACGGTCCAAAGCCTTGGCAAGAGCCCGCTCCATGTCCTCCGTCACCAGCTCCGCCGTAGTCCGATAGCTTGTCAGACTCACCAAGCTCGAGGCTACTACCAGTGCAAACAACACCACTACCGCATATCGTTGTTTCATAGACTTACAAATCGCTTTTAATTTGAGCGCAAAGTTACAAAAAGTCGAGAGCAGAACAAAATAAAACTTGTTTATTTTTTATGCCGAGACGTAGTAAGTTCGCCACTTTAGTGGCAAAGTTACGCAAAAGTCGAGAGAAATGCCAAATTTATTTGAACCTTTTGATTAAGCCAGATGAGCAGAGCAAAACTTGCTTTAGTTCTGCCATGGCGAAAAATCGTGATTAAGCGAGAGAAAACAAAGCTTGCTTTTAGTTTTCCGAGCGTGAACGATTTATGGAAAAAGGTCGAATGAAATTCAACGTTTCTTTAACGGCTGCAGAATAGACTATTAAGCTACATTTTAGAAACGGTTCTTTTCGTCGCTGCCTGCACCCGTGCCCTTGTACTTCGAGCTGGTGGCGTTGAAGTTGTAACGAATGACGAGTTCGAGTTTGCGAGAGTCCCGATGGTTTTCCTGATAGAGGGTGCGAAGGCCGTAGCGAATGTTGATGTGCTGCTGCGAGTTGAACAGGTTGCTGCCGCCGAGCTTCACGGAAAGGCGGTTGTTGAAGAACGTCTTGGTCACGCTGATGTCGGCCACGTATTCGGCACGGGTAAGCGTCATGTTCTGCTGGTCACCTTTGGTGACGATTTGCAGATTGGCAGAGGCCGTGAGGGTCGGCGACAGTTGGAAGTTGTTGTTCGACTGGATGATGCCGATGGGATTCTTCGGACTGAGGTCTCCCACAGGCGATGGAATCTTAATCCAATTTTTCATCACGCCGACAGTAAGTGACGGCTGATACAAACCGAAGCGCGGCGAGAGGGTCAGCATGGCAAGCAGACCGTCGGAGTGGCGCACGTTGGCGCGTGTGATGATGGTCGTTTCCTCGCTGCCCGGCACGGTTTCGGCCACGTTCACAATTTCGTCGGTAGTGTGCTTGTAGTCGATGGAGAGGCGTGCCCATTTGTACATCGCCATCAGTGTGGCCTCGTTGCGGATGGTAGGCTGCAGCATCGGGTTGCCGCTCTGCCACGTGAAGCGGTTGGCATAGCTCACATTGCTGCTCAGCATCCAGTAGTAGGGGCGCTGAATCTTCACGGAATAATTGGTCATCAGCTGCACCTTGCCCACGCGAGCCATCAGCGCAGCGGTAGGAAAGAAGTGGTGGTACGTGTGGCTCTGCTCGGACTGGTAAACGCCTTGCGTGTAGTATTTTGTGCTGACGTTCTCGTTGCGCACGCCGAGGCGCATCTGGCCGAAGGGCAGCGGACGGCTGTATTCGGCGAAGAAGATGTAGTTGCGCTCGTGCTGTTCAGTAAACGACGTGGGCACCACCTGCTCAGGGTTCACGTAGTCATCGTTGCGGTTGGTCAGGTCGTACTCGGTACCCGCCTGTAGGTTGCCCTTCCACAGCGGCCATGACAGTACAAGCTTCGAGGCCCAAAGTTGGTTACGCACGACATTGGTGCTGGTCACAGTGCGGCTCACGCGCTCCTGGCTCATCTCGTTATTGAACTGCGACGTGCGGTCTTTGTGGAACATGTAGTCGGTATTGAAGTCAATCGACATCATGCCCACTTTGCCGTTATAATAGGCGTTTAGTGTGTGCGGCATGTTCGAGGTGATTTCCTGTTCGAGATCGTTGTCAAGGTGGTCGTAGAAGGCCTCATCTGCGGTGACGTCGGCAATGAAACTGCCAGTTGTTTTCTGTTTGAGCCAGCCCTTCGTCTCATAGCGGAAACCCATCGAGTGCTGGTCGTCAAACGTATAATTCACGCCTACCGTGGAATAGATAGAACGGTTGTGTATGTCGAAATTAGAGTGTTCGTTCATGTGCCAGAGTGTGTCGGCCGCGACATCGAGTGTGATGAGGTCGCGATGGCGGAACTGGTTGTCGTTGTACCACATGCTGCCGAACACGTCAAGCCCCTTGTAACGGTAGTTCCAGTTCAGACCGAGGTCAAGATCGAGATTGTAGCCTTGGCGGTAATGACTCTGAATGTCACCACTCCAGCCTTCGCCCTGCTGGCGACGGGTCTTGATGAGGATGACCGACTCGACCTGCGCGTCGTACTTCGCCCCAGGGCTGGTGATGAGCTCCACGCTCTTGATGCTCTCGCTGCTGATCTGGTCGAGTTCGGCTTTATTGCGCATCTGCCGCCCGTTGATGTAGATGAGTGGCGTGCCCTTGCCGAACACCTCCAGACCGTCATCCTTCTTCTGCACGCCGGGCAGTTGCTGCAACACGTCGTTGGCCGTTCCCGCCTTGCTCAGTAGCGTGTTCTCCACGGTAGTCTGTATGCCCTCTGTTGTTAGTTTATGAGTAGGCTTGTGACCTTTTACTACGATTTCTTTCAATTCCAGCGTGTCGGGTTGCATCATGATGTCGCCCACGCTGCCCTGCCGCGCGTCGATATACCTTATTATATATCCCATGCTCGACACTTTCAACATACCGCTAGTCCGGTCGGTAACAATGCTGAAAGTGCCGTCGTCCTTCGTTATGGCACCCGTTATGAAAGCGGAATCGACTGGATTGATTAAAACGACATTGGCAAATGGCATCGGCTGTAACTGCTCGTCGAGAACCCGGCCATTAATGGATTGTGCATTTGAGGTTACCACAAAGAGGCACATCATGGAAAGAAGAAATGTTTTTCTCATTGTCTTTATGATTTTAAATGCTTTTGTTCGTTAGACGCACTTTTATGATGCAAAGGTTGCAATACTTAAAAATAATTCTACTACCCAAATGGGTAATTCCTCACCACAAGGATGAAAAATTACCCATTTGGGTAGTAGAATTAGTTAAAACCGTATGAATGATGTCATTCCCGACGTGCCGTCGCCTACCCGTAGCCTTTCAGACAAGACCGTAATTAGTGGCAAGAGCGAGAGCCTCGGTAATGTTCTGCACGTCTAGTTTCTCGAAAATCTGTCGGCGATAAAATTTTATGGTATCGAACGAGCGGAGCATCTGTTCGGCTATCTCTTTCATGGTGTAGCCCTGAGCCGAGAGTGTCAGTATCTGCTTTTCCTCTGATTTCAAGGTTATGGTCTCTCGGTTTCTCCAACGGTGTCCCTGCAGAGAGTACTCGCGTTTCTCGCCTGTGCGAAACTGACGAAACTCGATATGCCCTGCTTCCTTATGGGGCAAGAGCGAGACGGTGCAGAGGGCCAGCCATACACGCCCATCGGCAGTCATGACAAGGGGCGTAATCTTATGGCTGATGAGCAGTAAGCGGTTGCCACTGGTGATGTGAAAGTCATAGGACATCATGCACTGGCAGCGATTCTCCACAGGCTCATCGTAGAAAGCACGAAAGCCAGAACGGTTCAGCTCTTTCAGCATTTCCACTTCCTCCTTCGGGACATAGTCCAGATAAAAGCTATAGCCCATCTGGCGCACCTCGTCAGCGGTATGACCGCAGAGGAAGAGCGGATTGTCCGATACATAGAGGAAATTCTTGCGGTAGTAGTCGATAATGTAGATGCTCTGGTAGGTGGTCTGCGCAAAAGCCTTTGCCGCCTCCACATAGAGCTGTGCCCGCTGATAGTCGGCCTCGGTGATACCCTCCACGCGGTTCTCATACATAAAGAAATCGTCTATCTGTGGCATTTGTCTTATGGGTTATTAAGGGTTTGCGGCTCGTCGGGGCAGATTTGCCGGAGGGGTTGCATTACGAACTGGCGCTGGTGCATGAGGGGATGGGGGATTTGCAGGTCGGGCTCGTCGACACGGAGGTCACCGTAGAGCAGGATATCGATGTCGATGATGCGGTCGTGGTAGACTTTTCTCCCCTGCTCGGGATGGGTCGGAGAAAAAGCCGCCCCCAGTGGGGGGAGGTTGGAGGGGGCTTTCCTGCGTCCCATCTGCCGTTCTATCTGTTGGGTGACCTCGAGCAGCTGACGAGGTGTGAGCGACGTCAGCACTCGGACACAAGCATTGAGAAACGAATGCTCCGACGTAAAACCCCATGGCTCGGTAGCCAGAAAGTCGGACACGGCTGTGACCTCGCCCACCTGCTGCCCTATTAGGCGGATGGCACGGCGGAGGTTGGCGCTACGACGGCCGAGATTGCTCCCGAGCGAGAGGTAGACAATTGTTTTCAACTTCTTCACTCCTTAACTCCTTAACTCCCTCACTCCTTCATTCCTTAACTCCCTGAAACTCCTGAAACTCCTTGAACTCCTCTAACTCGTCAGTCATTGAGGATGAGCATGGCGTCGCCGAAGCAGCCGAAACGGTAGCCGTGGTCGACGGCCCGGCTGTAGGCCTCCATCACGAGGTCGTAGCCGCCGAAGGCCGCGGTCTCCATAAGCAGAATGGAATAGGGATGGTAGAAGTTGGCGAGCATCGAGTCGGCTAGTCCGAAGTCGTAGGGAGGGAAAATGAACTTGTTGGTCCAGCCGTCGAACTCCTTGAGCATTCCGTCGGTGCCTACGGCGGTCTCGGTGGCCTTCACCACGCTGGTGCCTACGGCGCACACGCGGTGGCCGGCTGCCTTGGCGCGGTTCACGGTCTGGCAGGCCTCGCGACCGATGTGCATCTGCTCGGAGTCCATCTTGTGCTTCGTCAGGTCCTCCACCTCTATGGTGTGGAAGGCACTCAAGCCGCAGTGAAGGGTGACAAAGGCGAAGCGGATGCCGTTGATCTCCATGCGCTTCATCAGCTCGCGGCTGAAGTGCAGGCCGGTAGCAGGTGCGGTGACGGCACCCTCATTGCGGGCGAAGATGGTCTGGAAATCGTCGAAGTCTTCGGCCGTGGCACTCTCGGCCTTCCGGCCGTCAAGGATGTAACGGGGCAGTGGCGCCTCGCCCAAGGCATACAGCTCTCTCTTGAACTCGTCGTGAGGACAGTCGTAAAGGAAGCGCAACGTGCGACCACGGCTCGTGGTGTTGTCGATGACCTCGGCCACCATCGTACCGCTCTCGTCAAAGAAGAGCTTGTTGCCGATGCGTATCTTGCGGGCAGGCTCGACAAGCACATCCCACAGCCGCATGTCGCGGTTGAGCTCGCGTAGTAGAAACACCTCTATCTTCGCGTCGGTGCGCTCCTTCGTACCGTAGAGACGCGCGGGAAATACTTTCGTGTCGTTGAAGATGAACACGTCGTCGTCACCGAAATAGTCGAGCACATTGCGGAAGTCAAGATACTCGCCCTCGATGGGGTTCCCCTTATCGTCTTTCTTATACATCTCGATGGTTCCCGACTTGCGGTGAAGCACCATCAAGCGACACTCATCGCGGCGGGTAATGCGGAAGGTCTCTTTCTCGCCCCTCTCGTTTTCAAACTCGCGGTAGATGCTGTGCGGATAAAGCGCGATCTGCTCCTCCGGCAACTTGAACTTAAATTGTGACAGTTTCATTATTCATTTATTACAGTTTACGGTTCACTCTTCATTTTAACACGAATTTCCATGAATTAACCACAAATTATAATTTATGATTCATTGCTTTTTCCCGTAGGCAGTTGTGAAAGGTTGCATCCGCCTTGCTGCCGTGACCGTTAGTTCGTGATAATTTATGTTTATATTTTACGGCTTATGGTTATCAGTTTACAGTTGAACCTCTCCCCACCCCTAAACCTCTCCCCATCCCTCCCCCAAGGGGAGGGAGTTGTGGCACTCGGGTTTCCTCTCCTTCGGGGAGGCTGGGAGGGGTCTTCATTAGCGCAGCGTCAAGCCACTCATCGACATGGTCGTAGCCGATGCATTCTTCCACGCGGATGTTGCCGACACGGGTGCGACGCAGCGCGGTGAGATAGGCGCCGCTACCGAGAGCCTCCCCAATATCGCGAGCCAGAGCGCGGATGTAGGTGCCCTTTCCGCAGACCACGCGGATGCTCATCTGCATCTGCCCCTCATCGAAGGACGTGAGCGCAATCTCGTCGACACGCACAGGCTTGGCCTGCAGCACCACCTCGCGCCCCTTGCGCTTCAAGTCGTAGGCGCGGTCGCCGTTCAACTTACAGGCACTATAAGCTGGCGGCACCTGCATGATGTCGCCCTCGAACCGCCTCAATACGTCGACGACACGCTCACGGGTAATATGCGCGGTGGGGAAGGTCGCGTCTACCTCGTGCTCCATATCGTAGCTCGGCGTGGTGGCACCCAGCTGGAGCGTAGCCGTGTACTCCTTCGTATGCCGCTGCAACTCCTCGATGCGCTTCGTCATCTTGCCCGTACAGAGCACAAGCACACCTGTGGCCAACGGGTCGAGCGTGCCGGCATGCCCCATCTTCACCCGCCTCACACCAATCTTCCTCGACACCAGATAGCGCACATGAGCCAAGGCACCGAAACTCGACAGTCGGTATGGCTTATCAATAGCGATAATCTCTCCTTCCTGAAAATTCACTTCTTCACTCCTCACCCTTCTACCATCACCAGAGAATGGCCTGTAAGCAACAGGAGAATGATGACTCCTCCCACGATGATGCGATAGACACCAAAGGCCTTGAAACCATATTTGGTAAGGAAGCCCACAAACCACTTCATGGCAAGCAGGGCCACGACGAACGCGACAACGCAGCCAAGCACCAACATACAGATATTATGACTCGTAGCCCACGTAGCATCGTCTTTCAGCAGGTCGAGCAGGTCGAGTAGCGTCGCACCGGCCATCGTCGGCACCGCCAGAAAGAACGAGAACTCGGCAGCACGCTTGCGCGTCAGCCCCTGCGTCATGCCGCCCACGATGGTCGCCATCGAACGCGACACGCCCGGAATAACCGAGATACACTGGAAAAGACCGATGTTAAAAGCACGCTTCTCCGTCATCTTATTCTCCTCAGTGCCCTTGTTAAAGAGCCTGTCGCAGAAGAGCATGAAGATACCGCCCACGACGAGCATCACGGCCACCACCTCGACACTATCGAGCAGCCAGTCGAGCAAGCCCGATTTCTTCGCCAGCAAGCCGATAATCACTGCGGGCAATACACCCACAAAGAGCAACCAGTAGAAACGATATCTATATTTCAGTCGCTGCCACACCGTGCTCCCCTCGGGCGCAGGCGTGTTGTCGAACCTGAAAAAGCGTCTCCAGTAAAGGCACACCACCGAAAGGATGGCTCCAAACTGGATGATAAACGTAAAGGCATGAACAAACGGGTCGCCCGGCTGAATACCCAGCAGGTTCTGCGTAATAATCATGTGACCAGTCGACGACACAGGAAGAAACTCCGTGAGCCCCTCCACTATCGAGATAATCAAGGTTTCTATCCAGTCCATTTACTTCTCTTTAGGTTTACGAATGATGGCATATACCATAAAAATGAACCCCAGAAAACAAACCACCGGAGCCACACGGATGCGACGCACGCTAAAAATGTCGGGATTATATCCGGCCTCAGTAGAGCTGCCACCACTCATCAGGATGAAACCCACGATGACCACAATCATACCTATGGTCAACAAAATGAAATTGTATTTATCGAATGCAAAATTCTTCCTATCCATACACTAAACGTAGTTTAATTATTCTATATCTTATACAATTCGCCTGCCTTCATGCGCAGAAACTTATTGACGGAGATGCTTGCACACATGGCTGTGATAAGAATACCGAAAACGAAAACCACCGCTGCCGTGATGGCGAGCACTTCCCAGGTAATCACTGTAAGAATCTCAGGCTCATGACGATAAAGCAGCCAAATCAATCCGCCCAAAACCAGACAAGCGATAACCGCCGCTATCAGACCTACGATGATGGCCCGCCTCACAAACGGACGACGGATGAACCCCCATGACGCACCCACCAGCTTCATCGTATGAATGGAGAAACGCCGCGCGTAAATGCCCAAGCGCACCGTGTTATTGATAAGCGAGAACGACACAAAAGTCAGCAAAACAGCCAACACCAACAAGACCAGGCTAATCTTCGCCAAATTACGGTTGACAGCCTCTATCAAGTCTTTCTGATATTTTATCTCCGTCACCTTCGGGTAAGCTTTCAGCTCTTTCGCTATCCATGCCAGCGAGTCGTTGTTGGCATAGTCAGACTTCAAGGTCAGTTCCATCGACGATGAGAAGGGATTCTCGCCTATAAACTCCGACGGGTCGGCACCCAGCATCTCCGTTCCCTCTTTGAGAGCCTGCTCCTTGCTGATATAGTCCAGCCCGTTTACATAGGTACGGCTCTTCAGACGAGTAGCGAGCTTGTTGGCCTCAGAGGGAGTAACCTCGTTGTCCAAGAATACTGTCACCACTAAATTCTGCTTTACGTAAGCCGACAAGTTTCGGGCAGTCAGAACAGAAAACACCACCAGCCCTAACAATATAAGAACCAGTGCAGTACTAATGCATAAAGTCACAGCCTGCAATCCTTGACGGCTACTCGTTTTCTTACGTTTCTTTCCCATAGCCTTAAAGCAATAATGAAATTCAGAGCGCAAAAATACAAAATAATTATCAATTACCAATTGTCATTTGTCAATTATTTTGTATTTTTGCCAAAAATTTAAGAAAATATCAATTGTTAATAAAAAAATGAGCACTATCATCTATTCCTCGCCCATTTTTGGACCTATACACAGCCGCCGCCTCGGAACATCCCTCGGCATCAACCTCATGCCTTCAGACGGCAAGCTCTGCACTTTCGACTGCATCTACTGCGAATGCGGCTTCAACCACGACCACCGACCCACATTACCCCGACCTACACGCGAAGAGGTGGCCGTCGCCCTCGAGGAAAAACTTAAAGCGATGATTGTCGAAGGTCTTGTGCCCGATGTAATCACCTTTGCCGGCAATGGCGAGCCCACTGCCCATCCTCACTTTCCCGAGATTATTGACGATACCATACGTCTGCGCGACTGCTATTGCCCCCATGCAAGAGTATCTGTGCTCAGCAACGCAACCTTTATACATCGCCCAAAAGTATTCAAAGCCCTGCTGCGAGTCGACAACAACATCCAGAAGCTCGACACCGTCGACGACAACTTCATCCGATGTGTCGACCGTCCCACTTCACCCAACTATCGTGCCGCCGACATCGTACAACAACTCCAACACTTTCAAGGACACGTTATCATACAAACTATGTTTTTGAAAAAGAAAGAAGCCGCCCCCAGTGGGGGGAGGTTGGAGGGGGCTTTCCTGCTCGACAACACGACCGAGCAATTTGTTGCTCCCTGGCTGCAGGCCATAAAGGAAATCTCCCCGCAGGCCGTTATGGTCTACACCATCGACCGCGAAACACCCGACGCCACACTCCACAAAGCCACTCACGAAGAACTCGACAGCATCCGTGATCGCGTCATCGCCATGGGCATCCCCTGTACAGCCTCATATTGATATAGTATCGATAGCAAAAGAAAGCATCTCGGTTATAACAGTCGAGATGCTTTCTTTATATTTCACCTTAAATTCTTCATACCACATTTATATTTTCCCTATGAAGCCTTGCTGTGTAGTGCGGATAAAGCTGATGATATTCTGTATTTCAGGACTGTCGGGCACTTGCTGCTCTATTTGTAAGGCTGCGTCAAGAACACTGTTCTGTCCGTTGAAGACGAGACGGTAGGCATTGGCGATGTGCCGCAATACTTTTTCCTCAATACCATAAGTGCGGCACATGGTGTTATTTACACCAATATAACCAACAGGGGTTCCGCCAGCGATGACATAGGGTGGCACGTCTTTGGAGAAAGTGGTGCCTGCTTGTATCATAGCTCCTTCACCAACGCGGGTACCAGCGTTCTGGATGACAGAGGAAGAAAAAATAACTCCGTTCCCTATTTCGCAGTCGCCAGCAATTTTGGTTCCATAACCGAAAACGCAGCTATCACCAACCTTCGTGTCGTGGCTGATATGAGCTCCTTCCATGAGGCAATTATCCTTACCTATAATGGTCTGACCGCCATGATGAGTTGCTCGATTGACCACGACGTTTTCGCGGATGATGTTGTTGTCTCCGATAATAAGCTCCGACTTCTCTCCCTGAAAATTAAAGTCCTGAGGCAATGCACCAAGGACGGTACCCTGATGCACTTTGTTATGACTGCCCATACGGGTGCCATTCATGATAGACACAAATGGAAAGATGATGCAATTGTCACCGATAACCACATCGTCTTCGATATAGACGAATGGAAATATTTTGCAGCCCTCACCAATTATAGCTTTAGGGCTGACTTCTGCTCTTGGAGAAATGTCACTCATATTTTTAATGTTATTAATTAGAAATTATAGGAAGTTATCTGAAGTTAATGAGCCTGGCTCATGGAAGTTAACGGACAATAGTTGAACCCCTCCTGACCCATCCCGAGCAAAGCTCGCCCCCCGTAGCCCATTCCCGCTGGCGCGCCTACCCGTAGCCTTTCCCCCGAAGGAGAGGAAATCCAACTGTACACAGCCCCCTCCCCTTGGGAGAGGGATGGGGAGAGGTTCCTGTAACATCCCTTAACTTCGCCGCAAAGCGGCTAACTCCTGTTAACTTCTTTATTCTTCACTTTTCGCTCCTATTTCACTCCCCCACCGAGGGCTTGATAGAGGTTAACAACGGCCTGAACCTTATTAAAGTCGTCGGTAATTTTAGAGATTTGCGCATTAAGCAGGCTGCTCTGAGCCTGAATAACCTCAAGATAGGTTGTTCCACTAGCACGGGTCATGAGGGTCTTGATATCAGCCACGTTCTGCTTGAGAACCTCAATCTGCTGTGCCTCTATGCGCCCTTTCTCCTCTGCTGCGGTGTATTGCACAAGGGCATTGCTCACCTCACTACCTGCCTGTAGGATGGACTGCTGCCACTTGTTATAGGCTTGCTCGTATTGAGCTTCTGCCACTCGCAGGCCAGCAGTAAGCTGACCCTTCATGTAGATGGGCTGAACGAGACTCCCGACAACCGATAAAAGTATCTTCCCGGGGTTTACCACAACACCTGCGGAGTTGGTGAAAATGCCAGACGGATTGATGGATATCTGCGGATAGAAACGCGACCGGGCAGTCTCTATGCCGTAGAAGCACTGTGCGAGCTGCATCTCAGCAGCATGCACATCGGCACGGTTGGCTAACAGCTTAATGCCCACACCTGTAGAAAGGTCGGATGGCAGGCTCTGGTCGTCAAGCGTACCTCGTGGTATGGCCTGCGCAGGCTGGCCGAGCAAAAGCGACAGAGAGTTCTCCACTTCGCGTATCTGCCTGCGCATATCAACCTTTTGCGCCTGCACAGAGAGGTAGTTAGCCTCGGCACTTTGCACCGAAGTGGAACGATAGCCTATGCGCGTGTCCTTCATAAGTTTCATCAAGTCCCATGTATCTTTGGTGAGTTGCTCCATGTCGTCGAGTACAGCAAGCTGGCTGTCAAGCATGAGCAAAGTGTAATACATGTTGGCAATAGCAGAGATGACATTGGTTTTTACAACAGTCTGATAATCCTGTGTAGCCAACAAAGTCACTTGCGCGGCGCGTTTCTGTGAAAGCAGATTGCCAAAGAGATCGACATTCCAACTCGCCGAGATGGGCAGCTGATAGGTTTTGCTGACTTTTCCGAAGTCCAAAGTGGAGAGTGTTCCCTGCGGAGTGAATGTGAACGAGGGCAGGAAGGCCAGACGGGCTGTCTTGAGCTGCTGCTCGGCCATCTTCACGTTGAGCGCGGCATTGAGCAGGTCGACGTTGTTGGTCAGACCTTTTTCAATCAGCTCGCGCAGGTAGCTGTCGGTGAAGACCGAGCGCCACGGCAGGTTGCCGAAGCTCGTGGTGTCAGCGGCTGCAAGCGTGTCGACTGCCGAGAGCGGATCGCGCACAATGCCCTGAGTGTTGACCTCGGGACGCTCGTAGGGAGCATAGAGCTGCTGCTTCATGTGTTTATAGGTGCTACAGCCCGAAAGCAGCACGACTGCCAGGCACCCATATATATATTGTCTCATTTTCATTGTCTATTCCTCCAATTTATATTCCTGCATAGGACCATGCGCATATTGTTCGAGTTCACGTGCCACATCGGCGTTCTCTTCATCTTCAAACTTCAGAGGCGAAATCTTCTCCTGCAACGACTGGAAGATGACAAACAAGGTGGGAACAACGAAGAGCTGACAGAGCGTACCGATTAACATACCTCCGACGGCGGCGGCACCAAGGGTCTGGTTTCCGTTCTTGCCGACACCAGAGGCAAACATCATTGGGAGCAGACCGATGATCATGGCCAGCGAGGTCATCAGGATAGGACGCAGACGCGCGGCCGAACCGAGTACGGCAGACCACGATATGGCCATACCGAGCTGACGACGCTCAAGGGCAAACTGCACAATCAGAATGGCGTTCTTGGCCAGCAGACCGATAAGCATGATGAGCGAAATCTGCATATAGATGTCGTTGGAATGTCCGAAAATCTGCGTGAAGCCAAAGGCACCGGCCAAACCAAACGGCACGGAGAGCACAACGGCTAACGGCAGGATGTAGCTCTCATACTGTGCGGAAAGTATCAGATAGATGAACATGATACAGAGCACGAAGATGAGTGCCGTGGAGTTGCTCGACTGAGCCTCCTGACGTGTCAGACCTGAGTAGTCGTAGGTATAACCTGTGGGTAACTTGTCCTTAGCAACTTCCTCTACAGCTTTGATGGCCTCACCCGTTGAATAGCCGTCGGCAACAGATACCGTCACATTGATGGCGGTGAACAGGTTGAAGCGGTTGATGTTGGAGGGGCCATAGACTCGTTTCAGTGTGCAGAACTCGTTGACGGGAGCCATGCCAGCACCTGTGCGGACATAGATATTGTTCATGCTCTCGGGTGTCATACGGCTTTCGGGGTCGGCTTGAATCATCACACGGTAGAGCTTTCCGTAGGCGTTGAAGTTCGAGGCATAGAGTCCGCCATAGTAACCCTGCAACGTTGTCAGCACGGTCTGCGGCGAGATACCGACCTGCTTACATTTGGCCACATCCACATTGATCATATACTGAGGATAGTTGGGGTTGTACGACGTCATGGCCATCTGCACCTCAGGACGCGTGTTCAGTTCCTTCAGATAGTCCTGCGTAATCTCGAAGAATCGGTTCAGATTACCGCCGGTACGGTCTTGCAACACAAGCGACACACCACTGTTGGCCGAGAAACCGGGAATCATAGGCGGTCCGAAGGCGATAATCTGGGCATCCTTGATTTGTGCTGTCTGCTTGTAAATCATTCCCAAGACAGAGGTAGACTCACGCGGATTGACAAAGAACCGCATGATGCCGTCGCCCTGCCACAAACCGGAAATCTTATACCACAGACCGCCAGTTCGCTCCTCAAATGGTTTCAGCTTGATGATGAACGTAGCTTGGTCAGAACCCTGACCGGCAATGAAGTTGTAGCCCTGAATCTGCTCCCGGCTCTGTATAGCGGGGTTCGCAGCCAGCATCGAGTCGACCTGGGAAATCACCTGTCTGGTGCGCTCGACCGAAGTGGCTGGTGGCATAGAGATGGTACAGAACAACGTACCCGTATCTTCGTCGGGTACAAGACCGGTCTTTGTGGTCGACATGGTGAACACCAGTGCAATAATACCTGCCATAACCGCTAATCCGATAAGCAACGGCTTGCGCACCAGCTTTTCGACAGAATTCTTATATTTATTGTGAATCTTGTCGTAAGACGTGTTGAACGAGGTATGCATACGGTCGAGCAACGACATCTTACGCTCGTGTCCCTCGGCATCGTGCGGTTTCAGGAACAACGCACAAAGTGCCGGCGACAGCGTCAAGGCGTTCAACGCCGAGATGAAGATGCTGACAGCCATCGTGATACCGAACTCCTTATAGAATGTTCCACTCGTTCCGCCGATGAACGACACGGGGATGAACACCGAAGCCATCACCAACGTAATGGAGATAATGGCACCCGAAATCTCGTTCATGGCATCGATCGACGCACGCATCGTGCTCTTATAGCCCTGGTCGAGCTTGGCATGGACAGCCTCAACCACGATGATGGCGTCGTCAACCACAATAGCAATAGCCAACAGCAATGCCGACAACACAAGCAGGTTGATAGAGAAGCCCACCATCTTCAGGAAGAAGAACGTACCGATGAGCGAGACGGGCACGGCAATCAGCGGGATAAGTGTCGAACGGAAGTCTTGCAGGAAGACGTAAACCACGAGGAACACCAGTACGAGCGTCAGAATCAGCGTGAACACCACCTCCTCGATAGAGGCATAGAGGAATTCCGTCACGTCGTAGTTAATCTTATACTCCAGTCCCGGCGGGAAACTCTTGGCCTGCTCTTCAAGCTCAGTCTTCACATTCTTTGCGATTTCGTTGGCGTTCGAGCCGGCAATCTGCTGCACCATACCCATGACCGAAGGTCGATTGTTGTTCTTCATCGATACCGAGTACTGCAAACCGCCCAGCTCTATCTTGGCCACATCTTTCAACTTCAGCGTCTGACCGTCGTCGGTGGTCTTGATGATGATATTGCCAAATTCCTCTGGCGTCTTCAGTCGGCCCGTGTAACGCATGGCGTATTCATAGGCCACGTTCGACTGCTCACCGAAGGAACCCGGGGCCGCCTCGATGTTCTGTTCGGCCAGCACACCGCTGATGTCGGTCGGCATCAGGTTGTATTGTTTCATCACTTCCGGTTTCAGCCAGATACGCATGGAGTAGGTCTTCATACCTGGCGACGACACATCGCCGACGCCCTCGATACGTTTCAAGGCAGGGATGATGTTGATATTGGCGTAGTTGGTGAGGAACTCGTCATCATAGCGTCCGTCTTCGGAAGTGAGGGTATACATGACGACCTGCGATGTCTGACGTTTCATGACCTGCACACCGGCTCGCGTCACTTCTGCGGGCAGCAACGCCTGTGCCTGCGCCACACGGTTTTGCACGTTGACGGCGCACATATCGGCATTGATACCTTGGCGGAAGAGTACGGAGATGGTTCCTGAACCGTTGTTGGTGGCCGATGACGTCATATAGTCCATGCCCTCGACACCATTGATACTTTCCTCGAGCGGTGCGAGCACAGAGTTTTTGACCGTTTCGGCATCAGCTCCCGTATAGGAGGTCCACACCATAACGGTAGGCGGGGCGATGTCGGGATACTGCTCGATGGGCAGTGTAGCGAGACCGATGAAGCCCAAGATGACAATGACCACAGAGATCACCGTCGAGAGCACCGGCCGCTTTATAAAGTTTGTAAATGTCATATCTGCTTAAAATTATTTCTTTCCACTCATGGCATTGATAAATCCCTTGGCTGTGCTGTTGCTCTCGCCGAGCTTTTGTGCCTCTTGGATTTTCTTGTCATACTGTGCAGGGGTGATGGGCTTGATTTCCATGCCGTCGGTGAGCGACTGGATACCATTGGTGACATAGCGGTCGCCGACCTGCAAGCCACTGACCACGACGTAGTTGTTGCCGTCGGTCTGCGGGTCAACCTTGATTTCGGTGTATTTCACCTTGTTGTCCTTACCCACGACATAGACGAAGTGCTTGTCCTGGACTTCAGAGACCACGCTTTGCGGGATGAGCAGTGCATGGGCGTTGTCGCGCGGAATGACGATAGATCCCGACCCGCCGCTCTTGAGCAGCCGCTCAGGGTTGCTGAACTGTGCGATGACCGACACGCTACCTGTGGCGGGGTCGATAACTCCGCTCACCTTGCTCACCTTGCCCGGATGGTTGTAGATGGTACCGTCGGCAAGCTGCAGCTTCACGGTTGGGAAGGTGCTGAGGGCCGCGTTGACGCTGCCCGATGTCTTCGTCATTTCAAGCACATCTTTCTCGGTCATCGAGAAATAGGCTTCGACGGTACTTACGTTCGACACCGTTGTCAGCGGCTCTGCGCTCGAAGCGCTGACCAATGCGCCCACCTTGAACGGCAGACTGCCGATGACTCCGCTGGCCGGGCTCTTCACGTAGCAGAAGCTGAGCGTCTCTTGTGCCGAAGCCAGGGCAGCCTTAGCCTGAGCCACCTGAGCACGGGCCACCTCATAGTTGTTCTTGGCCGACTGAAGCTCGAACTGTCCGATGACATTATTATTGAACAGCTGCTGGTTGTTTTCAAATGTCAGCTTGGCAGTGTTCATCTGTGCCGTAGCAGTGTTCACGGCAGCCTGAGCCTGACGAACCTGAGCCTGATAGGTGGCATTGTCGATGATAAACAACAACTGTCCTGCGCCTACGGCCTGACCTTCTTTCACGCAAACCTGCGTGATGAAGCCCGACACTTTCGGGCGAATCTGCACGTCTTGGATACCTTTCAACGTTGCTGGATAAGTGGTCTGCATGGCGGTGCTTTTGGCATCGACCGTTACCACTGGATACTCATTGTCGCCGAAATTAGGCATTCCCTGCTTCTTGCCTCCACACGAGACAAGAACTGCGGCTATGACCGTGAATAATAATGATTTTTTGATATTCATACCTATTGTTACCTATTATTATTTTTTATTGAAAATGCAAAGTTACAAACTTTCTCGCACATACGCGCAAGCATGTGCGTATTTTAACTATTTTTAGGTCGTCAAAACCATTTCTCTGGCTTTCTCAAGGAGCAATTGCATAAGCGGCTCACGCTCGTTGGGCACAAGATTGTCGAGCACAGCATCCTTGAGGGTCTTTTTAAGCTCACCTACCTCACGTGAAGGGTTCAAGTGGAATAGTTCCATGATTTCGTTACCGTCGATGACAGGCTGCAACAATCGTTTATAGTCACGTTCCTTCAGATCGGCAAGTTTCTCCCTGACCAACTGGAAATTACGCAGGAACTGCTGCTTGCGTATATGGTTTTTACTGGTGATGTCCGCCTCGCAGAGGGTCATCAAGTCGTCAATATCGTCGCCGGCATCGTTGAGCAGACGACGCACTGCCGAGTCGGTCACTTTGTCGGAAGCAATGGCAATGGGACGCATGTGCAGGTCTACGAGTTTCTGCACATATTTCATCTTCACGTCGAGGGGTAATTTCAGCCGACGGAAAATTTGAGGCACCATCTTTGCGCCAACGTAGTTGTGGTTATGGAAAGTCCATCCCTGCACAGGTTCCCATCGGCGCGTGCGCATCTTCCCGATATCGTGGAGCAATGCGGCCCAGCGCAGCCACAAGCTATCAGCAGGGCAGACTTTTGCCACATTTTCCAACACTTCCATCGTATGATAGTAGTTGTTTTTATGCGGACGGCCGTGCGAGGTGTCCACATTATCGAGTGCCACCAGTTCGGGCAAGATAAGCTGAAGCAGGCCTGTGCGATAGAGATAATCGAAACCTGTGCTCGGATAACGGGCAAGAATAATCTTATTGAGTTCATCGCTGATGCGTTCACCGCTAATAATCTTCAGACGGTCGGCATTTCGACGCAGTGCATCCTCGGTTTCTCCCTCAATGAAAAAGCCGAGCTGCGTGGCAAAACGCACACAACGCATCATGCGCAGGGGATCGTCGCTGAAAGTGATGTCAGGGTCAAGAGGAGTGCGGATAATTCCGTCTTCAAGGTCAGCCAGACCATTGAACGGATCGACGAGTTCCCCGAAGCGCGCCTTATTCAGACAGACGGCCATCGCATTGATGGTGAAATCACGCCGGTTCTGATCGTCTTCCAGCGTGCCGTCCTCTACGACAGGCTTACGCGAGTCGTGGCTGTAGCTTTCACGGCGGGCACCCACGAACTCCACTTCAAGAGCCCCCTCCAACCTCCCCCCACTGGGGGAGGCTTCTACTGCTAAAGCTTCCTTTATCGTAAGTAACACTTTCTCTGGAGATGTCAAAATCTGCTCATTCGTAAAGCGCAACTCACGATAACCCATTCTATTCAACTCCTCAGTCCTTACACGATCAAGTTCCTGTTGCTCAGGCGTGAAATGATATCCACCATCAACCTCTATGACCAGCTGATGTCTGACATTAACAAAGTCAGCGATATAATTGCCTATCACATGCTGTCGTCGAAATTTCTCCCCAATAGCACCTCCTCGCAACAATTCCCACAATACAGACTCTGCTTCTGTAGGATTTTTACGATGTTCTTTAGCATTTTGTTTAAGCAATTCATAGTTTTCACAAGATGCTGTCTGATAATGTTCCACTATGGGCATAGCCTCCCCCGGTGGGGGGAGGTTGGTGGGGGCTATCTTCACCTGCGCCGTGCCGAAGTTCTTGAACACAGAGAGGTGAGCCTTTCTGCCAAGTTTTTTCTTGAGCTGCTCAGCGACAAGAATGCCGCTACCCACCACCACCACGTCGATGTCCTTAGATGGCCGCTCGAGGAAAATATCGCGCACATAACCGCCCACAACATAGCATTCCATGCCCAGCTCATCGGCAGCCTGACCTATCAGATGAAAAATATCCTTGTCAAGAATCTGTGCCAGTTCGGCATCGGAATATAACGTCATAAAATCTTAAATCTCCTTAAACGGGTGCAAAAATACGAAATAATTATGAAATATGAATGATGAATGATGAATTATTTTCTATCTTTGCAGCCAGATACGGCAAAGCCTAAAAGTTAAGAATGAAACATATATGGGTTTTTATTGTCGTGCTTGCCCTGACCTCGTGCAAGGAAACCGAGGAGCAGACGGCAGCCGGACTGCTTGGAGAGATTGAGATGCTCTACGCACAGGGGCAATACGGCCAGACGCTGGACAGCATCACGTCGTTGCGCGAGCGTTTCCCTATGGCTATTGACGAACGGCGGCAAGCCCTGCGCATCTGGCAGAACGCCTCACTGAAGATGGCACAGGCCGACGTGATACGAACCGACTCGGCTCTACGGCAGACACTCCTCCTCATTGAGCAGGCACCTGACCTCAGCCAGGCCAACCGTCTGCGCATGCGTCGCGACTCGCTCAGAGCCCGCTACGAAGCCATGTGCGGAGTGGTGCGCATGATTCATTTCCGCCAGAAAGAGCTCGGACGAGCCACCACCACCTCAAATGTTAAAAAGTAGGAGAATTTTAACATTTCGACTTATGCAGGAAATCATGATTTCCTGCGTTTTTTATTTGCACATGTCAATCTGCCAGAAAAAACACTCGAAAATACGCAATTCGTCATTTCCCTGTTAATCAGTCCGTTAGCCCAAGCAACCACATTCTCCCTCCCCTGCTCTCCTTCCGAACGCTCGCCCGCTCACTTCCGAAAGACAAGCTTTCACATTCCGAAAGTTGGTCTTTCAGCTCACGAAAGACCGTCTTTCGCAACCCGAGACATATATGTTTGGGAGGAAAAGAGGAGTAAAAGTGGACGTGAAAGAGAAAGAAAAGGGTGGCTAAAAGCCAAATTCCGCTCTTTTTACAACATATTGTAAGTGTTAAAAACGTAAACGGATTTAACATTTCTCTCTAAAATTACGCTCAAAATAAAACATATAAAATTAATGAGCGAAGAAATTTGGGGGTTCGCTCATTTACCTTTGGCTTTGCCGAAGGTACTTTCGTTCGAGAATAAAAACTTAAAAAATGCTTTTTTGTTTTGTATTCTGCTCATTTAGTCGTACCTTTGCAGAAAATTTAGCTGCACTCGGCAAAATCGGAGCAAGCTCCTTTTGCGCTCGTTTGCAAAATCTTTGCACCCATATATGGAAAATCAGAATACGGAACAGCAATTCAAGGACGTGATGCTGGAGTGCCGCACGCTGTTTGAGAAGAAGCTGCACGACTACGGAGCCTCATGGCGCATCCTGCGCCCAGCATCGCTCACCGACCAACTCTTCATCAAGGCCAAGCGCATCCGCTCGCTCGAGGTGAAGAAGGAGTCGCTCGTCGGCGAAGGCATCCGACCAGAGTTTGTCGCGCTCATCAACTACGGCATCGTGGGACTCATTCAGCTCAGCAGAGGATATGTCGATGAAGTCGATGTCACCCCCGCCGAGGCCATGACACTCTATGACCATCATGCCAACGAGGCTCTGCAACTTATGATTAGGAAGAACCACGACTACGACGAGGCTTGGCGCGGGATGCGCGTCAGCTCATACACCGATTTCATTCTGACCAAGCTGCAACGCATAAAGGAGATAGAGAACCTGCAAGGGGAGACACTCGTCTCTGAGGGTATCGACTCAAACTACATGGATATCATCAACTATGCCGTCTTCGGTTGCATCAAACTGAATGAGGGACAAGAGATGAGAGGGTAAAGGTGTGATGAAGTGGCTTGTCAATCTCTGTCGGTTCATACTCGCAGGAGTATTTATCTTCTCGGGGTTTGTCAAGGCTGTCGACCCGCTCGGCACACAATATAAGTTGCAAGACTATGCCGAAGCCGTCGGTTTGGCAGGGATGCTATCCGACTGGCTCACGCTCGGCGGAGCTGTCGCACTGGCCACGTTCGAGTTTGCATTGGGCATCTATATGCTCTTTGCCATACAACGACGAAGGGCATCAAAAGTGGTGCTGGCGTTTGTGGCGGTGATGGCACTTGTAACGCTTTGGATTGCTGTCTGGAATCCGGTGGAAGACTGCGGTTGCTTTGGCGATGCGGTGAAACTTACCAACTGGCAGACCTTCGGCAAGAATGTGGTGTTGCTCGGAGCTGCACTCGTCGTTGCGCGACATCCATTACTGATGCCACGTTTCGTCTCTAAGACCAACCAGTGGATTGTCAAGGGTTATACCATCATATTCACCCTCGTGGTCAGTGCGATTAGCCTATACCTACTGCCGCTATTCGACTTCCGACCCTATCACATCGGAGCCGATCTGCGCAAGGGAATGGAAATACCCGAAGGGGTTGAGCAACCCAAGTTTGAGACGACCTTCGTGATGAAGAAAAACGGTGAGACACGCGAGTTCACCCTCGAGAACTATCCTGACTCTACGTGGGAATTCGTCGACCGCAAAACCCGTCAGACAAAAGCAGGCTACGTACCGCTGATACACGACTTTTCTATAGAGCAACGACCCGACGGCGACGACATCACCGAACAGGTTCTTGATGACCAAGGCTACACCTTCCTGCTCATAGCGCCACACATAGAGCAGGCTGACGAGTCGAACTTCGGCGACATTGAGAAAATATATGAATACGCGCTTGAGCAGAATATTCCTTTCTATTGTCTCACGGCAAGCGGAGAGGAAGCCACGCGCAAATGGAGCGAGCGGACCGGGGCGGAATACCCTTTCTGCACCACTGACCCCACCACACTCAAGACCATTATCCGCAGTAATCCGGGGTTGGTGCTCATCAAAGATGGACGGGTCGTCAACAAATGGAGCCACAATGCACTACCCGATGATGAATTGCCACAAGGCAGACTTGAGACGTCGCCTCTCGGACAAGTACCCAGCGACCCCGCGGCAAAGAAAGTCATGAAGATTCTGCTGTGGTTCGTCTTGCCGCTCTTCCTGCTCACACTGGCCGACCGTCTATGGGCATGGACACGGTGGTTCCGATGGAAAAAGAAAAGAACATCATATCAATTTAATAAACAAAAAACAAACAAAATGAGAAAAAAGATTGTAGCAGGCAACTGGAAAATGAACATGAACCTGCAAGAAGGTATCGCTCTCGCTAAAGAGCTCAACGAAACGCTAACAGCTGAAAAGCCTAACTGCGACGTCGTCATCTGTACGCCGTTCATCCATCTGGCCAGCATTGCACAATTCCTCAACCAAGACGTTATCGGACTGGGTGCCGAGAACTGCGCTGACAAGGAAAAGGGTGCCTACACTGGTGAAGTAAGCGCTGAGATGGTAAAATCGACAGGTGCCGGATATGTTATCCTCGGCCATTCTGAGCGTCGCGAATACTACAAGGAAACTCCCGAAGTTCTGCGTGAAAAGGTGTTGCTCGCTCTGAAGAACGACCTCAAGGTGATTTTCTGCATCGGCGAATCGCTCGAAGAGCGCGAGGCCGGCAAGCAGAATGAAGTATGCAAGGCCGAGCTCGAGGGCTCAGTATTCAATCTCAGCGAGGAAGAATTCAAGAACATCGTTATCGCCTACGAACCCATCTGGGCTATTGGAACAGGCAAGACCGCTACCGCTGAGCAGGCTGAGGAGATTCACGCCTACATCCGTAGCATCATTGCTGAGAAATACGGACAGGCCGTTGCCGACAACACCAGCATTCTCTATGGCGGTTCATGCAAGGCCAGCAATGCTCCCGAACTCTTCGCCAAGCCCGACATCGACGGCGGACTCATCGGTGGTGCATCGCTCAAGGCAGCCGACTTCAAGGGAATCATCGACGCTTGGAAATAATATAATATGAGACCATTACACTATAGAATCGTTAAAAAGGCAGTCCTGCTGACCGCGCTCTGCCTTTTTACCCTTTCTCCTTTGTCGGCACAAAACAACAACGGAACCGACCAAGGCACCGTGACCGTCAACCAGAGTCAGGAAATCAACGATCTGGTCTTCGGCAAGGGGAAGAAACAAACACAGCCCACTACTGACACAGGCAAGAAGAAAGAGGAGAAGGCTACTCCCACACCAAAGCCCTCCACATCGACGGCTCCCATCACGAAACCCTCCACGCCACAGGCTTCGACAAGGACGGAAAATACTACGACATCTCCATCCGCAACCACTGTCCCCACCACATCCTCATCCTCCACGACAACGGCCACACCACGCCCTTCAGCACCGACCAGCCGCTACGAGACGGATAATACCACCACGCAGACGGTCAACACCGGACGCAAGGTCATGCGTCGCGGATACAAGATGCAAGGCTATCGCGTACAGGTGTTTGCCGGTGGCAACAAGCGCGAGGACCGTGTGAAGGCTCAAGAAATGGGTAAGCGTGTGAAGGCTGCGTTCCCGAACCAGCCTGTCTACACTCACTTCCACTCACCGCGGTGGACCTGCCGTATCGGCAACTTCCGCAAATTCGAGACTGCCGAACGTATCGTCAAGCAAGCCCGCAATCTCGGATTCCACCAGGCCTGCATCGTCAGCGAGAAAATCACCGTGCAAGACCGATAAGGAAAAGTGATAAGGGGGAATCCCGAGACTCTTTAATTAAAAACTTAATACAAAAAATGAATCCGGAAACTGAATATCGCGAAGGTCTCGAACAACTCGCAGAACATTATAAAGACATCCTCAACCTATTGGGTGAAGATCCCGAGCGAGAAGGTCTGCTAAAGACCCCCATGCGCGTGGCCAAAGCTATGCAGATACTCACACGCGGCTATACACAAGACCCTCACAAGGTGCTCACCGACGCGCTCTTCGAGGAGAAATACAATCAGATGGTCATCGTTAAAGACATCGATTTCTTCTCCATGTGCGAGCACCACATGATACCCTTCTATGGCAAAGCCCACGTGGCCTATATTCCAAACGGCTATATCACGGGATTATCAAAGATAGCCCGCGTAGTCGACATCTTCAGCCACCGGCTGCAAGTGCAGGAGCGACTCACCCAGCAAATCAAAGACTGCATCCAGGAGACACTTCACCCACTTGGCGTGATGGTTGTCGTCGAAGCCAAACACATGTGCATGCAGATGCGAGGTGTGGAGACACAGAACGCCATTACCACCACCAGCGATTTCAGCGGAGCCTTCAATCAGGCGAAAACCCGTGAGGAATTCATGAACCTGCTACACAGCGAGTAAACTGTGCCCCTCCCCATCCCTCCCCGAAGGAGAGGGAGCTGTAAACCATAAACAGATAACCGTTAACTGTAATTAAAGAAAATATGAAAACTTTCAAATTCTATTCCATCATGTTGCTCGGAATGTTTGCTGCAGCAACCTTTACCTCATGCGTCGACGACGACGATGACACCCCCACAGCCACCATCCTCGAGACGCCCGAGCAGAAAGCCAACGCACTGAGTGCGATAGCCGGTATGTACAATGGCACGCTCTATTACTATAACCCGACAGCTACGCAAAACACTGGCACCATAGCTTTCACGTGGACCATCAGCAGCGACGGTACCTTCGCCGCCAACCACTTCCCCGCGAGCATCCTTGCCAACTATACCACCAATGCCCAAGAGAAAGCCATTCTCGGACAGCTCGACTCAAAAAAGATTACAGGCAAGGTTGAGCCCTACGCCACCTTTACCACCTACTTTCAGGCCAGTTTCCTTCCCGACAACACGGAGAACGAATGGACGGTAACGCTTGAGGACGGGGAAGAGACGACCACACACACCGTCAGTCTCACACTCACTCAAAGCTACTCCTACAACAGCTTATCGAACTATTCCACTTTCGCTTTCGAGACCACAAGTCGTACACTTCAAGGCAGCATCCTTCTCGACAAGATGACCATAGACGGAAAACCCTGCGAACTGAAGTCAGAAATAGACATCGTAGGAACAAGATAATAAAGTTGTAAATAATAATGAAATTCATCTCCTGGAACGTCAACGGACTGCGCGCCTGCGTAGGCAAAGACTTCAAAGATACCTTCAAAACGCTCGACGCCGACTTCTTCTGTCTGCAAGAGACAAAAATGCAGGCGGGACAGCTCGATCTCAAATTCCCCGGCTATCATTCCTACTGGAACTACGCTGACAAGAAAGGCTACTCCGGCACAGCCATCTACACCCTGCATGAGCCGCTTAACGTCACCTATGGTATCGGCATCGATGAGCATGACCACGAGGGGCGTGTCATCACACTCGAGATGCCCCAATTCTACCTCGTCAACGTCTATACCCCCAACGCGCAAGACCAGCTACGCCGACTTGACTACCGCATGTCGTGGGAAGACGCGTTCCGTGTCTACCTGCTCCGTCTCGACCAGCAGAAGCCCGTCATCGTCTGTGGCGACATGAACGTCGCACACGAAGAGATAGACCTCAAGAACCCGAAGAGCAACCGCCACAACGCCGGATTCACCGATGAGGAGCGCCAGCAGTTCACCACCCTGCTCCGCAGCGGGTTCATCGACACCTTCCGCCACCTACATCCAGAGGAACAAACCTATTCGTGGTGGTCGTACCGTTTCCAAGCCCGTGCCAAGAACGCCGGCTGGCGCATCGACTACTTCCTCATCTCCCAACGCCTGTTGCCACACCTCGTCTCCGCCACCATCCACACCCATATCTACGGCTCCGACCACTGCCCCGTAGAACTCGTGCTATTAGCCCCCTAAGTTAGAGGTTGGGGGCTGACATTAACTCCCTAAACACCCGACAACAACATCATACAGTGAGTGCAGAAGACATAGCCCATCGCCATGCTTCCGCACTCACCCAGAAAAACACGCTGCCCCTTATTGGCACGCTGACATACGCAGTATATCACAAAACCCATTATCGCACCTGCCTGTATACCTAACCCCATAAGAAGAGAGCTGTTACCCCTCGCCAGAGAGATTAAAGCAAGTGTAACCACCAACAGCAACAGCAGCACTGCCCCAAAGACGCCATCACGAGCTACCGCCGCAAGTCCGAGACATACCGCCATCACCATCCCTATTACAAGACAAGCCCCCATAAAACCATGCGGGCAGACTCTAGCAACGGGGAAGGCCAAAGAACCTAACAACAATACCACTATGCGTGTAGACAGACTAAATTTATCTATATCGCAGGCAAAGCCCAGAAAGACTATCACTAAAAAACCCGCCAACAACTCCAACGGTATGTTGATTATTTTACAAGCGTTAGGAGCGACAACAAAGAGCACTATCTCTGTGAGGAACATGGCAAGAAGCATCGGCAAGCCATTCAGCTTTCGCCCTACCCTTCCAAGTCCTGCCCTGCGACATATACGGGAAAAGAGGGGAAGTAGTCCTGCTGAGAGAGAGCAGCTGAGGACAAACGCCAACAAAACATATGCGATTTCTGTTCTTGTCATGGCTTTTTCCCCTCCTTTATTTTCTTAAATCTATTCCATCCTATAGACTTTTTATAAGCCTGAAGTGTTCCGTATGGTACATGAAGTACACAACGCTTCTCGTCTATCCCATCAAACGAGTTATTATCAGCCACAGGCGGTTCTATACACAAAAGGTAGAGATGGCGCAATGAACGACACTGCACAAATGCTTGCTGGGCAATGTTTTTAACAGTTGACGGTATGACCAGCTGCTTCATGGCAAAATTGCAATAAAAAGCATGACTGGCAATAGCATTAACCGCATAGTACTCACCTTGCCAATCAATCCGTTCTGGAATACTACCCTGCGTAGCGTTCAGAAAACGCTCCACACTGGCAGTATGATTGTCACTAATGTGGAAACAAACACCATTTAACTCTACAAATGTCTGAGAGTTGCATTCCATAGCATATACCATCACAAAAGGCACAAGCAATACTAGAAATCTTTTCATTTTTACATTTTATCATGACCCATAACTCCCCAATGGTGCACATATTATAAGTATTATGGACTATATATAAAAAGAGCGTGGGAGTCTACTGTTACTCGTCCCACGAATCGAGGCTCTGGCATTGCCCAACTAGTCTGAACGAGCAACGCCGAAGCCCACGCCGATATGTATAAAACAACATTACCTATGCCTATAATTCACAATAATGGGAAATAAGCATTCTGCAATGTGCATACAATATACACACCAATGGACATCACCGTTGCTTTGTTTTCTTGACTAGTTGTTTGGAATTGCCAGATTCCGATTCGTCAAGCACAAAGCGCAAGTAACGCCTTTTCCTTATATAGGTTCTCATCCCGCATGTTGATATGCCTATTAGCACATCTACATTACCCTCCATAAAGCGGGCTTCGGACAAGAACGATGCAAAGGTACAAATTTTTAGTGAAATTAGAATCGCTTTTAAGAAAAAAATATCTAATTTCCGAAAGATCATCTTTCGCAGAAAAAAGAAGCCCGATTTCTTTAAACACAAAATCGGGCTATTATCAATTTTATTTCCTGACCAACGATTATCTTTTCATAAATCGCTCACGTTCAGCCATGCTCAAACAAAGCTTGGATGAATCTCACTTAATCGCGATTTTTTTGCCGTTGCGAATATAAACTCCCTTCTGCGGCAGAATGTTGTCGATGGTCTTCCGCCCTTGCAGGTCGTAGACGGGTGATGATTGACGGGTGTTGGGTGATGAATGAGATGCTCTCTCTATCCCTGTGGTCTCGGATTCTAACAGATAATGGGGCTTGGCCTCACTTGTGGTGGTGACGGGCAGGTAAGCGCGGTGGGCTTTATTAGTGAAGGGCGCGCCTTCGGCTGCTCCCCAGTAAAAACCTACGCTGTCAGGGGTCTTATCGACATCGAGCGAGAGCATGTAGTAGTAGGAGCCTCCTGAGGTGAGCTGGTCGGTATCGCTGCCTCGCAATTGATTATCGGGGTCTTGGGCACCCTCTTGGTCGGTTACGGTAAAGGTGAAGGTGCCTGCTCCGATAAGACTTTGCAACACTACTCCTGTACCGGCGGGGATTATCTCTTGGGGGCCATAGACGTAGCTTTCCTCGAGCTGTCCGCCGTCACTCACATAATAGGTATAGGCTTCGATGTCATCAGGCACGATGAGGTTTTTCTCGCCGTAGTAGAGTGTGGCGTAGCCAGTGTCACCAATGGCGACATCAACGGTCTCTACCTCGGGTACTAATTCTTTGTACAGCACGACGGGCTGTTGGCCACTGGCATAGCAGCGGAACATGTTGGCCTGTGTGTTGTATCGTAGTGTGTATCCGGTGTAAGAGGCATTGGTAATGGTGGTCGGTGTGATGGTCCACTGAGCGTTTGTATTTGTGGCGGTGGTTGCCTTATTAAGTGCGTTGCTCTTGCTGGTAAGCGCGAAGTAACCATCGCCATCGGTGATGGTCCATTTGCCATTGGCAAGCTGCTCAATGGTAAGCGGCACAATGCCGTTTGTGTTGTTGGAGAGGTCTATCTGGTTGTTGGCTATAGTCACTGCTCCTGGTGTTCCTTTATCTTTGTTAAATCCATTGTAGGCTTGTCCAGCGGTGGCGTTCTCCTCATAAACGAGCAGGTAGCGGCGCCCACTCTCAAGGTCATTGGCCGAGGTGACTTTTACATAGACATTCTCACCTGTCACGACGGATGGCTCCTCGCCAATGGTGAAGGTCTGAGTGGTCACGCTGCTCTCGCCGTCGGCGGTAATGGCTATGGCCATGATGGTAGTCGTCGCAGTAAGTATAACGGGGGCTGTGTAGCGGTTGCTGGTAGCAGTTGGTGTGTTGCCGTCAGTGGTGTAGTAGATGGTGGTTCCTGCGGTGCTACTGGTCATGGTGACCGTGATGTTGCCCGTAGTAGCGTCGGTGGTGCTGGTAAAGACGGGCGCAGCCACATAATTCATATTAGCGCCATCGTAGTTGTCGTAGTAGAAGGTCTGGTTCTTCTTTGAGCCCCAGATATACTGTTCCAGTCCAGGATAGTCGACAAAGGGATTACGGTTACCTTGTGCATCTTCGATGCCTGCCTGACGATCTATCTCTATCTGGCTTACAGGGTCTTCGGCAGCCCAACGCATGAGCATGTTCATTGCCCAGTCGGCAAAGGGCGAGTAGGCTGTGATGTTGCTGCTCTTGAACATGGGGCAGCTGCTCCAACTGGTAACACGGTTCTCATAGCAGGTAATCATATAGAAATAGATGCGGGCGAAGTCGCCTTTCCACTCGTCATTAGGCTCGAAGCACTTGTCAGTATAACCTGCCACGGTGCAATAGCCTACTTTTGAATAGCCGCCATTGTCGCCTTGTGTATACATGGCTGACTTATACGTTTCTCCATTGTTCTCGCCAAAGGGCAGATTACCACGCCGATTATTCACATAGGCATCGGAAGGCACCACGTGAACGATATCGGAGTACATCGGACTGACTTTTCCTCCGAACCAGCTCTTCGGGAAAGAATGCTCCTTGTTGCACATTCCGCCCTCGTAAGCATTACTGCCTTTGTTCAGTTCTTTATATTGTGTGATATTGGAGTAGCGGTCGCGCAGATATTCGCCCACGCGGTCGGTCTTCTCATAGGCTGATTCGAGGCCATCATAGCTGGTAACATCTTCAGTTGTTAGCTTAATGATATTGTAGAATGCTGTTTTCAGAGCCTGTCCGCTTTTATTAGAGGCATTCCGATAATAGGTTTCTGTCCCGTTTGGCCCCTGGGCGAGACATACTGTAAGACCCGTCAGCATCAGCATCAGAGCCCATCTGCGTTTATTGCAAATCATGTCGTAATATTGTTTTTTGATTGTTTATGGCTGCAAAGTTACAATTAAGTGAGCGAAAAACCAAATTTTTATTTGAGTTTTTCCAAACCGATGGAGCAGCGAGGGTCGTCAAGCTAGCTTAAACGACCGAGTCACAACAGAGGTCGGCAAAGCCAACGTGATTACTTCGACGAAGTCAAAGTAATACATTTCCCGAAAAACAAACAAAATTTTAGAAAGAAAAAGAAGATTTCTCTATAAGAATCTTCTAACAAAAAACATTACATGCGGTACGCCGCGCCCCTACAAAGCGAGTTTGACACCGCACTCACTTTATCACAATTTTTTTTTCGCTATCTATAATATAGATACCCGGACATAAAGTTGAAAGGCCACGTTGTTCAACATTTGAAATGTTCAATATTTCAACTTTCCTGCCTTGCAAGTCGTAGACACCGCGCTTCGCTAAAGAAGAATTATTATTTTTATTGGTCATTATTTCATTATTCATTAGCGAAGCGCCCCTGATGCCCGTAGTAGTGGAGAATTTAACCTTTATGGTAATATTACTGGTGACGTTCTTCACACAAAGCAGATTGTTCTCGTCAATCTGCTCGGTGACATCCTCGTCCCCGACAACCACACTTTCTACCTTATAATCCTCATTGGGCACGACCCTTATGTGCAGGTCCATGCCCTGCCAGAGACGGACACTCATGCTGGTGGTAGCCTTACGATTGAGATACTCCACCGTGCCTCCCTCTCCATCTATTTCTATCTTGACATCGATATAGTCGACATCACCGCTGGCTTTCTGTAACTGATATTTTACGAGTTTGGCATATTCTGCGGCGTATGCCAACTGGTGGAACCCCTTAGTGTTTTTCTCGTCTCCCCATCCGTTCAACAGGTCGAATGGCAAGAAACCCGGGTCTTTTTTATGGTGCTCCCACGCATAGTCGAGATTTTTCTGAATGGCCTCCAGACCTTCCCGGGCGCCTTTGCCCGAACGGTAGTCGGCATAATCCATGGCATCGGCCCACGCACGGACGAGCACGTTGTTGAACCACACGTTGAAGCCGTTGGCCGTGCCATTGTCCTCAATCTTATCGTATGTAGGGAATTGACGATAAGTCACATCGCCAATCTTTTGCGCCTTAGTAAACTGATTGTAACCACTTTGAGAGAAAGTGGAGATGTCTTTGAAAAAATCATAGTCGCCTGTAGCCTTGAACAGCTCTACTCCACCGGAGAGCCATGCCCCGAGATTATAGGTAAATGCCGTCCCACCCGGATTACCCAATGCCAGATGCATACGGTATTTCTTACCACCGACAGTCTCATAGGCTACGCCCAAATTATCCACCGTGGCCCCTGCAGCCCTTGCCTTGTCAAGTGCATCGCCAGCAATCCATATAGCATCATGGAACACGTTTCCCGACTTCAACAGCACACGCTTCTGCCAGTCGTAAATCTTGCGAGCCATCTCGAGATAGTAATCCTTTCTCATACGCATCACCTTCGTGCGACTGCCGTCTTGTTCTACCTTGTATTGGTAGATGTTGGGCGTAGTGGTCTTCATCTTATAGATTTCCGACAACCACACGAGAGGCTGAATAAATGGTCCGTTAGAACAGGAATGCTTCGAAGTGTAGCCCGGTCCCCAGGTAATGCCGCCATGGTCGTTTCCGTCTTCGTCGGGCACGCAATCCCAACCGTCAATCACATAAGCAGTAAGCGACTCCGCCTTCGTCAGATAGATATTATCGCCCGTGAGTTTAAAAGCACGTACAAGTTCACGGATAATCCACTCCTGGTCGTCGTACACGTTCTCAATACCCTTGACATCAGTTGTGCCCTTGCCGCCACGGTGTACGCCATAGACAGTCCACTGGGCATTGTTGCGCGCATACGAAGTCAGATTGAATGTGCCGCTATAATACTCAAGATTGTTGTAGAGTTTTTTCAGCAATTCCACATAGCGTGTGCGCTGCTGTGCCTCACTTTCATCAAGCACGCCTTCCAGTTCGTCAATGGCCTCAATAATAGAGCACACCGCCTCGAGCGCAGCCGTATAGGGCCACACGTCAGCCGTGCCCTCACCCCGCTTGAGCGACATGTTATAGATGTCGTACATCCTGTAGTTACTATCGCTGCCCGTGAAACACTTTTCAATGGTCTTGTCAGTCAATGCCATCGCACGCTCCAGGTTCTGCTTAGCTTTTTGCTGCTGAGCTGTTAGTTCTTGTGCATTTGCTACAGCGGTCATAGCCGCCAAGAGAAAGAAAAAAAACAATTTTCTCATAATCATTAATCAGTTTTTAATGAAAAACGGCTGAAACCCTCATGGTCTCAGCCGCTACTGAATATTGGTCGGGATTACTGGACTCGAACCAGCGACCTCGCGCCCCCCAGACGTGTGCGCTACCAACTGCGCTAAATCCCGATCCTCTCTATTAAGTGGGTGCAAAGTTACATGTTTTACCCAATATTTCCAAATTTCTCGGCAACTTTTTCATTAAAAACTTTAAAAATGCGTTTATTCCCTTCATATTCTACATTGTAATTTCCTTCTTTCAAACCTTTTTTGTACTTTTGCAAAACAGAAGAATAAACGACAATATAAATAATATGGTATATCGTATCACCGCACCAACTGAGATGAAAGCCGCCCCGAGCCTACCAGCCTCAAAAAGCATCTCCAACCGTGCACTCATCATACAGGCACTTTCCAAAGAAAATATTAAAATCAGTAATCTCTCCGACTGCGACGACACGAGAGTAATGGTGAAGGCTCTCAACGAGAAGTCCAAGACCATTGACATCGGTGCTGCCGGAACGGCCATGCGCTTCCTTACCGCCTATCTAGCGGTCAATGATGGTGAGCACATTCTCACTGGAACCGAACGTATGAAACACCGTCCAATAGCCCCATTAGTCAATGCGCTACGCGTTCTCGGTGCTGATATCGACTATCTTGGCGAAGAGGGTTTCCCCCCATTATCTATCAGAGGGCATCGCCTTTCTGGCGGACATCTTGAAATAGCCGGAGGCATTAGCTCACAATATATTTCAGCACTTCTGCTCATTGCGCCTACAATGGAAAAAGGACTGGAGCTGCGACTCACCGGCGACATCGTCTCTCGACCCTATATCGACCTTACACTTTCTCTGATGCAAGACTTTGGAATCAAGGCTGAATGGACCAGTTTCGATACCATTGTCGTAGACCCAGGTAACTATAAAGGACGTGATTTTTCTGTGGAAAACGACTGGAGCGCAGCCTCTTATTGGTATGAGATAATGTCACTTGTAAACGACCGAAATGCCAATTTGACCATGGACGGACTTACCGATGGATCGATGCAGGGCGATTCGAGTGTACGTTTTCTCTTTATGCCACTCGGAGTGAGAACCACCTTTACAAGTCATGAAAGGAAACCTACTAGAGTAGTTACCCTCGAAAAAGAAGACATGCCAATCCAACACATGGACTACGACTTCACAGAGATTCCCGACTTGGCGCAGACCGCCGTCGTCACCTGCGCTATGCTCGGCATTCCCTTCTGTTTCAAAGGACTGACCAGCCTACGCATCAAGGAGACCGACCGTATTGCTGCCTTGCAAACTGAATTGGAAAAACTTGGCTATGTTCTCCGGACAGAACAAGACGGCACGCTCGTCTGGGACGGCTCACGCTCGGAACCCACGGGCGAACCCATCGACACCTACGAGGACCATCGCATGGCTATGGCATTTGCCCCAGTCGCACTTATTACAGGCAATATCACAATCAACAACCCCGAGGTGGTCAGCAAGTCCTACCCCAACTATTGGGACGAGCTGCGCACTGCAGGATTCAACATTGAGGAGATTTAATCATGTCATTGCTCTACCTTGTCCTCGCCTTATTGCTACTCGCTGTTTTTTCCGCCATCATAGGTTGGTATTCCTCTCATCGGCACGGAGACACACCCATAGCACAACCCTCTGCCTCGTGTGCCACCTGCACTGGTAACGACGACCGATGCGAGCAGGAATGCATGATGGAAGCCGCCACGAAGCCCATAGAATATTTCGATGACGAGGAACTCGACACTTTCGCTGGCAGACCCTCCAACCTGTATGCCGATGACGAGGTAGAGCAATTTGCCGAAGTGCTCCACACCATGCGACAAGACGAAGTAGCGGCATGGTGTCGTAGCCTGCATCTGCGCCAAATTAACCTACCAAATCAGCTGAAAGATGAGGTTTTCATGCTCATCGGCTAACCAATCACAAAATCAAAAACCGTCTTATTAAAAAATCCCTAGGGAATTTTGTGCGAAAAGCCACCTTTCAGAGAAAATTCCCTAGGGAATTTTTCACAAAAGACAAAGAATCAAAGCACAGAGTTCAACGTTATTTTTTGCGAATCACACAATAAAATATATAGAATAGGAGTTATAAAAGAAGTGAGTTTGAAGAAAACAAGACATCTCGCCCCACTGTTGCTGTTGGCACTCATTGTGCTTACGGCAGCATGCTCTACGCAGAAAAACACTGCGAAGAGTCGTTGGTGGCACTCCTTCAATGCTCGCTACAACACCTATTATAACGGCTCGGTAGCCTACATCGATGGCTCACTTGAGAAAGAGAACGCCAATAAGGACAACTTCACTGAGATTATCCCCCTCTATACTGTCGGCAACAAGAAGAACCGAGAGACAGGCAAGGGCAACTTCGACAAAGCCATAGAGAAATGTCAGAAGGCCATTAAGCTACACAGCATCAAAAAACGTCCTGAGTGGAATAAGAAACGCCGCAAGACGGAAAAAGACATTGAGTGGCTCTCGCGTAAGGAGTACAACCCCTTCCTCTGGAAGGCATGGCTGCTCATGGGTCGGTCACAATTCCACAAAGGAGCATTCGACGAGGCTGCCTCTACATTCTCCTACATGAGCCGGCTCTATCAGAATCAACCCGCCATCTACGGACGTGCAAGGGCGTGGCTTGCCAAGTGCTATATCGAGCAGGACTGGATGTACGATGCTGAGGATGTAATCCGCAACATGCGACGCGACTCCATCCACTGGCGGGCACAGAAAGAATGGGACTATACATTTGCCGATTACTACATCCATACGGGTGACTATGAACAGGCGATACCCTATCTGCGCAAGGTCATCAAACACGAGATGCGTGCAAAGCAGCGTGCCCGCGAATGGTACCTCATGGGACAGTTGCAGAGCGCACTCGGACGGAAAGACCTTGCCATGAAAGCCTACAAGCATGTGATACGGCAAAATCCCCCCTACGAGATTGAGTTCAATGCCCGTGTCGCCATGACCGAAGTGCTTGCCACTGGACAGGCCAAGAAGATGATTGGACGACTGAAGCGCATGGCCGCATCTGACAAAAACAAAGACTATCTCGACCAGGTCTATTATGCCATCGGCAACATCTATCTCGCACAGAAAGACACTACTCACGCTATATCAGCCTATGAGAAAGGCAATGAGAAGGCAACGCGCAGCGGCATAGAAAAAGGCGTGCTCCTTTTGAAACTCGGCGACATTTATTGGGCAAAAGAGAAATACAACGATGCCCAGCGCTGTTACGGTGAGGCCATCGGATTACTTGACAAGGACCGCGATGACTACGAGCAACTTGCGCGACGCTCAAAGGTACTCGATGAGCTCGTACCCTTCACCGATGCCGTACACCTGCAAGACTCTCTTCAAGTACTTGCTCACATGGATGAGAAAGACCGCAACGAGGCCATCGACCGCGTTATTCAGGCTCTTATAAAGAAAGAGAAAGAGGAGGCCCGGAAAGCCGCTGAGCAAAACGCACAAGAGGTACAGGCTCGCAACGGTGGTACAGGCAACCGTAACCAGGCTAACACCCCGACACCTAACATCCCTGGCCAGCAGCAGAACGGGCTTTGGTATTTCTACAACCCAATGGCCGTGAACCAAGGTAAGACCACTTTCCAGAAACAATGGGGCAAACGCGAGAACGTGGACGACTGGCAACGCATCAACAAGACCGTCGTCAGTCTGGAAGGTGCTGAGAGCCAACTTACCGAGGCACAACTCGACTCCATAGCTAAGGCTGAAGCTTTGGAAGACTCTCTCTCGCAGGTCACCGACAGCGCACAGAACGACCCGCACAAGCGTGAATACTATCTCGCCCAGATACCATTCACCGATGAACAAATAGAAGCCAGCAACCTCATCATCATGGACGGTCTCTACAACTCGGGAGTCATTTTCAAAGACAAGCTCGACAACCTGAAACTCAGTGAGAAAGCCCTCCGCCGAGTCACCGACCAATACCCCACCTATGAGGGCATGGCCAACACCTACTACCATCTCTTCCTGCTCTACTCGCGCATGGGCATGCACGACATTGCCGAGCACTATGTAGAACTGCTCAAGGCCGAATACCCAGAAAACGAGTGGACCACCGTGCTCACTGATCCTTATTTTGCTGACAACGCACGTTTCGGCGAACACATGGAAGACTCACTCTATGCCGCCACTTACAATGCATTCAAGGCAGACCGATACAGCGAAATACAAACAAATACAGAAATCTCTGAAACCCGCTTCCCACTCGGCGCACACCGCGATAAGTTCATCTTTATCGATGGTATGGGCAAGCTCAACGTAGGTAATGCCGACGGCTGCCTCAAGGACATGACCACTATCGTGGAGAAATACCCCCAAAGCGACCTCGCACAAATGGCCGGAATGATAGTCAACGGAGTAAAGGCTGGCCGACGACTGCAAGGCGGTAAGTTCGACCTCAAAGGCGTGTGGGAACGCCGAACTGCCGTCATGGCCGACAGCGACTCTATTGCCGCACGACAATTTATATCAGACCGCAATACCGACTTCCTTTTCCTGATTGCCTACCAGCCCGATTCCATCAACGAGAACCAACTACTCTATCAGCTTGCCAAATATAACTTCACCAATTACATGGTGCGCAACTTCGACATTACTGTCGAGGAAGACGGCGGACTCCACCTCATGCAGGTCACAGGTTTCCGCAACTACGACGAGGCACTGCAATATGCCCGCGCCTTCCATCAACAACAAGGCATCGTGGGTCTGCTCGGGAAAAGCCGGACAATCGTCATCAGTAAAGCTAACCAGCCCCTACTCGGACGGCAATTCAGTTATGACGACTATGACGAATTCTACAACAAACATTTCGCTCCGCTCAAAATCAGCACCTACCAGTTGCTAGCCGAGCCTGCCGACATTAACTCCGACCCCGAAGACCAACCCATCAAGCCCAAGCCACAACCCACCATTGAGGAGATTGACCATCTGCTCGACAATGGCGAATACTTCGACAACGGACTCGAAGGTGCGCCCACTAACCCCGACGGCACTACCATCAATCCCGACGAAGAAACCGTTATACCTGCAAGTGAGACCATCGTTCCCATACAGCCAGAGGAAGACATCACACCGGTTCAACCTGTCCAGCCTGAAAACAACATCACTCCGGTTCAATCCGAAGACGACGGCATTACTATCCCTGTCGACACTGACGAGGACACAAACGGCACGACGGTCATTATCGACGATGAGGACAACATCAAAGAAGATGCTCCTGTCCTTATCCCCGAGAATCAACCTGAACCTACCATTACCAGACAGCCGGAAACCATCAGACAGCCGGAAAAACCAGTAACCTCGGAGAAACAGGAAAGCCCAAAAGTTACGGAGAAACAGGAAAAAACAGTAACACCTGAGAAGCCAGAGCCCCCCCGACAACCCACTGAAGACGACTTCTACTTCGACGAAGACAGTACACCTACACCCGTCCCACAACCCAATAAGAAACAAAACAACTACGACCTCGAAGATGAGTATTATGACCTCGACGGGTTCTAAAAAAGAGTCATAAGTGAGGCGCGAAGAAGTCTAAACATTAAGCAAAAGAAAGAATATGTCAAACGGATTGCTCCTTTGGGTCGACGATGAGATAGAACTGTTGAAGGCCCACATCATTTTCCTACAAAAGAAAGGCTATGAGGTCATCACTGTCAGCAATGGAAGCGATGCCATTGAAGCATGCCGTCAACATACATTCGACCTGATCTTGCTCGACGAGATGATGCCCGGACTCACTGGGCTTGAGACCCTCGCGCAGATAAAGGAGATTTCACCTGCCACGCCTGTCGTGATGGTTACCAAGAGCGAAGAAGAGAACATCATGAACCAAGCCATCGGCTCTAAGATTGCCGACTACCTTATTAAACCCGTCAACCCCAATCAGATACTCCTCACGCTGAAAAAGAATATCCATCAGCGCGAAATCGTCAACGAGGTGACACTGTCAAACTATCAGCAGAGTTTTCAAGACATCGCCATGCAGATAGCCGACTGCCGCACGTGGGACGACTGGCGCAATGTGTATAAACGCCTCGTCCACTGGGAGCTTGAGCTGACGGGCACCGACAGCGCCATGAGCGAAATGCTTAGCATGCAAAAGGAGGAAGCCAATCTGGGATTTGCAAAATATATCAAACAGAACTATCTCGATTGGGTTTCACCGTCATCCAACGCCCAATACCCAACACCCCTTATCTCCACACAGATTTTCAAGCAAAAGGTGTTTCCCCTGCTGACCCAGGGCGAGAAAGTTTTCCTTATCGTTATCGACAATTTCCGACTTGACCAGTGGCGCACGCTCGCACAAGACCTCAGCGAGCAGTTCGACATCGACGAAGACCTCTATCTCAGCATTCTTCCCACAGCTACCCAATATGCGCGCAATGCCATTTTCAGCGGACTCATGCCTGCACAAATCGTACAGATGTATCCCAACCTATGGGTCGACGAGGACGAGGAAGAGGGCAAGAACCTCAACGAGGCTCCACTTATACAGACACAAATAGAACGCTTCCGCCGCCACGACACATTCTCCTACCATAAGATAAACGACTCTGCCGCTGCCGAGAAACTACTCGAACGCTACAACGAGCTCCGTCGATACGACCTCAACGTTGTCGTTGTAAACTTCATCGACATGCTCTCCCATGCACGCACAGAGATGAAGATGGTACGCGAGCTGGCAAACAATGAAGCGGCCTACCGTTCCATCACTCTCTCATGGTTCCGCCACTCACCACTCGCCGAACTGCTTAAGCGACTGGCCAGCGATAACTATAAGGTGCTCATCACCACCGATCATGGTTCCATTCGTGCCACCAAGCCCGTCAAGATTGTAGGCGACCGTAACACCAATACCAATCTGCGCTATAAACTCGGCAAGAACCTTGCCTACAATCCCAAGGAGGTCTTCACCATCAAGCAACCCGCACAGGCACAGCTGCCCGCACCCAACCTGTCTACCTCCTATGTGTTTGCTACAGGCGACGATTTCTTCGCCTATCCAAACAACTACAACCACTACGTCAGCTACTACCGCAACACCTTCCAACACGGCGGCATCTCCATGGAAGAAATGATTATACCCATTGTCACGCTTACCCCCAGAAAGAAATGAACACCATCCACGTAGCCACCCTTGCCGAACTCCCCCAAGCAGCCCGACAGATTATCGCCCATTTCCTACCACCCGTCAACCGTCAACCATCTCTTTGTATCGCCCTCTACGCACCAATGGGAGCAGGAAAAACCACCCTCGTCAGCGCTATAGCCCATGAGCTCGGCATCACCGACCCCGTCACCTCTCCCACCTTCGCCATCGTCAACGAATACACTTTCCTCCCCTCTCCCGTTGGAGAGGGGGCGGGGGTGAGGCCCCTCTACCACTTCGACTTCTACCGTTTGCGCAACTTGCAAGAGGCACTCGACATTGGAGTCGAAGACTATTTTTATTCCGGAAACCCCTGTATCATCGAGTGGCCAGAACTCATCGAGCCCATTCTACCCGCAGACACCCTCCGCATCAGTATCCGTGTCAACCCCGATGGCTCACGCGACATTATACCCGTCAAAGAATAAAATAAAAAAAATAAACTTTATCATTGTCCTTTTTTCTTTATTCATTATTTATTAGCAAAGCGCTCTGTAAACCGTAAACAACAATGGTATTCTCCGACCTGTTTTTCCTTTTTGTTTTTATACCAGCATTTGCACTATGCTATCTATTGGGAATGCTCCTTGACCGTTGGCTGTCAAGATTGCAAGCAAATGCAGCAGGGGAACGGAGTTACAGGACGGAAAGTCTCAGTGCAAGAAACGCCATGCTCGTGGTCTTCTCTCTTATTTTCTATGCATGGGGCGAACCCGTTTACGTATTCTTAATGCTGGTGAGCGTACTCATCAATTATATTGCTGGTCGCATCATTGACCATCAGGAACATCACCGAAAAGTTGCGCTTGTTATCGGTCTGGCCTGTAACCTGCTCATTCTCGGCACGTTCAAGTATGCTGGTTTCTTCGTTGAGACGATTTCTTCCCTTGTCCCTCTTTCCTCATCCCTCATCCCTCGCATCTCGTTACCCATCGGCATTTCCTTCTATACATTTCAGTCCATTTCCTATCTTGTAGATGTTTATCGCCGAGAATCAGCTTCACAACGTCGGTTTGTCGATCTGTTGCTCTATATCTCCATGTTTCCGCAACTCATCGCTGGTCCCATTGTACGCTATGGTACTATCGCCGTCGAGATAAACAACCGGCACGTGAACAGCAAAGACCTCTCCGAAGGCATCTATCGCTTTCTCATCGGTTTAGGCAAAAAGGTTATACTTGCCAATCAGTTCTCGGAAATTGCCGACCAGTTCCTAAAGAATGGCCTTGGCGACCTCACCACCTCTGGGGCATGGATAGGCATTGTGGCATTCACCATGCAGATTTATTTCGACTTTTCAGGCTACAGCGACATGGCCATCGGCATGGGGCGATGCATGGGTTTCCACTTCAAGGAAAACTTCAATCATCCCTACTGCTGCGATAGCATCACCGATTTCTGGCGCCGGTGGCACATGTCGCTCGGCAGTTTTTTCCGCGACTATGTCTATATTCCCATGGGTGGCAACCGTCGCCATCAAGCGTGGAACATCATGGTGGTATGGTTTCTTACGGGTATGTGGCACGGCGCGTCATGGAATTTCATCATCTGGGGTCTCTATTTCGGCCTTATCGTCATGATAGAGAAATACACCCTGCTACGCTTGCCGTATTTCAAAGGGCAAAAGAAGGCTGCGATGAAACATGTCTCACTCGAAACGGTAAAGAGCAAAGAGCAAGAGAATGGCCCCAGGCCCTCGTCTTTTATCTCTCATCCCTCATCTGTGTTGCTCCACATCTATAGCCTACTGCTCGTCATCATCGGTTGGGGCATCTTCTATTTCGATGATTTCGGAAAAATGACAACCTTTTTCAAGTCGTTCTTCGGCCAAAGCGAATCGCTTCACGATTTTGTCACCGTCAGTGCGATCACCGATCATTTCTTCCTCTGGGTAGCGGCTTTACTGTTTTGCATGCCCACACGACGGTTTGTCGCTGAGCAATATACCCGACGCATACCAAGCGGATGGGGTAAGGAAGCCATGTTGTTTATCACTCGCGCACTCCTCTCTGTAGTACTGCTCATCCTGAGTGTGGCACTGCTCGTCGGAGCAACCAATAATGCATTTATCTATACACGCTTTTAATCATGAGCCATAAACTATATATCGCCCTCATTGTACTTGTCTTTGCCGCGGTGACCATTGTCTTCGACACGTTTCCACGTAGCACCGTTTCCGAGTTAGAGAAGCGAAAACTCAAACAGTTTCCAGAGTTCAGTCTTGACCGTCTGAAAGACGGCACTCTGACGGAAGATATATCCTCGTGGTTTAGTGACAGCGAGCCATTCCGCGACGAACTGATGGCACTCAGCATGCAGGTGAAAGACCTCATGCGCCTCTCCTTAACCGAAGCAGTCACATTCCATGCAGCAAAGGCTGATGGCGTTGTGCAGGATGGAGAGGTGCAACCTGAAGACGAGAATCAAGGGATGGCCGAATATGTGAACCACTTGAATGCTGACGAAGACGCAAAAATCGCTCATGCGGGCATCATCGTCGTGGGCAAGGTTCCTGTGGTAAGAGCGCTCATGGCTTATGGCGGAGGGGCTGACGGTGGCGGAGAGTTCGCACAGGCGGTCAACCTCTATAAGCAAACTTTCCCGAAAACGAACATCTATGCGATGGTCGTACCCATCCCCGTGGAGTTCTATTGTCCTAATCAGGCACGCCAACGGGTAAAACCCCAACGCCCCACCATTCAGCACATCCATTCACTGCTCGATAAGGGAGTGAAAGCCGTGGATGCCTATACGCCATTGGCCCTACATGCCGCTGAGGATATCTACATGCGTACCGACCATCACTGGTCATCGCTCGGTGCCTACTATGCCGCATCGGCCTTCGCCAAGACAGCCAATGTAAACTTTCCCACATTGCAGAATGGTTATCAGCGCCACGTGGTGCATGGCTATGTAGGCAGCATGTACGGCTATTCCCACGACATTGCCGTCAAGCAGTCGCCCGAGGATTTCGTCTACTACACGCCGAAAGACTCCTCCTACACCACCACTTACATAGATTATCAGCTCAACGACGGCCGCGTAGTGGGTGAAAGCGGTTCTGCCAAAGGCCCGCTCTTCTATTCCTTCCCCAATGGCAGTCATCACACCTTCGGCACCTATCTCGGTGGCGATGCCCGACTCACGAAAATCGTCACCCATGCCAAGACCAATCGTCGTCTGCTTATCATCAAGGACTCCTTCGGCAATGTACTACCCGGTTTCATGACCTACTCATTTGCCGAAATCCATGTTGTTGACTTCCGTTATTTTACAAAGAACATGCGACAATACGTTGACGACAACCACATCACCGACATTCTCATCGCCTTTAACATGTTCAATGCCTACTCCTCTTCTGCCAACAAACGGATAGAACGATTCCTTGAACAAAAAGAAGGTCAGAGAGAGCCTGTCAAGAAAACTACACCCCTCCTAACCTCCCCGAAAGGGAGGAAACCATCACCCAATGCCCAACACTCATCCACAACCCCTTCTAACCCCTCCCCATCCCTCCCCGAAGGAGAGGGAGAAACCCCTGCAGCCTCACCCCCGACCCCTCTCCAAAGGGAGAGGGGGGTAAAAGGGGAGGAAGCCAACGCCCAGCGCCCATCAGCCAGCACCCATACAAGTGCAGAGTGAAAACTTTTACACAATGATGACGCTTTTTCATTTTTTTTCATTATCTTTGACTAACGTCGAAGGTACTTGCGTTCAGAAAAACTCAAATAAATTTGTTTTTTCACTCACTTAATCGTATCTTTGCAGGCAGAAAACCATATAACCAACAAAACCGCTTAGATGATGAAATTCAAAGTTTTTCTTACCTCTCTTCTGCTGACGGCGACAATGTCGCTGACGGCACAGACGCTTGAGCCAGTAGACTACGTGAATCCGCTCATGGGTACCGACTCGAGTTTTGAACTGTCTACAGGTAACACCTACCCTGCCATTGCCATGCCCTGGGGCATGAACTTCTGGATGCCGCAGACGGGACCGATGGGCGACGGATGGGCTTATGTCTATGGCCATCATAAGATTCGTGGCTTCAAGCAGACCCACCAGCCCTCGCCATGGATTAACGACTACGGGCAGTTCGCAGTGCTTCCCGTAACGGGTGAGCCGCAATTCCATCAAGACCGTCGTGCCTCGTGGTTCTCCCACAAGGCCGAGACTGTCAAACCCTACTACTATAGTGTCTATCTGGCCGATTACGACGTGACGGCCGAGCTGGCACCGACGGAGCGGGCATGTGCCATGCGCTTTACCTATCCCACAGCTGAAAAAGCCTCCGTCATTGTCGACGCCTTCGACCGTGGCTCCTATGTGCGCATCATTCCCGAGCGCAACATGGTGGTCGGCTATACAACAAAGAACAGCGGTGGCGTGCCCCGAAACTTCAAGAACTACTTTGTACTCATCTTTGACCATCCTTTCAAGTCGTGGAAAGTTGTCGACGTGGAAGGCGAGGAGCGAGGCGACAAATACAAGAACTGTGAGTTGAAAGACGATATCGAACTTGAAACCCACCATGCCGGAGCCATCGTCGAGTTCCAGCCTACAAAGCGTGGCGAGGTGGTCGAGGTCTGCGTGGCCTCATCGTTCATCAGCGAGGAGCAGGCTCTGCAGAACCTGAAGGAGCTGGGCGACTACAAGTTCGACAACGTGAAGCAACGTGGCCGCGACCGCTGGAACGAGGTGCTCGGCAAGATGAAGGTCGAAGACGACAACGTAGACAACATACGCACATTCTACTCCTGCCTCTACCGTTCGGTATTGTTCCCCCGCTGCTTTGCCGAGCAGACTGCCGACACGGGCATCGTGCACTATAGCCCCTACAACGGCGAGGTACGCCCAGGCTACCTCTTCACCGACACTGGTTTCTGGGACACCTTCCGCTGTCTGTTCCCCCTCGTCAACCTCGTCTATCCGTCTATGGGACAGAAAATGCAGGAAGGACTTGTCAATACCTGGCTTGAGAGCGGCTTCCTGCCCGAATGGGCCAGCCCGGGACACCGCGGCTGCATGGTCGGCAACAACTCGGCCTCCGTCGTCGCCGACGCTTACCTGAAAGGTCTCCGCGGCTACGATGCCGAGCAGCTCTGGCAAGCCGTCGTCCATGGAGCCAACGCCGTGCATCCGCGCATACAGTCGACAGGCCGCTACGGTTTTGAGTATTACAACAAGTTGGGCTACGTGCCCTACGACGTGAAAATCAACGAGAACGTTGCCCGCACGCTTGAATACGCCTATGACGACTGGTGCATCTACAAGTTCGGACAAGCCCTCGGCAAGTCGAAAAAAGAACTGGAACCCTTCAAGAAACACGCGCTCAACTACCGCAACGTGTTCGATAAAGAAACGAAGATGATGCGCGGGCGTAACCAGGACGGCACTTTCCAAAGCCCGTTCAGCCCGTATAAATGGGGCGACGCCTTCACCGAGGGCAACTCGTGGCACTACACGTGGTCGGTATTCCATGATGTGCAGGGACTCATCGACCTCATGGGCGGACGCGACATGTTCAATCAAATGATGGACTCTGTGTTCGTTGTGCCACCTATCTTCGACGACAGCTACTACGGCGGTGTCATCCACGAGATACGCGAGATGCAAATCATGAACATGGGCAACTACGCCCACGGCAACCAGCCCATTCAGCACGTGCTCTACCTCTACAACTGGAGCGGGCAGCCATGGAAGAGCCAGTACTGGATACGCGAAGCCATGAACAAGCTATACAAGCCGACGCCCGACGGCTACTGCGGCGACGAGGACAACGGCCAGACCTCTGCCTGGTACGTCTTCTCCGCCATGGGCTTCTATCCCGTCTGCCCAGGCTCAGGCCAATACGCCCTCGGCACCCCATACTTCAAGAAGCTCACGCTCACACTCGAGAACGGCCGCACCGTGGTCTTCGACGCACCTAACAACAGCTGCGCCAATCGCTATGTCAATCAGATGCAGCTCAACGGAAAGCCCCACGACCGCAACTACCTTACCCACGACGAGCTCTTGCAGGGCGGTACCATCAGCTACACCATGTCGGCACAGCCGAACCGCCAGCGCGGCACAGCCCCCAAGGCGGCACCCTACTCCTTCTCAAACGAGAAATAAAGGTCGCTGCCTACGAAGAAATGTTAACTAATGCAAAATCCGACAGGAGTTTTTTAACAATTCCTGTCGGACTTTTTTCTCATTCCAGAAGCAAAAAACACCCATCACCTATCACCTATCGCGCTTTTAACTCATTATTTTTCACATATCACTTCTGAAAGGTATATGTTTGGGGTTGCAAAAGACCGTCTTTTGGAGTGCGAAAGACGGTCTTTCATGCTGCGAAAGCTTACCATTCGGAAGCGAAACATATAGCTTTCGCAAAACAAAAATTGCACACTCCCCTCCCCTGTCCTTCACCTCTCTTCTATCTGCGGTAGCAGACAATTGCACACGCGTGCTTGCACCAAATGCGTCCACGACACATCGTGTTCGAAAAATCGCCCGTTTTCGTGTTAAAAGAAAACGGGCGACTGTTAATAAATGTAACAAAAACTATGCGAACAAAGTTGTCTTCTTTTGTCACAAACTTCTTCTATTCTTTAGCCACAGGGAAGGCGGAGATACGCAGGCGGGCTACTCCCATCGGGACAAGCTCAATGTCATAAAGCTCGGCTGACTTCTCGGCAGTCTCGTTGGGCAGGACACCGCACAGCTCATACTTATCCATTGTCCATGAAGGCACAAGCCGTCCCTTGGCACGGAAGCTAACAGGGGTGCTTTCGGGCGTGAAGGGGAAATCATCGGCAGGCCAGGGCGTGCGCACACGCTCTATCTTCAACTCACCTCCAGGGAGATAGATGGCATAGTTCCACGGCGAGTCGGCATAAATCTCGGTTGTAGGCCACTGAGAGGCATCGGCATTCTTCTGCCATTTCGAGTCGCCTATAGCGGTCTCCTTGCTGTCGCGAGTAACGTAGCGCTCCTTAATCTTCAGTGAGAGGGTAAGCGGACCATAGTCGATGGACACGCTGTTCTTGTTAGCTATCCACTGGCGGAGCCCAAGAGTCATGGGAAGGGCAAGCGTGATACGGTCGCCGTTCTTCCACTGGCGGTTGATGCAGACGTATTTCCCGCGCTCAAGCTGTACCTGTTCCAACTTGCCGTTAATCTTGACGGATGCGCCCTGTGCCCATGTGGGGATGCGCAGGTATAGTGGGAACGATGCTTTTTTCTTCAGCGAGAGGGTGAAGTCTATCTGGTCGTTGAAGGGATAGTGGGTCTCTTCCTTTACGGTGAGGTCGGTGTCGTCGCCCACTTTCAGCTGTGCCTCACAGGCTCCATAGAGCACGAAAGCCACACCGTTGTCGGGTGTCGCATAGACAAGATTCTCACTATAGTAGGGCCAGCCCTGTGCATGGTTGTGCTGGCAGCAACGGCTGCTGAAGGGGTTCATGGAGAGGAAAGGTCCGTTATTATCGATGCCTGGGGCATGATTCTTCGAGTCGCTTTGCACCATATTGGGCGAAGTGATGTAGCGAAGGGCACGGAAGTCGGGCATGGTAGCGGCAGGATAGGTATTGAAGGCCACATCCTCGCAGTTCTCTGCCCAATAGGTATCGCCCGTGAAACGCAACATAATCTCGTCGCTGGCCATCTGCTCAACCATGCCACAGGTCTCTACACCCTGACGGGGGTCGATATACCCCATACGACAGTTCTCGTCGCCACCGAACATACCGCCAGGTACCTGTCCGTAAATGCGGCGGATGAGTTGTTGGTCGTTGTAGGAAGCCTGACGGTAACTATCCTCTCCCGTAAGCATCCAGTAGGTGGCGGGCTCGCGGAAACACTGTGCCACATTCACGTTGTGCCAGTTGGGCAGCGCGGAGTCCTGACACCAGTTAGCGGTATTGCGGTGAATCTTGTGCGCGAGGTCGAGCAGGAAGGCATCGCCCGTACGATTGTAGAGCCAGAGCACGGTGTAGAGGTTATCGCCACCGCGCGAGTTCTCCCAATAGTCTTCGAGGAATTTCTCATCGGGCACTTGCAGTTCCCACTTGAAGTAACGGGTCATAAGGTCGATGACACGCTCGTCATCAGTATATTCATAATAGGTCTGGAGTGTGGAGAGCATGATCATCTGTGCCCAGAGCTCGGGTTTGTCGCCCCGCATGTTCACAGGTCCGAAGAATCCGTCTTCACGCTGGCTCTTGAACACAGCCTCTATCCACGTCTTCGTCTCTGCTATCATCTGTTCGTCGCCAAGGATATAGGCGAGATCGCTGTAGCCTTTCAGCCAGTAAGGCACTTCTTCCCATCCATGATCACCACCGGTGGTGAGCCAGGCATTGTTTTCCTTCTCAAGCCAGGCTGATATTTCTCCGAGGTGACCGGTAAGTCCGTCGCGTTGCAATTGCAGATAGCGGCCTATCCATCCGGTGGGTCTAATACTACCAACGGGTAGCTTAATGAAACACTGCTGACGCAGGGGTGCACGACTATTCACATAGTTCAAACTCTGCGATGACGTGATGGGATGCTCCACCACAAAAGTCTGCGCCAACCCAACTCCAACCCCTCCCCAAAGGAGGGGAGCAAACATAGAGATGAGAGATAAAGTAATTACCTTGATTGCTTTCATAATCTTTTAAGGAGTTAAACCCCTCCTAACCTCCCCGAAGGGGAGGGATTGGGAGAGGTTTACAATTTACAGTTTACGATTTACAGCCCCCTCCCCTTGGGGGAGGGATGGGGAGGGGCTTGGTTTACCACTCGATAGCCTGATCCTCGTTCGGAATCTGGGTATTGATCTTACGCTCCATGGTCAACGTACCCCTTACAACGTAGTTGCGCTCCTGTCCGGGAACAAGGGTATAGTCCGTGAAATCGTAATCAATGTCCGAGATAATGAGATAACGGTGGATGAGGTAAGGCTGCACATCATCCTTCTGCTCATAGATGGAGAAGGTGGGTTGTGTCTTCGACTCATCCTGCTCATGACCGACGAACTTCATGTCGGGGTTGTCGGAATACAACCTGACATTACCCACGCTGGGATTCAGTGGTTCTGGCTGGAACTCGGCATAAATTTTATAGTTCTTACGGTCTGTACGGGTCTCGTCGATGTTGTTGCCCGCATAGAAGAAGATGGTATTCTCATCAACCACATAGCCACGCGAGGTCTCACCACCAGCGAAGTCACCTTCCTTGCGAGTTTCCTTACCTTGCTTATCAACTTCAGTATACCAACGAGCCATGGTCTGTGTCGTGGCCGAATAGCTACCAGAGAAATCATTGTAAGGATAAACACGAAGCATGGCCTGAGCGTAGTGCTTACGCGGATGCGGGGCAAAGCCATTGCTGGCATTGTCTGCCACGCGGATAGGCAATACCCACTTCTGGCTCATGTCGATACCCTTAAAGTTGAAACGAATGTCAAGCAGGCTGACATCCTGACCCGCCTTGAACTCAACCGTTGAGGGATAAGTGGCATACTGGCTCATGTTGACATAGTAGAGGTCGGAGCGGTTTTGGAAACGCTCATAGTTAAGGATGGTCAATGTATCGCTCTCCTCTACACCTACAGTGAAATTAGCACCATTGGTGGTCGTACCACTGACAATGACAGGCAGCAGATAGTTCGACAAGCCATGCTCGCCAAAAGTAGCCTCTCCGTCGTCATTATGACGGGTATAGGGCACATAGACTGCCGAAACACCACCATCGTTGAGCGGAGCCTTGAAGCTGACGAAGTGCTCATACTGCTCTTCTTTCCATTCGTCGTTGCAAGAGGTGGTCAGCAGAAGCACACCGAACAGCGACGCAAGTAATATTGATATCTGTTTCATAACATTTTCAATTTTCAATTATCAATTATCAATCGTTATATGTCCATCCTGGGTTCTGAACCAGTTTGCTGTTACGTTTCAACTCGCTGTGCTGGATAGGCCAGAAGTACATCTTGTCAGAGAAGGTTGCCGAGAGCGTGGTGATGGGAACCACCTGCATGAAGAGGTCTCTGTCGGGCTGAGTCTGGAAGACATCAAGACCATAAACCTGCTTCGACTCCTCAACAGGAGCATCCATCCAACGGCGCAGGTCGAAATAGCGTTTGCCCTCGCCGAGGAACTCTATCATGCGCTCACGCTTGATCTTGGCACGCAGCTTGTTGGCATCGGCATATTCCTCTGCCGTATAGTCGGGCAAACCGGCACGACGACGTACATCACGGATACCACGCTTCATCTCTGTCAGGTCACGGCCGATGGTATAGGTGGTCGTGCCATCCCAGGAAGCTACTTGATAGGTACCCGTCAGCTCGTTCAGAGCCTCGGCATACATCAAGAGGATGTCAGCATAGCGAATGGCGGTCTCGGTCTTGGTGCGGATGTTAGAATAGGTACCGCCCGTTGCATAGTCATAAGGATGATACCATTTTTTGCAGCCGATACCCGTACGCAGGTAGGAGAAGCCAGAGTTCAGATAACCATTACCGGCATTGCGATAATAGAACACTTGCTTGAAGCGGTTGGACGAAGTGGGGTCGGAGAAACATTCCCAGGTAGTTCCACTGAATGCTACCGAAGCATAGAAACGCGGCTCACGCTGAACATATTGCAGCGAGACATTCTGTCCACCCTTATTATTACCGACAATCAGCTCTGGATACTTATTGTCGCGCAAGATATCGTTACGGCTTGTCCATCCTGTCAGACGCTCAGATCCGTCGCCCTCACCCCATTCACTACGGGCACCAGGGGCATCGCTACCGTCTTTCATGTAATAGGCATCAACCATCTTCTGTGTCAGACCATGTGTGTTCCAACCTCCAAGACTCGTCGGCATCTCATGAAGCACAAGGGCACCGATTCCAAGGTCGTTGTCGCCTGTCGCCACATTGGTGATACGACCAAAAATGTGCTCCGGGTTGTTCACCGGGCTCACAGTACCATTGAAAAGGTTACGATAGGACAACATCGGGTCGATGTCGGAATAACCGCCCTCAAGCCATGTCTTCTCAGAGAAGTCGCCATCCTCGTAGCAGGGAACTGTCTTTGCATAGACATCGGTCGGAGTGGATACAGCAGGCTCATGATAGAGCTCATAGGCACCCAACTCCATAACATCCTTGCAGGCAGCGGCGGCACGTGCCCACTTTGATTCGTCGTAATCCATACCGAGCAGTGGCGTGCCGTCGAAGTTCTTCAGTTCCTTTGCCACAACATCGGTAACGGTTGCCGGATGCTGGCCGTTCTTCAGTTGACCATTAGCCAACGGACTGGCGGCATAGATGAAGGCGATGGCACGGGTTGCCAATGCGGCACCCACCGTAGGACGAGCCACTTGAGCCTCATCGCGAGGATTCACCATTCCACCCACAAATTTCAGCTCCTTAGCGGCTTTTACCATTTCGTCACCAATATAAGTAGCCACTTCATCATAGGTACTACGCGCACGGGCGATTTGTGCATAGCTCAACGTATAGTCCTCACCTTCATCAGGCATGATGGGCACGGGACCATACTTGCGAAGCAAGAGCCAGTAGTAGTAAGCCCGCACAAAACGTGCCTGGCCACGATAGTCCTCTATCTCATCCTGCGACATCTCCTTGTTCATGTGGATGTTTTGAATGAAGATGGAAGCCTGACGAATACCTTTATAGCAATAGTCCCAGGCATTCCTGCCTACACTCTCGTCGTAGAGACCCTCGTGGAAACCGTTGTAGGAGCCCCAAATGGCATCCTTGCCGTCACCACCAAACTCCGGGCTACGGTCACGGTCGCCATAATACATGTCATCGTCGAAACAGAACGGATTCCAGTTTTCTCCGGCTCCACCTGTGGCACCCTTACTACATACCTCGGCATTGGCACCCTTCAGATACTGGTATGCCTCAGCCAACCACTGCTCTGAACGTGTCTTCTCCTCAAAGACCGTCTCTAACGTCACGCGGTCGGTAAAATATTTGTCTGCGTCGAGGTCGTTGCACGAAGTAAACAACGCGCTGCCGCATACAACAGACACTAATACTAAAAATATTTTCTTGTTCATAATAGCTAAACCTTTGTTGATTAAAGACTAACTTGTATACCTGCCGTAACGGCCTTTGTGATAGGATAGTCCTCACCACGCGGCTGGAGAGACTCAGGATCCCATGTATCAAACTTCTTCGAGATGAAGCAGAGGTTGGTACCCTGTACATAGAATCGCACATTGCTCAGGTGCAACTTGTTCACAAACACCTTTGGAAGCGTGTAACCGAAGTCCAAGTTCTTCAGACGCAGGTAACGACCATCGCGCAGCCAGAAGGTAGAATTGCGATAGTTATTGTTGTTTCCTCCAAAGCTCAGACGCGGATAAGAGGCATTGGGATTCTCTGTAGCAGGATCACCCGATATGTCGGCGGCAATCCAACGGTCGTCGAGCATGCCCTTGAAGATATTACCCCACTGACCCTCGCTGAAGGCATAAACGCACTTACCGTAGATGGGGAAGGTAGACTTGCCCGCACCTTGGAAGTGGAGGTTGAAGTCAAAGCCCTTCCATACGATGGAGATACCCAAACCGTAGATGAGGTTAGGCGTACGTGTGGCACCAATGGGCACCACATCGTTGTCATTGACCACGCCGTCACCATTGACATCCTTATATTTGATATCACCCGGCTGGTAAACACCAAATTCTTGGTGCGGGCTGTTGCGAATGTCATCATAGTCTTTGAACAGACCGAGGGCCACAAGACCACGCTCCTGATTCACACGGTAGCCGTGCTGGTTCAGATACGGATAGACGTTGTTCTCCTCATCATATTCCAAAATCTCGTTCTTGCTATAGGTCATGTTACCACGAATGGTAAATCCGACCTGTCCAATCTTGTCCTCATACTTGAAGTTACCATCGATACCGCGCTGGCGAACAGCACCCACGTTGGCACGGGGATAGTTCCAGTCATTGCCTCCTTGGTCGAAGAAGTCGATACCGACCATTGAGGGCAGGAACTGACGCTTTGTGAAAATGCCAGTACGCTTCTCATAGAAGTAGTCAGCAGTCAGGTTAAACTTGTTATTGAAAACATACAGATCAATACCCACGTCATCTTTCCGGGCAACTTCCCAAGTCACGTTGTTAGAAGCCACTAACTGATATTGCAAACCGCTATAGCTGTTCTGACTCTGCCCCCACTCATAAGAGCCGGTGTTCATATTAGAGATGGTGTAGAGGTAGGGGAAGCGGATACCCGTGTTGTCATTACCCACTTTACCATGAGAATAGCGGATCTTGAACATGTTGATCCATTTGAGATGCTCCTGAACCCAAGGCTCCTCACCGATATTCCAAGCTACTGACCAAGCGGGGAAGAAACCGAAACGATGGTGATCGGCGAAGTTCTCCGTTCCGTTGTAACCGAAGTTGTAGTCAACGAAGTAACGGTTCTTATAATTATAGGTTGCTTGAGCAGCCAGACCCATATTTGTATGAGCCACACCGTTACGAATATCATTGCCAATGTTCACCGTAGTGGTGTTCTGATCCCATGTGTACTTCACGTTGGCACCAAAGGTATGTGACTTGGCGAAGGTGCGATCCCAGTGAAGCAACAGGTCGAGGAACTCACGACGTGAGCCACTACCACCTGAAGTCTGCACCATGTCTGTAGCATTGATGACCTTGGTAAATTCCAATACACCAGTCTCAGAATCACGTTTATCAACGGCATACATAGCCGGAACACGGCGACGGTTGATGTAGTTGGAGTTGTAGGTATCGAAACCGAAGCGGGCATCAAGACGAAGTCCCTTCGTGATGAAGTCGAGTTTCTGCTCCAACGTAACATTCAACTGCACATTGTTGTCCCAGCTTTGGTTATAACCTGTCTGCGTGGAGGAAACCCACGGGTTGACATAATTACCATATTGATTGAAGAAGGCATCAATGTTGGGGTCTGCACCTCCGAACTCTTCAGGTATGGTCGGCCCACGGAAGGGGAGATAACCATTGGAGTACATAATCGGCGAATAGAGGGCATTGTAACCAAAGAGCTGTCCCCATACACGGTCGTCACCGAGTCCGGGAGAGTTGGTCTTCGACAGGTTACCCGACACACCGAACTTCATGAGCGTGGTCGGCGTAATGTCCACATCGACATTTAAACGGTAGTTCCAACGCTTGAAGTTGGCATTGGTGTCATACTGATCTTTCAACGTCTGGTCGGTCTTATACATACCCTGGTCTTCTGTGTAAGACATAGAGGCGAAATAGCGAGCCGTCTCACCACCACCACTGAGGTTGACGTTAGCGCGATAGCTCCAAGCACCATCCTTGAGCAGAAGATCCTGCCAGTCTACATTAGGATAAAGGTCGGGGTCGAGTCCATTACGGATAAGCTCCAACTCGATGGGCTGATAGAGCACACCCACGTTACGGGTGATACGTGCCTCATTGATGTAGTTGGCATAGTCGTAACCATTTACCATTTCTGGAGTAATGGTACGGGTGTTATATGCGGTCTCAAATTTCGCATTGATGTTTACCTTACCAGCCTTACCGTGTTTGGTAGTGATAAGGATTACACCGTTTGCACCTTTAGAACCATAGATAGCAGTCGCAGACGCGTCTTTCAAGACGGAGAACGACTCGATATCCTCAATGTTGAGGTCGTCGATATTCTCACGCTCGAAACCATCGACCAAGATATATGCCTTGTCGCCTGCACCAAAGGTGGAGATACCACGAATCCAGAATTCAGAGGTACTCTTCTTACCAGGCTGACCAGATGACTGATAGGCAATGATACCCGGTACGTTACCGGCCAGAGTATTGGAGAAGTTTGAGGAAGAATAGTGCTTCAGGTCGCCCATTTCCACATTGGTCACGGCACCCGTCACCGTCAGTTTCTTCTGCGTACCCATAGCCGTTACGACCACCTCGTCGACAGCATTGAGTTTTTCTTCCTTTAGGGCAATGTCCATACGGGACTTGCCTGACTTCACCATTTGTTCAATAGTCTCATAACCAATGTATGAATATTGGATGGTCTGATATTCTTTTACTTTAATGGAGTAGTTACCATCGATGTCGGTGGTGACACCGAGTCCGGCAACGTTCTTCACGACTACGCTCACACCGATGAGGGGCTCACCCGTAGCAGCATCGGTCACCGTACCCGTGATTTCCATTTCCTGTTGCGCAAAGGCACCCGTTGCAGTGCCGATGAGCATAATGAACATGATTAAATACTTTTTCATATCGTTCAGTGATTAGATAGGTTACTCTTCGGGTTCTTCTGGTTCAGGTTCCTCAGATTCTGGCTCATCCTCCGGCTCTTCCATTGTGATGGTACGGATGCAGCGGTTCATGGTGTCGAGGATGTAGAAGATAAGGGTCTTCTCGCCTGTAATCTTGTCGATGTGGAAGTCGTTAACCAGACCTGTAGGACGGTCGAAACGAGCCACGTCGCGCAGTTCTCCGTTCTCTGAGCCGAAGGGCTTACCGTCGGCATGTGTGGCAGAGCTACCGCCTGCGTATGTCTTCACAATACCTTCGGGCGTGAGCAGACGAATAGCATGAGCTTCTTGTTTAACATCATAGCCATTTCCTCCATGAGACGGCCACCAGCTGTTGTCGCAGATATAGAAGTCGTAGATGTCGGACTTTCCCTCTGCCTCATACTGGTCATTCTTAACGAAGGTACCCTGATAAGGACGAGCGAACTGTGCGGACTTACCTACACCGTCGACAAAGCCACGAGTCTTCATAGTTCCCGCAACCTGATACGGCGGCAAGAATTCCTTGAGGTTCTCATCATAGTCGGTACGCAAAATATACTGCTGGTTGATAACCACAATATAGGCAAACTTACCTGTAGGATGGATGTCGATCTGGAATTCCCAATAGCGGTCCTGAATGGTATAGAGGATCTTGAATCCACCGAACTTGTTATCCTTTACATAGGGATCCCATGCCTGTATCAGTCGCGGATCGGTTTCCAGTTTCTGTGCCTCAATGCAGTCCCAATAGGTATTCATGTCAAGGCGGATAACCTCACCAAGCTGATAAGAGGTAAAATAAAGCTCGCCGTTGGGATGAATCGAAGCACCGTTGCACTGACGATAGTTGGCCAACGGAGTGACAACAGAGTTAGCTGAGAAATTACCATTCTGGTCGCGGTCTACGATATAAACCGAGTTAGCACGGAAATCGTTGTCGTCGTTGTCGGCAGAGATAATCAGGTGCTCCGACCAACGGGTCTTGCGATTGTTCTGATAGTCAGCCTCCGTCCAGTACTCCTCGGCACGACCGAGCCAGTTGCCATACTCGTCGTAAGCAAACGGGTCAACGCAGAAATCGATGGTACGCAGACGTTGATCATTGAACTTCGAGAGCGGCAGAATGGTCTGCACGGTACGCTCCTTGAGGTCGAGCAGCTGAATTCCGTGTGCCACCGTTCCGAAATAAGGCTCCTGGTCGTAAACGATGAAGAGCTGGTCGTGGTTGTAGGGTGAGAACTGCATCACACCGTCGTTGCGGAAACCGCTACAGGTCTCGAACGGACCGTCTTTCCAACCTTGGTCGTCACGGGCATTCTTGTAACCACAAAGCTTGCCTACGACCATTTTACGCTCGTAGTTGAAGTTTGTTGCAGCGCGTGCGGTCTGTGTGCCGGTTGTCTCGTCGCCGACAGTTACCTCAATAACGCCAGAGAACGCTCCACCAGGTACATAGCAGTAGAGGCAATCACTCATAACGCTGACGAGCACGGCAGGTTTTCCACCAATGGTCACACTGACAATCTCCGGATTGTTTCCGAAGTTGGAACCACTGATGACAAGCTGCTGACCCAAGCCGCCCGACTCTGGCGTAAAGCCCGTAATGGTGACCGGCCTGGAAGGATCATAGGGATCCGTCTTGTGCACACCCACATAGTCCTCAATGTTCGCTGAGTCCTTACAGCTGGTAAGCGTAAAGAGCGCAAACGAAGCGACAAGAACTCCGAAGTGGATGAAGTGCATCTTCTTTAGGTTCTTTTTCATTTTGAATTTGACTTTAGGTTTGTAATTATTGTGATTTGAATTTTATTTCTTTGCCATTTTATCGGCGAGGACTTTCATCCAGAAACCGCCGATGACCGAACGGGCCTTGAAGCCGACCATGTTGCCGGTCTTCGTGTCGTACCAGTCGCTGATGGGCACGCGTGAGGAGGTCTCATTGACATAATCCCATAGCGGATCGACGAACTTGAGGAACATTTTGTTGTCCTTTGCCATGGCTGCCGTCCACATAATCCAGTCGTTCTTCGTGTAGTCCTTACGGATGTCGAGCGGCAGACCGTATTTGTTCTGCTTCGTGAGGTAATACTTCATCTCACGATCCATGGCCTTGTTGGGGAAGATATTGATGTTCCAGAGCTTGTCCCACACCATGTTGTACTTCTGGCTCCACGTGTTCTCGCGGTCGAAGGCCAGCCGGTAGTGGTCGCCCTCGCGAGCGTCCTGCTCCCACTTCGCGGCCATCGTCTTCGCCGTCTGCATGTACTTGTCGTAGGTAGCCTGGTCGCCCTTCATCCTCGCCATCTCGGCAAAGCCTGCCACACCCATGATGGCCTTGATGCTGAGGTTGCAGTTGTGGGCCCAGTGACCGGCGAAGTCGTCGGTGCAGAGCTGGTTCGACGGGTCTTGTCCGTTCTCCACGAGGTAGTCGGTCCAGGTCTTCATGATGTCCCAGTAC